>NZ_MECL01000067.1 GCF_014596445.1 Streptomyces sp. CBMA29 | reverse complement strand
GTCCCGGGGCCGAGGCCGGAGGCCGCAGGGCTGCCGGCGCAGGCGCGGTGGGCGGTGGAACTGGTCGCCGCGGACGGGGAGTTGCTGCCCGCGGTGCGGCGGCTGCTGGACGGGATCGTCGTCGTGGAGTCGCTGGAGGAGGCCGAGGCGCTGGTCGGACGGCGTCCTGAGCTGACCGCGGTGACCGCGGAGGGTGATGTGCTGTCCGCGCACCTCGCGCAGGGCGGCTCGGCGAAGGCGCCCAGCCTGCTGGAAGTGCAGGCGCAGGTCGACGAGGCGACGGCCGAGCTGGAGCGGCTCGACGCGCGCTGTGCGGCGCTGGCGGCCGAGCAGCAGGACGCCAAGGAGCGGCGGGCGGTGGCGACGCGCGAGGTCGAGGCGCTGACGCAGCTCCGCCGCGCGGCGGAGAAGGAGAAGTCGTCGGTCGCGCAGCAGTTGGGCCGGTTCGGCGGCCAGGCCAGGGCGGCGGCGGGGGAGGCGGACCGGGCCGCCGCGGCCGTGGGCCGCTCCGAGGAGGCGCTGGCGGCGGCCCGCGAGGAGTTCGAGGAGCTGTCGTACCGGCTGAGCGAGGCCGAGGAGGAGCCCGGCGAGGAGGAGCCGGACACCTCCGTACGGGACCGGCTGTCCGCCGACGGCGCGAACGCCCGGCAGACCGAGATGGAGGCGCGGCTCCAGGTCCGTACGCACGAGGAACGGGTCAAGGGCCTTGCGGGCCGGGCCGACGGCCTGGACCGGGCGGCGCGCGCCGAGCGCGAGACCCGGGCCCGCGCCCAGCAGCGCAGGGCCCGGCTCGCCTATGAGGCGTCCGTCGCGGCGGCCGTGGCGGAGGGCGCCCGCGCGCTGCTGGACTGCGTCCAGATCTCGCTGGGCCGCGCCGAGCAGGAGCGGGCCGCCGCCGAGCGGGCGAGAGCGGAGCGCGAGGCGGAGCTGGGCCAGGAACGGCGGCGCGGCCGGGATCTGAAGAGCGAGCTGGACCGGCTGACCGGCGACGTCCACAAGGGCGAGGTGCTGGGCGCGGAGAAGCGCATGCGGATCGAGCAGTTGGAGGCCAAGGCGCTGGAGGAGCACGGCATGGAGCCCGCGGGGCTCGTCGCCGAGTACGGCCCCGACCAGCTCGTGCCGCCGTCGCCGCCCGCCGAGGGCGAGCTCCTGCCCGAGGACCCGGAGGACCCGCGCAACCAGCCGCGCCCGTACCACCGCCCCGAACAGGAGAAGCGGCTGAAGGCGGCGGAGAAGGCGTACGCGCAGCTCGGCAAGGTCAACCCGCTGGCGCTTGAGGAGTTCGCGGCGCTGGAGGAGCGGCACAAGTTCCTCACCGAGCAGTTGGAGGACCTGCGCAAGACACGGGCCGACCTGCTCCAGGTGATCAAGGACGTGGACGAGCGGGTGGAACAGGTCTTCACGGCCGCCTTCCACGACACCGCCCGCGAGTTCGAGGGCGTCTTCTCGCGGCTCTTCCCCGGCGGGGAGGGCCGGCTGCTGCTCACCGACCCGGACAACATGCTGACCACAGGTGTGGAGGTTGAGGCGCGTCCGCCCGGGAAGAAGGTCAAGCGGTTGTCGCTCCTGTCGGGCGGTGAGCGCTCGCTGACCGCGGTGGCGATGCTGGTGTCGATCTTCAAGGCCCGGCCGAGTCCGTTCTACGTGATGGACGAGGTCGAGGCCGCGCTGGACGACACCAATCTCCAGCGGCTCATCCGGATCATGGAGGAGCTCCAGGAGAGTTCGCAGCTCATCGTGATCACGCACCAGAAGCGGACGATGGAGGTCGCTGATGCCCTGTACGGCGTATCGATGCAGGGTGACGGTGTGTCCAAGGTGATCAGCCAGCGGCTGCGGAACGGCAAGCAGCCGACCGCGTAGGGCTCCGGGTCACGCCCGGTTCCCGAGTGGTGGCGACCGGCGCGTCGGCTGACACTCGAAGATCCAGACCCTCATGTGAGGGCTCACCGCCGAGCCCGAGGAGCCATCTTGACCAGCACCCCACGATCCTCCGCGCCGGCAGACCACAACGCACTGCCGGAACACCTCGGCCACATCATCTTCATCACGGCCGCCGCCGCCATGGGCGGCTTTCTCTTCGGCTACGACAGCTCCGTCATCAACGGCGCCGTCGAGGCCATCCGTGACAAGTACGACATCGGCTCCGGCACGCTCGCGCAGGTCATCGCCATCGCCCTGATCGGCTGTGCCATCGGCGCGGCGACCGCGGGCCGGATCGCCGACCGGATCGGCCGAATCCGCTGCATGCAGATCGCCTCCGTCATGTTCACCGTCAGCGCCGTCGGCTCGGCACTGCCCTTCGCGCTGTGGGACCTGGCCCTGTGGCGGATCATCGGCGGTTTCGCGATCGGCATGGCCTCGGTCATCGGCCCGGCCTACATCGCCGAGGTCTCGCCGCCCGCCTACCGCGGCAGGCTCGCCTCGTTCCAGCAGGCCGCCATCGTGCTCGGCATCGCCGTCTCGCAGCTCGTCAACTACGCCATCCTCAAGGGCGCCCACGGCGACCAGCGCGGCCACATCATCGGCCTTGAGGCGTGGCAGATCATGCTCGGCGTGATGGTCATCCCCGCGGTGATCTACGGGATGCTGTCGTTCGCGATCCCCGAGTCGCCGCGCTTCCTGATCTCCGTGAACCGGGAGAAGGACGCCAAGGCCGTACTCGCCGACATCGAGGGCGCGGACACCGACCTGGACGCCCGTGTCGCCGAGATCCAGACCGCCATGCGCCGCGAGCACAAGTCGACCTTCAAGGACCTGCTCGGCTCGCGCGGGGGCTTCCTGCCGATCGTCTGGATCGGCATCGGCCTGTCCATGTTCCAGCAACTCGTCGGCATCAACGTGGCGTTCTACTACTCGTCCACGCTGTGGCAGTCCGTCGGCATCGACCCCAGCAGCTCGTTCTTCTACTCCTTCACCACGTCGATCGTGAACATCATCGGCACGGTGATCGCGATGATCTTCGTGGACCGGATCGGCCGCAAGCCGCTGGCCCTGATCGGCTCCACGGGCATGGCCGTCGCGCTCGCCCTGGAGGCGTGGGCCTTCTCGGCCAAGTCCGGCGCCACCCTGCCGAACACCGAGGGCACGGTCGCCCTGATCGCCGCCCACTGCTTCGTGCTCTTCTTCGCCCTGTCGTGGGGTGTCATCGTCTGGGTCTTCCTCGGCGAGATGTTCCCCAACAAGATCCGGGCCGCGGCGCTCGGCGTCGCCGCCTCCGCGCAGTGGATCGCCAACTGGGCCATCACCGCGAGCTTCCCGAGCCTGGCGGACTGGAATCTGTCGGGCACGTACGTCATCTACGCGTGCTTCGCGGTGGCCTCCATCCCGTTCGTACTGCTGTTCGTGAAGGAGACGAAGGGCAAGACGCTGGAGGAGATGGGGTGACGCCGCACCCGGCGTCCGCGACGCGTCACGCGGCCAGCTTGGGGAGCACCTGTTCCGCCAGCAGCCGCAGGCTCCGCCAGCCCTCGTCGACGGGCATGCCCCCGCACAGCGGGTGCAGCACCAGGCTCGCCTGGTCACCGCCCGCCTCGGCGAGGGCGACGCACTGCGCCGGTGTGACGATCCGGTAGACGCCCTCCGCGCGCAGTTCCGCCACGCCCGACGCGGCCGAGCGGACCGCCGAGTGGATGTCGCCCGACTGCCAGGACGCGTACGTGCGCGCCTCGTGCAGCAGGTGCCCGCCGTACTCGGCCCAGGCCCGGTCCGGGTCCTCCGCGATGTGCAGCAGCGGCACGTCGGCCGGGGGCATCAGGCACCAGCCCTCCGTGCCGTACGCGGCCAGCCGCTCCTCGTAGTACGCCGCCAGTTCCGGCAGGTGCGCGCTGGGGAAGAACGGCAGGCCGAGCCGGGCCGCCCTGCGGGCCGCGGCCCGTGAGCTGCCGCCGATCAGCAGCGGCGGATGCGGCCGGGAGTACGGGCGGGGCGTGACGCGTACGGTACGGCCGCGGTAGTCGAAGGGCTCGCCGGTCCAGGCCGCGATCAGCGTGTCGAGCACCTCGTCCTGGAGGGCGCCGCGCCGGTGCCAGTCCTGGCCGAAGGCCGCGTACTCCTCCGGGCGGTAGCCGATCCCGGCCACCGTGACCAGCCGCCCGCCGCTGACCAGGTCCAGTACGGCCAGGTCCTCCGCGAGCCGCAGCGGGTCGTGCAGCGGCCCGATCAGCGCGGACACGGTCACCGAGATCCGGCTGGTGGCGCCGAGCACGGCCCCCGCGAAGGCCAGCGGCGCCGAGAGCCAGTTGTTCTCCGCGCCGTGGTGCTCCTCGGTCTGCACGGTGGTGACACCGTGCTCGTCGGCGTACCTGGCCATCTCCAGGGCCGCCCGGTACCGGGCTCCGAGTGCCTTCGGTTCGGCCCCCGGATCGATCAGATTCATGCGCACGACGGTCACGGTCATGGCGGACGGCCCCCTTCGCCGGATGCGGGCGACCGGAGATTAGCTGACGTAGCGTCAGATTCACAGGGCTGTGGCGGGCCGGGCCGGGCCGGACCTGGCAGGGGAAAGCCGCCGTCCGTCGCTCGCGCGGCGCGGATACGGGCGCGGATACGGGCGCGGGTCCTGGGCGGACGGGGGGTTTCCCGTACGGTTGACGTGCGCGTGTGCCTGACCGAGCCGTGACGCCTCGGTGGTCCCGAGGGTCGGTGGGCTAGCATGCACACGCCCTGACCTGGTGAAAGGCTCCGAAAGAAACCATGGAAATCGTCGTCCTTGCCGTAGTCATCGCCCTGGTCGTGATCCTCGGCGCCGGTGGACTGGTCGTCGGCAGCCGCCGCAAGAAGCGGCAGCTCCCGCCGACGCCGCCGAGCAGCCCGTCCGTCACCGCGCCTCCCGCGGAACCGCACGTCGGTGACGAGGCCGAGACCCCGCGGGAGGAGCCCCGCAGGACCATCGAAGAGGTCGAGCTGCCCGGCGCGACCGCCGCGCCCGACGCCGTGGAGGAGGTGCAGGTCCCCCAGGCGCCGGTGATCGAACAGCCGGAGCCCACGGCGGGACGCCTCGTCCGGCTGCGCTCACGGCTGTCGCGCTCGCAGAATTCGCTGGGCAAGGGCCTGCTCACGCTGCTCTCCCGTGAACGGCTCGACGAGGACACCTGGGAGGAGATCGAGGAGATCCTGCTCACCGCCGACGTCGGCGTCGCGCCCACCCAGGAGCTGGTCGAGCGGCTGCGGACCCGCGTGCGGGTGCTCGGCACCCGGACGCCGGACGAGCTGCGCGGGCTGCTCCGCGAAGAGCTGATCACGCTCCTCGACCCGGAGCTGGACCGCACCCTGCGCACCGAGAGCCACGAGGAGTCCCCGGCCGTCCTGATGGTCGTCGGCGTCAACGGCACCGGCAAGACCACCACCACGGGCAAGCTCGCCCGCGTGCTGGTCGCCGACGGCCACAGCGTCGTGCTCGGCGCGGCCGACACCTTCCGCGCCGCCGCCGCCGACCAGCTCCAGACCTGGGGCGAGCGCGTCGGGGCGCGTACGGTACGCGGCCCCGAGGGCGGCGACCCCGCCTCCATCGCCTTCGACGCGGTCAAGGAAGGCATCGCCGAGGGCGCCGACGCGGTGCTCATCGACACCGCGGGCCGCCTGCACACCAAGACCGGCCTGATGGACGAGCTGGGCAAGGTCAAGCGGGTCGTCGAGAAGCACGGCCCGGTCGACGAGGTGCTGCTCGTCCTCGACGCCACCACCGGCCAGAACGGCCTCGTCCAGGCCCGCGTCTTCGCCGAGGTCGTCGACATCACCGGCATCGTCCTCACCAAGCTCGACGGCACGGCCAAGGGCGGCATCGTCGTCGCCGTCCAGCGCGACCTGGGCGTCCCGGTCAAGCTCATCGGCCTCGGTGAGGGCGCCGACGACCTGGCCCCGTTTGAGCCGGGCGCTTTCGTAGACGCGCTCATCGGGGACTGAACGGGGACTCATCGGGGACTAGGCCCCGTCGTACGGCTGCGGTAAGGGGCGCTCACCCAGGTGAGCGCCCCTTACTCGTACCTGGTTGTGTACGGCAGGCGGCAGGCGGCAGGCGGCAGGCGGCAGGCGGCAGGCGGCAGGCGGCAGCGGCAGCGGCAGCGGCAGGGCTCAGGCGAAGGCGCTGTCGCGGTGGCTGACGTACGCCAGAGTGCCGAGCAGGAGGCGGGCCTCGGGGGGCTGGGCGGCCGAGTCGAGGACCGGCTCGCGGAGCCAGCGGACCGGGCCGTGGCCGCCGAGGTCGGACGGGGGAGCGGTCACATGGTCGCCGGGGCCCAGGCACCACAGGTCGAGGCGCGCGTCGTCCCAGCCCATCCGGTAGAGCAGGTGCGGCAGTTCGGCGGCGGCGCCCGGCGCGACGAAGAACTGCGCGCGCCCCGTCGGCGTCAGCAGGACCGGGCCCAGCCGCAGCCCCATCCGCTCCAGCCGTACCAGCGCCCCGCGCCCGGACGCCTCGGCCACGTCGAGCACGTCGAAGGACCGCCCCGCGGGCAGCAGCACCGCGGCCCCCGGCACCTGTGACCAGGCATGGGCGGCCCGCTCAAGCGTGGTCCCCGCCGGGATCTCGTCGGCGAAGGGCAGCGGATGCGCGCCGGGCTCCTTGCAGTCGTCCGCGCCGCACGAGCACGAACCGCCGCCGCGCGAGGCCCGCGCACCGGGCACCACGGCCCAGCCGCACAAGCCCGTGTACTCCGCGACAGTGGTGCACACGGCGGCGCGCGTTCGCCGGCGCGCGCCGGGCCGAACCCCGGACCGCCCTCCGGTCCGCTGCTGCCGGATCTCCCGCATGCTGCCGATCGTGAACACCATGACACCTCCAACGGATCGCCGCGCCCGATGGTTACGCACCCGCCTGACCTCGTCCGACCGGCATGTGTCAAGTGAATCGCCTGTCGCCATAGTCGAGTTCATTCGAAGGGGTGGCGAATGGTGGCGTTTCCGCAACAACGGTCGCGGACGGGTGATCGTAGGATTACTTTCGGTTCGTAGGCCGACGAGGGCCGCCCGCACGCCTGCTCGGTTATGCCGGAGGCATGCGTACGGCGGTGCGTGCGGTGTCGACAGGACTCAACCAGCCCTGGTATCCAAAGGGTTGAGCTAGTTCGGATGGGGGCTTGACCGTGGGCGGCACACAAGAGAAGCAGCCCAACGCGCAGTTGACCTCTTGGTTCGTGCGCAGTGGCTGGTCCAAGGGCGAGCTGGCCCGTCAGGTGAACCGCAGGGCACGGCAGTTGGGCGCCCACCACGTCAGCACCGACACCTCACGCGTGCGCCGCTGGCTCGACGGCGAGCAGCCCCGCGAGCCCATCCCGCGCATCCTGTCCGAGCTGTTCTCCGAGCGCTTCGGCTGCGTGGTGCCCGTCGAGGACCTGGGGCTGCGCTCCGCGCACCAGCCCGCCGCGGGCGGCGACGTGGACCTGCCGTGGGCGGGCCCGCAGACCGTCCAGTTGATCAACGAGTTCTCCCGCAGCGACCTGATGCTCGGCCGCCGCGGCTTCCTCGGCGCCTCGCTCGCGCTGTCCGCGGGCCCCGCGCTCGTCGAGCCCATGCAGCGCTGGCTGGTGCCCACCGGCACCGCCGCGGCCGGCCCGCAGGGCCCCGCACCCGCCGACGGCCCGCTGCTCACCGCGCCCCGCGACGCCGCGGGGCGCCCCTCACGGCTGTCGGAACAGGAGTTGCAGCTCCTGGAGTCCACCACCGTGATGTTCCGCGAGTGGGACAACCAGTGCGGCGGCGGTCTGCGCCGCAAAGCCGTCGTCGGCCAGCTCCACGAGGTCACCGACCTGCTCCAGGAACCGCAGCCCGAGGCCGTGGCCCGCAGGCTGTACCGGATCACCGCCGACCTCGCCGCGCTCGCCGGATGGATGAGCTACGACGTCGGACTCCAGCCCACCGCCCAGAAATACCTGGTGCTCGCGCTGCACGCCGCAAAAGAAGCGGGCGACCGGCCGCTCGGCGCCTTCATCCTGTCCTCGATGAGCCGTCAGATGATCCACCTGGACCGGCCGGACGACGCCCTGGAGCTCATCCACCTCGCCCAGTACGGCAGTCGGGATTCGGCCACCGCCACCACCCAGGCGATGCTGCACTCGCTGGAGGCCCGCGCGTACGCCAACATGGGCCAGGTCAACAAGTGCCACCGCGCCGTCCGGATGGCCGAGGACACCTGGAGCGACTCCCGCCCGGCCGAGGACCCGTCCTGGATCAGCTTCTTCAACGAGGCCGAACTGAACGCGGAGAACGCGCACTCCTACCGCGACCTCGCCTACATCGCGGGCCGCAGCCCCACGTACGCCTCCCTCGCGCACCCCGTCATGGAGCGCGCCGTCGAGCTGTTCAGCAACGACCCGGTGCACCAACGCGCGTACGCGCTCAACCTGGTGGGCCTGGCCACCGTGCACCTGCTCCAGCAGAACCCCGAGCAGGCGGCCCACTGCACCGAGGACGCCATCACCGTCGCCAAGCGGGTCCGCTCCGAGCGCGTCAACACCCGCATCCGCAAGACCACCCAGTCCGCGGTACGCGACTACGGCGGTGTCGCCGAGGTCGTCGCGCTCTCCGACCGGCTCTCGGTGGAACTCCCGGAAGTCGCCGCGTCCGCGTAAACGTCGGCGCGGCCGTCCCCGTGACGCGGCAATACCGTCACGCCTGTCCCGGCCGTCCCGTATACCGACGGGTATCCGACCGGCTTCCCTGACTCGTGGCCGGTCCGTATCCGCTTCGTATCCCATCCCACGTCACACGCGTATACAGCCTTCCGGTCACGTACGGCCGGTTCACCTTTACGTAACACGCGCGACTTCTTCGTCACGGCGCCGAAACACCGTGCGGCATCGTCGGAAACCCGCCTGAGCGAATCTCTTGGCGAAAACCGGCCCAACCCTTGCACCGCCCGCACGGGCCGTTCGGATGACGAGGAGACGCCGATGGCACCAGCCATCATCACGCTGGCCGCGGATGCGCCCAAGCTCGATACCGGAAGTACGGCGTTCATGCTGATCAGCGCCGCCCTAGTGATGGTGATGACCCCAGGTCTCGCCTTCTTCTACGGCGGCATGGTGCGCGTCAAGAGCGCCCTGAACATGCTGATGATGAGTTTTATCAGTCTGGGCATCATCACCATTCTCTGGACGCTGTACGGATTCAGTTTCGCCTTCGACAGCGGTAGCGGCTTCATGGGCGGCACCGACTGGGTGGGCATGCGCGGTATCGGTATCTCGGAGCTCTGGCCGGGATACGGGATCCCGGTCTATGTCTTCGCCGTCTTCCAGCTCATGTTCGCGATCATCACACCGGCGCTCATCAGCGGCGCCCTCGCCGACCGCGTCAAGTTCACCGCATGGGCGCTGTTCATCACCCTGTGGGCCACGGTCGTCTACTTCCCGGTCGCGCACTGGGTGTGGGCCTCCGACGGCTGGCTGTTCAAGAAGGGTGTCATCGACTTCGCCGGTGGTACCGCGGTGCACATCAACGCCGGCGCCGCGGCCCTCGGAGTCATCCTTGTGATCGGCAAGCGCAACGGGTTCAAGAAGGACCCGATGCGCCCGCACAGCCTCCCGCTGGTCATGCTCGGCTGCGGCCTGCTGTGGTTCGGCTGGTTCGGCTTCAACGCGGGCTCCTGGCTCGGCTCCGACGGCGTCGCCGCCGTGGCCTTCACCAACACCCAGGTCGCCACCGCCGCCGCGATGCTCGGCTGGCTGATCTACGAGCGGATCAGGCACGGCTCCTTCACCACCCTGGGCGCCGCGTCCGGCGCGGTCTCCGGCCTGGTCGCGATCACCCCGGCCTGCGGCTCGGTCTCCCCGCTCGGCGCCATCGCCGTCGGTGTGATCGCCGGTGTCGCCTGCGCCGCGGCCGTCGGCCTGAAGTACCGCTTCAACTACGACGACTCGCTCGACGTCGTCGGCGTCCACATGGTCGGCGGCATCGTCGGCTCCCTGCTGATCGGCTTCTTCGCCACCGGCGGCGTCGGCCAGACCGCCAAGGGCGTCTTCTACGGGGGCGGCTGGCACCAGCTCGGCCTCCAGTTCATCGGTGTCGGCGCGGTCCTCGGCTACTCCCTGGTGGGCGCCGCGGTCCTCGCCAAGCTCATCGACGTCACCATGGGCTTCCGGGTCACCGACGACGAAGAGGTCACCGGCGTCGACCAGGTCCTGCACGCCGAGACCGCGTACGACTTCGCGGGTGTCGGCGGCCGGTCCTCCGTTCCCGCCCCCGGTGCGACCAGCGAGGCGGACGCCGCCAGCAAGAAGGTGGACGCGTGAAGCTCATCACCGCCGTCGTGAAGCCCCACCGGCTCGACGAGATCAAGGAAGCGCTCCAGGCGTTCGGCGTCCACGGCCTCACGGTCACCGAGGCCAGCGGCTACGGTCGGCAGCGTGGACACACCGAGGTCTACCGGGGCGCGGAGTACACCGTCGACCTGGTGCCGAAGATCCGCATAGAGGTGCTGGCGGAGGACGCGGACGCCGACCAGCTCATCGAAGTGATCGTGAAAGCGGCCAGAACCGGCAAGATCGGTGACGGCAAGGTGTGGAGTCTGCCGGTCGACACGGCCGTCAGGGTCCGCACCGGCGAGCGCGGCCCGGACGCGCTCTAGACCGACGGGCGCGGCCCCGACGCGCTCCAGGACCATTCCATTGGCCCCCAGCGTGGAGAACGAGTGACCGACAGCGTCGAAGCGCAGGACAGCAGTTACGCGGCGGCCCGGCTGCGCCTCCTCACCGAGGAGGCGCGGTCCGGGCCGCCGCGCCGTGCGGCCCTGGCCGCCCTCACCGACCAGTGGCTCGCGCAGCTCGCCACCGAGGCCGCGGCGGCCACCGGCACCACGGGCTTCGCCCTGCTGGCCGTCGGCGGCTACGGGCGCGGCGAGCTGTCACCGCGCAGCGACCTCGACCTGGTGCTGCTGCACGACTCGCAGAAGACCGTCGCGGCCCTCGCCGACCGCCTCTGGTACCCGGTCTGGGACCTCGGCCTGGCCCTGGACCACTCGGTACGCACCCCGGCGGAGGCCCGGCAGACCGCGGCGGAGGACCTCAAGGTCCAGCTCGGCCTGCTCGACGCCCGGCACATCGCGGGCGACTCCGCGCTCACCGCGGCCCTGCGCAGCAGCGTCCTGGCCGACTGGCGCAATCAGGCACCCAAACGGCTGCCCGCGCTGCACGAGATGTGCCAGGAGCGCGCCGAACGCCAGGGCGAGCTGTCGTACCTGCTGGAACCCGACCTCAAGGAGGCCCGCGGCGGCCTGCGCGACGCCACCGCCCTGCGGGCCGTCGCCGCCTCCTGGCTCGCCGACGCGCCCCGCGAGGGCCTCGAAGAGGCCCGCACCACCCTGCTGGACGCCCGCGACGCCCTGCACCTGGCCACCGGCCGCGCCACCGACCGGCTCGCCCTCCAGGAGCAGGACCAGGTCGCCGACGCGCTCGGCCTGCTCGACGCCGACGCACTGCTGCGCCAGGTCTACGAGGCGGCCCGGCGGATCGCGTACGCCTCCGACGTCACCTGGCGCGAGGTCGGCCGCGTCCTGCGCTCACGCCAGCAGCGGCCCCGCCGCCGCGGACTGCTCGGCCGCGGCCGTACCTCCCCCAGAGCCTCCGGCCCGGGAGGCGCCCCCGCCGCCGTCCACACCCCCGAGCGCGTACCGCTGGCCGACGGCGTCGTGGAGCAGGAGGGCGAGGCCGTGCTGGCACTGGCCGCCAGACCCGACCGCGACCCCGTACTGGCCCTGCGCGCGGCGGCGGCAGCGGCCCAGGCCGGGCTGCCGCTGTCGCTGCACGCCGTCCGCAGGCTCGCCGCGTCGGCCAAGCCGCTGCCCGTGCCGTGGCCGGGGGAGGCCCGCGAACAGTTCGTGACACTGCTGGACGCCGGCGAGTCCACCGTCCAGGTCTGGGAGGCGCTGGAGGCCGAAGGGCTGATCACCCGGCTGCTGCCCGACTGGGAGCGGGTCCGCTGCCGCCCGCAGCGCAACGCCGTACACCGCTTCACCGTCGACCGGCACCTGGTGGAGACCGCCGTGCAGGCCGCCGGGCTGACCCGCCGCGTCGGCCGCCCCGACCTGCTGCTGACCGCCGCGCTGCTGCACGACATCGGCAAGGGCTGGCCCGGCGACCACAGCGAGGCGGGCGAGGTCATCGCCCGCGACGTCGCCACCCGGATCGGCTTCCACGAGGCCGACGTCGACACCCTCGCCCTGCTGGTCCGCCACCACCTGCTGCTCATCGACACCGCGACCCGCCGCGACCTCGACGACCCCGAGACCATCCGGTCGGTCGCCGAGACCGTACGGGACACCTCCACCCTGGAACTGCTCGCCGCCCTCACCGAGGCCGACGCGCTGGCCACCGGGCCCGCCGCCTGGAGCACCTGGCGGGCCTCGCTCCTGGCCGACCTGGTGGACCGGGTCGCCGGGGCCCTCGACAGCGGCGCGCTCCCGCAGGTCGCCGAGCGCGAGCCCACCGCCGAGGAGGAACGCCTGGTCATCGAGGCCGCCCGCACCGGCGGCCCGGTGCTGGCGCTGCACGCCCACACCGAACCCGAGGCCGAGGGCGACGCCCAGGACGAGGCGCTGGGCGTGGAACTCGTCCTCGCCGTCCCCGACCGGCCCGGCCTGGTCGCCCAGGCCGCGGGCGTCCTCGCCCTGCACCGGCTCACCGTCAGGGCCGCAGACCTGCGCGCCGTCGACCCCATCGACGAGGGCCCGATCGCGCTGCTGACCTGGCGGGTCTCCGCCGAGTACGGCGCGCTGCCCGAGGCCGCCAGGCTCCGCGCGGACCTCGCCCGCGCCTTCGAGGGCACCCTGGACATCGAGGCCAGGCTCGCCGAGCGGGAGGCCGCCTATCCGCGGCGGCGCGGCATCACCCCGCCGCCGCCCCGCGTCTCCGTCGCCCCCGGCGGCACCTCGCAGACCGCCACCGTCCTCGAAGTCCGCGCCCACGACGCCCCCGGCCTGCTGCACCGCATCGGCCTCGCCCTGACCGCCGCCGCCGTCACCGTCCGCTCCGCGCGGATCTCCACCCTGGGCGCCAACGCGGTCGACGCCTTCTACGTCGTCGGCAAGGACGGCGATCCGCTGCCCCCCGCCCGCGCGGCCGAGGTGGCCCGACAGGTCGAGAAGGCGCTGAGGTGAGTCGAGAAGGCGCCGCGGTGAGGGGGCGGCCGGGGCGGCGACTATGAATCCGGGGCGAACCGAACGGGGGTCGGCCAAGTACCCTTGAGGACGACCACCGCCCACCCCCGACGCGAGGATCCACGACCGACGTGTTCGATACCCTCTCCGACCGCCTTGCAGCAACCTTCAAAAACCTCCGGGGCAAAGGCCGTCTGTCCGAGGCGGATATCGATGCCACCGCGCGCGAGATCCGGATCGCGCTGCTCGAAGCCGACGTCGCCCTCCCCGCCGTGCGCTCCTTCATCGCGAACGTCAAGGAGCGCGCCCTGGGCGCGGAGGTCTCCAAGGCGCTCAATCCCGCGCAGCAGATCGTCAAGATCGTCAACGAGGAACTGGTCGGCATCCTCGGCGGCGAGACCCGCCGCCTGAGGTTCGCCAAGCAGCCGCCGACCGTGATCATGCTCGCGGGCCTCCAGGGCGCCGGCAAGACGACGCTCGCCGGAAAGCTCGGCAAGTGGCTCCAGGGCCAGGGACACACCCCGCTACTGGTCGCCTGCGACCTCCAGCGCCCCAACGCCGTCAACCAGCTCAGCGTCGTCGCCGAGCGCGCGGGCGTCGCCGTCTACGCGCCCGAGCCGGGCAACGGGGTGGGCGACCCGGTCAAGGTCGCCGGGGACTCCCTGGAGTTCGCGAAGACCCAGCAGTACGACATCGTCGTGATCGACACCGCGGGCCGCCTCGGTGTCGACGAGGAGCTGATGCGGCAGGCCGCGGACATCCGCGACGCCGTACGCCCCGACGAGATCCTCTTCGTCGTCGACGCGATGATCGGCCAGGACGCGGTCAACACCGCGGAGGCGTTCCGCGACGGCGTCGGCTTCGACGGCGTGGTGCTGTCCAAGCTGGACGGCGACGCCCGGGGCGGCGCCGCGCTGTCGATCGCGCACGTCACCGGCAAGCAGATCATGTTCGCGTCGAACGGCGAGAAGCTGGACGACTTCGACGCGTTCCACCCGGACCGGATGGCCTCCCGGATCCTGGGCATGGGCGACATGCTGTCGCTGATCGAGAAGGCCGAGCAGACCTTCAGCCAGGCCGAGGCCGAGAAGATGGCCGCCAAGCTGCAGAGCAGCAAGGGCGGCAAGGACTTCACGCTGGACGACTTCCTGGCCCAGATGGAGCAGGTCCGCAAGATGGGCTCCATCTCCAAGCTGCTCGGCATGCTGCCGGGGATGGGCCAGATCAAGGACCAGATCAACAATCTGGACGAGAAGGACGTCGACCGCACCGCCGCGATCATCAAGTCGATGACGCCCGGCGAGCGGCAGGACCCGCACCTCATCAACGGCTCGCGCCGCGCCCGTATCGCCAAGGGCTCCGGCGTCGAGGTCAGCGCGGTCAAGGGCCTGGTGGAGCGGTTCTTCGAGGCGCGCAAGATGATGTCGCGGATGGCCCAGGGCGGCGGCATGCCGGGAATGCCGGGGATGCCGGGCATGGGCGGCGGCCCGGGGCGGCAGAAGAAGCAGCAGAAGCAGGCCAAGGGCAAGCGGCAGAGCGGCAACCCGATGAAGCGCAAGGCGGAGGCCGAGGCTGCCGCCGCCCGCCGCGAGCAGCAGGGCCAGGGGCAGGAGGGCGACAGCCCGTTCGGTCTGCCCCCGGGCGGCGAGAACTTCGAACTGCCCGACGAGTTCAAGAAGTTCATGGGCTGAGCCCGGCGACGGGACCCGGCGGCGTGCGCATCCCGCGGGCGCGCACGCCGTACGGGAGGCGATGATGGGCCTATGCGCGTTTCCATTCGAGAGCCCAGGCCCGCAGACGCCGAAGCACACCGCGCGGCGGTGCTGCGCTCAGCGGAACACCTCAGGCCGTGGAATCCGGTGGACCCGGACGGTTTCCACGAGCTGCTGCGGCAGCAGGGCGGCGAGCTGCGGACCTTCCTCATCTTCAACGACGAGGACGGCGGCCTGGTCGGCAAGTGCAATGTCGCCAACATCGTGCGGGCCCGGTTCCGCAACGCCGCGCTGGGCTATGACAGTTACCTGCCGTACAACGGCACCGGCCGGATGAGCGAGGGGCTGCGGCTGGTGGTGGACCGCTGCTTCACCAGCTATCCGAACGGCCTCGGGCTGCACCGCCTGGAGATCAACGTCCAGCCGGACAACGGCCGTTCGGTGGCGATGGCCAGGCGGCTCGGCTTCCGTCACGAGGGCTTCTCCCCGCGCATGCTCTTCATCAACGACGCGTGGCGCGACCACGAGCGGTTCGCGCTCACCGCCGAGGAGTGGCCGGGTCTGCCGGCCGACTGACGTATCCGACAGGGTGCGCATCCCTCAGGCCAGCAGCCCGCGCAGTCCTCCGGCCCGTGCCAGCGCCTCCAGTTCGTCCAGCGCGCGGACGGCCCGCCCCGCGGCCTCGGGGTCGGTGCCAGGCAGGCCGCTCGCCGCGAACTCGTCCTCGTCCAGGCGCAGTACGGCCGTGCCGTCGGCGGACACCCACAGGTCGAGGTCCAGATCCTCGACGGTGAGGCCGTCGGCGGCCACGAGCGCGGGCCTGGCGATGTCGCAGTACCAGCCCTTGAGCGAGCCGCGCCCGTCGCGCACCTCCTTCACGGCGTACCAGCGGTCGCGCCAGTAGGTCTCGGTGAACACGTCACCGGGCTCGAAGCGGACGAAGCCGAAGTCCCTGGCCTCGGGCGCCGCCCAGTCGGCGCGTACGGTCACGCGTACGCCGTCGTCGTGCAGCACGGTCGCGGGATAGCGGCGCTTCTCGCGGCCGGCCTTCGTCAGACGGACGGTGGTCGGGGCGGCGGCCGGGAGCGCTGGGGAGGTGTCGGGCACGCTGCCGACCCTGTCCGACGCGCGGCGGGGCGGTCCACCGAATTTCCGCGGGCCGCCTGGTTTTCCGCGGGCCGCGTGCGCCGTTTCGTATACGACGCCGCCGCGGGATCAGATGCCGGCCCGTTGCCGGAGCGGGGCAAGATTTTACCTACGCCCGCCTGCCCGCGCCTGCCCGCGCCCACCTGTGCCCGCCCGCGCCCGGCCTGCCCGCCGGGCCGGTTTCCCTCCGGTCACCGCGCGTCAGAGGCGTCTCACGCGCGGACGATCAGATACCGGAAGACGTTTTCCATCCGCACCGAGCCGTCCGGCCGCCGGTACGGGTGCAGCGCCTCGGCGATCTCCTTGTCGACCTGCTGCCGGTCGGTGGCCTCGACCGCCGCGTCGAAGAGCCCGGTGGAGAGCAGACCGCGCACCGCGCTCGGCAGATCCGGGTAGCCGAAGGGGCAGGACACCCGCCCCGAGCCGTCAGGGCGCAGCCCCGCGGCGAGTGCCAGATGCTCCAGGTCGTCCCGGCCGCTGAGCCGCACCTCCCGGGCGGCGGGCCCGCGCGGCTCCGCCAGCCGGGTCGCCACCCGCAGGACTCGCGAGGTCGCGCAGCGCTCGGGCGGACCCCAGCCCGCCAGGACGATCGCGGTGTCCGGGTCCGCCGTGGCCGCCGCGGCGCACAGCGACGGCAGCGACTCGGCCGCGGGAGCCGCCGGGTCGAAGGCCGTGACCAGGTCGAAGCCGCCGGAGAGCCGGTGCGGAACCCCCGACGTCAGCCGCGTCCTGCCGCGGGCGCGGGCCGGGCCGCCCCAGGGATGCGCGGGAAGCAGCCGTTCACGGGCCAGCGCCAGCCGCTGCTCGTCCGTCTCGAAGCCGGTGACGGTCGCGCCCCGGTCCGCCGCCAGCAGCAGCGCGAGCCCCGCGCCGCAGCCGAGGCCCAGTAACCGGGTGTCCGGGCCGACCTCCAGCCGGTCGTACACGCTCTCGTACAGCGGGACGAGCATCCGTTCCTGGATCTCCGCCCAGTCCCGCGCCCTGCTCTCCGCGTCGGACCTGGTTCCGCGATAGAGCGTAGAAGCCATCGACCGCCCCAATCAGATGTGCGCCGTCGTTTTGCCCCCGTGGTGCCGTACCTGCCGCTTGCGTCCCCGAAAGCCAGACAACTGCTGAATCCCGACGCCGTCCAGGGTCCGGAGTGCCCATTTTTGGAACTACCCGCCCAGGCGCCGCACCGGTCCCGGGCCCGACCGGACCGATTCACGCTCGGGGCGGGCGGGGCCGTAACATCTGCGTCATGGCAAAGGCTCCCGTTCTCACCCCCCAGGCGGATGATTTCCCGCGCTGGTACCAGGACCTGATCAGCAAGGCCGAGTTGGCCGACAACGGCCCGGTGCGCGGCACCATGGTCATCCGGCCTTACGGCTACGGCCTGTGGGAGCGGATGCAGCAGGACATGGACGCGCGGATCAAGGAAGCGGGCGCGCAGAACGCGTACTTCCCGCTCTTCATCCCGCAGTCGTACCTGACGCGCGAGGCCGAGCACGTCGAGGGCTTCGCGCCCGAGCTGGCGGTCGTCACGCACGGCGGCGGCAAGGAGCTGGAAGAGCCGATCGTCGTCCGGCCCACGTCCGAGACGATCATCAACGAGTACTTCTCCAAGTGGGTGCAGAGCTACCGCGACCTGCCGCTGCTGATCAACCAGTGGGCGAACGTGGTCCGTTGGGAGCTGCGCCCGCGGCTGTTCCTGCGCACCACCGAATTCCTCTGGCAGGAGGGCCACACCGCCCACGCCACGTACGAGGACGCGCGCGCCTACGCCGCCCGGATCCAGAAGGACGTCTACGCGGACTTCATGGAGAACGTGCTGGCGATGGACGTCGTCCTCGGCCGCAAGACCGCCAAGGAGCGGTTCGCGGGCGCGATCAACACCCTCACCCTGGAAGGGATGATGGGTGACGGCAAGGCGCTCCAGCTCGGCACCAGCCACGAACTGGGGCAGAACTTCGCCAAGGCGTTCCACACGCAGTACCTGTCGAAGGACGGCACGCAGGAGCACGTCTGGCAGACGTCCTGGGGCAGCACGACGCGGATGATCGGCGCCCTGGTGATGATGCACGGCGACGACAACGGGCTGCGGGTGCCGCCGCGGCTGGCGCAGACCCAGGTCGTGGTGCTGGCGATCAAGGGCGACGAGGCGGTCGTCGCCAAGGTGCGGGAGATCGGCCAGACGCTGCGCGCGGCCGGGCTGCGCGTGCACGTGGACGACCGCACCGACACCCCCTTCGGCCGCCGCGCGGTCGACTGGGAGCTGAAGGGCGTGCCCGTCCGCGTCGAGATCGGGCCGCGCGACCTGGAGGCGGGCACCGCGATGCTGGCCCGCCGGATTCCCGGAGGCAAGGAGCCGGTCGCCATCGACACCCTGGCCGACCTGCTGCCCAAGGTGCTCGAAGAGGACCAGGCGACGCTGCTGCGCGAGTCCCGCGAGCGCCGGACGTCCCGCACCGTGGACGTCGCGACGATCGAGGAGGCCGCCGAGGCCGCCGCCACCGGCTGGGCCCGCATCCCGTGGGCCGATCTCGGTCCCGAGGGCGAGGCCAAGCTCGCTGAGCAGGGCGTTTCCGTACGCTGCCTGGTCGCGCCCGACGGTTCGGTGCCGGACGCCGACGACGCTCCTGGCACGCTGGCGATCGTCGCGCGCGCCTACTGAGGCCGCTCGCGTCCGCTGACCGAAAAGCGGCGTGCGTTATATGTGAATCGTCCGTCGATGGGGCGGGTGCGCGGGTTCTCCACAGACCTGCACACCCGCCCTTCGTCATGCGCATCATCCGGAACTGACCGATCAGTGCAAATTATTTACGGTAGCCCGGTATCGGAACACCGGGAGCGCCCGGCTCGTTGTCACGGCGTGAGCACGACACCACCTGTTCTCGCCGCCGAGCTGGCAGTCGCCTGGGCCGATATTCAACGGCACCATCCCGAGCTGCCCGACCTGGCCGCGCCCGAGTCCCTGATCGGAGAGTCGTCGTCCGCCTGCGGCAACGAGCTCTCCTTCGAAAGGCTGCTGCACGAGGCCGTGCACGGGATCGCCGCTGCCCGCGGAATCCGTGACACCTCGCGTGCCGGCCGCTACCACAACCGCCGATTCCTGGCCATCGCCGACGAAATGGGCCTCGATCACGCGGAGGAGCCGCACCCGAGCAGCGGCTTCTCCCTCGTGGTGATGCGCCCTGACACCCGGAAGCGCTACCGGGTCACCATCGACCGGCTACAGCGCGCCCTCAAGGCGCACACCGTGGCCACCACCGCCGACACCGCACGCTCCTTCCGCGGGCCGGCCGCCAGGCACGGCTCGTCGGGCGGCGGGGTGCGGGTCAAGGCCGTGTGCGACTGCGGGCGCAATGTCCGGGTCGTCCCGTCGGTACTGGCTCAGGCGCCCATCATGTGCGGGGCCTGCGGGCAGCCGTTCCGGATCCCGGAGGTCGTCGGGGTCGGCTGAGTGTGGCAGAATGTCCAGTCGAGAACTCGACAGCCGTGCAGGAACCCTCTCTCCTTCGGCTGACGCGTCCACCGGGCGCGACGACTCCCACAACCCCACGTGGAAGTCCGCTGCGCCCAAACACGTCAATTCCAGGAGAACCCACTCCCGTGGCAGTCAAGATCAAGCTGAAGCGTCTGGGCAAGATCCGTTCGCCTCACTACCGCATCGTCGTCGCCGACTCCCGTACCCGCCGTGACGGCCGGGCCATCGAGGAGATCGGCCTGTACCACCCGGTGCAGAACCCCTCGCGCATCGAGGTCGACTCGGACCGCGCGCAGTACTGGCTCTCCGTCGGCGCCCAGCCGACCGAGCCGGTCATGGCCATCCTGAAGCTCACCGGTGACTGGCAGAAGTACAAGGGCCTCGAGGCCCCGGCTCCGCTGCTCGTCGCCGAGCCGAAGGCCGACAAGCGCGCCCTCTTCGAGGCCGCCGCCAAGGACAGCGCGGACGAGCCCAAGGGTGAGGCGATCACCCCGAAGGCGAAGAAGTCCGAGAAGTCCGAGAAGTCCGAGAAGAAGGCCGATGACACCGCCGAGGCTCCGGCCGCGGCCGAGTCGACCGAGGTCTGAGCATGCTCGAGGAGGCCCTTGAGCACCTTGTGAAGGGCATCGTCGACAATCCCGACGATGTGCACGTGGGTATGCGCACCCTGCGGCGCGGCAGCGTGCTCGAGGTCCGGGTGCACCCCGACGACCTCGGCAAGGTGATCGGCCGCAACGGCCGTACCGCCCGCGCGCTGCGTACCGTCGTGGGCGCCCTCGGCGGCCGTGGTGTCCGCGTCGACCTCGTCGACGTGGACCAGGCTCGCTGAGCGGGCCGACACAGAGAACACCGGCGCGGGCCGGGGGTGGCAGTCGCCGCTCCCGGCCCGCGCCGCGTTCGTAGCCCTGACCCTTCCTGACCCTTCCTGTTTTCCCGTCCCTTCCTTTTCCGGAGCCGGAGAGTGAGCCGCACATGCAGTTGGTAGTCGGCAGGATCGGCCGCGCCCACGGCATCAAGGGCGAGGTCAGCGTCGAGGTGCGGACCGACGAGCCGGAGCTGCGGCTCGCGCCCGGTGCCGTCCTCGCCACCGACCCGGCCGCCACGGGCCCGCTGACCATCGCCACCGGACGCGTGCACAGCGGCCGGCTGATGCTGCGCTTCGAGGGCGTCGCCGACCGCACCGCCGCCGAAGCGCTGCGCAATACGCTGCTGATCGCCGAGGTCGACCCGGAGCAGACGCCGGAGGACCCCGAGGAGTTCTACGACCATCAGCTCATCGACCTCGACGTGGTGACGGTCGACGGGCGCGAGGTCGGCCGGATCGCCGAGATCAGCCATCTCCCGTACCAGGACCTGCTGATCGTCCGGCGGCCGGACGGCACCGAGGTGCTCATCCCGTTCGTCGGCGAGATCGTGCCGGAGATCGACCTGGAGGAGCAGCGCGCGGTGATCGACCCGCCGCCGGGGCTGCTGGACGAGGCCGAGGCGGAAGTGGCGGGCTCCCGCGCGGCCGAGCCGGTCGGCGCGGCCGACGACGCGGACGGCGTCTGACATGCGGATCGACGTCGTCACGATCTTCCCCGAGTACCTGGAGCCGCTGAACGTCTCGCTGGTCGGCAAGGCGCGGGCGAGCGGGCGGCTGGACGTCCGGGTGCACGACCTGCGCGGGTGGGCGTACGACCGGCACAACACGGTGGACGACACCCCGTACGGCGGCGGACCCGGCATGGTCATGAAGACCGGCCCCTGGGGCGAGGCGCTCGACCAGACACTCGCCGACGGCTACGAGGCGGGCGCCCACAGCCCGGCGCTCGTCGTCCCCACCCCCAGCGGCCGGCCCTTCACCCAGGCGCTCGCCGTCGAACTCTCCGCCAGCCCCTGGCTGATCTTCACACCCGCCCGATACGAGGGCATCGACACCCGGGTCACCGACGAGTACGCGACCCGGCTGCCGGTCCACGAGGTCTCCATCGGCGACTACGTGCTGGCCGGCGGCGAGGCGGCGGTCCTGGTGATCACCGAGGCGGTGGCCCGGCTGCTGCCCGGCGTCCTCGGCAACGCCGAGTCGCACCGCGACGACTCCTTCGCGCCGGGACCGATGGCCAATCTGCTGGAAGGCCCGGTCTTCACCAAGCCGCCGCGGTGGCGCGGGCGCGGCATCCCCGACGTGCTGCTCAGCGGCCACCACGGCAAGGTCGCGCGCTGGCGCCGGGACGAGGCGCTGCGCCGTACCGTCGCCAACCGGCCCGATCTGGTGGAGCGTTGCGACCCCGCTGCCTTCGACAAGAAGGACCGGGAGATGCTCTCCATCCTCGGCTGGGGACCCGGCCCCGACGGCCGATTTGGGCCCAGCCCGGAGGCCGTGGAAGAATAAGCCGCTGCTGTCCGTCCGGCGCGCGCCCCTGCCACAGGGGGAACGACGTCCGTCCGACGCGGTGGCACCCCATTTTTTGGCAAATCCGCACCGCGACATTCCGTCGATGACCTGTGGCATCGGCGAGGAAGCAGAATCTCATGCCCAACCTGATCGACAGCGTCAACAGCGCCTCGCTGCGCACCGACGTCCCGGCCTTCCGCCCCGGCGACACCGTCAACGTCCACGTGCGTGTCATCGAGGGCAACCGCTCCCGTGTGCAGCAGTTCAAGGGTGTTGTCATCCGCCGCCAGGGCGCGGGCATCAGCGAGACCTTCACGGTCCGCAAGGTCAGCTTCTCCGTCGGCGTCGAGCGCACGTTCCCCGTGCACACCCCGATCGTCGAGAAGATCGAGGTCGTCACCCGCGGTGACGTCCGTCGCGCGAAGCTGTACTACCTCCGTGAGCTGCGCGGCAAGGCCGCGAAGATCAAGGAGAAGCGCGACAACTGATCCATGGGAAGGCCGGATAAGCTCTGGCCTCGATGGACAGCGAAGCGACACTTCCGGAACGCGACCGTTCCTCTCCCGCCGACCAGGCGGATACGGAGGAGCGGTCGCGTTTCGTCGTGTCGGGACCCGGCGTGCCAGGACCCGGGTCCCGGTCCTTCCTGAGCGACTCGCTGCCGCGCTGGTGGGCGGAGTGGCGGCGTACCGTGCTGCTCGCGGTCGGCTGCGTCGTCGCGCTGCTGCTGGTGAGCACGTATGTCGTGCAGCCCTTCCAAGTGCCCAGCGGCTCCATGGAGAACACCCTGCGGGTCGGCGACCGGGTGCTGGTCAACAAACTGGCGTACCGTTTCGGCGGCCATCCGCGGCGCGGGGACGTGATCGTCTTCGACGGTGACGGATCGTTCACTCAGCAGGGTGGGACGGACTACGTGAAGCGCGTCATCGGCATCGGCGGCGACCGCGTCACCTGCTGCGACAAGCAGGGCAGGCTGCTGGTCAACGGCCGCCCGCTGGACGAGGGCTATCTCTTCCCCGGCGATGTGCCCTCGCAGGTACCTTTCGACATCGTGGTGCCGGACGGAAGGCTGTGGGTGATGGGCGACCACCGCGACGACTCCCGCGACTCACGGGACCACCTCGGGGAACCGGGCGGCGGGACCGTACCGCTCGGCAAGGTCATCGGCCGCGCCGAGTGGATCGGCTGGCCGTTCGGCCACTGGACCCGGCTCAACCGCCCCGCGACCTTCGCCGCCGTCCCCGCACCCGCCGCGGGTCACCATGGGTAACCGCGGGCGGCCCCGCTACGGCCACCACCGCGCCGCCCCGGTGACGGGCGCGGCGGGCACCGGCGCGGGCGGCGCCCCGGGAAGCGGTACGGGCGACGGGGCGTACGGCGGACCGCCCGGCGGCGGCAGCACCCGTATCGAGCGCCGCAAACTGGCCCGCAAGGTCAAGCGCAAGCGCCGCCGCTCGCTCGCCAGGGAGGTGCCGCTGCTGGTCATGGTGGCCCTGCTGATCGCGCTGGTGCTCAAGACGTTCCTGCTCCAGGCGTTCGTCATCCCGTCCGGTTCGATGGAGCAGACCATCAAGATCGGCGACCGGGTGCTGGTCGACAAGCTCACCCCGTGGTTCGGCGCCGAGCCGCACCGCGGTGACGTCGTGGTCTTCAAGGACCCCGGCGGCTGGCTGCCGCCCGAGGAGCAGAAGAAGCCCGACCCCGTGGTGATCAAGCAGGTGAAACAGTTCTTCACCTACATCGGCCTGCTGCCGTCCGCCGACGAGCAGGACCTGATCAAGCGGGTCATCGGCGTCGGCGGCGACACCGTGAAGTGCTGTGACGCCGACGGGCGCATCACCGTCAACGGCGTGCCCCTCAGCGAGCCGTATCTTTACGCCGGTAATCCACCCTCAATGATGAAATTCACCGTGCACGTACCGCAGGGCAGGCTGTGGGTGATGGGCGACCACCGGTCGGATTCGGCCGACTCGCGCTACCACACGGACAAGCCCGGAGGCGGCACGATTCCGCTGAATCTGGTGGTGGGAAGGGCCTTCGTCATCGCCTGGCCGTTCGGTCACTGGGAGCGACTGAAGGAACCCGGCACGTTCGCGTCCGTCCCCGACGCGCAGGTGGCGGCGACCGCGGCCACAGCCGGGACGGCTAGGGTGGCCCAGGCCAACAACGGCCAAGGAACGAGCCAGACACCGACTCCTGCGGAACTCCCGCTCGTTATGGGAGTGGCGGGCCTGCGCCGGAAACGGGGCAGGCGGCGGACTGGAGTGAGGAGTGGATGTGGGGGACCTGGTGGTCGGCGCACGGTCTGGATCCGGCGAGCCCGAAAAAGGGGATGTCACGGTGCCGTCTGTCGACAAGTCGGAGGCCGATGGCCGAGTCCCCGAGCCCGCGGACAGTACGGAGTACGGCGGCGGGCAGTACCCGGGCGGCGGGTCGTACCCCGGCAGCCACGCCGATGCGGGTCAGGTCCCCGGCCAGGCTCCGGAGGCCCCCGTGGGACCGGCGGACGGCACGGACCCGCAGGACCCCGCGGCGGGCGGTCCCGCTGACCGCCCCCAGGGCCCCGGCGGCCCCGGGGACCCCGGCCCGGGTGACGGGCCGCCGTCCCACTCCTCGGGCGGCTCCGCGAGCAAGAACCGGTCGTTCTGGAAGGAACTGCCGCTCCTGATCGGCATCGCGCTGGTCCTGGCGCTGCTGATCAAGACCTTCCTGGTGCAGGCGTTCTCCATCCCGTCCGACTCCATGCAGCACACGCTGGAGCGCGGCGACCGCGTCCTGGTCGACAAGCTCACCCCCTGGTTCGGCTCCAAGCCGAGCCGCGGCGAGGTCGTCGTCTTCCACGACCCGGGCGGCTGGCTAGGCGAGAATCCGCCCGCCAGCGGCAACGCGGTGACCAGGGGCGTGCAGAAGGGCCTCAGCTTCATCGGCCTGATGCCGTCCGCCGAGGAGAAGGACCTGATCAAGCGGGTCATCGGCGTCGGCGGTGACACGGTCGAGTGCAACGGCACGGGACCGGTGAAGGTCAACGGCAAGGCGCTGGACGAGCCGTACGTCTTCGCGGGCAACACTCCCTGCACCCCCGACCGGCCGTTCAAGGTCACCGTGCCCAAGGACCGGATCTGGGTCATGGGCGACCACCGCCAGGACTCCCTCGACTCCCGGTACCACATGACGCTGCCCGGCGGCGGCACGGTGTCCGACAACGAGGTCGTCGGCCGCGCCGTCACGGTGGCCTGGCCGGTCAACCGCTGGGACTGGCTCTCCATCCCCAGCACCTTCAGCCAGCCGGGCATCAACGCGGCGGGCACCGCGGGCCCGGCCGCCGTGGGCCTCCTCGGTGCCGCGCCGCTGGTGCTGATGCGCCGCCGCAAGCTGCTGCGCGCACAGCCGCCGGTCACCGCGGAGTCGGAAGAGGACTGACGGACGTTCCCGAGCCCGCGGCGTCGGGCGCCCGATCGAGCACCGACGGGCGTCCGGGCCTACGGCCCGGGGCGTACCGCCGGGTAGGGTTCCGGTCCATGAGCAGCAGCAGTGCGATACGCAAGGGTGAGGGCCGGTTCGGACGTACGGTGTCCGGGCTGGCCATCGCTCTTGGCTGTGCCCTGTTCCTCGGCGGATTCGCCTGGGGAGCGGTCGAGTACCGGCCGTACACAGTGCCCACCAATTCCATGCAGCCGACCGTGCGGCCGGGGGACCGGGTGCTGGCCCAGAAGGTCTCGGGCTCCGATGTGCGCCGCGGTGACGTGGTGGTCTTCCAGGACAAGCTCTGGGGCGACCTGCCCGAGGTCAAACGGGTCGTCGGCGTCGGCGGCGACGTCGTCAAGTGCTGCGACACCCAGAGCCGCCTCACGGTGAACGGCACGGCGGTCGACGAGGAGGGCTATCTCGAGGGCTCCGGCGGCTCCGACGCTTCTGCTGGCTCTGACGCCTCTGCCGGCTCTGACGCCTCCGCCGCGCCCGGTGGCTCCGGCCTTCCCGGCGTTCCCGCCTCCGTGACGAAATTCAGCACCACGGTGCCGCGCGGCTCGCTCTTCCTGCTCGGTGACAACCGCGCGGTCTCCCAGGACTCCCGTATCCGCCTCACGGACGCCCAGCACGGCGCGGTCCCCGTGAGCGCCGTGAAGGGCCGGGTGGACGGCACGGTGTGGCCCCTGGGCCGGGTGGGGACGCTGTCGCCCACGACCGCTTTCAAGGCCGTGCCGGGCGGCGGTACGTCCGCCGAGGGGCCGCTGCGCTGGATCGTCGTCATGGTGGTCGTGGGAGCCGTGCTGATTCTCGGCGGCGCGGCGTACGGACCGCTGGCCGGGCTGCTGAGGCGGCGCAGGTGACCGTGGTGCGTCGGCGCGTCGCCCGTGTGGTGCTGCTCGACCCGGCGGACCGGATTCTGCTGCTGAACGGCGTCGATCCGGCCGATCCGGCGGTGGGCTCGTGGTTCACGCCGGGCGGCGGGGTCGAGGGCGGTGAGAGCCTGGAGGAGACGGCGCTGCGCGAGCTCGCCGAGGAGACCGGCATCACCGATGTACGGCTCGGCCCCGTGCTGTGGGAGCGGAGCAGCTCCTTCAGCTTCGACGGGCGGCGCTGGGAGCAGGACGAGTGGTACCACCTGGGCCGTACCGACACCGTCGATGTCGACACCAGCGGCCAGACGGACCTGGAACGCAGAAGTGTCTCGTCGTTGCGCTGGTGGACCTGCGGGGAACTTTTGCGCACTCGTGAGACGGTGTACCCCATCAGACTCGCTGAGCTGCTGCGTACGCTGCTCGACGAAGGCCCCCCGCAATCCCCGATCCCCCTGGGGACGGAGCGCGACTGACGCACAATGGGGGGCACGTACGGCTGAAGGGGAACATGCCATGAGCGCCGAGGACCTCGAAAAGTACGAGACCGAGATGGAGCTGAAGCTCTACCGGGAGTACCGCGATGTCGTTGGCCTGTTCAAGTACGTGATCGAGACCGAGCGGCGCTTCTACCTCACCAACGACTACGAGATGCAGGTGCACTCGGTCCAGGGTGAGGTCTTCTTCGAGGTCTCGATGGCCGACGCCTGGGTCTGGGACATGTACAGGCCCGCCCGCTTCGTCAAGCAGGTCCGCGTCCTCACGTTCAAGGACGTGAACATCGAGGAGCTGAACAAGGCGGATCTGGATCTGCCGTCGGACGAGTCGGGCTTCAATAGCTGAAGCTGAGGCCCGTCGGGGGCTTGAGTGTGGGCTCCGGTGCGCCTTCGGTGCGGGGTGCCGGGTGCCGGGTGCCGGGTGCGGGATGCGGGTCGCCGGGAGTTATCCACAGGCTGGGACCAAGATCATCTTTGGCGGCCGGACTCTGTCACAGTGAGTGACGGAGGTGGTACGCATGAACGCACGAGGTGCGCTGGGGCGGTACGGCGAGGGGCTGGCGGCCCGCAGGCTGGAGGACGCGGGACTGACCGTGCTCGACCGGAATTGGCGGTGCGGGCGCGACGGGGAGATCGACATCCTGGCGTCCGAGGGGGACGCCCTGGTGGTGTGCGAGGTGAAGACGCGCCGTGACGGCGGCTTCCAGCACCCCATGGCGGCGCTCGGGCCGCGGCAGATCCACCGACTGCGGTCGCTCGCCGACCGCTGGGCGGCGGAACACGGCGGCGCGCCACCGGGCGGCGTGAGAATCGACCTGGTCGGCGTCCTGCTGCCCGCCCGCGGCGCGGCCCGCGTCGAGCATGTGCGGGGGGTGGCGTGATGGGCTTCGCCCGTACGTGCTCGGTCGCGCTGATCGGCGTCGAAGGCGTCGTGGTCGAGGTCCAGGCCGACCTCGAACCCGGTGTGGCGGCCTTCGCCCTGGTCGGCCTGCCCGACAAGAGCCTCACCGAGAGCCGCGACCGGGTGCGCGCCGCGATCGTGAACAGCGGCGAGGTCTGGCCGCAGAAGAAGCTCACCGTCGGCCTCAGCCCGGCCTCGGTGCCCAAAGGCGGTTCGGGGTTCGATCTCGCCGTGGCGTGTGCGATCCTCGCCGCCAACGACCGCATCGCCCCCGGATCCATCGCCGACCTCATGATGATCGGCGAACTGGGACTCGACGGACGGGTCCGCCCGGTCCGCGGGGTGCTGCCCGCCGTCCTGGCGGCGGCCGACGCCGGATACCGGCACGTCGTGGTGCCGGAGCGCACCACGGCCGAGGCATCCCTGGTCCCCGGCGTCTCCGTCCTCGGCATCCGCACCCTGCGGCAGCTCGTCGCCCTCCTCAACGACGAGCTGGCCCCCGAGGAGGACCCGGACCCGGCGAGGGCGGACGGTCGCCCCGACCCGATGCTCGCCGGGCTGACCGTGCCGGGCGGCGGCGTCGGGACCGGACTGGCCGGCGGCCTCGGCGACGCCTCGCTCACCGGGCACGGCCCCGACCTGGCCGACGTCGCCGGACAGCGGACCGCCCGCACCGCGCTGGAGGTCGCCGCCGCGGGCGGACACCATCTGTATCTGAAGGGCCCGCCGGGCGCGGGCAAGACGATGCTCGCCGAGCGGCTGCCCGGCATCCTGCCGCCGCTCACCCGCCAGGAGTCCCTGGAGGTCACCGCCGTCCACTCGGTGGCGGGCATCCTCCCGCCCGGACGGCCCATGGTCGACGCCCCGCCGTACTGCGCGCCGCACCACTCGGCCACCATGCCCTCGCTGGTCGGCGGCGGCAGCGGACTGCCCCGACCGGGCGCGGTCTCGCTCGCCCACCGTGGGGTGCTTTTTCTGGACGAGGCTCCGGAATTCAGCGTGCGGGCGCTGGAGGCGCTGCGGCAACCGCTCGAATCGGGCCATGTCGTGGTCGCCCGCTCGGCGGGCGTGATGCGGCTCCCGGCCCGCTTCATGCTGGTGCTGGCCGCCAACCCCTGCCCCTGCGGGCGCTACTCGATGCTGGGGGAGGGCTGCGACTGCTCGCCCACCGCCGTCCGCCGCTATCAGGGCAGGCTCTCCGGGCCCCTGCTGGACCGTGTCGACCTGCGTGTCGAAGCCGAATCCGTCAGCAGATCCGACCTCCTCGGCCAGGGCCCGGGTGAATCCACCGCCACCGTCGCCGCCCGGGTCCGCGCCGCCCGCGAGCGCGCCGCGACCCGCTACCGGGACACCCCCTGGAGGCTGAACAGCGAGATCCCCGGCCACGAGATGCGCACCCGCTGGCACGTCGCCGCCGGCGCCCTGCACCCCGCCGAGCGCGACATGGAACGCGGCCTGCTCACCGCGCGCGGCCTGGACCGCGTCCTGCGCGTCGCCTGGTCCCTCGCCGACCTCGCGGGCCACGACCGCCCCGATGTCGACGACGTCTTCCAGGCCCTCCATCTCAGGACCGGCGTCAGCCGCGGCGTGCCCGTACCGGGAGGAGTGTGATGCGGCGGCGGAGCGGGTCGCCGGGCGCCGATGGGGCCCGGCCGACGGGGGAGGAGACGGCCACCGGATCAGCCGCCGAGGGGGGCGGCGCGACGGTCCGGGGTTCGCGGGCCGCTGATGACTCCCAGGTCGTCGCCGAGGCAGGTGGGGTCGGGCCACCGGCGCTGGCGGTACCCGCGCTGGCGGTACCTGCCCTGGCGGCTGCGGTGCCGGAGGCGGAGCGGTTGGCGCGGGTGGCGATCACGCGGATCGCCGATCCCGGGGACGAGGCGGTGGGGCGGGCGCTGCGGGAGAGGGGAGCGGAAGAGGTGCTGCGCGCGCTGCGGGAGGGGGAGGCGCTGCCCGGGGCCAGTCCGCGGCGGACCGACGGATACCGGACGCGGTCGGCTCGGGCCGACCCCGAGGTGGATCTGGAGGCCGCGCGCCGGGCCGGAGGACGGTTCGTCTGTCCCGAGGACGCCGACTGGCCGGGGCAGTTGGACGACCTCGGGCCGCAGCGCCCGTACGGCCTGTGGGTACGCGGGCAGCCGTCGCTACGGCTGTGGGCGCTGCGCTCGGTGGCCGTGGTCGGCGCACGGGCCTGCACCGACTACGGCGCCCACATGGCGGCGCGGCTCGGCGGGGGACTGGCGCGGGCGGGCTGGGTGGTGGTCTCGGGAGCCGCCTACGGGGTGGACGGTGTGGTGCACCGGGGTGCGCTGCGGGCGGGCGGCGCCACCATCGGCGTGGTGGCCAGCGGCGTCGATGTGCCGTACCCGCCGGGCAACGCCCGGTTGATCGGTGAGATCGCCGAACGCGGCCTGCTCGTCGGCGAACTGCCGCCGGGCGACCACCCCACCCGCAGCAGATTCGTGCTGCGGAACCGGGTGATCGCCGCCCTGACCCGCGGCACTGTGGTGGTCGAGGCGCGCTACCGCAGCGGTTCCCTGGTCACCGCGCGGCGGGCCGCCCAGTTGGGGCGGGTGACGATGGGGGTGCCCGGTCCCTGCACGAGCGGTCTGTCGGAAGGGGTGCACGAACTGCTGCGCGGGGACGCCGTGGTGGTGACCGACGCGGCCGAAGTCATCGAGATGGTGGGGGAGATCGGCGCCGACCTCGCGCCCGCCCGCCGCGGACCCGTGCTGCCGCGCGATCTGCTCGACCCGGCGGCGGCCCGCGTACTGGAAGCGCTCCCCGGTCAAGGGGACTCCTGCGAAGGGGAGATCGCCCTCGCCGTGGGGTCCACCAGCGACGACACGCTGAGACGGCTCTACGAATTGCAGGCCCTCGGCTTCGTCGAACGGGACGACGGGCGGTGGAAGTTGGTCCGTACCGCGCACGACGGCGCGCCGCGTCGGGAGGGTTGACACCATCGACACACCATCAGGTGACAGGAAAACGCCGTGACCTGGGACGATCGTAGGACCGGCCGTGGGCGGCCCGGCGCGCCGCCATCATGACCCGAGGGGCTCCCGCGCGGGCCCCGTACCGGGCGGTATAGCCGGTCCGGCGAGCGCGCACCGGTAGAGGAACGTATCTGCGCATGTCCCATACGGATGATGTAGCAATAAGCGACACTATGGTCACGCTACGCTCGCGGAGGCTCGATTTCCCGCCCACATCTCGGCAGAACGGCTCAAAACGGCACATGCCCCAGTACACCCCCGGGTCCGAGCGGGCGACGGCGGCGACCGCCCCCCGCACCTCCCCTCGGCCCGCCGCCCCCACGTCGCTCGACGCACTGTGGCGGACCTATAAGTCCACGGGGGACGCCAGGCTCCGGGAGCAGTTGATCCTGCACTACTCGCCGCTGGTGAAGTACGTGGCGGGCCGGGTCAGCGTCGGACTCCCGGCCAACGTCGAGCAGGCCGACTTCGTCTCCTCCGGGGTGTTCGGACTCATCGACGCGATCGAGAAGTTCGACCCGGAACGCGCGATCAAATTCGAGACCTACGCGATCACCCGTATCCGCGGCGCCATGATCGACGAACTGCGCGCGCTCGACTGGATTCCGCGCTCCGTCCGACAGAAGGCGCGCGCCGTCGAACGCGCCTACGCCACCCTTGAGGCCAAGCTGCGCCGCACCCCGAGCGAGCCCGAGGTGGCGGCGGAGATGGGCGTCGGGCTCGAAGACCTGCACGCGGTGTTCAGCGCGCTGTCCCTGGCCAACGTCGTCGCGCTGGAGGACCTCCTGCACGCGGGCGGCGAGGGCGGAGACCGGCTCAGCCTCGGCGACACCCTGGAGGACACCGGCGCCGACAATCCCGTCGAGGTCGCCGAGGACCGTGAGCTGCGCCGACTGCTCGCCCGCGCGGTCAACACCCTTCCCGAACGGGAGAAGACCGTCGTCACCCTCTACTACTACGAGGGCCTGACACTCGCCGAGATCGGCCAGGTACTCGGCGTCACCGAAAGCCGGGTCAGCCAGATCCACACCAAGTCCGTACTCCAACTACGGGCAAAGCTGGCCGACGTCGGGCGGTGACAGGCGCGGCACAGTGTCTACAGTGGTGGGATGCCCAGGATTCGAGCGGCCTCGGTGGCCGAACACCGGACGATGCAGCGCCAGGCCCTGCTGGACGCCGCGCGTTCGCTGCTGTCCGAGGGCGGCACGGAGGCACTGACCTTCCCCGCCCTGGCCGAGCGCACCGGACTGGCGCGCTCCTCGGTCTACGAGTACTTCCGCTCCCGCGCCGCGGTGGTCGAAGAGCTGTGCGCCGTGGACTTCCCCGTCTGGGCCGCCGAGGTCGAGGCCGCCATGCAGGCCGCCGACACCGCCGAGGGCCAGATCGAGGCCTACGTACGCAGCCAGCTCGCGCTGGTCGGTGACCGCCGCCACCGCGCCGTCGTCGCGATCTCCGCCGGTGAACTGGACGCGGGCGCCCGCGAGAAGATCCGCGCCGCCCACGGCGGTCTGGTCACCATGGTCGGCGCCGCCCTCGCGGCCCTCGGTCACACCGAGCCCCGCCTGACCGCCATGCTCCTGCAAGGCGTGGTCGACGCCGCGGTCCGCCGGATCGAGCTCGGCGCGGCCGAAGACCCCGTCCACATCACCGAGTCGGCCGTCACCATGGCCCTGCACGGCGTCACCGGCTGACCCGCCCCGCCCCGAACACCGGCAGCAGTCGGGAGGGCCCCGCGCGCAGCAGCCAGGGCGGCAGCAGGGTCAACGGGTCGAGGTAGACATCACCCCGCAGGAGGCCCCAGTGGAGGCAACCGGGTGAGCAGTGGACGGGGGAGCCGGTCACCACTCCCAGCGGCTCGCCCGCGGCGAGCCGGGTGCCGACCGCGACTGTGCCCCGTACCGGCTCATAGGTGACGCGCAGGCTCGCGTCGGGGCGGTCGAGCCGCAGCACGACGACATCGGTGCCCGCCACCTTTCCCGCGAAGGTCACCTCGCCGGGCGCCGCCGCCCGCACCACGCTCCCCGGCCCCGCGCGTAAGTCGACCCCGCGGTGTCCCGCGGCATAGGGCGTCGCGGGCGGCTCGAAGGCGCGCAGAACCGCCGGCCGCCCCCGTACTCCCGGCCCTGCCACGGGCCAGCAGCGCGCGTCCGGGCCGGCGCCCGCGCACCCCGCGCCCGCCGTACCCGCGCCGCCCGCTGAACCCGCGCCGCCCGCCGTGCTCGCCGTACCCGCGCCGCCCGGGAGGACCGTCAGCAGAGCCGTCATCACCACCGTCAACCACATGTGAAGTGCCATGGCACGAGCATCCCGGATCCGGGCGCCGAAAGATGATCATGGTCCTGGCCTGTGGATAACTCGGGTGTCGCCTGGCACTCCGCCGGTCCCGTACACTTTCTCTGGCGATCCGGGTCACCGGGTCGACTTCGCACGCCCCGCCACCCACTCCCCTCACCGGGACGGTGGCCGCGCCCCTCGGTCCCTTGTGGCACGGCGCGTCGGGACGTCAGGCGCGACCGCCGTCCGGTGGTCGCGACAACCGAGTACCTCAAGGAGTACGGCCATGGCCGTCGTCACGATGCGGGAGCTGCTGGAGAGCGGCGTCCACTTCGGGCACCAGACCCGTCGCTGGAACCCGAAGATGAAGCGCTTCATCTTCACCGAGCGCAATGGCATCTACATCATCGACCTGCTCCAGTCGCTGTCGTACATCGACCGCGCCTACGAGTTCGTCAAGGAGACCGTCGCGCACGGCGGCTCCATCATGTTCGTCGGCACCAAGAAGCAGGCGCAGGAAGCCATCGCGGAGCAGGCCTCCCGCGTCGGCATGCCCTACGTCAACCAGCGCTGGCTGGGCGGCATGCTCACCAACTTCTCGACCGTCTACAAGCGCCTCCAGCGCCTGAAGGAGCTCGAGGAGATCGACTTCGACGACGTGGCCGCGTCCGGCCTCACGAAGAAGGAGCTGCTGGTCCTCTCCCGCGAGAAGGACAAGCTGGAGAAGACCCTCGGCGGCATCCGCGAGATGCAGAAGGTGCCGAGCGCCGTCTGGATCGTCGACACCAAGAAGGAGCACATCGCCGTCGGTGAGGCGCGCAAGCTCCGCATCCCGGTCGTCGCGATCCTCGACACCAACTGCGACCCCGACGAGGTCGACTACAAGATCCCGGGCAACGACGACGCGATCCGTTCCGTCACGCTGCTCACCCGTGTGATCGCCGACGCCGTCGCCGAGGGCCTCATCGCCCGCTCCGGTGCCGCCACCGGTGACAAGAAGGCCGAAGGCGTCGCCGAGCCGCTCGCCGAGTGGGAGCGTGACCTGCTCGAGGGCGAGAAGAAGGCCGACGAGGCGCCCGCCGCTGACGCGCCCGCCGCCGCTGCCGAGGCTCCCGCCGCCGAGACCGAGGCTCCGGCCGACGCCGCTCCGGCGGATGCCGCTCCGGCCGACGCCGCCGAGACCCCGGCCGCCGCCGAGACCGCCGAGGCTCCGGCCGACGCCGCCCCGGCCGCCACGGAGGGCGAGTCCGAGCAGGTCTGAGCCTGTTCCGACCCGTACCGACGGCACACCGGCGCCACCGGTCAACCGCACAGCAGCAGGACGCGTATCGCGTACGACGCGTACGACGTGAACCACGCGTGACGACGGCGGGGGCCCATGCCCCCGCCGTCCACCCGTAGATCCACCGACCATTCGGGAAGAGACGTAAACCCATGGCGAACTTCACCGCCGCTGACGTCAAGAAGCTCCGCGAGCTGACCGCCGCGGGCATGATGGACTGCAAGAACGCCCTTGTGGAGGCCGAAGGCGACCTGGACAAGGCCGTCGAGATCCTTCGGGTCAAGGGCCAGAAGGGCGTCACCAAGCGCGAGGGCCGCTCGGCCTCCAACGGCGCGGTCGTCTCCCTGATCGCCGCCGACAACTCCGAGGGTGTCCTCGTCGAGCTGAAGTGCGAGACGGACTTCGTCGCCAAGGGCGACAAGTTCGTGGCCGTGGCCGACGTCATCGCCGCCCACGTCGCCGCCAGCAAGCCGGCCGACATCACGGCGCTGCTCGGCTCCGAGATCAAGGACGGCCAGACCGTCCAGGCGTACGTGGACGAGGCGAACGCCACCCTCGGCGAGAAGATCGTGCTCGACCGCTTCGCCCAGTTCTCCGGCGCCTACGTGACCTCCTACCTGCACCGCACCAGCCCCGACCTGCCCCCGCAGGTCGGCGTCCTGGTCGAGCTGGACAAGGCCGACGCGCAGGTCGCCAAGGACGTCGCCCAGCACATCGCCGCCTTCGCGCCGACCGCACTGTCCCGCGACGACATCCCGGCCGACACGGTCGAGAACGAGCGTCGCCTCGCCGAGGCCACGGCCCGCGAGGAGGGCAAGCCCGAGGCCGCCCTGGCGCGCATCGTCGAGGGCCGGGTGAACGGCTTCTTCAAGGAGAACGTCGTCCTGGAGCAGGCCTTCGCGAAGGACTCCAAGAAGACCGTCCAGAAGGTGCTGGACGAGGCCGGCGTCACGCTGAAGCGCTTCGCGCGTTTCCGCGTCGGCGTCTGATCGCGCTGGACACGAAAGCAGCGAATGACCGACGGCCCGGCTAGGGTCGTACGCGGTCGGCCGCCCGCCGACCGGCCGCAGATGTGACGAGGAGGCCATTGCCGTACTGGGAACCCACGAGGACCCGCGGCAATGGCCTCCTTCGTACGTGCACGAGGAGATCTCCATGGACAAAGGCGCCGATACGGCCCACCACACCACCGCCCACCGCCGCTATCTGCTGAAACTGTCCGGCGAGGCGTTCGCCGGGGGAGGCGGCCTCGGAGTCGATCCCGACGTCGTGCACGCCATCGCCCGCGAGATCGCCGCGGTCGTCGCGGACGGCTACGAGATCGCGCTCGTCGTCGGCGGCGGCAACTTCTTCCGCGGCGCCGAACTCCAGCAGCGCGGCATGGACCGGGCCCGCTCGGACTACATGGGCATGCTCGGCACGGTCATGAACTGCCTGGCCCTCCAGGACTTCCTGGAGAAGGAGGGCGTCGAGACCCGCGTGCAGACCGCGATCACCATGGGCCAGGTCGCCGAGCCGTACATCCCGCTGCGGGCCGTACGGCACCTGGAGAAGGGCCGCGTCGTCATCTTCGGCGCCGGTATGGGCATGCCGTACTTCTCCACCGACACCACCGCGGCCCAGCGGGCCCTGGAGATCGACGCGGCGGCCATGCTGATGGGCAAGAACGGGGTCGACGGGGTCTACGACTCCGACCCCAAGCTGAACCCGGACGCGGTGAAGTTCGACGCCCTGGAGTACGCCGAGGTCATCACCCGCGACCTGCGGGTCGCCGACCTCACCGCGATCACCCTCTGCCAGGACAACAAGCTGCCGATCCTCGTCTTCGAGCTGCTCGCCGAAGGAAACATCGCGCGGGCCGTGAAGGGTGAGAAGATCGGCACGCTGGTCAACGACCGGGGCTCCAGGGCTTAGTGACCGCCCGAGCGCCGGGTGGTGACACGTCCCGGTTCGCCCGGTACGGGGATGGACAACAGGCTGCCGGTCGGACACCGTGCAGGAAAGACGCGCGCAGGGGCCCGACCGTCAGGCTCCGCCTTCTGAATACCAGGAGCACATGGTGATTGAAGAGACCCTCCTCGAGGCCGAGGAGAAGATGGAGAAGGCCGTCGTCGTCGCCAAGGAGGACTTCGCGGCGATCCGCACCGGCCGGGCGCACCCCGCGATGTTCAACAAGATCGTGGCCGAGTACTACGGCGCGCCCACCCCGATCAACCAGCTCGCCTCGTTCGCGGTGCCCGAGCCGCGGATGGCGGTGATCACCCCCTTCGACAGCAGCAGCCTGCGCAACATCGAGGAGGCGATCCGCAACTCCGACCTCGGCGTCAACCCGAGCAACGACGGCCGGATCATCCGGGTGGCGTTCCCGCAGCTCACCGAGGAGCGGCGCCGGGAGTACATCAAGGTCGCCAAGACCAAGGGCGAGGACGCCAAGATCTCGATCCGCAGCGTCCGCCGCAAGGCCAAGGAGACCCTCGACAAGCTCGTCAAGGACGGCGAGTCGGGCGAGGACGAGGTGCGCCGCGCGGAGAAGGAGCTGGACGACACGACGTCGAAGTACGTCGCCCAGGTCGACGAGCTGCTCAAGCACAAGGAAGCCGAGCTGCTGGAGGTCTGACCGGCCGGGCCCGCGGGCCCGCCCCGGAGCTCTCGCTCCGTCCGGACACCAGCAGTACGACCGTATGCACGATCCCGCCCTCAGCCCTTCCCGGCCGACACACGACGACGCGAGGCGAAGCTCAGTGAACGACTCTTCCTGGGGCGCTTCGCCACGCGCCGGTCACTGGGGAGCGCCCGAGGACACGGTGACGAACGGCGCGGCCGACGGCTCGACTGTGGATGACACGATCATCTATCCGGCGGGTTCCGCACACGATTCCGGGCGCGGCAGGAAGACTCCTCCTATGCCCACCGCCCCGGAGCCGACACCGCCGCCGCAGCCCCCCGCGAAGAAGTCCGCAGGGCGGAATCTGCGCGCGGCGATAGGGGTCGGTCTCGGCCTCGGCGCGGTCATCGTCGCCTCGCTCTTCATCGTGAAGGCGGTGTTCGTCGGCGTCGTGGTCGCCGCCGCGGCCGTCGGCGTCTGGGAGCTCACCTCGCGTCTGGCGGAACGCAAGGGCATCCGTGCCCCGCTGATCCCGATCGCGGCCGGCGGTACGGCGATGATCATCGCCGGGTATCTGCGCGGTGCGGACGGCGCCTGGGTGGCGATGGCCCTCACCGCGCTCGCCATCCTCGTGTGGCGCATGACGGAGCCGCCCGAGAACTATCTGCGCGACGTCACCGCCGGCGTCTTCGCCGCCTTCTACGTGCCCTTCCTGGCCACCTTCGTGGTCATGATGCTCGCCGCCGACGACGGCCCGCGCCGCGTCCTGGTCTTCCTGCTGCTCACCGTGATCAGCGACACCGGCGCCTACGCGGTCGGCTGGCGCTTCGGCAAGCACAGGCTCGCGCCCCGCATCAGCCCCGGCAAGACCCGCGAGGGCCTGCTCGGCGCGATCTCCTTCGCCATGGTCGCGGGCGCCCTGCTCATGCAGTACGTCATCGACGACGGCCGCTGGTGGCAGGGCCTCCTCCTCGGCCTCGCCGCCGCCGTCAGCGCCACCCTCGGCGACCTCGGCGAATCCATGATCAAGCGTGACCTCGGCATCAAGGACATGGGCACCCTCCTCCCGGGCCACGGCGGCATCATGGACCGCCTCGACTCCCTCCTGCCCACCGCCCCCGTCGTCTGGCTCCTCCTGACCGTCTTCGTCGGCACCGGCTGACCCCGAGGGCTCCGCCCGGCCGAAGGACGGCCCCCGACCAGCGGGCGACCAGCCGACCCGTTTCGATCTGCGACACTTGTCAGATCATGCCTGTACCCGGAGAACTCACTTTTGCCGCGCCGCGTGGGGCCAAGAAGCCGCCGCGGCACCTTGCCGACCTCACTCCCGCCGAGCGGCGGGAGGCGGTGGCCGCGCTCGGGGAGAAGCCGTTCCGGGCGAAGCAACTGTCGCAGCACTACTTCGCGCGGTACGCCGACGATCCGGCGGCGTGGACGGACATCCCGGCCGCGGCGCGGGGGAAGCTGGCGGAGGATCTGCTGCCGGAGCTGATGACGGTGCTGCGGCACGCGTCGTGCGACGACGGGGACACCCGTAAGACGCTGTGGAAGCTGTTCGACGGGACGCTCGTCGAGTCGGTGCTGATGCGGTATCCGGACCGGGTCACGATGTGCGTCTCCTCGCAGGCGGGCTGCGGCATGAACTGCCCGTTCTGCGCGACCGGGCAGGCCGGTCTCGACCGGAATCTGTCCACCGCCGAGATCGTGCACCAGATCGTCGCGGGCATGAAGAGCCTGCGCGACGGCGAGGTGCCCGGGGGGCCCGCACGGCTGTCGAACATCGTCTTCATGGGGATGGGCGAGCCGCTGGCCAACTACAACCGCGTGATCGGCGCGATCCGCCGCCTCACCGACCCCGAGCCGGACGGCCTCGGCCTGTCGCAGCGCGGCATCACCGTCTCCACGGTCGGCCTGGTCCCGGCCATCCACCGGTTCGCCGACGAGGGGCTGAAGTGCCGCCTCGCGGTCTCGCTGCACGCGCCCGACGACGAGCTGCGCGACACCCTGGTGCCGGTCAACACCCGCTGGAAGGTCCGCGAGGTGCTGGACGCGGCCTGGCACTACGCCGAGGTCTCCGGCCGCCGGATCTCCATCGAGTACGCGCTGATCCGGGACATCAACGACCAGGCGTGGCGCGCGGACCGGCTCGGCCGGATGCTGAAGAACCACCGGGTGCACGTCAATCTGATCCCGCTCAACCCCACGCCCGGCTCCAAGTGGACGGCCTCCCGGCCGCAGGACGAGCGGGCGTTCGTCGCCGCGCTCGAATCCCACGGCGTGCCCGTGACCGTACGGGACACCCGCGGCCAGGAGATCGACGGGGCGTGCGGCCAGCTCGCGGCCTCGGAGCGCTGAAGCGCCAGGCGCTCACAGGCCGGGCCCTGAGGGTCAGGCGCTGACCAGCCCTTTCGCACCTGCTGCTATCGTGCTCGTGCAATCACACAAGTACGTACAAGTGAACATTCCGACAGGGGAGCGCCTGAGACGGCGCTGAGAGTGCGGCCCACGAGACCGCAGACCCTCGGACCTGATCCGGGTCATACCGGCGTAGGGAGTCTGCACATGAACACCATCCGTCGGCGTGCCGTCGGCGCGCTCGTCCTGGCCACGGTCGGCGCCACCGCGCTCGCCGCGTGCGGCAGCGACTCGGGCGACAGCGCCTCGGGCGGCACCAAAACGAGCGGCGGCAGCACGTCCAAGACCGTGACGCTGGTCAGCCACGACTCCTTCGCGGCGTCCGACGCCGTGCTCAAGGACTTCACCAAGGAGACCGGCTACACGGTCAAGGTGCTGCGCGGCGGAGACGCGGGCGCGGCCGTCAACCAGGCGATCCTCACCAAGGACCACCCGCAGGGCGACGTCTTCTTCGGCGTCGACAACACCCTGCTGTCCCGCGCGCTCGACAACGGCCTGTTCACCCCGTACGCGGCCAAGGGCCTCGACCAGGTGCCCGCCGACCTCCAACTCGACGCGGCGAAGCACCGGGTGACGCCCATCGACTCCGGTGACGTGTGCGTCAACTACGACCGGGCGTACTTCACCGCGCACAAGCTGGACCCGCCCGCCACCTTCGCGGACCTGGTCAAGCCGGAGTACAAGAACCTGCTGGTCACCGAGAACGCCGCGACGTCCTCGCCCGGTCTGGCCTTCCTGCTCGGCAGCGCCGCCGCCTACGGGGACGCCGACTGGCAGTCGTACTGGAAGAAGCTCAAGGCCAACGGCGTCGAGGTCGTGGACGGCTGGGAGCAGGCGTACAACGACCGCTTCTCCGGCTCCTCGGCAGGCAAGAAGGCCAAGGGCGACAAGCCGCTGGTCGTGTCGTACGCGTCCAGCCCGCCCGCCGAGGTCGTCGGCGTCACCCCCGCGCCCGCCCAGTCCCCGACCGGGGTCTCCACCGGCACCTGCTTCCGGCAGATCGAATTTGCCGGACTGCTGCACGGCGCGAAGAACACCGCGGGCGGCCAGGCGCTGATCGACTTCCTGCTGAGCAGGACCTTCCAGGAGGACATGCCTCTCCAGATGTACGTCGACCCGGTGCGCAAGGACGCCACCGAGCCCGACGTGTTCACCACGTACGGCGCGAAGATCACCGACCCGAAGACGCTGGCGCCCGACAAGATCGCCGCCAAGCGCGACGAGTGGGTCAAGGCATGGTCGTCGATCGTCCTCAAGTGAGGCCCGGGGCCGATACAGCGGACACGACCGACACGACGGACCCGCCCGATACGGCGGACAGGCTCGGCACAGCGGACACGACCGGCACGGCACCGGCGGTACGCGGCAAGGGCCGGTCGCTCGTACCCGGTCGCGGCACCGCGATCCGGCTCGCCCTGATGGCCGTGCCCGCCGCCTTCTTCGGGGTGTTCTTCGCCTACCCCGTGCTCTCCATCGTCGGCCGCGGCCTGCACCAGGGCGGGCGGTGGCAGCTCGGCCGGATCGGCGACGTCCTCGGCGACGGCTCCGTCCGGCACGTGCTGTGGTTCACCTGCTGGCAGGCCGCCGCGTCCACCGCGCTGACCCTGGCCGTCGCCCTGCCCGGCGCGTACGTCTTCGCGCGGCTCGACTTCCCCGGCAAGCGGCTGCTGCGGGCCGTCGTCACCGTGCCCTTCGTGCTGCCGACCGTGGTCGTCGGCTCGGCCTTCCTCGCGCTGCTCGGCCGCGGCGGCTTCACCGACTCGCTGTGGGGCGTCCGCCTGGACACCACCGTGTGGGCGATCCTCATCGCGCACGTCTTCTTCAACTACGCGGTGGTCGTCCGCACCGTCGGCGGCCTGTGGGCGCAGCTCGACCCGCGCCAGGAAGAGGCCGCGCGGATGCTCGGCGCGAGCCGGCTCGCCGCCTGGCGGCGGGTCACGCTGCCCGCGCTCGGCCCCTCGGTGGCCGCCGCCGCGCTGATGGTGTTCCTGTTCACCTTCACCTCCTTCGGCGTGATCCAGATCCTCGGCGGCCCCCTGTACTCCACCCTCGAAGTGGAGATCTACCGGCAGACCGCGGAGCTCCTCGACCTGCCGACCGCCGCCGTGCTGACCCTGCTGCAATTCGCCGCCGTCGCCGCGATCCTCGCCGTGCACGCCTGGACCGTACGCCGCCGGGAGTCCACGCTGCGGCTGGTCGACGCGGCCACCACCGCGCACCGGCCGCGCGGCAGGGGGGAGCGGACGCTGCTCGCCGGGGTGCTCGCTGTCATCGCGCTGCTGATCCTGCTGCCGCTCGGCGTGCTCGTCGCCCGCTCGCTTGACGGCCCCGACGGCTACGGCTTCGCCTTCTACCGCTCGCTCGGCTCGGTCGGCTCGGGCCAGAGCGGCGGCACCTTCACCGTCGCCCCGCTGGAGACGGTCTGGAATTCGCTGCGGTACGCCGCCGTCGCCACCGTCATCGCCCTGGCCGTCGGCGGGCTGGCCGCCGCGGCCCTGGTCCGCAGGGCGGGACGGCTGGTCCGCGGTTTCGACGCGCTGCTGATGCTGCCGCTTGGCACCTCCGCCGTCACCGTCGGCTTCGGCTTCCTGATCACCCTCGACAAGCCGCCGCTCGACCTGCGGTCCTCCTGGATCCTGGTGCCGCTCGCCCAGGCGCTGGTCGGTGTGCCGTTCGTCGTACGCGTCATGCTGCCGGTGCTGCGCGCCGTGGACGACCGGCTCCGGGAGGCCGCCGCGGTGCTCGGCGCGTCACCGCTACGGGTCTGGCGCGAGGTGGAACTCCCGCTCGTCGGGCGGGCGCTGGCCGTCGCCGCGGGCTTCGCCTTCGCCGTGTCGCTCGGCGAGTTCGGCGCCACCGTCTTCATCGCCCGCCCCGACAGCCCCACCCTCCCGGTCGCCGTCGCCCGCCTGCTGGGCCGCGCGGGCTCGTCCACGTACGGCCAGGCCATGGCACTGAGCACCATCCTCATGCTGGTCTGCGCCGCGTCGCTGCTGGTGCTGGAGAATCTGCGCCCGCGCGGCCGGGGCGCCGACCCCTCACCCGGAGAGTTCTGATGACGCCGACACGGGCACTGCTGCGGGTCGAGGACGCGACCGTACGGTTCAGTGCGAAGTCCGAGCCGGCCGCGCTGGACGCCGTCACGCTTGAGGTGGCCGCGCGCGAGACGGTGTGCGTGCTCGGGCCCAGCGGCAGCGGCAAGTCCACGCTGCTGCGGGCCGTCGCCGGACTCCAGCCGCTGGACGGCGGCCGGGTGCTGCTCGACGGCGCCGACCAGGCGGGCGTTCCCGCGCACCGGCGCGGCGTCGGCCTGATGTTCCAGGACCACCAGCTCTTTCCGCAGCGCGACGTCGGCGGCAACGTCGCCTTCGGGCCGCGCATGCACAAGGTGTCGCGCGAGCGGCGCGACGAGCGGGTACGCGAACTGCTCGACCTCGTCGGGCTGCCCGGCGCGGGCGGGCGCGGCGTCGCCACGCTCTCCGGCGGGGAGCAGCAGCGGGTCGCCCTGGCCCGCGCGCTGGCCCCCGAGCCGCGGCTGCTCATGCTCGACGAGCCGCTGGGGCAGCTCGACCGGGCGCTGCGCGAACGGCTCGTCGTGGAGCTGCGCGAACTCTTCCGGCGTCTGGGGACGACGGTCCTGGCCGTCACGCACGACCAGAGCGAGGCGTTCGCTCTCGCGGACCGGGTCGTGGTGATGTGCGACGGGCGCATCGCGCAGTCCGGCACGCCGCTCGAGGTCTGGCAGCGGCCGGCGTCGCCGTTCGTGGCCCGCTTCCTCGGCTTCGAGAATGTCGCTGACGCGGTGGTCGCCGGGGACCAGGCCGACACGGTGTGGGGCAAGGTCCCGGTCCCTCCGGGCACCCCCGAAGGCCCCTGTCGCCTCCTCATCCGTCCCACCGGCGTCCGCCTCACCTCGCCCGAGTCCGGGCTTCGCTGCACCGTCGTCGCCCGCACGTTTCGTGGTGACCACATCACGCTCGTCCTGGCGCCGGAGGCGGGACCGCGCCTCGAAGCCGGGTGCCCTTGGCGGGCGGCACCCGAGGTCGGTGCCGAGGTCGCCGTGACCTTCGCCCCCGAAGAGGTGGTCCTCCTCGCGGAGGAGGCCAAGCGCCCTTAGGGGCCCGGCCCCGAACGGTTCCTCTGCCGTGGGCGGTAGGCCGGTCCTTTAGGGGCGTGGGGAACTGCGCGGCCGGCCACGACGATGGCCGCACGTCACCACCGGCCCCAGTGGGGCAGATCGGTGGTTCTCGGACCACCGGCCGGTGGGGGCTGAGCGCGCAGTTCCTCCCCCAGCCTTCGGCCGGGAGGTGCCCCCAGCGCCCCTAAAAGATCGGCTTGCCGTCCTGGTGAAGAGCCAGGGCGGCGGGGACTTCCGCGACGGAGTCGACGAGGGTGAGGAGGGGGGCCATGGGGCGGCCGGAGGCGAGGGCGGTGAGGAGGGGCCAGGCGGGGAGGGTGGTGGTCCAGTGGGCGCGGTCGACGAGGACGAGGGGAACGGGAACCCCTCGGGAGGAGTAGTAGTTGGGGGTGACGGCGTCGAAGATCTCCTGGACGGTCCCGGCGGCGCCGGGGAGGAAGACGACCCCGCCGGTGCAGCGCGAGAGCAGCCCGTCCTCGCGGGTCGCGTTGGCGAAGAACTTGGCGATGCCGGAGGCGAAGGCGTTCGGCGGCTCGTGGCCGTAGAACCAGGTGGGCAGCCCGTACGAGGGCCCGCCGTCCGGCCAGCGGTCGCGGACCTCGAAGGCGGTACGGGCCCAGTCGCCGACGGAGGGCGCGAAGGACGGGACGCGGGCCAGGACGGCGAGGGCTTTGCGGAGCATCAGGTCGTCGTAGGGCGCGGCGTAGGCGCCGAAGTTGGCGGCCTCCATCGCGCCGGGGCCGCCGCCGGTGGCGACGGTGTGCCCGGCCCTGGCGAGGTCGCGGCCGAGCCGAGCGGCGCCCGCGTAGGCGTCGGAGCCGCGCTCCATGGCGTGGCCGCCCATGACGCCGACGACGCTGAGGCCGCGCAGGCGTTCGTCGAGTGCGTCGGACACGGCGTCGTCGTGGATCGAGCGCAGCATCGAGGCGAGTATGTCGCGCTCCGCCGCGGCGGAGCGCGCCCAGGCGTAGGTACGGGCGTCCGGCGTCCGTTCGTCACCGTCCTCGTCGAGGCCCGCGTACAGCTCGTCGGGGCTGTAGAGCGTGCCCCGGTACGGGTCGAAGGGCAGGCCGGGGACGGGCGGGAAGACCAGCGCGCCGCCCGCGCGCACATGCGCCAGGGCCTGCGGCTCCATCGGGCAGCCGAGGAAGACGGCCCGCGAGGTGTCGGTGACCAGGAGCGCGAACGTACGGTCCGTCAGGTCGACGGCCTGGACGCGGTATCCGGCGAAGGAACCGCTCAGGGCGACCTGGTCGAATTCGGCCAGTGACTCAACTTCCCTGTCCCGTCCGGGAGTTGGGGGAGTGTCGGGCGCTGCGGGCGGGATGTCGGCGGGCACGCCTGAACGATAGTCCTCGGTGCGGCTCACCGGCCCGGCGGGACGGTGGTGAGTACGGCGACCAGGGCCGTGAGGGGGACGGCGGCGGCCAGCAGGACGCCCGCCCGCAGCGCGACAGCGCCGCGCAGGAGCGCGGGGGAGGCGCCGACCTGGCGCAGGGCGGCCATCGCGGGCTCGC
>NZ_MECL01000066.1 GCF_014596445.1 Streptomyces sp. CBMA29 | reverse complement strand
CGGACGGCCGCCCGGCGCCAAGAACAAACACCGGGCACCCCGCTACGACATCGGCAAAACCGTCAAACGCCCCGACACCCTCAAAGCCATCGGCAAGCCCGGAAGATCTTGGTAGATAAAGGACAAGTTTAGGTCAACTGGACGTCGCTGCGGCCCCTTGGTCACCCGCGCGAGTGAGGGTCGGCGTGGGGCGGATCGCCCAGGTAACGCGGCGGGACGTCGGTGCGTAACGTGGTGCCGCGACTCGCCGTCGGTGAGTCGGTGTCACCACATCCCCCCAGGTCAAGGGGTCTGTCATGAAGCGCGTCATCACCCTCGCCGTTGGGATGGCCGCCGTCGCGGCCTGTGCCTCCGGGTGCGGCGGCTCCAGTTCCACGACTTCCCTCACCCCCCGTTCGAGCGCCGGCGCCACCACCGCGAGCGCCAGTGCCTCCGCGTCGACCGGCAGCGCCGCCACGGTGAGGACAGCGAGCTCGCCGCTCGGCCAGATCCTGGTCGACGCCTCCGGCAGGACCCTGTATCTGTTCAAGGCCGACACCGGGAAGACGTCGACCTGCGACGGGTCCTGTGCGCAAGCCTGGCCCCCGCAGACCACGACCGGAAAGCCCAACAGCAGCGGCGTGACCGCCTCATTGGTCGGTACGAGCACCCGGTCGGACCACTCGGCACAGGTGACCTACAACGGCCACCCGCTGTACTACTTCGCCAAGGACACAAAGCCCGGAGAGACCAACGGTCAGGGCCTCAACGAATTCGGCGCACTGTGGTACGTGGTCAGCCCCAGCGGCAACGCGGTCACCACCGCGGCCTCCACATCGGCTTCACCGTCAGCCTCACCGTCCACCGGCTCCACCAGCGGCGGAGCCGGGTACTGAGGCGTGGTCACCAGCGCAGCAGGTCTGCGGCGGCGAGACTGAGCACCCCGTCGTGCCAGGCAAGGCCGCGCAGGTCGCGGACGACGACGGGGGCGTTGGTGGCCAGTCCGCGCCGCCCGACCCCGACGACAACCGCGCCTGCCGCGGCTCCGGCCGCCGCCCCTGCCGCGCTGTCCTCGAAGACGACCGTCCGGGCCGGGGCGAAGTCCAGCTTCCGGGCCGCGGCGCGGTAGCCGTCAGGGGCTGGTTTGCCGTGGCTGACATCGTCCGCGGTGATGAGCACGGGCGGAATGGGCAGTCCCGCCGCCGCGAGACGGGCCCGCGCCAGAACGGTGACTCCGGAGGTGACCACCGCCCACCGGTCGCGCGGCAGGCTCGTGAGGAGGTCGAGGGCGCCGGGGAGCGCTGTGGTGGTACCCGCGGCCTCGACCTCCATACGGTCGATCGCGGCGAGTGCCGCCTGCCGTTCGTTCGGGTCGGGCACCAGTAGGGCGACGGTGTCGGCCGACCGGCGGCCGTGCACCATGGCGGTCACCTGTTCCGGCGGCAGGCCGCGCTCACGGGCCCATTGGCTCCACGCCTGGTCGACGCCGTGATCGGAGTCGACCAGGACTCCGTCGTTGTCGAAGAGCAGACCTTCGCAGGGGATATCGAGTGCGGTCGGCGGGTGGAGCTGTGCGGTCATGGATCGTCTCTCAGGTCACGGGGCGGTTGCGGTAGCGGCCGACCAGTTCACGGGCGGCGGTCTGCATCCGGGCGGGCGGGAGTCCCTGGGCGATGAGTGTGAGGTCGTCCAGGACCATGTCGCCGATGGTCTCAAAGGCCGCCGGGATGCCGCCCGCGCGGTGTGCGGAGAGCACGAGACCGTCGAGGGTGCGGGCCGGGTCGTCGGGGGCGACCGGTTCGTCCGGCCAGACGTCGACGCCGGCCAGCAGGCGCCCGCGCGCGACGTGGGAGAGGAGCGCCGGGTAGTCGACGACCGGGGCGCGGCTGACCAGGACGAGACGGGCGCCGTCCGGCAGCAGTTGGAGTTCGCGCTCACCGATGAGGTGGCGGCTTTCGTCCGTGACGGTGGCCAGCACGAACACGAAGCGGCTGCGGGACAAGGTCTCGTCCAACGACGCGGGCAGCACACCGTGTTCGCGCAGGACGCCGGGCGGCAGCCAGGGATCGTACACACGGATGGTGGGCCGGAAGGGGGCGAGGAGCCGGTTGAGGCCGCGGCCGAGATTGCCGAAGCCGACCAGGCCCACGTCGGAGCCGTGCAGCAGCACGGCGTCGGCGTTGCCGTCGGAGACGTACCGCTCATGCCCCGCGCGGAAGGCGCGGTCCTCTCGGCTGATGCCCCGGGCGAGGTCGAGCGCGAGGGCGAGCGCGTACTCGGCGACCGCCTGGGCGTAGGCGGGGCCGCAGCCCAGGACGTGGATGCCGCGCTCGAAGCAGGTCGCGTAGTCGACGTTGGGGAAGAAGTTGCCTTCGACGTTCAGCAGAGCCCGCAGCCCGCCCGCGCGGGAGAGCCGTCGGGCCGGAAGGTCGGGCTGTCCGACGATCGCGAACGCGTCGGGAAGAATCTCCTCCAGCGCTTCCTCGGAGGGGTCCTTCTCCAGATCCACCACGGTGAAGCGGTCGCGGAGCAATCCCAGGGCGGTGGGGGTGAAGATGCGGTCCGCGCGCTGCGGGGCGGGGCGCAGAACCACAACTGGCTTGTTCGAGGCAGGGGTTGAGGTTGGGGTTGAGGCTGGGGCTGGGCTTGGGGCTGGGGTTGGGGTTGGGGTGCTCACAGGACTCCTCGCGTACGTACGTCGGGAATTCGGACACGGCCACACCCGTCAGCCTGCCATCGCGGGCGTCACCATGCGTTCGGGAGCGGCGACGGGTCTCAGCGGGGCGAGATGCGGACCGTCGCCGATTTCCGCCTGCCGGCCGCCTGGCACCACGTCGACCGCCGTCCGTTGGCGCCACGCGCCCAGACGACACGGTCGACGACGAGTGCCCAGGTCAGGGTAGTGGCGCCGTGGTGATCCTTGCGCTCCCGGACCGAGAGCTGAGGCCACCGACTGGTCGGCCCGAGCCCCGAAGGGGGTTGCCCCCGGTGCCCGTCTCGCGGATCAGGCCGTGGGGGGTCGGCGGGCGCGGAGCAGGCGGACGCCCTTCGCGGTCATGGCGGGGGCGACGACCGCGAGGCCGGCGAGTGTGAGCCAGAACCAGGAATCCGCAAGGAGGGTCAGTGGCAGACTGCCGAGGATCAGCAGGTTGCCGACGCTGTCCAGCAGGGCGAGACGCGCCTCGGAACGCACTGCGGAGTCGGCACTGCGCAGCCGGCGGATGAGGGGAACGAGGGCGACGGTCTGCAGGACGACCAGACCGAGGATGATCCAGACGAGCCAGACGGGTATGTCCACGGCGCGTACTGTATCGCCGCCCAGGACCCGCGGGACGATCGTGACATCGGTGCGAACTCCGGTGGATGGCGTCACTCCCGCGTCGGCGCCCCCTCGTCGGCAGGGCTGTCTCGGAAGACGCGGTCGAGGTGGTGAGCCATGACCGTAGCGGCCGACTCGGGGCCGCGCTGGCCGACGAGGCCGCTCTCGGCGGCATCGGGGTTCGCTCGCGGTCCCGGATTCTGGCCGACGGCCCGGACACGGGCGGCGGCCCGCTCCCCAAACGCGTGCATCTGGTCGGGTCTTCCTACGGTGGGTGGCTCGCTCTGAACCAGGCGCACCGCAGGTCGGACCGACTCGCCTCGGTCGCGCTCCTCGACCCCGGCGGCCTGGAGAAGGTAGGTCTGCGCTTCTTCGTCTGGATCGTCGCCAGTCTGTTCGCGACCCTCGCGCCCAAAGCGTCGCGCCCACGACCGGCGGCGTGGCTGGAGCTGACCTTCATGGACTCCACGGGCTGACAGCTCCCGGCCGGTGGACCTTCGGGGAGTTCGGGCGCGGGGGCGCGGGGCTCACTGGGGCCGGTGGCCGCCGTGCTCCCCGCCGCCGGGGGAATGGTGCTCGACGGCGACGGCGACGGCGACGGAGGGCTGAGGGTCGGGTCCGGTGTGTTCGAGGGTGGCGAACCAGGTGGCGAGAAGTTTCAGCGCGTCGTGGGCCGGGGTGCCGGGTTCGGCGCTGAGGGCGGTGAGGGTGAGGCCGGGGTCCGTGGGTACGGGCAGGGCTTCGAAGGCGAGGTCGAGGTCGCCGACGACGGGGTGGTGGAAGCGTTTGACGCCGGTGTGGTGCAGGCGGACGTTGTGCGCGGCCCACAGCGTACGAAATGCCTCGCTACGGGTGGACAACTCGCCGATCAGGTCGCTCAGTTCGCGGTTGTAGGGGTCCCTTCCGGCTTCGGTGCGGAGCAGGGCCGCGGCGGAGGCGCGCTGTGTGTCGAGTTCGGTCATGTACTGGTCGGCGCCCGGGTTGAGGAACTGGTAGCGGGCCATGTTGACCGGGCGGGCGGGGTCCTGGAAGAGGGGCCAGTACAAGGCTTTGCCGAGGCGGTTGGTGGCGAGCATGTCGAGGCGGCCGTTGCGGATGAACGCGGGTGCGTCGGTCATCGCGTCCAGCAGCTGCCGCAGTCCGGGCCTGATGGGCTGTGCGGTCCGGCGGCGTGCGGGGCGCCGGGTGGAACTGGCGGTACGGGCCAGGTCCATCAGGTGGGCACGCTCGGACTCGTCCAGTCGGAGGGCGCGGGCGAGGGCGTCCAGGACGGCTTCGGAGGTGCCGGAGAGGTTGCCGCGTTCCATGCGGGCGTAGTACTCGGCACTGACCCCGGCGAGCATGGCGACTTCCTCGCGGCGCAGCCCGGTGACCCGGCGGTGGCCTGCGGCGGGCAGGCCGGCCTGCTGAGGGGTGATCCTGGCGCGACGGCTGGTGAGGAACGCGCGGACCTCGCTGCGGTTGTCCATGCCTTCGAGGCTACGACGATCCCGAGCGGTGAGGGGTGTACTGCCAGTACACGTATCGACGGGTCCTTCCGCACGCCTGCGACCTGGCGTTTCATCGTCAGCAGGCCGGTTGACGGCCGCCCGCCGCTCCGCTGGCACCCCCGGTGAGAGCAGGGCGGAATGGAAGAAGCGAACAGACGCCCGCCCCTTCGCTCGGAAAGGCGCTGGGCACCCGCGCGGAAGGAGACGGCGATGCCGGAAGAGCAGCAGCCCGGAGGGCCGCGTCAGCAGTTCGGGGACATCGCCCCGGCACTGGCCGGATACAGCGAGGACGTGCTGTTCGGCCAGGTGTGGGAAGACCCGGACCTGTCAGTGCGCGACCGCAGCCTGGTGACCGTGGCCAGTCTGATCAGCAGCGGCAGCACCGAGCAGCTCGCGTTCCACCTCGGCAGGGCGAGGGAGAACGGCCTGAGCGACAAGGAGCTGATCGCGACGGTCACGCACCTGGCGTTCTACGCCGGATGGCCCAAGGCCATGTCCGCGCTCACGGTCGCCCGGCAGGTACTCGCCGACAGCGCGTGACCCGGCGCCCGCCAAGCACTCGCCGACAGCGCCCCCCGTACCCGGCGAGGTCGCCGAGGCACGTCCCCAACCTGCCGCCCCGCCCAGCACCGCCCAGCCCCGCCCCGCTCCGAACCGCCCCGCTCCGAACCGAACCGCCCTCCTCCCCCGCGCTTCCCGGGCCGCAATTCACACCGGCCCGGAGATGGGAAACCTTCCCGTGAACCCGCAGTACAGCTTCGAGGGGCAGGTCGCCCTGGTCACCGGCGCCGCCTCCGGCATGGGCCTGGCCACCGCCCGCGCCTTCGCCCAGTCGGGAGCCGCGGTCGTCCTGGCCGACGTCGACAAGGACGCCGTGGACAAGGCGGCCAAGGAACTCACCGACGCAGGCCACCGAGCACTCGGCGTGGTCTGCGACGTCACCGACGAGGACCAGGCCGCCGCCGCCGTCGACCGCGCGGTGGACGCCTACGGCCGCCTGGACATGGCCTTCAACAACGCCGGCATCCAGGCCCCGCCCACGGACGCCGCCGACGAGAGCGCCGAGAACTTCGACCGCGTCAACGCCGTCAATCTGCGCGGCGTCTGGGCCGCCCAGAAGCACGAACTGCGCCAGATGCGCGCCCAGGGCTCCGGCGCGATCGTCAACTGCTCCTCACTCGGCGGCCTGGTGGGCCTGCCCGAGCGCGCCGCGTACCATGCCTCCAAGCACGGCGTCATCGGCCTCACCAAGAGCGCCGCCGTCGAATACGCGCCCCGGGGCATCCGTATCAACGCCGTCTGCCCCGGCACCGTCGACACCCCGATGGTCTCCGGCATGCTCGAAAGCCAGGCGGACGCCATGGCCGAGATCCTCAAGCAGCAGCCCATCGGACGGCTCGGCCGCGCCGAGGAGATCGCGCAAGCCGTTCTGTGGCTGTGCAGCCCCGGCGCCGGCTTCGTCATCGGCGTCGCCCTGCCGGTCGACGGCGGCTTCACCACCCACTGACAACCACCGCGCGACGGGGGCCGGGACCGCTCAGCCGGCCGCGCCGCGCCGCGCCACGCCACGCCACGTAAGGAGCCAACGTCATGGAGTACGTCCGCCTCGGCGCCACCGGCCTGAAGGTCAGCCGGCTCGCGCTGGGCTGCATGAGCTACGGCGACCCGGCCGTGCCCGGCGCCCACCCGTGGGCGCTGACCGAGGACAAGGCAGGACCGTTCTTCCGGCAGGCCGTCGACCTGGGCATCACCTTCTGGGACACCGCCAACGTCTACCAGGCGGGCACGTCCGAGGAGATCACCGGCCGCGCGATCCGCGAGTTCTCCCGGCGCGAGGACATCGTGCTCGCCACCAAGGTCCGCGGCAGGATGCACGACGGACCCGGCGGCGAGGGCCTGTCCCGCAAGGCCGTACTCGAACAGGTCGACGCCTCGCTGACCCGGCTGGGCACGGACTACATCGACCTCTACCAGATCCACCGCTTCGACGACGACACCCCGGTCGAGGAGACGATGGAGGCGCTGCACGACATCGTGAAGGCCGGGAAGGTCCGCTACCTGGGCGCGTCGTCCATGTACGCCTGGCAGTTCGCCAAGCTCCAGCACGCCGCCGGCCTCGGCGGATGGACCCGCTTCGTGTCCATGCAGAACCAGTACAACCTCCTGCGGCGCCAGGACGAACCCGAACTCATGGCCATGTGCGGAGACATGGGCGTAGGACTCGTTCCCTACTCCCCGAACGGCAAGGGCCGCCTCGCCCGCCCCGCGGGTGAACAGAGCGCCCGCTCCCGTACCGACCACGTCGTGCGCTCCTTCGACAGCCCCCGCGACGAACCCGTCATCAACGCCGTCCAACAGGTCGCCGAATCCCGCGGCGTGCCCATGGCCCACATCGCACTCGCCTGGGTCCTCCGCAACCCGCTCGTCTGCGCCCCCATCCTCGGCGCGACGCGGCCCCACCACCTCCAACAGGCCGTCGAAGCACTCGACTTGAGCTTGTCGGACGACGAAGCGGCCGCACTGGAGAGCCCCTACGTCAACGCCGGACCTTCCTGGTTCTGATCACGGACCCGGGTGACGGGGCGTGCGTCTGCCGCGTCGGAGCCTTCTCCGCCCGCGCCCACCGGATATGACGCTCCGTCACCCGGCGGCGAAGGCGCAGCCGCCCGCGGTGATCGTGGTGCCGGACACCTCAACCAACGAGCAGGTCGCGATGACGTTCGAGGCGTTGAAAGGCACCCAGCGCCCGGAAATGAGCACCTCCTCCACGAACTTGGAGAGGTGGAAGACGTACGTGGGACCGGAGTCCGCCCAGCCGGGGCAGGCGGTGGTGGTGGTCGTCAGCGGCGAGGTGATGTTGTTGGGGTTGCCTGCGGCCCGCACCGAACCGCCCGAACAGTTGACGGCGGTCGCGGCATCGGCCGATGGCACGGCGGCCAGGGCGAGGACGGCGGCGGATCCCACGGCCACCGCGAGGGCGGTCGCACGCTGCACTGGCTTCATGGCTTCCCCTTGCTGCGGCCGAACGCGCGTCGGCCGTCACCGACATTGTGGGAAGAACCACCCGCCCGGTTCCAGACGGCCCCGATGGCAACATCCTGCACGCGTCGTACCGAAGGCACCGACGCCTCTCCTCGCCGGCCGCCCGGTCCCGATGGGTAACGTCCACCGCTGTGTGCGGTTTCGGGCGGCGGCCTCGAATGTTTCCGGAACCGCGCCGCTTCTACGCCCATGGGCCGGGCGGATGGGGTGGCGCGGTCGCGTCCCGACGGGCGGAGAAGGCACCCGCGGCGGCCGCCAGGGCTGCCGCGTGCGCGGCGCGTTCCGGGAGCCGAGGGTCCGGATCGGCGCGCAGGAGTACCAACTCGTGATAGACGGGCGCCGTGGCGGCGATCAGCACGCTCCGCGCGTCCGTGCGCGGGGCGGGGAGTTCGCCGCGCTCGACGGCGCGCTCGACGAGGATCTCGCACTGGGCGTACCGGACGGCCCACAGTTGCCGCTGGGCGCGCGCGGCCTGTTCTGAGTGGAAGGAGGCGGCCATCAGGGCGACGGCGAACGACGGCCGTACGACCAGGGACTCCTGGATCTCCTGATTGAGCGCGGTCAGATCGCCGAGCAGCGAGCCGGTGTCCGGCGGTCGCCAGTCGATCTCGCCTGCGGCGCCGATGACGTCGACGAGCAGGCCGCCGACATCGCGCCACCGCCGGTAGACCGTGGCGCGGTGCACTCCGGCCCGCGTCGCGACACCCTCGATCGTGAGTCCTTCGTGGCCGCTCTCGGCGAGTTCGGCTCGCACCGCGTCGAGAACCTGAGCGCGGACGCGGGCGGTGCGACCGCCGGGACGGCGGTCCGATGTCGTGTTCAGCGGGTCTGTCATCGGCAGTCATTATCCGGTTGATCCGGGCGGCAGGGGTGTGCCAGCATCTTAACGCGACGCTTGTCGCTGTAGCCGCCGGAGAGGACCCGCCCCCGCGATGCCGCCCGTTCCGGCGACCCTGCCGTGCTCCACCCGATGCCCGAGCACCCGCGCGTGGTGCTGCTCAAGCCATTGGTGAAGTCGCCGCTGATCGAGGTCGGCGACTTCTCCTACTACGACGATCCGGAGGACCCGACCGCGTTCGAGACGCGCAACGTTCTCTACCACTACGGTCCCGAGCGGCTCGTCATCGGCAAGTACTGCGCGCTGGGGACGGGCGCCCGGTTCATCATGAACGGCGCCAACCACCGTATGGACGGCCCCTCCACCTTCCCGTTCCCCGCCATGGGGGGCTCCTGGGCGGAGCACTTCGACCTGCTCACCGGCCTGCCCGGCCGGGGCGACACCGTCGTCGGCAACGACGTGTGGTTCGGCCACGGCGCCACGGTGATGCCCGGCGTACGCGTCGGTCACGGCGCGATCATCGCCGCCGGCTCCGTGGTCACCGGCGACGTCCCCGACTACGGCGTCGTCGGCGGCAACCCCGCCCGGCTCATCCGCACCCGCTACGACGCCGCCGACATCGCCCGGCTTCTCGCCGTGGCGTGGTGGGACTGGCCGGTGCGGCACATCACCGGGCAGGTACGGACGATCATGTCGGGGACCGTCGCCGACCTGGAGGCAGCCGCGCCGACCGACCAGCCCTGACACAGCGTCCCCGCCACACCGCCCGCCCCGCGCCCGCGCGGAGTCGGGCTTCCCGCACCGGGTAGACGCCCCCGTATGACGCAGCCTGCCGACAGCGCGAGCCCTTCTCCGCTCACCCCCGCCCCCCTCACGCCCGCCGAGCCCGACCGCGGCACCCGCCGATGGGGCCGGCGCCTGTACGTTCTGGGCGCCCTCGTCTACGTCGCGGGACTCACCATCGCCCTCCTGACGGCCCACCCCACGGCCCGCGCCGCCGTGTGGACCGTCGCCTGGGCCGCCCTCGTCCTCGGCGCCGGCGGCGCGGGGCTCCTGTTGCTCCGCCGCCGCAAGGCGACGAAAGCACGGGCCGAACTCCGAACGGAAGGCGGCCACGTCGACTGAGCCCCCACGCGCCGCGCCGCTGGCCCGCTTGCCCAGCGGCGCGGCGCGGTGCCGTGCGGGGCCGCACGCGCGAACTCCGCGCCTACGGAAGCCTACGGACGCCTACGCACGCTTGCGCAGGACCAGCCAGGAGGAGGCGAGGACCCCGATGCCGGCCGCCGCGCCGAGGACCAGGAGCGTGGCCCGAGGGGTGAGGTACTGGAGCGCGATGCCGCCCGCTACCGCCGGTAGCGAGAGCCCGATGTAGCCGGCGAGGAAGAACCCGGAAAGGCTCTCGCCGAGCGTGTCGGGAGGCGAGAGGGCGACGACGCTGCCGAGGGTCCCCTTGTACAGGATGGCCGCCCCGGCGCCGATCACACCGCCGCCGGCCAGGAACAGACCGAGGCTGGGAGTGGGCAGCCAGGCCGCCACGACGACCATCGCCAGGCCGGCGAGGTCGACCGGGAGGCCGACGACGAGCAGCCGCCTGACGGGCCACGTGCCGGTGGCGACCAGGGCCACGATGCCGACGGCGCAGGCGATGAAGATCGCCAGCCCGGCCATCGCCAGCGATGTGTCGCCGATCACCGTGGCCAGGAACGTCCCGGCCAGGCCCAGGAAGATGGCGACACCGGCGTAGGCCACGAATACCTCGGCCAGCAGCCCGAAGTACCGGGGCCTGGCATGGTGCGGGACCGAGACCCGCTGGGGGCGGTACGGCGGCAGGGGGCACGGCCGGTGGCGGGTCTCGGGTGACGCGATCAGGGCGATCGCCCCGATGACCAGAGCGGCGAGCAGCACCAGGTAGGGCAGTACGAGCGGGTGCGGCGCGTACTGGGCCAGCAGGCCCGCGCACAGTCCGCCGAGGCCGAGCCCCCCGAAGTTGGCGCCCGCGGCGGCCAGTTGGGGTCGCCGAACGGTCCCGGTCCCGGGGCGGTGTCCCGCGTGCAGTTCGTTGAGGTAGGCGGTGGCGGTGGAGACGGTGAGTCCCACGGCCACCCCGGTCAGGACGCGCGCGACGAACAGCCCTGTCAGGCCGGGCCAGAAGATGAACACCACCGCGCTGACGCTCGACAGGCACACGGCGGCGAGCAGGTGGACGCGGCGGCCGTGGACGTCGGAGAGGTGACTGGCGAAGGACAGGCTCGCGACCACGCCCACCGCGTAGGCGGCGAAGACGATCGTCACCATCAACGACGAGAAGTGATCCCGGTCGGCGTAGAGCACGTAGAGCGGGCTCGGCGCGGTGGAGAAGGCGAGCACCGCGAGGAAGACCCAGGTCGCGGCCCAGAAGCCGAAATGGTGATGGCGCGGAGACGGCACCGGTCGTGGTGAGGCGACGGGTTGCCCGGTTGCGGAAACGGTCATGAATCCAAGATCGCCATTCCGGGCTCGGCCTACCACCGGTATAGTGCCACGTGATGCCGGAAAGTAGCCACATCGTCGACGACGCGCTGGAGATGGGCAGCCTGCCGCTCCTGCACGGCGACCGTGTCCCGTCGCACCGGCATGGGCAGGGCCATCTCGTGTATCCCGCCACCGGGGTGCTGTCGGTCACGACCGGGGAAGGCACCTGGATCGCTCCCGCGACCAGGCTGGCCTGGACGCCCGGCGGCTTCGAGCACCATCACCGGGCCTACGGATACACCGACATGCGCGTCATCTTCCTTCCGGCCGCCCTCGCCGCCCGCCTCCCGGACCGCCCCGCGGTGTTCGCTGTCTCGGCCCTGGTCCGCGAGGTCCTGCTCGCCCTGACCGACGACACCGACGCGCCCCGGTCACCGACGGCTCGCGACCGGCTGCGAGCCGTCGTCATCGACGAACTCATGCCCGCCTCCGAGGAGCCGTTGCACCTGCCCGAGCCACGCGACGACCGGCTCCGCGCGCTCAGCCGCCTCCTGCACGACGATCCCGCCGACAACGCCACCTTGACCGAACTCGGCACGCGGGTCGGCGCCGGCCAACGGACCCTGACCCGCCTCTTCCACGACGAGCTCGGCATGAGCTTCCGGCAGTGGCGTACCCAACTGCGCCTCCACCACGCCCTCACCCTCCTCGCCGCCGGACACACGGTCACCCACACCGCGGCGGCCTGCGGATGGGCCAACCCGACCAGCTTCATCGAAGCCTTCACCGCCGCCCTCGGAGCGACCCCCGCCCGCTACCGCCACGACCCCGACGCCCGGCGGCCGATCGCCTCACCGAACCGGAGTCGGGGGCGCGGAACTGTCCGCAGTACCGGGTGACGTGCCGGCCGTGGGCGCGTCGCTCGGTACGTTGCGGAGCTCCGCGAGCGCCCGCTGGTCGGCGAGGGCGATGGCCAGTTCACCGGCGGCCGTGGGGTGCAGGGGAGCCTGGTCGGCGGTGTTCTGGACGAAGGGCTGCTTGCTGCACAGCCGGTGGCCTTCGAAGTCCGGCTGGGCGGTGGCGAAGTGGAAGGCGTCCGCGCCCTGCTGGAGTACGGCGTTGAGGTTGGCCAGGCGGGATTTGAGGACCTTCACCTTCGCCTCGGTGAGGCCGTCCTTTTCGAGGCACCTGATGTCCGCGCCGAAGGGCTCGTAGTACTGGTTGATGAGCACGTCGGGGTGGTGAGGGAGGTCGGAGAGCTGCTGGAGCAGGTCGAGGTAGTTCTGCGAGAACGTCGACAGCTGCTCCTTGAAGTAGGCCGTGGACGCCTTGTCGTCACAGACGGGCGCCTTGGCGCACAGGCCCGTCAGCACGGCCCAGTTCATGTCGTTGGCCCCGACGCTGACGATGATCACCGACGCGCTCGACGCGCGCTGCGCCACCGCGAGCTGCGGCGGTACGGCCTGGTCGCCGCGGAGCTGTACGCCGAGGAGGCCGTCGGTCACGGTCGCGCCCTGGCAGGCGAGGTTCAGCACGTTCCAGTCGTTGACCCGGGCGAGAACGGCGGCGTACGCGTCGGAACTGCGCCCGCAGGTCTTGTCCAGCGCGGTGGGGTCCTTGACCGGCTGGTTGCCGATTCCGGCGGCGGTGGAGTCGCCCAGCACCACGGCGTGCACGCCGGTCAGCTTCGGCCCCTTGGCCGGGGCGACCGGCTCCGTCGGCGCGCGCCCCACCAGATCGTCGAGCGTACGCACCTGCCGGAGCGCCTGGGGAGTGCCGGACGCCATGAGGTACACGCCGAGCGCGTTGACGGCGCTCACGGTCAGGACGCATACGCCGACCATCATCAGGGTGGTACGGCGCGGGGCGCGCCGGATACCGGCCACGGCCACCGCGACGACGGCCGCGCAGCCGGCCGCGATGAGGAGCTCCCAGACGCAGTAGCGGATCCACCCGGCGGCCAGTTGCCGGCTCAGGGTCAACTGGAGTGTGTCGTGGTCGTCGGCCCGGACGATCTGGTTGACCTGCGAGTTGATGCTGATGTCCGCGAGCTTGAGCCGCGGCCGGATCGGGCCTTGGAAGTGCGGCTCGGTCGCCAGCGCTTCTCCGAACAGGTCGAGTTCGCCGGGTCCTGACAGGCTGAGGTCGGGCGCGACGGCGCCCACTTCGACGGTCTGGCCCGCCGCGGTGACGGACTGCATCGGGGTCAGACTTACCGCCAGCCAGATGGACGCGAGGCAGACCGCGAGCAGCGCGACGACGGCCAGGAGGCTGTTCCGGACGCGCCGGATCCATCGGCCTTTCGCGCTGCCGCGCCGGGGGCGGGCCACTGCCTTGTCGTCCCGGCGTTCTCGGAGGATCGGCAGTTCTGCTTTCGGCATGTCCCTCACTCTCCGGCGTCGCCGGCCACTCATCGCACATCATCCGTTATATGGACGATACGACGTCCACCGCGCGGAACGTCGCGTCGATGGGCCCGCGGAGGGTGATCCGGTCCGCCGTCAGCGGTCCGGTCCGCCGTCGTGACCCGCGGAGCCGCCACCGCGGGACCTGCTCGGGGGCGACCTCGCGGAGCATACTGGGAGGTAGCGGGACCAAAGCAGCCGTATGCCGCACGCGGCGGATCGGCGGGTCGGGTCCGGCTCTGTCGAGATGAGGTGGTGAGCGGTGGTGCGCTCCCGGTTCGCGCCCGACTGGCGGCTCACGGTCCGTATGGTGACGGTGATGTTCCTGCTGGGCCTGGTGTTCGTGGCCTTCATCGCCGTGCTGGTCGCGCTGCTGAAGTCCGTGGTGGTCGTGGTGGTGATCGCGGCCGGTGTGCTGGCGGCGCAGTACTGGTTCTCCGACCGGATCGCGCTGTTCGCGATGCGCGCGCACGCGGTCACCCCGCAGGAGCAGCCAGAACTGCACGGCGCGGTCGACCGGCTGTGCGCCCTTGCCGACATGCCGAAGCCGCAGGTGGCCGTCTCCGAGATGGACCTGCCGAACGCCTTCGCCACCGGCCGCAACGCCGACCACGCCGTGATCTGCGTGACGACGGGCCTGCTGCGGCGCCTGGAACCGGGCGAGCTGGACGGCGTGCTCGCCCACGAGCTGTCCCACGTCGCCCACCGGGACGTCGCGGTGATCACCATCGCCTCGTTCCTGGGCGTGCTCGCGGGGCTGCTGGTGCGCTTCGTCTTCTACTCGGAACTGTTCGGCCGGGGCCGTCGCGACCAGAACACCGCGGCGCTGCTCGCGATGATCATGGCGGTGTCCGTGGTCGTCTACGGGCTGAGCTTCCTGCTGATCCGGGCGCTGTCCCGGTACCGCGAACTGGCGGCCGACCGCAGCGCCGCCGAACTGACCGGGCGCCCCTCGGAACTGGCGTCCGCGCTGGTCAAGGTGAGCGGCACCATCGCCCGTATCCCCACCGAGGACCTGCGCACCGTCCGGGCCTTCAACGCCTTCTTCTTCACCCCGGCCCTGAAGGAGGGCTCGGCCCTCGCCACCGTTTTCTCCACCCACCCGAGCCTGGAGCACCGCCTGGACGCCCTGGCGAAACTCTCCAACGAGATGGGGCTGCACGCCTGAGCGGTCGGTTCCCGACCGTCCGCTCAGACGTACAGCCCCAGGGGGGGTCAGCGCACGCGGACGTGCACCTGGGTGGAGGAGCCCTCGATCGACGCGTTGCCGACGTAGACCACCTTCAGAGTGCGCAGGCCCCGGGTGCTCATCTTCAGCCCGGCCGAGGCGGTGCCCCGGGCGGTGAGTTTGAGGGTCTTGACCCGGCGCCCGTTCTCGTACACCAGCACGTTCCCGCCGGGTGTGCCCGCCGTGGACGAGACCGTGACCCTGAGCGTCACCGACTGGTTCTTCTTAAGCGACGTCGCGGAGAGCCCGACGGCGACCCGCGACTTCGCCGCGGTGACCTTGGCGGTCTGCGGCGAGGTCGACGACGCCGAGCCCTTGCCCGGCTTGGACGCGGTCACCGTCACCGACAGCCAGTGCCCGATGTCGGCCTTGACCAGCCGGTAGGCCGACGCGGTCGCGCCGCCGATCAGCTTGCCGTCACGGCGCCACTGGTAGCGGAACGACAGGCCCGTGGTGTTCCACGAACCGGTGGTCGCGGTCAGCGCCGAGCCGTACTTCGGTGTCCCGCCGATCTGGGGAGCGACCAGGGCCTTGACGGTGGCCACGTCCGCCAGGTCGACCACCACCGAGTGCACCGGCTCAGGGTTGCCGGCCGCGTCGGTGGAGAAGAAGTCGACCGTGTGCCGGCCGAACCCCTTGACCGAGGGAGTCTCCCCGGCCAGCACCTTCCAGGCGCTCCCGTCGATCCGGTAGGTCGTCGCCGCGACGCCGCTGAGCGCGTCCTGGGCGGTGAAGCCGACCGTGGCCCGGTCCGCCTCCGCCGTCCCGGACTTGCGGGTCACCGCGACCTTGGTGACGGGAGCGGTCCCGTCGATCCACACCGACGCCGTCCGCTGACCGGTGGAGTTACCGGCCGCGTCCTTCGCCCGGTAGTAGACCGTGTGCTTGCCGTCCCCGCTGACCAGGACGGGAGCGACGTACGCCTGCCAGCCGGCGGACCCGCCGACCTCGACCGTGGGAGCGGTGTCCCGGTTGTCGACGGCGGTGACGGCCACCGAGGCGTCGCCCCGGTACCAGCCGTTGTCGCCGGGCGCGGCGGCACTGGTGACCGTCGCGGAGGCCAGCGGAGCCAGGCTGTCAGCGGGCACCGGCAGCACCCAGCTGTCGGCGATCGACGGATCGAAGTAGCCCGAGGCGTCGAGCGGGAACTCGTACTTGATGCGTACGGTGCCGTCGTTGTCGAGCGCGGCGGGGGTGTCGATGACCGTCTGGTAGATCTTCGTGCCCATACCGGTCTCGGTGCGCTTGAGCGTGTACGTCTTCACCAGGATGTCGTTGACGTAGATGTTGTACTTCTTCGTCCTGGCGCCGTCGAACGTCTCCCGGTTGCGGAGCATGAACGGCTTGCCCGGCGTCACGTGCGCCACGGCCGAGTACCACGAGCCCGGGTTGGCCGAGTTCGCGTAGCGTCGGTCGAAACCGGCTTCGGTGTTCGTCCCGCTGGCCGGTGCGGCCATGATCGCGTGGGCCTTCTCCGAGGCCGCGTTGCCGAAGTCGATGTAGTCGAGGACTTCCTGGGCCGGCGGCGCCGGGAGGCTGACCGTGATCTTCGCGGCCTTGGTGGCGAGCGTCACGCCCTGGTCGACGAAGTCGACCTCGGCGTCCTGGTCACCGGCGACGGTCTCGAGTCCGGGGAACAGCGGCAGGACGACGGTCTTGGTCGCGCCGGGCTCGATCGTGACCCGGTCGGAGGCGGGCGGGGTCTTCCACCCGTCCGGCACGGCCGCCGTGAGCTGGCCGGACACGGCGGAGCGGCCGTTGTTCCTGACCGTCGCGGTGAGGGTCGCCTTCTCATCGGAACCGTCGACCGGACCGGCCGACGTCACGGCGGTGATCTCGACGCCCGACGTCACCGAGACCCACGGCGTCGAGTCGTTCAGGGTGAACGTCCCGTACTGACTGGTGAAGGTCAGCGCGACCGAGGCGTTGTACGTGCCGGGCTTCTGGTGCTTCGGCACGCTGACCGTGAACGGCAGTTGGACGCGGTCGCCCGCCCCCACGGTGTCCTTGGTGGAACCGGCCGGGTCGACGCTCCAGTCCTCGACCTTCACGACGGCCCGCAGATCGCGGATCGCGGCCGTACCGGCGTTGGCGATCTCGACCGTTCCGGGGATCTTCGCGCCGGGCCCACCGGGCTCGGCGACGGGCGGGACGACCACCGAGATTCCGAGATTCGCGGCGACCGCCTTGCCGAACAGCGCCTCGATCGCGTCCAGACGGGTCGTCAGGTCGTTCTTGACCGGTCCGTCGACCGACGAGCCGGCCAGCCAGGTCCTGAGGGTACGGATCGGCGCGACGCCCTCGCTCAGCCGCTGCGACGCCTGACCCGCGTTGCCCGCGACGTCCGCCGCGACGGCGTCCTCGACCTTGCCGCTCGCGGTGTCGAGCGCGGCGCCGATACGGGCACGGCTGTCCGCGCCGAGGTCGCCCGCCGCCGCCAGGTCACCGGCGTGGACGTCGGTCTTGTGGATCTCGGTGACGATGTCGCCGAACAGGGCGCGCTTGGTGTCGGAGTGGATCGCGTACGTACCCGAGCCGACGGTGAACGTCACGACGCCGTCGGCCACGGAGACGTCGCTGACGCCCTCGGCCTTCGTGATCGGCGTGCCGCCCTCGGTCACGGCCTCGATGTTGCGGGCCGGGACGCTGACGCGCGAGGTCGTGTTGACCGGGACCGTGATGTCCAGGGACATTCCCTGGTCGGTCTTCTTCCAGCTCGACCCGATCGTGCCGTACACGGACTCGTAGGTTCCGTGACCGCTGGTCAGGTCGCCGCCCACGGCGGGGGCGATCTTCGACTCCTTGTAGCCGGCCTTGAGCGCCGAGATGCCGCCGATGTTCTGGTACATCCAGTCACCGACCGCGCCATAGGCGTAGTGGTTGAAGGAGTTCATGCCGACGTCGCCGAAGCTGCCGTCGGGGTTGATGGAGTTCCAGCGCTCCCACATCGTGGTGGCGCCGTGCTCGATCTCGTAGCCCCACGACGGGTAGTCCTTCTTGAGGATCATCGTGTAGGCCAGGTCGGTGCGCCCGATGCCGCTGAGCGCGGGCAGCAGCCACGGCGTTCCGAGGAAGCCGGTCGTGAGGTGGTAGTCGGTGGTCTTGAGCTTGGCGACGAATTTGTCGGCGACCTTCGCGCGCAGGGCGGGATCGGTCACGAGGTTCATGCCGAGCGCCATGGCGTACGCCGTCTGGCTTCCGCCCTGGACGGTGCCGTCGGCCGCCACGAGCTTCGCGGTGAAGGCGGCGCGCACATCGTCTGACAGCTTGGCGTAGGTCGCCGCGTCGGCGTCCTCACCGATCGCCTTCGCCATCTCCGAGAGCATGCGCGCGTCTTCGGCGTAGTACGCGGTGCCGAGGACGTCCGTGCCGGTGTTGTCGTCGAGGTTGAGCCAGTCGTTCCAGTTGCCACGCGCCGAGTCGATGAGGTCGTCGCCCGCGCCCTTCTTCACGAAGCCCAGGAACTTCGTCATCGACGCGTAGTTGGCCCGCACGATGGCGTTGTCACCCTGCGCGTGCCACACCGCGTACGGCACCGTGACCGCCGAGTCGGACCAGCCGAGGCCGCTGCCGAGGTCGATCGTCGGCACCGACGGCGCGATGCCCGGGTAATTGCCGTCGCTGTAGGCGGAGTCCCGCAGGTCGGTCGTCCACTTGTTGAGGAACGCCCGGGTGTCGCGCAGGTAACTCGCGGTCGGCGAGAAGACGTTGATGTCGCCGGTCCAACCGAGACGCTCGTCACGGGCCGGGGTGTCGGTCGGGATCGACAGGAAGTTGCCGCGCTGTCCCCACGAGATGTTGCTCTGGAGCTGGTTGAGCATCGCGTCGGAGGTCGTCAGCGTTCCGGTCGCCTTGAGATCGGAACCCCAGACGACGCCGGTGACGTCGCCGAGCGCGGGTGCGCTCTTGATGTTGGAGATCTCCAGGTAGCGGTAGCCGTGCTGGGTGAACTTGGGTTCGTAGACGACGGTGCCGGTCGCGCTGAACGTGTAGTAGTCGGTGACCTTCGCCGCGCGGAGATTGGCGGTGTAGAGGCTCCCGTCCTTGTTCAGGACCTCGCCGTAACGGATCTTGACGGTCTGTCCCGCGACACCTTGCAGGCGCATCCGGGCGACGCCGACCATGTTCTGGCCGAGGTCGTAGATGTACGTGTCGGCGGCAGGACCGGTCCGCGTCAGCGCCGGAAGCTCGCCGGTCACGCGCACGGGCTCGTCGGGCTGCGCCACGAGCTTGGCGGTGTCGGAGGCGCCGATCGTGACGGGGTTCCACGCCGCGTCGTCGTAGCCGGGGCGGTCCCACCCGGGCTGTTCGGCCCGCGCGTCGTACGTCTCGCCGTCGATGTTGTCGGCCGCCGCGTAGGGACCCGAGTGGCTCTTCCATGTGCCGTCGGTCGTGACGACCTGGTGCGTTCCGTCGGTGTAGTCGATGCGCACCTGCGCGATCAGGCCGACGGAGTTGCCGAACATGCCGGGGCCCCACATACCGACCTTGCCGGCCCACCAGCCGTCACCGAGCTCCGCGCCGATCGCGTTCCGGCCGTTGCCGACCTGGTCGGTGATGTCATAGGTCTGGTACTGGATGCGCTTGCGGTAGTCGGTGTCGCCGGGGGCCAGGAACTGGTCGCCGACCTTCTTGCCGTTGAGCTCCAGCTCGTAGGTACCGTGCGCCGAGGCGTACACCCGGGCCCGCGCGACCGTCTTGCCGGGCTCGGTGGTGAACTCCTTGCGCAGCAGCGGCAGATTGCTGTCGCTGGTCCGCAGGATCACGTCGAGCTTCTTCTCCACGAGCAGGCCGTCCGACGTCAGGGCGCCGCCGGTGAACGGGTTATCGGACCCGGAGAAGTCGGTCCGGAACAGTACGTCGCCGGCCTTCGAGGTGACCTTGACCGCGTGGATGTGCGCCGCCTCCGGGCCCTCGTTGGCGAGGTCCTGGCGGAAGCCGATGAAGCCCTTGGTGAACGTGGTGTCGGTCCGGCTGTCGATCTGGGCGCCGTCGAGCTTCGTGGTGATCGACGGGCCGTCGACGGTGATCGACAGGCGGTGCGTGCCGGTGAGCAGTTGGGCGGATGTCAGGGTCGTGATCGGGATGTTCCCGAGCAGGGAGAATCCGCCGTTGACCTTCTTGTGCGGCCGGAACTTCGGGATTCCCGTCCCGTCCGCGGTGCTGATCTGCCACATGTACGCGTTGCCGGTGTCCGACGCACGCAGGTAGACGCCCAGCGCCAGGTTGTCGAGGGTGAAGTCGATGTCCGTGGTGTAGTCGGTCCACTTGTCGATCTCACCGCCGGCGGACTTGCCGATCCAGTCGCCGGTCCACTCGGCGGCGTCGAGGATGCCGGTCTCGAACCAGCCCGGAGCGCTCCAGTCACTGGCCCGGCCGTCGCCGTCCCAGACCCTGGCCTGCCAGTAGTAGCGGGTCTGCGAGGCCAGCTTCGGCCCGCCGTACCGCACATCGAGCTGGTCGCTCGACGCGACCTTCCCCGAGGACCACACGTCGTCGGCGGCCTCGGCGGTGCCGACCCGGACCTCGTACGCCGTCTGCACCACGCCACGGGCGCTCGACGTCGACTTCCAACTGAACGTCGGGGCGTCGCCCGCGATACCGAGCGGGTCGGTCCGGGCGTTCGTCTGGAGAGCGCCGACCGTGAGGCCGTTCCCCTGCGCCACAGCGGCCGCCGGGTCGGCGGCCAGGAAGGCGACGGCCAGCATGACGAGCGCCGCGAGCAGAGCGACCAGGCGTCGCCCTCCGGACGCGGCGGGTGGAGCGGGAAGTCCGGCAACTGGTCTGGCAGGCGTCATGTCGACGGGCCTTTCGTGGCAAGTTTGTGGCAAGTTCATGGCAAATCCACGGCAAGAAGAAAACCCTCGCGGCTCTCGTCGCGAGGTGAAACGTTCCAAAAATGATGTGACGGCCGTCTCATGTCAAGAGTTTGGACAAGATCAGCACGCGCTTGACCGCGCCCAGGCGCGTGACTTCACTGTCGGACCCACGCTCATCGCCGATTGAAACGACACACAATTGAGCTGGACCAGCGGCGCGAAGCATTTCCCGGAGGGCCGGGCCGGATGCGGTCGCGGCTCTCGCTCGCGACGCCGTCGGCGACCGACCGGCCGAGCGGCCGGCTGGCCGGAAGCGAGGGGGGCCGGACGGGATCGAGGTGCTGATCACCCGACGAACGAAGGCCCGCTGAACGTCAGTGCGGCTGTGCGCCCGGGGCGCGGGGGGTGAGGGCGGGGCGGGGGGCCGCGGACGGGGCGGCGGCGGCCTCGCGGTCGGCCTGTTCGGGGTGACGGCTGCGCCAGTACGGGTTGTCGTGCGGGAGGCGGCTGCTGACGCGGCCGTACATCCCGAACGTGATGATGAGCAGGCCCATCACGAAGCTGAAGATGACATTGGGCATCCGGAAGTTCAGCACGTTCGCCGACCGGTCCAGGACGGCGAGATTGACGAAGCCGCTCAGGAGGAACAGGGCGCCCACGGTCATGTTCACGGTGGAGGCGAAGTTGCCGCCGACCACGCCGCCGAGGATCAGGGCCACGCCCACCACCAGGGAGATCACGCTCAGCGCGCCGTTGGTGCTCAGACCGGCGACTTTGGACCCGTGGGTGTCGAAGAAGCCCAGCGCGTCAGCGAAACCGAGCGCCCCGAAGACGATCAGCACCAGGCCGCAGAAGGCGGCGCCGAAGCGGTAGACGGTGGCCAGGTGGTGATCGCGTGGGAGTTCGTCCTGCAGCTTCATCGACGTCTCCTTCGTGGGGCGGGCAGCGCCGTACGTCACGGATGCACTGCTGTCACACCTTCCAGGGTGGCCCTTTTGTCCGGATCTCTCATCTCGCAGCGTTTTTGCAGCGTGTCGTGCGCGCCGCGGGTGCCATGGCCATGACCTCCGGGGCCGCCCCGGATCAGCCGAGCGCGGTGTCCGCCTGGAGGAGCGCCCGCAGTCTGCGCAGCCCGCGGCGCGAGTGGCTCTTGACCGTGCCCAGCGGCAGACCGGTGCGCTCGGAGATCTCGGCGTGGGTCAGGTCCCAGTAGAAGGCCATGCACAGCACCTGCTTCTGGGCGGCGGGCAGCTTGGCCAGTTCACGGGTCACGAAGACCCGGTGGAGGGCGGCGTCGGGCTGAGCGCCGGCGTCCGGCTCGGGCGGCAGGGCGGAACCGGCGGTGGCCACGAGTACGGAGCGGCGGGTCCGGGCGGAGAGCGCGTCGGCGATCTTCCGGTGCGCGATGCCGATCAGCCATCCGGCCAGGGACCCGCGGTCCGGCCGGTAGCCGTGCCGGCCGCGCCACGCGGCGATGAAGACCTGTTGGGTGACGTCCTCGGCCTCACGTGCGTCACCGAGCGACCGGCGTGCGAGCGCGTGGATCAGCCCGCCCCAGCGGTGGTACGCGGCGGCCACGCAGTCCTCGTTGCCCCGCACCAGACCGGCGGCCAGCTCCGAGTCGGCCAGGCCCAGCTCCGCCGGCTCCCACAGCGGCGCGTCGGTTCCGCCCCGGCCGTCGGCGGAGCGGGCGGACGTCGGTAGGGCACGGGAAGCGGGAGCGGCGGCAGCGGATGCGGACGCGGGCTCGTGCGCGGGTTCCGCGACGGTGCGTACGGTCATGGAGCTGCCTTCCTTCGGTCGGTTCCGGCCGGGCGGGCCGCGAGCGGCTGGGATGCCCGGCTCGCGGGGCCGCTTGCCGCCGATACGGCAGGGTCGGCTCGTCCTAGCGTGCGAATCACTGACCAGGTGAAGCAACTCGCACCGTTTCTGCGTCGTATAGTCAAGAGATGAGCGAGGAGACGGGCGGGACGCGGGGGGCGTCGGGAACGCGGGAGCCTGCCGAGGCCGGGATCACCACGGGTGCGCTGGCCCGGCGGCTCGGGGTGTCCGCCACGACGGTGCGGTCGTGGGACCGGCGGTACGGGATCGGCCCGGCGGTCCGTTCGGACGGTCGGCACCGGCGCTGGACCCCGCAGGACGTGGCCGTTCTGGAGGAGATGTGCCGGCTCACCGCCTCGGGCGTGCCGCCCGCGGAAGCGGCCCGCGCCGCTCAGACCGCCGCCGGCACAGCGCCCGCGCCGAC
>NZ_MECL01000065.1 GCF_014596445.1 Streptomyces sp. CBMA29 | reverse complement strand
CCGCTGCCCCGGTCGCCGGGGCGCGCGGCCGGTCGCGCGCCGAGCGGCGGTTGCGGGCGGCGGAGCGGGCTCGCGGGCGGTGATCCGCTCGGGCTGAACCGCACGGCTGTTGCGGGGGTCCGGGCCGATGTCCGGACCCCCGTGCCCCCGCCTGCCGTTCCCCCGCCTACGGATGTCCTTGCGGCCGGGTCAGCCCGCGACCTTCGCGAAGGCCGGGTCGAGCTGTTCGAGGACCCAGGGCAGGCCCAGCGTGGACGGGTTGCGCAGCAGGGTGATGGTGGTGAGGTCGACCTCCTGGAGGGTGTGCCCCTTGGCCGCGGACTTCATCAGGGCCGACCGGCCGATCTGCTGCTCCAGGTCGGGCGTCTGGTAGGCGCCGATCATCAGGTCGGCGGAGAGCACGTCGAGCTTCTCCTGACTGACCGTGCCGACGCCGCGGCTGTTCTTGGCGAGGTCGGTGAGCGCGGGAGCCTGCTTGAGGCCGAGGGACTCCAGGAAGCCGACCGCGAAGTCCCGCGGCGAGGACAGGGTGACGATCTGGTCGACGGAGGCGGTGTAGGTGACGCTGAAGGTCTTCCCCGCGAGGCCCGGGTACTTCGCCTTGACCGCTGCCACCGCGTCCAGGGACTGCTTGACCGCCGCGTCCGAGTCGGCCTCGTGGCGGAGCGCGCGGCCGATCTGCTTCTGCCGGTCCTGCCAGGAGTCGGTGGCGGCCGACGCGATCGGCGCCAGGGTCGGCGCGATCTTCGACAGCTTGGCGTAGTTGTCCTTCGCCGTGTAGTCGCTGGTGTCGAGGATCAGGTCGGGGTCGAGCGCGGCGATCTCTTCCAAGGGCAGCGCGGCAGCGGTGGCGATGAGCTTGGTGTCACCGGTCATCCTGCTGGAGAGCCAGGGATAACCGCCGTCGGGCGAGAAGAAGTTCTTCGGCGCGAGCACCGGAACGACACCGGCCGCGAGGGCCGCGTCGAGATCCACGGAGCTGAGCGCGACCACGCGCTTGGGCGCGGCCTCGATCGTGACGCTGCCCTGCGAGTCCTTCAGGGTGAGCGGGAAGCTCGCGGCCGAGGACGAGGAAGGGGACGCGGAGGACGAGGCCGACGCGGACGGGGTGGCTTGGGCGTCGCTGTCGGAGTCGGAGCCGCAGGCGGCGGCCGTCAGCAGCAGCCCGGATACGAGGGCCGCGGCGGCGAGCGGGCGCAGGGAGGGTCTGAGGGATCTGGTGGTGCGGAACACGGTGCCTCCGGTGGTGCTGGATTCGGGCAGGGCTGAGCCACGGCGCGGGAGCGGCCGTTGGGGGGAGTACGGGGGCGGCGCGGCCGAGGGCCGGGCCGGGGGGCGTCAGGTGCTGTCGTGCCGGGCCGGTCCTGACAGACCGCGGACGGCCACCACGCCGAAGACGCCGACCAGGACGGCCGTCCAGGCGACGACGCCGAGCAGCGGCGTACGGACGGCTCCGCTGTCGACCAGGCCGCGCATCGCGTCCGCGCCGCAGCTCATCGGCAGTGCGCGGACCAGCGGGCGCAGCGCGCCGGGGTAGGAGTCGACGGGCGCGAAGCCGGTGTTGAAGAAGAGCATCAGGGTGAAGAGCATCGACAGGCCGCTGAGCGCGGCCACGCTGCGGGCGTACGCGGCGACGGCGCAGACCACCGCCGCGAATCCGGCGCCGAGCAGCAGCGGCACCGCCAGGAACAGCGGGAGCGCCGCCGCGCCCGCGTCACCGTCTGCCCTGAATCCCAGCGCGTAGCCGACCGCGAGGAAGGCCAGGGCGGTCAGCAGCGCGCGGGCCAGTTCCGCCTCCAGCCGTCCGATCAGCAGGGACGAGCGGTGTACGGGCATGGCGCGGAAGCGGTCGAGCAGGCCCGACTGGCGTTCCCTGATCAGGGACGCGCCGCTGCCGACGCCGCCGAAGACCGTACCGACGAGCGTGGCCAGCGGCAGGAAGCGGTTGAGGCTGTCGCCGCCGGAGGACGCGGCGACCGTGGTGCCGAAGACGAGCCGGAAGACCAGGAGCAGGCACACCGGGAAGACCAGGGCCTGGACGAAGACGATCGGGGACCGCGACCAGCGGCGCAGCAGGCGCCCGGCCTGGAGTCCGCCTTGGGCGAGGGCGCTTGCGTGGATGTCGGCGGGGCCGCGTTCGGGGACGGGGGCCGCATTCTGCGCGGTCGTGGTCGTCATCGGGGACCGCCCTTCGTGCGGCCGAGGGCACGGGCCGCCAGCAGCGTGAAGACGGCCAGCAGCGCCGCCAGCCACACCGAGGTGACGAGCACCGGGTGGGCGGTCGGCCCGCCCGTGGCCAGTGCGCGCAGCGCGTCGGCGGCCTGTGACACCGGCTGGTTGCGGACGAAGGGCCTGATCCAGCCGGGGAATCCGCTGACCGGGGTGAAGCCGGTGGAGAGCATGGTGAGCAGCAGTTGCGGTACGAGCATCGCCGAGGCGGTGTGCTCCGGATTGCCGACCGCGAGCCCGAGCGCGATGCAGCCGACGGCCAGGCAGAGCGCGAACACCACGGCCAGGACCAGGAATCCCACGGCGGCGCCGGGCCCGGCGCCGAACCGGAAGCCGAAGGCGGCGGCCGTCCCGATCGCCGCCGCGAGGGCGAGCACCGCACGGCACAGGTCGGCGCCGAGCCGTCCGGCGACCGGCGCGAGCCGTCCCAGGGGCATGGTGCGGAACCGCTGGAACATGCCCTGCTGTACGTCGGCCGCGATGGCGTCCGCGGAACTCATCGCCACGAACAGCATCGACTGGAGGACGACGATCGGCGGCAGCCACTGGACGTAGTCGACGCCGCGCTGCTCCATCACACCGCGCAGGGGCACGTAGAAGCCGGCGAAGAAGACCAGGGGGGCGATCACGGCCCCGGAGATCTCGGCGGTGTCCCGCTTGAGGAGGGTGACCGCGCGCAGGGCCAGCACCCAGGACTGGGTCAGGGGCGACGCGGCGCGCGGCGTCACGACGGCTGTCGCCGTGGGCGGTACGGCGGCGCTCATCCGGCGGCCTCACGTACGTCCACGCCCGTGTCGGTGTCCGCGTCCGCTGATACGGCGGCTGGCGGTTCCTCGGCCGACAGGTCGTCGTCGGCGCGCGCTGCGGCGGGGTGGCCGGTCAGTGCGAGGAACACCTCGTCGAGCGAGGGGCGGCGCAGGGCGATGTCCGTCATCGCGATGCCCGCGTCCTCCATGCGCCTGACCACGGTGGTGAGGGTGGCCGGGCCGTCGGGCGCGGGGAGCGCCACCGCGTCGTCGTGGGCGTCGGCGCCGAGGTCGGCGAGGACGGTCAGGACGCGCGGGGTGTCCGCCGGGTCGGCCGGTGTCACCTCGCAGAAGGTCCCACCGACCTGTTCCTTGAGCTGCTGCGGGGTGCCGGTGGCGATGACCCGGCCGCGGTCGATGACCACGATCCGGTCGGCCAGCCGGTCGGCCTCCTCCAGGTACTGGGTGGTGAGCAGTACCGCCACTCCCCTGGCCCGCAGTTCGCGTACGGCGGCCCACAGCGCGAGGCGGCTGCGCGGATCGAGGCCGGTGGTGGGCTCGTCGAGGAAGACCACGGCGGGGTCGCGGACGAGACCGGCCGCGAGGTCAAGGCGCCTGCGCATGCCTCCCGAGTACGTAGCGGCGCGCCGGTCGGCGGCGTCCAGGAGGTCGAAGGCGGTGAGGAGTTCCGCCGCGCGTGCGCGGGCGGCGGCTTTGCGCAGTCCGAGCAGCCGGGCGAACAGCACCAGGTTCTCGCGGCCGGTCAACTCCTCGTCCACCGAGGCGTACTGGCCGGTGAGGGCGATGACCGCGCGTACGGCCGCGGGCGCGCGGCGTACGTCGTGCCCGGCGACGCTGGCGGTTCCCGAATCCGGCGGTTCGAGCGTCGACAGGACGTTGACGGCGGTGGTCTTGCCCGCGCCGTTGGGGCCGAGCAGGCCCACGATCTCGCCCGCGCCGACCGTCAGCGAGAGGCCGTCGAGCGCGGCGTGCGTGCCGTACGAGAGCCGCAGGTCCTCGGCGACGACGGCCGCCGTCCCTCGGGCCCGACCGCCGCTGTGTTCCGTGACGGAGGTCATGGGGTCGTCACCTCTTCCGCTTTCTTGGGGCCGGGGGCCGCGGCGGTCACGGCGGTCGCGGTGTCGGGCGCCGTTTCCTCGTCCGCCGCTACGGGGTCCAGTCGCCAGCCGCCTGCTCTCGTCCGCTCCCGCCAGAAGGCCGCGTATCGGCTGTCGGTCCTGGCCAGCAGCTCGTGATGGGTACCGGTCTCGACGGCGCGGCCCTGGTCGAGGACCACGATGAGGTCGGCGCCGACGACGGTCTCCAGGCGGTGCGCGACGACCAACAGGGTGCAGCGGCCGGAGAGTTCGGCGAGTGTGCGCTGGACGGCCGCCTGGCTCTCGGCGTCGAGCCAGGCCGTCGCCTCGTCCAGCAGGACGACCGGGGCGTCCTTGAGCAACGCCCGCGCCAGGGAGACGCGTTGGCGTTCGCCACCCGACAGCGCGGCTCCTCCCTCGCCCACCCGGGTCCGCCAGCCCTCGGGGAGCCGGTCCACGACGTCGCCCAACCGGGCCAGCAGCCCGGCCCGTTCGACCTCGGCGTCGGTGGCGGAGGGGCGGCCCGCCCTGATGTTCTCGAAGACCGTGTCGTCGAAGAGGTAGACGTCCTGGAAGACCACGGCGAGCAGTCCGGCGAGCTGACCGCTCGTCAGTTCCCTGACGTCGTGGCCGCCGACGAGGACGTGGCCCGCGTCGACGTCGGCGAACCGGGCCACCAGCCGGGTCACCGTGGTCTTGCCCGCGCCGGACGCGCCGACCAGCGCGACGACGGAACCCGCTGCGGCACGGAAGGTCAGACCGTTCAGTACGGGCGGCCGGTCGGCGTCGTATCCGAAGCGCACATCGCGGAATTCAACCTCCAACCCCCGCTCTCCGTCGCCGGGTTCGGCCAGCGCCGGGGGTTCGGCGGGCTCGGGCAGCGAGCGGGTGGCGAGCACTTCGACGATGCCCTCCAGGGCCGCCACCGAGGTGCGCAGTGTGGTGGAGAGGTTGGCGACGGCGGCGACCGGTTCGGCGAAGCGGACCGTCAGGACCAGCAGCGCGAGCAGGGTGCCCGGGGCAGCTCCGCCGATGAGGCGGTCCGCGCCGACCACCAGGGCCGCCGCGACGCCGAGTTGGACGGTGATCCCGAACAGCAGCCGGGCGGGGGCGTCGGCGCGGGCCCTGCGCCGGGCCTCGCGGTCCTGCGCGGTGAGGCTGCCGTCCAGCAGCGACCAGCCGAGGCAGTCGGGGCCGCCCGCCCGCAACACGCTCTGGGCGCGGGCGAATTCCACGACCCGGCCGTTGGCCTCGGCGGCGGCCTCGTCCAGCTTCTCGTCCACCCGCGCGGCCAGGACGCCGCTCCAGCGGTGGACGGCGTACAGGACGGGCGCGCACACCAGCAAGGTCAGGCCGAGCCGCCAGTCCCAGGCGAAGACGCCGATGACGACGACGGCGGGCGTGAGGACGCCGGTCAGCAGGGGCTCCAGCAGATGCGCGACGATACCGCTGGTGTCCTTGGCGCCCTGTCCGACGAGCCTGGTCAGCCGGTCGCCGCGCTTGGCGGTGAACCAGCCGAGCGGGAGCGTCACCAGGTGGTCGCCGAGCCGGTGGTGCAGCGCGTTGATGGTGGCGAGGCCGACGGAGAAGCCGCCCATCGCCTGCGCGTGCCGGGCGCCCAGGGTGAGCGCGGCGCTCACCGCGACCGCCGCCGACCACCACCACGCGGCGGTCGTGTCGCGGTCCAGCAGGGCGCGCAGCGCGGGTACGGACAGCACGAAGGTGACGCCTTGCAGGACGGAGTACGCCGCCACGCGGGCGATCTGCCGCCGCAGGGCGGGCGCCGCGCCGGGTCCGACGACCGCGAAGAGCCGTCCGAGGACCGACCGAGGCAGCGGGCCGACCGCCGTCGAACCGCTGTCGTCGGCAGGGGTGACTTCGGCAGGAGTGTGGGGGGAACTCATCGGGGCACCTCCGCGGTACGCGCCGCCGCGGCCGTGGTCGTCGTCCGGCCGCCGCTGCCGGTCTCCTCGCGGTCCAGGTCCCGCTCGCGCCCCGGCTGCTGCGCGTCCCACAGCCGCCGGTAGAGCCCGCCTGCGGCGAACAGCTCCCCGTGCGTGCCGCGTTCGACGATCCGGCCGCCGTCCAGCACCAGGATCTGGTGGGCGGCGGTGACCGTGGCGAGCCGGTGCGCGACGACGAGGACGGTGCGTCCGGCCGCCAGCCGGGACAGGCTCCGCTGGACGGCGGCCTCCGAGTCCGGGTCGGCGTAGGCGGTGGCCTCGTCGAGGATCAGTACGCCCGGGTCGGCGAGCAACAGTCGTGCCACCGCGAGGCGTTGGGCCTCGCCGCCGCTGAGCCGGGCGTCGTCGCCGACGACGGAGTCGTAGCCGCGGGGCAGCGCGGCGAGCACGTCGTGGACGCGGGCGGCGCGCGCCGCTTCCCGTACGTCCTCGTCGGCGGCGTCGGGCCGTGCGAGGCGGATGTTGTCGGTGACGGTGGTCCGCAGCAGCGGCGCGTCCTGGAACACGAAGCCCACCTGCCGGTAGAGGTCGGTCGGTGCGATCTCGCGGACGTCGGCGCCGCCGATCCGTACCGCGCCGCCGTCCACGTCGTGGAAGCGGGCGGCCAGGGTGGCGAGCGTGGACTTGCCCGCTCCCGAGGGGCCGACCAGGGCGGTGAGGGTGCCGGGTTCGAGAACGGCGCTCACCTCGTGCAGGACGGGGACGCCAGGGGTGTGGGCGAAGGTGACGCCGTCGAATTCGACGCGGCCGTCCGCCGGGACCCGGGAGGTGTCGGGCACGGTCAGCTCGGGTGTGCCGAGCAGTTCACGCACGCGTCCCGCGGCGGCCTGGGCGGAGCGCATGCTGCCCGCCGCCTGGCCGAGGCGCTGGATCGGGGCGGTCAGGCCGAGGCCGAGCAGGACGAAGGGCAGGACGTCGACGGGCCGCACCACGTCGGCGGCGACCAGTCCCGTACCGCCGAGCAGGACCACGGTCAGTACGGTCACGGGCGCGACGGCGGCCGTGCCGAGGGAGATCAGCCGCAGGACGGGGGCGTTGACGCCGCTGAAGGTGCGGTGGTAGTCGTCGGCCGCCTCGGCGAACCGGCGGTGGGCCTGGCGGGTGCGGCCGAAGAGCTTCACCACCGCGATGCCCTGCACGAATTCGACCACGGCCGAGTGCACCGACCGCATGGCGGCGGCGACTTCGGGCGCGCCGCCGCCCGCGCGGGCCATGACGGCTCTCTGCATGGTCATGAACACGGCGGTCGGGACCAGGGTGACGAGGGTGAGCTGCCAGCTCACGGTGGCCAGCCAGATCAGCGCGGCGGCCGGGGCGACCATCGCGGCGGTCAGGTCGAGCCTGGCGTGCGCGACGGCGTAGTGCATCTCGTCCAGGTCGTCCTGGAGTGCGGCCTGGACGGTGCCGGTGGTGCCGTGGGTGAACCAGCCGAGCGGCACCCCGCGCAGCCGGTCGGCGATCCGGCGGCGCAGGGCGAGTGCCAGGTCGGCGTCGGCGCGGTGGCTGACGGCCACGGCGGCGCTGCCGATGAGGAACTGCGCGACCGCGGCGCCCGCCGCCACCCCCACGATGGTCCAGGCACCGCCGTCGGCGCCCGAGCCGTCGAGGAAGTGGCCGGCCAGTTCGTACACGGCGGCGAACGGCACCAGCGCCAGCACCGCCGCCACGGCCTGGAGCGTCCCCGCGGTCAGCAGAGCCGGTCGGACGGGGTCGGTCAGGACGCGGAAATCTCTGCTCCGGGCGGTGGCCGGTGCACGGCTCATGGCCGACTCCATCACGTATGAGGCTGGACCGTCCGGACTTTACAACAGGCCGTCACTAACAAGCAAGGTAAGACTTACTTAACCTCTCCCCCCGCCCCCGTGTGCTGAACTCGTCGCGCCCTCAACCGCGTCGGGAGAGCGCCGCATCCAACGGCTCGGCGGCGCGCGGCGAACGGCCGCGGCGGCCCGTCCCTACGCGCTCATCGGCTGATGCGCTGATCCGCCCAACCGGGCGCGGGAGAGCCGGTTCCGCGCCACCCCCGTGACCAGTGGCAGGATCTCCTCATGCAGCATATTTCGTTCGCTCTGCCGCTTTTCGACCCCGGCGCGGGCCAAGGGACCAGGCAGTTCGCCGAGTTGGGCCTCGCACTGCTGCTGTCCACCCTGATCGGCGCCGAGCGCGCCACGCAGCAGAAGAGCGCGGGGCTGCGCACCCACACCCTCGTCGGTGTCGGCAGCGCGCTGTTCATGGAGGTGTCCCAGCACGGGTTCAACGCCGTACTGGGGATGCAGGCCGTCTCCTTCGACCCGTCCCGGGTGGCCGCCCAGATCGTCTCGGGCATCGGCTTCATCGGCGGCGGCCTGATCTTCGTACGGCGCGACGCCGTCCGCGGCCTCACCACCGCGGCGACGGTCTGGCTCACCTGCGCGGTCGGCATGGCCTGCGGCGGCGGTCTCCCGCTGCTGGCCATAGGAGTCACCCTCGCGCACTTCCTGGTCGTCCAGGGCTACCCGTGGCTCACCCGCCGGGTCCCCCTCCTCGCCACCCCCGAGCGCACCCGTATCCACCTCGCGTACCGGATCGGCACCGGCGTCCTCACCCGCGTCCTCGAATACACCGCCGCCCAGGGCTTCCGCGTCGTCCAGGTCCGCGTCGACCGCGCCGCCCAGCACCCCGACGACGAGAACCGGCACCCCGCCGAGGGCGGCACCGCCCTGGTCGCGGTCGACGTCGAGGGCACCGGCAGCCCCGAGCATCTGGTCGCGGGCCTGGCCGAGTTCGAGGAATTGCTGAGCGTCTCGTCGGTCGCGGACGAGTCGGAGGACTAGCGCTGTGGCCGGTCGGCCCCATGGGAAGGAGGCATCCTCGCCCCGACAGGGTGCGGCACGGATCGTCGGGGATGCGCATACTCGGTTTCATGAACGAGCAGGGGCATCTCGCGGACTTCCTCCAGGCGCGCCGGAGTCAACTGCGGCCCGAGGACATCGGATTGGCGACCTACGGCGAGCGGCGGCGGGTGCCGGGGCTGCGGCGGGAGGAGCTGGCGATGCTCGCGGGTGTCAGCGCCCCCTATTACGCCCGGCTGGAGCAGGGTCAGTCGCGCAACGCGTCACGTGAAGTGCTCGACGCCATAGCGAACGCTCTACGGTTGGACGATTCCGAGCGCGCTCATCTGCACACGCTGGCCCGTACCCCCCGACGGGGCAGCCGCGCGGGCCGACCGCGCGCCGAACACGTCACCCCGGCAACCGCCGCTCTGCTGGCGGCGATCGGGGGCGCTCCGGCCGTCGTCATCGGCCGCCGCACCGATGTGCTGGCCTGGAACCGGCCGGGGCACGGGCTGTTCGCGGGCCATCTCGACCCGGAGAGTCCCACGTCCCCGGCCCGGCGGCCGAACATGGCCAGGTTGGTGTTCTTCGACGAGCACACCCGCGAGCTGTACGCCGACTGGCCCGCGAAGGCGCGAGCCGTGGTCGGTAATCTGCGCCTGACGGCCGGCCGCTACCCGGACGATCCGCTGCTGGCCGGGCTGATCGGTGAACTGACCGTGCGCAGTGCGGAATTCGCCACGATGTGGGCCGATCACCGCGTTCTGGCCTGCGATGTCGCCGACTACGAGATGCGGCACCCGCTGGTCGGGACGCTGACCGTCACGCAGCAGACATTGCAGAATCCGCAGGGGAACGGCCCGGCCCTGGTGGTGGCGACGGCCGCCCCCTGCTCCCCCTCGGCGGAGGCGCTGGCCCTGCTCGCCCACGTCACCACGCCGCAGGAAGCGGCCGAGGCGAACCGCAGCGCCGGGACCCGGTCCGTGTGACCCGTACGGCCTGACCCGCGCCCGATCACGAGCGCGACCGCGCCCCCTGAGGCGCACACCTTTGACCACGGCACCGCGTCACGGCTGCCGTATGCCCGAAAACAGCGAAGGACCCACACCCATGTCCAAGTCCCTGCCCCTTTTCACGTCCCTGCCCAAGGCACTGCCAAAGGCTCTGCCCAAGGCCCTGCCCCCGCGAGGCATCACTCTCGCCCTGTCGGCCGCCCTGGTGGCCGCCGCCCTGACCGCGACCGTCTCGACCGCCGGGGCCGCCGCCGCCCACCCGGCGCCTCCGGCCGCGGCGCCCCTGACCGACGTGCGGATCGCCGCGCACTTCGACCTGTCGGCAGGCCAGATGCCGGAGAACATCGCGCTGCTGTCCGACGGCACGGCGGACGTCACTTTCGCCGCCGCCCGCCAGGTGGCCCGGATCGCCCCCGGCCAGGCGCCGCGCGTCCTGGCCACGCTTCCCGCGCCCGCCGACGGCGGAGTCCACACCCCCGTCCTCGGTTTCCCCCTGACCACCGGCATCGTGCACACCGCGGACGGCACCGTCTATGTGCTGTACGCGACCGGCACGGCCGACCTGACCGGGCTGTGGCGGCTGCGCCCCGGGCAGGCCCCGCGGCGCATCGCCGCGCTGCCCGCGGACGGCCTGCCCAACGGGCTGGCGCTGGACGAACGCGGCAGGCGGCTCTACATCACGGACTCAGTGCTCGGCGCCGTATGGACCGTCCCCCTCACCGGCGGCGCACCCGCCAAGTGGTCCGCCGCTCCCGCACTCGCCTCGACCGGCTTCCTCGGGGCCAACGGGGCCAAGGTCCACGACGGAGCGCTGTGGGTGACCAATCTCGACCAGGGCACTCTGCTGCGCATTCCGATCCGCTCCGGGAACCGCGCGGGCACACCGCAGGTCAAGGCGTCGGGCATGGTCGGCATCGACGACTTCGCCTTCACCGGCCGCGGTGACGACATCCTCGCCGCGCTCAACGGACCCAACACGGTCGTACGCATCCGCCCCGACGGCACAGAGACCACCGTTCTGAACGCCGGTGACGGGCTCCAGAACCCCACCTCCGTCGCGCTGCGCGGCGACGACGTGTACGTACTCAGCGCCGCGTACACCACGGCCGCGGACCCCAATCTGCTGCGCGCCCGCCTGCACGACCACCGCTGAGACCCCGCGACACCGGTGCCGGCCATGTCCGGCACCGGTGTCGTTGACATTAGGCAGGCAGCTACCTGCATAATGGAGAGGTGAGCCCAGAACCGAGCGAGATGGACCTGGTCTTCAGAGCACTGGCCGACCCGACCAGGCGACTCCTGCTGGACCGGCTGCGGGAACAGAACGGCCAGACGCTGCGTGAGCTGTGCGAGCGTCTCGGCATGGCCCGCCAGTCGGTGACGCAGCATCTCGACCTGCTCGGGCAGGCCAGTCTGGTGACCGTGGTGCGCCGTGGGCGGGAGCGGCTGCATTACCTGAATCCGGCGCCCATCCACGACATCGAGGAGCGCTGGATCTCGGGATTCGACAAACCCCGGCTGCGCGCGCTGAGCGCCGTCAAGAACCTGGCAGAGGAGTACGCCATGACCGACGAATCCGTATCCGTACCGACCTATGTCTACGTCACCTACATCCGGGCGACGCCCGAGCAGGTGTGGCGTGCCCTCACCGACGCCGATCTGACCGCGCGGTACTGGGGGCACGCCAACGTCTCGGACTGGCGGCCGGGCTCCGGCTGGGAGCACCGCAGGGCCGACGGCTCGGGCGTCGTCGACGTCGTGGGCAAGGTGCTGGAGGCCGAGCCCCCGACCCGGATGGTCATCACCTTCGAGGACTCCGTCGACGCGGAGCCGCCGCGCGAGCCGTCGGAGGTCACCTTCCTCATCGAGCCGCACCAGGACATCGTGCGGCTGACCGTGACCCACGAGAAGCTGCCCAATTCGGACATGTTCCACGGCATCTCGCAGGGCTGGCCCGCCGTGCTGGCCAACCTCAAGTCGCTGCTCGAAACCGGCGAGGTCCTGCCGCAGGCCCCCTGGGAGATGTCTCCCGCCGCGCACGACTGACCCCAACGGGACCGGGAAGGCCGCACGTCCGACAGCCGGACCTCCGGCCACCGCACACCCCCGAGCCACCCACCCGAGAGGTGAAGACATGACGGACACCGACCCCCTGCGGGACGCGTACCGCGCGCTGCTGGACGCCGCCGCCACGGTGGCCGACTCCGGCGACGCGCGACGGACCCCGCCGCCCGGCGAGTGGGACGGCGACCAGATCCTGGCGCACGTCTCCCTCGTCAGCGCCCTCACCGTCACCGCCGTCTCCCACGTCACCTCCGGAGCGAGCGCGACGTACGACAACCGGATGGCGCAGGACTCCTGGACGCTGCGACGCGTTATCGAGCGCGCCGGGGGCAATGCCGGGCTGCGGAACCGAATCCGTCTCCAGGCGGACGCCCTCCGCGCGCTCAGCGGGGCCGACCCGTCCTGCGGTCCCGTACTGAGCGAGGACGAGCTGGACACTCTCGTCCCCACCCTGCTGCTGTCCAACGGTGCGGTCCAGGTCGACCGGCCGGTGCCGCTGCGGGATCTGGTCGCGGGCCTCGCGGCCCAAGAGCTGCCGGGCCACACCGCGCAGCTCCTGGCCCTCCGGTAGGAAGGCGCTGGTCAGGGCGGCGGCGGGGAAGCGGTCAGGAATGGAGAAGCGGATCCCCGCGCCCGCCCGTAGCGTGAATCGCATGGACGCCGAGCCCCCGAACGTCAGGGGAGCCCGGCACGGAACACCGGGTCCATGCGGCCCGCGACTACAGGAGCGATCATGACCGGCACCACTACCCAGGGCATCAAGACCGTGCTGCACCCCGTGTCCGACCTGCCGAAGGCGAAGGCGGTGTACGCGGCGCTGCTCGGCATCGAGCCGCAGACCGACGAGTCGTACTACGTGGGCTTCGAGACCGGGGACCAGCACATCGGGCTGGTGCCGGGCGGCGGCCCGCAGGGTCTGACGTCCCCGGTCGTGTACTGGGAGGTGTCGGACATCGAGGCGAAGCTGGCCGAGCTGACCGCCGCCGGCGCCACGCTGAAGGACGCGGCGTCGGACGTGGGCGGCGGCCGGCTGGTGGCCACCGTCACCGACCTCGACGGCAATGTCCTCGGTATCCTCCAGGACCGATGACCGCCGACCCGCGCGAGTCCGGCCACGCGCCGGGTGACGACGCCCGCCGGTCGACCTGACGTCATGGAGAGACGATGAGCACGGCGAAGAAGACGGCCAGGCCGACAGCCGCGGCGCCCACCAAGACCGCCAAGGCAGCCAAAAGGGCCACGCCGACCCAGGCGTCCGCGGCGCATCTGGCCGACAGTCACGACCTGATCCGCGTGCACGGCGCGCGGGTGAACAATCTCAAGGACGTCAGCATCGAGATCCCCAAGCGCCGTCTGACGGTGTTCACGGGGGTCTCCGGCTCGGGCAAGAGCTCGCTGGTGTTCAGCACGATCGCCGCCGAGTCGCAGCGGCTGATCAATGAGACCTACAGCGCCTTCGTGCAGGGCTTCATGCCGACGACGGCACGCCCCGACGTCGATGTGCTGGACGGGCTGACCACCGTGATCACCGTCGACCAGCAGCGGATGGGCGCCGACCCGCGGTCGACGGTCGGCACCGCCACCGACGCGAACGCGATGCTGCGGATCCTCTTCAGCCGCCTCGGAAAGCCGCACATCGGCCCGCCCGGCGCGTACGCGTTCAACGTCCCCTCGGTCAGTGCGAGCGGCGCGATCACCGTGGAGCGCGGCTCGAAGACGGCAGTGAAGGCGACCTTCCACCGGACCGGCGGCATGTGCACCCGCTGCGAGGGCCGGGGCACGGTCTCCGACATCGACCTCGCACAACTCTACGACGACACGAAGTCGCTCTCCGAAGGCGCGATCACCATCCCCGGCTACGGCTCGGACGGCTGGAACATGCGGCTGTACAAGGAGTCCGGCTTCGTCGACCCGGACAAGCCGATCCGCAAGTACACCAAGCGGGAGCTGCACGACTTCCTGCACCGCGAGCCGACCAGGATGAAGATCGCGGGCATCAACATGACGTACGAGGGGCTGATCCCCCGGATCCAGAAGTCGATGCTCTCCAAGGACAAGGAGGCGATGCAGCCGCACATCCGGGCGTTCGTGGAGCGGGCGGTCGCCTTCGCCGTCTGTCCCGAGTGCGACGGCACCCGGCTCAGCGAGGGCGCCAGGTCCTCGAAGATCAAGCGGATCAGCATCGCCGACGCCTGCGCGATGCAGATCAGCGACCTGGCCGAGTGGGTCCGCGAGTTGAAGGAGCCCTCGGTCGCCCCGCTGCTGACCGCACTGCTCCAGACCCTCGACTCGTTCGTGGAGATCGGCCTCGGCTATCTCGCGCTCGACCGGCCCGCGGGCACGCTGTCCGGCGGCGAGGCACAGCGCGTGAAGATGATCCGGCACCTCGGGTCGGCGCTCACCGACATCACGTACGTCTTCGACGAGCCGACCGCCGGCCTGCACCCGCACGACATCCAGCGGATGAACGACCTGCTGCTGCGGCTGCGGGACAAGGGCAACACCGTGCTCGTCGTGGAGCACAAGCCGGAGACGATCGCCATCGCCGACCATGTGGTCGACCTCGGGCCCGGCGCCGGTACGGCGGGCGGCGCGGTCTGCTTCGAGGGCGACCTCGACGGGCTGCGGACCAGCGGCACCATCACCGGGCGGCACTTCGACGACCGGTCCTCGCTCAAGAAGACGGTCCGCGAACCGGCCGGCGCGCTGGAGATCCGTGGCGCGACCACGAACAATCTGCGCGGTGTCGACGTCGATGTCCCCCTCGGTGTGCTGGTCGTCGTGACCGGTGTCGCGGGCTCCGGCAAGAGCTCGCTCATCCACGGCTCCCTGGCCAAGGGCGCGCGGGTCAAGGGCGCGCAGGTCAAGGGCGCGGGCGGCGCCGACGGTACGGCCGTGGTGTCGATCGACCAGGGCGTGATCCGCGGCTCGCGGCGCTCCAACCCGGCGACGTACACCGGGCTGCTCGACCCGATCCGGAAGGCGTTCGCGAAGGCCAACGGGGTGAAGCCCGCGCTGTTCAGCGCCAACTCCGAGGGGGCCTGCCCGACATGCAACGGCGCGGGCGTCGTCTACACCGACCTGGGAATGATGGCCGGGGTCGCGACCACCTGCGAGGAGTGCGAGGGGAGGCGGTTCGAGGCGTCGGTGCTCGACTACCGCTTCGGTGGGCGCGACATCAGCGAGGTACTGGCGATGTCGGTGGCCGAGGCCGAGGAGTTCTTCGGCGGCGGCGAGGCGCACACCCCCGCGGCGCACGCCGTCCTGCGGCGCCTGGCCGATGTGGGCCTGGGTTATCTGGGCATCGGCCAGCCGCTCACCACGCTGTCCGGTGGCGAGCGGCAGCGGCTGAAGCTGGCCACGCACATGTCGGACAAGGGCGGTGTGTATGTGCTGGACGAGCCGACCACCGGCCTGCACCTCGCCGATGTGGAGCAACTGCTGGGCCTGCTCGACCGGTTGGTCGACTCCGGCAAGTCCGTCGTCGTCATCGAGCACCATCAGGCGGTGATGGCGCACGCCGACTGGATCATCGACCTCGGCCCCGGCGCGGGGCACCACGGCGGCCGGGTCGTCTTCGAGGGCACCCCCGCCGACCTGGTCGCGGACGCCACGACCCTCACCGGGGAGCACCTCGCGGCGTATGTCGGCGCCTGACGTAGCCGTTGCGGGCGCCTGACCTGTCGGAACGGGTCGGGCGCCCGCTGTCGCGGCGGGGCCGGTCAGGGCATCAGATAGCACGCCTTGACTGTGCCAATCAGGGGATCGGGGAACACCGCGTTGGAGCAGGCGGTCCCGCCGGACAGGGACCTGGTGGTGAAGGTGCCGTTCGCACCGTAGGCGACCGTGCGCGGGCCGCTGAAGGCGCACAGGCCGTCCTCCGGTGCGCAGAAGGTGGAGCCGCTGGGGCCGGTGGTGACCGGTCCCGTGTAACAGGACTTGACGAAACCGAAGTCGGCGTCGGTCAGCGCGGTGTCGTCGCAGGCGGTGCCGCCGGTGACCGTGCGGTAGCTGTAGATGCCGTTCGCGCCGTAGGCCACCGTGCGGGTGTCGGTGAAGGAGCATGTGCCGTTCTGCTGGGCGCACAGCGTGTAGCCGGTCGGCGGGGCGACACCGCCCGGATTCGCGGCGACCAGATAGGTGCCGGGCTGGACGCCGGTGAGGTAGACGTATCCGCCGTCCTGGCGGGCGCCTCCGATTCCGGTGGCACCGCTGAACGCGCCGTTGTTCCAGACGACTTGGCCGTTGACCGCCACGACGGGGTTGGCGTTGCCGTACGTCGGGACGGCGATCGTGCCGCTGGTGCCGGAGGGCGCGGTCACGCTCATGGCGAACGCGTTGACGCCGCCCTGTCCGGCCCACGACACCTGGACGGCGCCGTGCGGGGTCGGCGCCCGCCCCTCGGCCCAGGCGAGGTCGCCGGGGTGCGGCTGCACGGACCAGGTCCCGTATCCGGGGGACGTCGGCTGGACGCCGAGGACGTAGCCGGACAGGGCGCCGGTCGGCGCGGTGGACCAGCCGTGCGCCAGGCTGGTGTTGGAGCCGAGGCCGGGTGAGCCGTCGGCGGCGGAGACGTTCTCCCACATGGTGGCGCCCGCGAATCCGCCGGCGGTGATCATATGGCCCCAGACGTCGCTGAGCAGTTGCTGAGCGCCCGCCGTGTCGTTGTTCGCCAGCCGCGCCTGGAGTTCGTATCCGCTGACGAAGGGGCTGACCAGTGCCCTGTTGCCGGAGTCCGCGGAGAACGGCACCGGGCCGTAGGGGCTGGTCCACAGCCTGGACTTGAGCGACGCCAGGATGGCGGCCTGCCGGTCGGCGGGCGCCACACCGTAGAGGACGGCGAGCGCGTTGGCGTCCTGCGCGACGCTGCCGGTCTGGGCGCTGCTGGTGAGGTAGAGCCCGGTGGAGCTGTTGAACAGGTGGGCGTTGATGGCCGACTTCAGCGCCGCCGCCTGCTGGGTGTACGCGGCGGCCTGCGCGCTCTGGCCCGCCCCGGTGGCGAGTTGGGCGCCGTCGAGCAGCGCCTTGTAGTAGAGCAGGTTGTACGCGGTGACCTCGCCGGTCTTGTCGCCGTCGTAGAAGTCCCAGTCGGCGCCGTCGTCACCGGTGGTGGTGAGCAGTCCGTTGCCGTCCAACTGCGTCGCGTTCCAGGCGAGTTGGCTTTTGACGATCGGCCACTCCTGCTGCACGAAGGCGGTGTCGCCGGAGTAGAGGTAGTACGAACCGAGGCCGAGCACCCAGTAGATGGAGTACGAGGCCGAGTAGCTGCCGGTGGTGCCCTGGATCGGGGCGCCGGTGTGCAGCGGGGTCTGCGGGGGTTCGGCCCCGGCGACGAAGCCGCTGGAGAGCTGGTAGCTGCCGAGGAGCTGCAACGAGCCCTTGAGGTAAGAGGTGTTGCCGACGGAGTAGTACGTCGTGGGGCCCTCGATGTTGAGGTCGCCGCCCCAGACGGCGCGGTCGCGGGTGGCGCCGTCGAGGATGGACGGCAGCGCGTTGGTGCCGGGAACGGTGAAGTCCGCCAGCGCCGAGGGGCTGCTGAGCGGGTTGCTGTAGAGGGTGGCACCGGCGCTGCTGACCACGCTGAGATTGCGGAACTCGGCTTCCTCGCCGTTGAATTCGCGGAATCCCACGGTCCCGGTCGGGTAGGCGCGGGTCCCCGCCGGGAAGGCCGCGGAGTTGACCGTGGCGATCTTCTTCTGGTCGACGGAGACCGTCACCGTGGTGCCCGAGGCCGTCGTGGTGACGGTGTGCCAGGTACCCGGCGGCAGACTGTCGGGCAGCGGTGTGGTGCCGACGCTGGTGTACGTCCCGTCGTGCAGGTCGAATTCCTGGAGCACGTTCGGGGTGCCCGCGGTGTCGTTCGAGGCGTTGAGGATGAACGCGTAGCCGTTGTCGGCGTCTTGACCGCGGACGAGCCAGCCGGCCTGGTTGGAGACGATCCTGGTCTCGAACGTGGTCGTGTAGTCGCTCCAGGACGCGCCCTGTTTGAGCAGCCCCGCGTTGCCGCCGAAGTCGTCGAGGACGCCGCCGCTGACCCGCCAGTTCCCGGGCAGTGAGCCGGCCGGTACGGAGTCGAGCTGCGCGGTGTACGCGCCGTCGTACCAGATCTTGTTCAGCTCGTCGGAGCTGGAGACGAAGTAGCCCTGGTAGCCGTCGGCTCCGGTGCGGTCGGCGATGTAGCGCAGTCCCGCGCCGCCGAGGGTGAGCGTGCCGGGCGAGGTGAGGGTGATCTGTTCGTAACGCTGGCCGCCCTGCTCGTACTTGTTGGTGATCGTGCCGGGGGCGGTCACGGTGTACGCGTCGTGGCGGGCGGGGTCGCCCTCGGCCCACGGGACGGCGGTGTCCCCGGTCGCGGTGAGGTACTGCCGGGACTGGCTGTAGCCCGCCTGGAGGGTCGGCGAGCCGGACTGCGCGGTGACGTCGAAGTACGGCACACCGCCGGTGATCCTGCCGTAGTCGAGCACGATCGTGGGGGTGGCGCCGCCCGCGGCCAGGGTCAAGGTGGCGGTGCCCGACGCGCCGCAGAGGAGATTCTGCGCGCCGGAGACGGTGCCTGACGTGCTCACCACAGCGGTCGGGCACACCGTCGCGCTCGACGGTGTCCGCACGTAGCTCTGCCAGTCGGGGGCCGCGGGCCACGGCGTGGCGGCGGTCGCCGCCGCGGGCGTGACGGGCGCGGCGGCGGCGGGCCGGGCGGACGCCCAGCCGATGAGGGCGAGTACGCAGCCGAGGGCCGCCGCGGTGCGGCGGCGGCGCGTACGGGTGTGCCGTTCGGTGCTCATGGCGGGCTCCTGAAGGAGGTCCAGTGGGGGGACCATGTGCAGTGAAACGATTCATTCCATTGCACCGTCGGCGACGTTATTGACTGGCGTCCCCGCGGTCAATGGCGCGTGCGGCAGACGGTGCTTTCACGCCAACGGCACCCAGGCTCGCCGCAGTTGGCCGTGGGCATGCTCCACGCCCTTCACCTGAGCCGACACAACGCCCTTGAACGACGCCCGGCTCAGCGCCCTTCGCCGGAGAAGGTCTCGCCGAGGATGTCGAAGGCCGAGCCCAGCAGGGCCGGCAGATCCGCGTCCTCGTCCTTGAGCCACTGCTCGTAGGCCGACAGCGAGGCGGCCAGCGCCGCCCAGGCGATCACCTGCGGCCGCATGTCGTCCTCGTCCACCCCGAGCCTGCGTGCGGCGTACTCGGCGATGGCCTGCCGCCAGGTGGCGTACCGCAGCGTGGAGTGCGCGACCAGCGTCGGCACGTTGAGCAGCAGGGACATCCGCAGCCGGTGGTCCTGGACGACGCTGGCCGGGAAGCGGTTGAACTCCACGATGGCGCCGCGCAGCGCGTCGGCCAGCGCCATGTCCGGCGGGGTGCGCTGGAGGTAGCGGCGCATCCGTTCCACCAGGGCGTCGAAGTCCCCCCAGGGCACGTCGTTCTTGGACGGGAAGTAGCGGAAGAACGTCCGGCGGCCGATGCCGCAGGCGGCGGCGATGTCGTCCACCGTCGTCTCGGCGAAGCCGCGCTCGGCGAACAGCTCCAGCGCCACATGGCTCAGCTCGTCCACCGTCGTGGAGGGCTGCCGCCCCATGCGGGCGCTGGTCGACGGCGGTTTCGGGGCGTCGGCTGGGGACCTCACGGATTTTCCTTCTTCCATTTGGCACCGGGTGCCATTAGTCTGAACATTATTGAAGGCACGGCGGACGACGACAACCCCGCCTGCGACCATCGCCCGACTGAGGAGCCATGGTATGGAAGAGCTTCAGCTCAAGGAGCCCGGCGAGCCGCGTGCCGCCGACGAGGATGTCACCGCGGATTCCGTGATCGAGGCCGACGACCTGGTCGAAGAGGTCTCGATCGACGGCATGTGCGGCGTCTACTGAGCCGCCCCGCGATGAGCGGCACGGACGGTCCGGTGAACGCCCCGGACCCGGCGCCCGTCATGGATCTCGACCGCCCCTGGGACCTGCACCCGCAGGTCTCGGTCCGGCCGGAACCGTTCGGCGCCCTGCTGTACCACTTCGGAACGCGCAAACTCTCGTTCCTCAAGGACCGGCGACTGCTGTCGGTCGTCCAGTCCCTCAAGGACTCCCCCACGGCACGGGCCGCCTGCTCGGCGGCCGGGGTCACCGAAGCCGACGTGCCGCGGTACGGCCGCGCCCTCGCGACCCTCGCCAGGTCGTCGATGGTGGTGGAAAGGCCGCCGATCGCGGCGGAAAGGACCCCATGACCACGACGACCACGGATGCCCCCGCCCACGCTCCCGGCGCCGAACGGCTGGTGGACCTGTTCGAGTACGGACTCGACGCGCCCATCTGTCTGACCTGGGAACTGACCTACGCCTGCAATCTGTCCTGCACGCACTGCCTGTCCACCTCCGGCCGCCGCGATCCGCGCGAACTCACCACGGCCGAGGCCAAGGCGGTGATCGACGAGCTGGAACGCATGCAGGTCTTCTACGTCAACATCGGCGGCGGCGAGCCCACGGTCCGCCCCGACTTCTGGGAGTTGGTCGACTACGCCACCGCCCACCACGTGGGCGTGAAGTTCTCCACCAACGGCGTCCGGATCACCCCTGAGGTCGCGGCCCGGCTGGCCGAGAACTCCTACGTCGACGTGCAGATCTCCCTCGACGGCGCGACCGCCGAGGTCAACGACGCCGTCCGCGGCCCCGGTTCGTACGACACCGCGCTGCGCGCCATGGCGAATCTGTCCGCCGCCGGGATGAAGAACTTCAAGCTGTCCGTGGTGTGCACCCGGCACAACATCCCCCAGATGGACGAGTTCAAGGCCATCGCCGACCGGTACGGGGCCCAGCTCCGGCTGACCCGGCTGCGCCCGTCCGGGCGCGGCGCCGACGTCTGGGACGAGCTGCACCCGAGGCGTGACCAGCAGCGCGAGCTGTACGACTGGCTGGTGGCGCACGGCGACAGCGTGCTGACCGGTGACTCCTTCTTCCACCTGTCCGCCTACGGGCAGGCGCTGCCCGGCCTGAATCTGTGCGGCGCCGGACGCGTGGTGTGCCTGATCGACCCGGTCGGGGACGTCTACGCCTGCCCGTTCGCGATCCACGAGGAATTCCTGGCAGGGAACATCCGGCAGCCCGGCGGCTTCACCGGCGTATGGCGCGAGTCCGAGCTGTTCCGCGGCCTGCGCGAGCCCCAGTCGGGGGGCGCCTGCGCCTCCTGCCAGTTCTTCGACACGTGCAAGGGCGGGTGCATGGCGGCCAAGTTCTTCACCGGCCTGCCGCTGGACGGGCCGGACCCGGAGTGCGTGCAGGGCTACGGCGAGGAACTGCTCGCGAACCGTACGCAGCACACACCCGTCCCGAAGTCGTCCGTCGACCACTCACACCGTACTTCCCCCGCACCGCGCCGGGGACCGGTCCCGCTGACCCTCACCCGTCGCGAGGATCTGGACCGGCCGCCCGTCAGCGACTGCGCGGAGGATCCGCTCGCCGGTTTCCGTCCGGCCTGAGCACTCCGGGACCGCCCCACCGGCCCGGCCGCCGGTTCCGGTCACGGAGCCCGGCCGCGGAGCCCGGCCACGACATCGGTTCCGCACACCTCGGGGACATCACTCACAGTAATCACTCCGTAACGAAAGGTGCACGCAATGGGGCGTGTAGAAGGAAAGGTCGCATTCATCACCGGGGCCGCGCGCGGTCAGGGCCGCAGCCACGCGGTGCGGCTGGCGCAGGAGGGCGCGGACATCATCGCGGTGGACATCTGCGAGGACGTGCCGAGCGCCGGTTACCCGGGCGCCACCGACGAGGACCTGGCCGAGACCGTACGGCAGGTGGAGAAGCTGGACCGGCGGATCGTGGCCACGAAGGCGGACGTCCGTGACTTCGGGGCGCTGAAGGCCGCCGTGGACGACGGTGTGGCGCAGCTCGGACGGCTCGACATCGTCGCGGCGAACGCCGGGATCGGCGTCATACCCGACACCCTCGACGTACTGGACTCCCAGCGCTGGCGCGATGTCATCGACATCAATCTGACGGGCGTGTGGAAGACCGCGAAGGCGGCGATCGCGCACATCAAGGCGGGCGGGCGCGGCGGCTCGATCATCCTGACCAGCTCGGAGGCGGGCCTGCGCGCGTATCCGCACGCGGGTCACTACGTGGCCGCCAAGCACGGCGTCGTCGGCCTGATGCGCACGCTGGCGCTGGAGTTGGCCCCGGACGGCATCCGGGTCAACAGCATCCATCCGACCCAGGTCGACACGGCCATGATCCAGAACGAGATGACCTACAAGCTGTTCCGCCCCGACCTGGAGCACCCGACCGCGGAGGACTTCGCCGAGGTCTCGCGGTCGGTCATCGCGCTGCCCATCCCGTGGGTGGAGCCGGTGGACATCTCCAACGCCCTGCTGTGGCTGGCCTCGGACGAGGGCCGGTACGTCACCGGGGTCACGCTGCCGGTCGACGGCGGCAACTTCCTGAAGTAGCGAGAGATCAGTGAGAAAGAAAGAGGTGAACACGCGATGGGGCGTGTAGAGGGAAAGGTCGCACTCGTCACCGGGGCGGCCCGTGGTCAGGGCCGCAGCCACGCGATACGTCTGGCGCAGGAGGGCGCGGACATCATCGGCGTCGACGTCGTGTCACAGATCGACTCGGTGCCGTACCCGATGGCGACGCCGGACGACCTCGCGGAGACCGTACGCGAGGTCGAGAAGCTGGACCGGCGGATCGTCGCCACGCGGGCGGACGTCCGTGACTTCGAGGCGCTGAAGACCGCCGTGGACGCCGGGGTCGCGCAACTCGGACGGCTGGACATCGTCTCGGCGAACGCGGGCATCTTCAGCTTCGGCACCATGTCGGAGCTGGACGAGCGGGTGTTCCAGGACATGATCGACGTCAATCTCACCGGGGTGTGGCACACCGTGAAGGCGGCGATCCCGCACATCAAGGCGGGCGGCGACGGCGGTTCGATCGTGCTGACCAGCTCGACCGCCGGACTGATGGCGATGGAGAACATCGGGCACTACGTCGCCGCCAAGCACGGCGTCGTCGGCCTGATGCGCACGCTGGCGCTGGAGTTGGCCCCGGACAGCATCCGGGTCAACAGCGTGCACCCCACGTCGGTCGACACCCCGATGATCCAGAATTCGGCGACGTACGAGCTGTTCGCGTCCGACCTGCCGGTGGCCGAGCGGACCAAGGAGAATCTCGGCCCGCGCTTCGGTTCGATGAACGCGCTGCCGATCCCGTGGGTGGAGCCGGTGGACATCTCCAACGCGGTGCTGTGGCTGGCCTCGGACGAGGCGCGGTACGTCACCGGCGTCACCCTGCCGATCGACGCGGGCCAGACGGCCAAGTAACGGGCCTGTCAGCCACGTCAAGCGTAGGGAGCGCGAACGATGACCACACTGCGGACGGTACGGGACGCCGGGGCCGGCTCCGGCGTCGCGGCGGCCGGGGAGCGGATCGCCTCGCGCATCGTCGGCCGCGAGCGCGAGCTGGAACTCGCGCTCGCGACCGTCGGCGCCGGGCGGGATCTCGTCCTGGAGGGCCCGCCCGGCACCAGCAAGACCACCATGCTCAAGGCGATCACCGAGGAGTGGGGCATCCCGCTGGTGTTCGTGGAGGGCAACGCCGATCTGACCCCGGCCAAGCTGGTCGGGCACCACAATCCCGCGCGGGTGCTGCGGGAGGACTACAGCGCCGACAACTTCGTGGCGGGGCCGCTGGTCCAGGCGATGCGCACCGGGGGGTTCCTCTACATCGAGGAGTTCAACCGCGCCCCCGAGGACACCCTCAACACCCTGCTGTCGGCGATGGCCGACCGGGCGGTCGAGGTGCCCAGGGTCGGTCTGGTCACCGCCGAGCCGTCGTTCCGGGTCATCGCCTCGATGAACCCCGGTGACGACATCGGCACCACCCGGCTGTCGGCGGGCGTCAGCGACCGGCTCAACCGGATCGTGGTCGGCTACCAGGACGCCGCCGCGGAGGAGGACATCGTCAGGCTGCGCACCACGCTGTCCGGTCCGCTCGCGGACCGGGTCGTGCCCGACGCCGTCGCGGTGACCCGGGCCACCCGCGAGCACCCGGACCTGCGGCAGGGCAGCAGCGTGCGGGGCGCGATCGACTGCGCCCTGGTCGCCGACGGCCTGATGACGATGCGCGAACTGAGCGGACCGGACGACGACCGCTACCCGGAGACCTTCTACGACGCGATGACGGTCTCGCTGTCCGGCCGGATCCGGCTGGACGACGCGGCGGAGACCACTGCGGAGCGCGTCCTGCGGGAGATCTGGGAGGACCGCTTCGTGCTGGACCCGGCGCGGGCGGAGCCCGGATGAAGAGCGGTGGAGGCCGACTCGCCCGTACGGCGGCGCGGACCGGCGTCCACGGACCGTTCGCGGCGACCGCTGCGCCGTATCCCCAAGACACTCGACGAGGAGCCGAAGGTGTTCGAGGCCGTAGCAGGCACGGGAGGCACGGTGCTGCGCGCCCGCTCGCGCGGCGCCGGTCCCGCGCGTCCGCGGCCGACCCGCTCGGCGGCCGACTTCACCGACGAGCGGGGGGAACTGCTCACCGGCTCGGACGACACCGAGCCGGTGGACCCCGCGGTGCGGGCGCGGGCCCGCGAGATCGCCGCGCGGCTGTCCCTGCCGAAGCCGAAGCGGGCGCGCGGCGGACGGCCGGCCGCTTCGGGGCGGCTGGCCAGCCTCCCGTACCGGCAGCGCGGCAGCGACATCGACCTGGATCGGACGCTGGAGCGGCTGGCGGAGCGGCCGGTCCCCGACGACGAGGACGTCTTCGTCTTCGAGCGGGTCCGCACACCCCGCTCCGTCGTGCTCGCGGTGGACCTGTCGGGGTCGATGAAGGGCGAGCGGGTACGTACCGCGGCGGCCACCGTCGGCGCGCTCGCGGCCGAGCTGGAGTCCGAGGCGCTGGCCGTCGTCGCCTTCTGGTCGGACGCGGCGGTGCTGCTCGAACTGGGCGACCCGGTCCGGCCGACGGAGCTGCTGGACGCGATGCTGCGCATCCCGGCCAGGGGCCTGACCAATGTGGCCTTCCCGCTCGAACTCGCCGCCGTCCGGCTGGCGTCGGCGCCGCGGCGCGGCGCGCGGGTACTGCTGCTGTCGGACTGCGTCCACAACGCGGGTCCTGACCCGCGCCCGGCGGCGGCCCGGCTGCCGCGGCTGGACGTGCTGCTCGACACGAGCGGTGAGAAGGACGTCGAATTGGGCACGGACCTGGCCAGGGCCGGGCACGGCACCTTCCACCGCATCCGCACCCACCACGACATCGCACCGGCTCTCAGGGAGGTCTTCCGCACATGAGCGGCGCATGGAGGCATGTTCGCCCGGGGCACGCGAGGAGCGGCTGACCCGCGCCTGCGCGGCGCACGGGCGGCACCTGACGCTCACGGACATGGACCGGCCCCGAAGGACCGGCTCCGAGACGAAGAGGAACACGCAATGAGCAGGAATCCCTGGTTCGAGACCGTTGCCGAGGCGCAGCGCCGGGCAAAGAAGCAACTACCGAGTTCGGTCTACGGAGCCCTGGTCGCGGGCTCGGAGCGCGGCCGGACCATCGATGACAACATCGAGGCGTTCGCCGAACTGGGCTTCGCGCCGCGGGTGGTGGGCCATCACGCCGAGCGCGACCTGTCCACGACGGTGCTGGGGATCCCGACGTCGATGCCCGTGGTGATCTCGCCGACCGGTGTGCAGGCCGTCCACCCGGACGGCGAGGTGGCCGTCGCGCGGGCCGCCGCGAACCGGGGCGTGATCATGGGGCTCAGCTCGTTCGCCAGCAAGCCGGTCGAGGAAGTCGCGGAGGCGAACGGGAACACCGTCTTCCAGATGTACTGGACCGGCACCCGCGAGTCGATGGTGCAGCGGATGGACAGGGCCAGGGCCGCCGGTGCCAAGGCGCTGATCTCCACGCTCGACTGGTCCTTCTCCAACGGGCGCGACTGGGGCAGTCCGTCGATCCCGGAGAAGCTGGACTTCAAAACGATGCTGAAGTTCGCGCCGAACGTGGCGCCGCACCCGGCCTGGCTGATGCGGTTCCTCAAATCCCGTCGGCTCCCCGACCTCACCGCGCCCAACCTCCGGCCGCCGGGCGGCGCGGCGCCCACCTTCTTCGGCGCCTACTACGAGTGGATGCAGACGGCGCCGCCCACCTGGGACGACGTGAAGTGGCTGCGCGAGGAGTGGGGCGGCCCGTTCCTGCTCAAAGGCGTGACGCGGGTGGACGACGCCAAGCGCGCGGTCGACGCCGGGGTCAGCGGGATCTCGGTGTCCAACCACGGCGGCAACAACCTGGACACGACGCCGGGCACGATACGGATGCTGCCGTCGATCGCCGAGGCGGTGGGCGACCAGATCGAGGTCGTGCTCGACGGCGGCATCCGGCGCGGCGGCGACGTCGCCAAGGCGCTGGCGCTCGGCGCCCGCGCGGTGCTGATCGGCCGCGCCTACCTGTGGGGGCTCGCGGCCAACGGCCAGGCCGGCGTGGAGAACGTCCTGGACATCATGCGCGGCGGCCTGGACTCCGCGGTGCTGGGCCTGGGCCACTCCTCCGTACACGAGCTGTCCCCCGACGACCTGGTGATCCCCGACGGTTTCACCAGGACACTCGGCGGCGGGCTCGGCGGCGGCGCGGACCGCGGAAGCGGCGCGGTGGCCGCCCCGCGTTCCAAGGACCCGATCCGCTGACATGCCGTCGACACCCGCGAACCGCGCGGGCCCCGGGAGCACGGCAGGACCCGCGGCCCCTTCGGAGCTGGCGCACGCCGTCTGGCCGGCGGTCCCGTTCGCGCCCCTGGTCCTGGTGCCGCTGGGCTCGACCGAACAGCACGGGCCGCATCTGCCGCTGGGCACCGACGCCGCCATCGCGCGGGCGGTCGCCGAGCGGGTGGCGGCCGGGGCCCCGCCCGAGTGGCACACCCTGGTCGCGCCGACGATGGCCTACGGTTCGAGCGGCGAGCACGCGGGCTTCGCGGGCACCGTCTCGATCGGCCGCGAGGCCCTGCGGGCGGTGCTCGTGGAGTCCGTGCGGTCGCTGGCGATGTGGGCCGGGCGGATCGTCTTCGTCAACGGGCACGGCGGCAATGTCGCCACGCTCGCCGAGGCGGTCGTCCTGCTGCGCGCCGAGGGCCACCACGTCGCGTGGGCGCCGTGCGTGGCACCCGACGCGGATCCGCACGCCGGACGGTGGGAGACCTCGGTCATGCTCCACCTGGCGCCCGAGGACGTGCGGACCGCGCAGGCCGTCGCCGGGGACACCCGGCCGCTCGCGGACCTCATGCCCGACCTGGTCGCGGGCGGTGTGCTGGCGGTCTCGCCGTCCGGGGTCCTCGGCGACCCGGCGGGGGCGTCCGCCGAAGAGGGAGACAGAGCGATGACGTACATGGTCACCACGGTCACCCGGCTGATCGCGGAAGGGGCCGCGGACGCCCGCGGCCGACTGGTCGACGCCGAACCGTTGGACGGGGAGGCGGCCGAATGACCGCGGAACGGGCGGGGAGCGCGCCGGAGGGCGACGGCGCTCCGGGCGGCACGAGCGGTACGAGCGGCACGAGCGCGCCCGGCGGGAAGGCGCGGCTGCCCGGCGGCTTCGTGGTCGCGCTCAACCGCCACACCCGCGTCATCGACGGCGGCCGTGCCCTGCTCGGCGGCTTCCCGACTCGGCTCGTCCGGCTGACCCCCCGCGCCCGCCCGCTGCTCGCCGACGACCGTACGGTGCGCGTCCGGGACGCGGCGAGCGCCGTCCTCGCCGACCGGCTGCTGGACAACGGCATGGCGTACCCGGTCGTCCGCGACCTGCCGCCCAATCCTGACCCGCGCCACACCTTCGTCGTGCCCGTCCACGAGCGGGCCGCGCAGCTCGACCGGCTGCTCACCAGCATCGGCCCCGGCCATCGCGTCGTCGTCGTGGACGACGGATCGCGGCACGCCGACGACATCGAGGACACCGCCGCCAGGCACGGCGCCCAACTGGTCGTCCTGGAGCGGAACATGGGCCCGGCCGCGGCCCGCAACGCGGGGCTGCGGCTGGTCCGCACCCCGTACGTGGTCTTCGTGGACTCCGACATCGTGCTCCCCCCGGAGACCGTCCCCGTCCTGCTCCGGCACTTCACCGACCCCGAGGTCGCCATGGCCGTGCCCCGTATCACCGGGCTGCCGACCGCCGCGGCCACCGGCTGGATCGGCCGGTACGAGGCCGCCAGGTCCTCGCTCGACCTCGGCCGGGACCCGGCGGCCGTACGCCCGGGGACCCCCGTCTCCTGGGCCTCCACCGCGTGCAGCGTGGCGCGGGTGGACGCGATGGCGGACGGCTTCGACGCGGCCATGCGGGTCGGCGAGGACGTCGACCTGTGCTGGCGGCTGATCGAGGGCGGCTGGCGCGTACGGTACGAGCCGTCGGTCCGCGCCGAGCACGAGCACCGCGTGCGGTTCACGGACTGGATGCTGCGCAAGGCCGCGTACGGCACGGGCGCGCATCCGCTGGCCGAGCGCCACCCCGAACTCATCGCGCCCGCCGTCCTCGCGCCCTGGGCGGGCGCGCTGTCCCTCGCGCTGCTGGCCCAGCGCCGCTGGTCGCTGCCGGTGGCGGGCGCCGTCTGCGGGATCACGACCGTACGGATCGCCCGCAAGCTCAAGGGCGCCGACCACCCGGTACGGCTGGCCGCCCGGCTCACCGCAAACGGCGCTGTCAGCGCCCTGTCCCAGACCGGCGCCCTGCTCACCCGGCACTGGTGGCCGCTGGCCGCCGTCGGCTGCGCGGTCTCCCCCCGGATCCGGCGCGCGGTCGCGGTGGCCGCGGTCGCCGACGTCGCTCTCGAATACCGTCCGGGCGATGTGGGCCTTGACCCCGTGCGCTACGCCGCCGCCCGCCGCCTGGACGACCTCGCCTACGGGACGGGCGTCTGGCTCTCCGCGCTCAAGGGCCGCTCGACAGCGGCGCTGCGCCCGCGCCTGGCGTCCGGCAAGGGCGCCTCGGGCTGACGGTCACGCACGGTCATGCCGGATCGCGTCCGCGACGACCTCGCCGATCAGCACGGCGGTCGCCGCCGGGCCGCGCAGCGGGGCGGCCGGGAGGATCGAGGTGTCCGCGACCCGCAGCCCCCGCACCCCGTGCACCCTGCCGTACTGGTCGACCACGGCGTACCGGTCGTCCGCCGGGCCCATCGGCGCGCTCGCGCAGGCGTGCACCGAGGTGCCGATACGGGCCCGGATCCACGCGTCGAGCAGGCCGTCGTCGGCCAGCGTCCCCTGGCCGGGCCCGGCCGTCGTGCCCGGCTCGACGACGGTACGGAAGGCGGGCGCGGCGATCAGCGCCGCGGTCGTCCGGACGGCCTCGCGCAGCGGCCGCCGGTCGTCGGGCGTCCGCAGATAGCCGTAGTCGACGGTCGGCGGCACCGCGGGGTCGGCGGAGACGATCCGCAGGCGTCCGCGCGGTCGCGGGGCCTGCGCGGAGACGAGGAAGGGCAGCGGCGCACCGGGCAGCGCCGTGCGGGCGGCGGTCAGGGCCGCCGTCGGCGTGAGCGACTGGAGGATTTCCAGGTCGCCCGCCGCAGAGCCGCCGCTCGACGTCAGATGGAGGGCGCCGCCGAGCCAACTGCCGTCGGCGGCGGGCACGTCGCGTACCGGGGTCCACTCCACGACGATCTGCGGATGGTCGCAGAACGACCCGCCGACGCCGGGGGCGTCCCGCAGCACGGGGATGCCGAGGCGTTCGAGGTCCGCGCGCGGGCCGATGCCGGACAGCGCCAGCAGGTGCGGTGACCCGAAAGCGCCCGCGCACAGCACGACTTCGCCCGCCGTGACGGTCTCCCGTACGCCGTCGCGTTCGGTCTCCACGCCGACCGCGCGGCCGTGTTCCACCAGGACTCGGCGGACGGTGCGGTCGCCGACGACGGTGAGGTTGGGGCGCGTGAGCGCGTCCTGGAGATAGCCGACGGCGGTGTTGGCGCGTACGCCGTCGACCGCGTTCGACGGCACCGGGCCGAAGCCGGGCGCGCCCTGGTCGTTCTTGTCCGGCTCGGCCGGGAACCCCGACTCGCGGGCCGCCGCGCCGAACGCCGCGGCGGCGGGGTGGTCGAGCGCGGTCCGGCGCACCCGGACCGGGCCGTCCGCGCCGTGCACGGCGGAGGCGCCGTAGTCCAGGTCGGTCTCCATCCGGCGCAGGAACGGCAGCACCCGGTCGAAGGACCAGGCGTCGTTGCCCGCCGCCGCCCACCGGTCGAAGTCGTCCCGCCTGGCCCGGACGAAGTACCCGCCGTTGACGGTGGTCGAGCCGCCCAGGATTCTGCCGCGGCCGACCGTGTAGGGACGCTCGGGTGTCAGTCGCGCCGGATACCACCACAGCGGCGCCCCCCGCGCCCATGCCCCCGGCACGAGCCGCGCGTCCAGCAACTCCGGCGCGAAGGCCCCCGTCGCGGGCCCCGCCTCGATCAGCGCCACCGTCCGCCCCGCGTCCTCACTCAGCCGCGCGGCCAACGGCCCCCCGCTCCCGCCTCCCCCGACCACCACGACATCGGCCCGCGCCACCCCGTTCGTCGGACCCACGCCCCGCCCCTTTCCCACCGGCTCACCACCACCCTAGAACGTGTCAGGCGGACGGGCTCCGCGCCGGGGTCTCGCCGAGGGCCGGGCCCTGAGCGGCGGGGAGCGGGCGAAGGCCGGGGGCCAGGACGAGGGTGACGGCCACGGAGGCGGCTGCCATCACGGTCATGGCGGTGGCGGGTGAGGTGCGTTGGGCGAGGCCGCCCGCCAGGGTGGCGCCGACACCCTGGAGGGTGAGCATGCCGGAGGAGTGGAGCCCAAGGGCGTGACCGCCGAGGACGCCGGGGAGGTGCTGGTGGGCGCCCAGGGGCACGAGTGAGACGTCGTCGCGCGGAGGGCGGAGCGTTCAGGAATGCGTGGCCGTCGTGTCGATCTGTTCCTCGGCCGGGCCGGGGGACGCGGCGGCGGCCGGGAGCACGGCGCGCCGACGCGCGTACGGGCGGACGGCCTCGGTGAGTTTGCGGGCGATCGGTTCGGTCCAGCGGGCGGTGAGCGGGCCGAGGACGACCAGGATCAGCACATACGCGGTGGCCAGCGGCCCGATCCGGGGCTCGACGCCCACGGCCAGCCCGGCGATGACGATGGAGAACTCGCCGCGTGCGACCAGCGTGCCGCCCGCCCGCCACCGTCCGGCGGACCGGATTCCGGCCCTGCGCGCCGCGTACCAGCCGGTGGCGACCTTCGTGAGGGTCGTGATGACCGCCAGGATCAGCGCGGGGACCAGGACCGGCGGGATGTCGGCGGGGACGGTGCTCAGGCCGAAGAAGACGAAGAAGACCGCCGCGAACAGGTCCCGCAGCGGAGTCAGCAGACTCCTCGCGCCCTCGGCGACCTCCCCCGACAGCGCGATACCGACCAGGAACGCGCCCACAGCGGCCGAGACCTGGAGTTGCTGGGCAACACCGGCCACCAGCAGCGTCAGGCCGAGCACGACCAGCAGCAGCATCTCCGCGTTGTCCGACGACACCGCGCGGCTGATCAGCCGCCCGTGGCGCAGCGCCACGTACAGGACGATCCCAACCGTGCCGAGCGAGATCAGCAGCGTGAGGGTGCCGCCCGCCAGGCTCACCCCCGCCAGCAGGGCGCTCAGGATCGGCAGATAGACCGCCATCGACAGGTCTTCGAGGACCAGCACACCCAGAATGAGCGGGGTCTCGCGGTTGCCGAGACGGCCGAGGTCGCCGAGGACCTTCGCGATCACACCCGACGAGGAGATCCAGGTCACTCCCGCCAGCGCGACGGCGGCGACCGGGCCCCAGCCCAGCAGCAGCGCGGCCACCGCGCCGGGTACGGCGTTGAGCGCGAAGTCCACCGCGCCCGAGGGGTACTGCGTTTTCAGATTCGTGACGAGTTCCGAAGCGCTGTACTCCAGGCCGAGCAGCAGAAGCAGCAGGACGACGCCGATCTCGGCGCCGGTGGCCACGAAGTCCTCACTGGCATGCAGCGGGATGAGCCCGCCTTTGCCGAAGGCCAGCCCCGCGAGCAGGTAGAGCGGGATCGGCGAGAAGCCGACACGTCCCGCGAGGCGGCCGAGGATGCCCAGGGCGAGAATGATCGCCCCGAGCTCGATGAGCATGTCGGTCGTGTCGTGCACAGGCTTCTATCCTCCTGTGATCAGTTCGGCGACGGCGTCCACACCTTCGCGGGTGCCGACGACGACAAGGATGTCGCCGACCGCGAAGCGGAAGTCGGGGGTGGGCGACGGCACGGCGGCCGTCCGGCGGAGCACGGCGACGATCGAGGCGCCGGTACGGGTACGGGCCTGCGTGTCGCCGAGCGTGCGGCCCGCGTACGGCGAACGTTTGCTCACCGTGATGTGCTCGGTGACCAGGTCGATCTCGAAGTGCTGGCGCAGGTGCGCGACCGGGTCGGGCGGGAGCAGTTCGGCGAGCGCGCTCACTTCGTGCGGCTCCAGGACCACGGCGTCCTTGCAGGCGTCGTCGTCCTCGGGGTCGTGAAAGGCCAGGGTGCGCCGCCCGTCGTGGTGCACGACCACCGACAGGTGCCGACCGGCGTCGGTGGACACGTCGTAGCGGATGCCCACCCCCGGGAGCGGGGTCTTGCGCGCGTGGACGGTGTGCTGCATTGCGTGCTCCAAGGGGGACGGGACGTGTCGTGTGAACGGCATCCGGGCCGACCGGTGTTGGTCGGGCGGTCGGGCGGCGCGGCGCGTTCGCCGGGTCGGCGGCGACCGCGGCTCCTACCAGGGTCGCGGGCGGACCGACCGAGCCATAGTAAAGGAATGGCAAATGGATTGCGGGGGCGGGATCGGGCACTGCTCGCCGGCCCCCGGCGGGGTGCCCGCACGGCGGGACGGCGCGCGGGGAAAAGCGGTTGACGGGAGCCGCCGCCGCGAGATCGTATGACGCCCCATGACCACCCCACCCATGCACCCTGACCTGCATCCCATCGACGCCGACCTCGTACGGCGGCTGGTCGCCGGGCAGTTCCCCCGGTGGGCGGGGCTCGACGTGCGGCGGTTCCCGTCCGGCGGCACGGTCAACGCGATGTACCGGCTCGGCGACGACATGGTGGTCCGTCTGCCGCTCGTGGCGGGCGGGGCCGGGGACGTCGCATTGGAGCAGGAGTGGCTGCCGCGGCTCGCGCCCCTGCTGCCCGCGGCCGTCCCCGAAGTCCTCGGCGCCGGGGAGCCCGCGCAGGGGTATCCGTGGCCGTGGTCGGTGTACCGGTGGCTGGACGGCGAGCCGCCCGAGGCGGGGGCGCTGAGCAAGCCCGTACGCCTGGCGGGGGACATCGCCGGGTTCGTGCGGGCGATACGGGACGTGACGCTGCCGGACCCGCCGGCCGCCTATCGCGGCGAACCGCTCGCCCACCACGACGCGTCGACCCGGTCGGCGATCGCGCAACTGCGCGGGATTCCGCAGGAGGGCGTCGACTGCGACGCCCTGACCGCCGTGTGGGAGGACGCCCTGCGCGCGCCCGTCTGGGACGGGCCTCCGGTGTGGGTGCACTCCGATCTGATGCCGGGCAATCTGCTGGTGTCAGGGGGCCGGCTGACCGCGGTGATCGACTTCGGGTGCGCGGGGGTGGGCGATCCGGCCTGTGACCTGTTCCCCGCGTGGAATCTGCTGCCGCCCGACGCGCGGGAGGTCTTGCGCGGCGCGCTCGGAGCCGACGACGCGACGTGGCGGCGCGGCCGGGGCCGGGCGCTCTCCCAGGCGGTGAACGCGCTGCCGTACTACCGCGAGACGAATCCGACCATGGCGCACAACGCGCGGCGTGTGATCCGCGCGGTGCTCACCCAGGGCTGAGCCCCTGTCCCTGTCCTTAAAGCCCCTGCCGTTGAGCCCTGACGACGGTGTCCGGGGCGGCTCGCGGCGAGCCGCCCCGGACACCGGGGGTTACTTCAGACCTTGCGGTCTCAGACCAGGTCGAACCGGTCGAGGTCCATGACCTTGGCCCACGCCGCGACGAAGTCGTTGACGAACTTCTCCTTCGCGTCGTCGCTCGCGTAGACCTCCGCCAGGGCGCGCAGCTCGGAGTTCGAGCCGAAGACCAGGTCGGCGCGGGTGCCGGTCCACTTGACCGCACCGGAGGCGTCGCGGCCCTCGAAGGTGTTCGCGTCCTCGGACGTCGCGCTCCACGTCGTGCCCAGGTCGAGCAGGTTGACGTAGAAGTCGTTGGTCAGCGTGCCGGGGGTCCCGGTGAGGGCGCCGAGAGCGGACTGCTGGTAGTTGGCGCCCAGGACGCGCAGACCGCCGACGAGGACGGTCAGCTCGGGGGCGCTCAGGTTCAGCAGGTTCGCCTTGTCGATCAGCAGGTACTCGGCGGGCAGCCGGTTGGCCTTGCCGAGGTAGTTGCGGAATCCGTCGGCGGTCGGCTCCAGGGCGCTGAACGACTCGACGTCGGTCTGCTCCTGGGTCGCGTCCACGCGGCCCGGCGTGAACGGCACCTGGACGTCGTACCCGGCCGCCTTGGCGGCCTGCTCGACGCCGACGCCACCGGCCAGCACGATCAGGTCGGCGAAGGAGATCCCCTTCGCGCCGCTCCGGTCGGCGTTGAAGGACTCCTGGACACCTTCCAGGGTGCGCAGCACGGTCGCCAACTGGTCGGGCTCGTTGACCTCCCAGCCGATCTGCGGCTGGAGACGGACGCGCGCGCCGTTGGCGCCACCGCGCTTGTCGCTGCCGCGGAAGGACGAGGCCGAGGCCCAGGCGGTGGAGACGAGCTGGGCCACCGACAGGCCGGAGCCGAGGATCTGGCTCCTGAGGGCGGCGATGTCGGAGGCGTCGAGCGGCTCGTGGGTGGCGGCGGGCAGCGGGTCCTGCCACAGCAGCACCTCGGAGGGCACCTCGGAGCCGAGGTAGCGCACGACCGGGCCCATGTCGCGGTGGGTCAGCTTGTACCAGGCGCGGGCGAAGGCGTCCGCGAATTCGGCGGGGTTCTCGAAGAAGCGCCGCGAGATCTGCTCGTACGCCGGGTCGACCCGCAGGGCGAGGTCGGTGGTGAGCATCGTCGGGGCGTGGCTCTTCGACGCGTCGTGCGCGTCCGGTACGGTGCCGGCGCCCGCGCCCTCCTTCGGCCGCCACTGGTTGGCGCCCGCGGGGCTCTGGAACAGCTCCCACTCGTAGCCGAAGAGGATCTCGAAGAAGCTGTTGTCCCAGGCGGTCGGGGTGTTGGTCCAGATGCCCTCGAGACCGCTGGTGATCGCGTCGCCGCCCTTGCCGGTGCCGTGGCTGTTCTTCCAGCCGAGGCCCTGCTGCTCGATGGAGGCGGCCTCGGGGTCGTCGCCGACGCTGTCGGCCGGTCCCGCGCCGTGGGTCTTGCCGAAGGTGTGGCCGCCCGCGATCAGCGCGACGGTCTCCTCGTCGTTCATCGCCATCCGGCGGAAGGTCTCACGGATGTCGCGGGCCGCGGCCAGCGGGTCGGGCGTTCCGTTGGGGCCCTCGGGGTTGACGTAGATGAGGCCCATCTGGACGGCGCCGAGCGGGTTCTCCAGCTCGCGGTCGCCCGTGTAGCGCTCGTCGCCGAGCCAGGTGGTCTCGGGGCCCCAGTAGACGTCCTCGTCGGGCTCCCAGACGTCCGCGCGACCGCCGCCGAAGCCGAAGGTCTCGAAGCCCATCTGCTCCAGGGCGACATTGCCGGTGAGGATCATCAGATCGGCCCACGACAGGCTCTGGCCGTACTTCTTCTTGACCGGCCACAGCAGACGGCGGGCCTTGTCCAGGTTGCCGTTGTCCGGCCAACTGTTGAGCGGGGCGAAACGCTGCTGGCCCGCGCCACCGCCGCCGCGGCCGTCGCTGATGCGGTACGTGCCCGCGCTGTGCCACGCCATGCGGATCATGAAGGGGCCGTAGTTGCCGAAGTCGGCGGGCCACCAGTCCTGGGAGCTGGTCAGCACCTGCGCGATGTCCTGCTTGACGGCCGCGAGGTCCAGGGTCTTGAACGCCTCGGCGTAGTCGAAGCCCTCGCCGAGCGGGTTGGCCACGGCGGGGTTCTTGGCAAGGATCTTCAGATTGAGCCGCTCGGGCCACCACTGGCGGTTTCCGCCGCCCTGAGTCGGGTGCGGCGCGCGTCCGTGCGCGACCGGGCAGCCACCCCCGCCCTCCGCCTTCGCGTCAGTGACGATTGCATCATGGTTCTCAGACATGGGAATCCTTCCGGACCAGGCGGATCACGGTGCTCAGGAACTGCGGGGAAAGGGAACAGTCGGGGCGCTCGGCCCCGGGAGACGACCGCGGTTCGTCGGGCGACAAGTCGAACGACGAGCCGGGGTCATCGGACACGGTCGGGCGGGCGGTGGCCGCGACGCGGGCGGTCCCCACCCTCAGGCCGACGCCGCGCGACTTCACGGCGGTGGTCCTGTCACGTCTCCGTCTCCTGCCCTGCTGGGGGCTTCCTGTCCCTTGGTTATCGCCGGAACCGATCCTACGATGGACTGTGTCCAAGTCAAGAAGCGGGCCAAGCTCATATCCCATCAGACTCCGGACGCCCGTGAGTAAACTTCGGGCATCCCGCCGAACCTGAATAGGTGAACCGACATGAGTGACCTGCTGGAGCGGCTGCGCGGACGCGGCTGGCGGATGACGTCCCAGCGCCGCGTCGTCGCCGAGGTTCTCGACGGCGACCACGTCCACCTGACGGCCGACGAGGTGCACGCCCGCGCGGCCGGGCGGCTGCCGGAGATCTCGCGGGCCACCGTCTACAACACCCTGGGCGAGATGGTCGCGCTCGGCGAGGTCATCGAGGTCTCCACCGACGGCCGCGCCAAGCGGTACGACCCGAACGCGCACCACGCCCACCAGCACCTGGTGTGCTCGCGCTGCGGCACGATCCGGGACGTCCACCCGACCGGCGACCCGCTGGCCGACCTGCCGCCCGAGGAGCGCTTCGGTTTCACCGTCTCGGCGTTCGAGGTCACCTACCGGGGCGTGTGCCCGTCCTGCGCCTAGAGCGCGCCCCTGTTCGCGCCCCTATTCCGGTACGGGCAGCGCCCCCGCGACCACCCGCCGGATACCGGGCAGGTCGACGTGGTCGGCGAGCGCGTCGTCCTGCGGCATGCCCTTGGTCGCGTCCTCGACATTGAGCAGGGTGCGGAACACGCGCGGCAGTACGGTGCGGGCGAGCAGGTCCTGCGCGAGGGCGTCGGCCGCCGTGGTGTCGTAGTGCTCGACCAGATACGCGGCCAGCCGCTCCTGGGTGGTGGCGAACATGGCGTCGAAGTAGGCGCGCGAGCTGGCGGGCAGCCGTTCGGCCGCCGCGATGCTCAGCCGACAGGTGCGCACCTGGGTCTCCCACGTCATGAGCTGGAGGAAGCGGGCGCAGAACAGCGCGACCGCCTCCGCGGGGTCCGCGGAGTACGCGTCGGGGGTCCGCAGCTTGCCGAGGTACAGCTCGCGGACGAGGCCGAGGACGGCGAGGAACAGCTTGTCCTTGTTCTCGAAATGCGCGTACAGCGACCGTTTGGACGTCCCCGCGCGGGCCGCGACGGCGTCCATCGAGGCGCGCTCGTACCCGGCCTCGAGAAACACGTCCTTGGCCATGAACAGGATGTGGCGCCGCAACTCCTCGCCTCGTCGCTGCTCCCCGCGCTGGCGCGGGCCGCCTTCTTCGGTCATCGGCTTGCATCCTCAAAAGTAAACGGTACGGTAGAGTTTACTTGTTCGAGCGACCGTTTCCCATGCCGCTGGAGTGAACTCATGATCGTCATCACCGCACCTACCGGAAACATCGGACACCAGGTGGTCGACCGCGTCCTCGCCGCCGACGAACCGGTCCGCGTCGTCGTGCGCGATCCCGCCAGACTGAACGCCGGCGTCCGCGAGCGCGCGGAGGTGGTCCAGGGCTCGCACGGCGACCCCGAGGCCGTGGCCCGCGCCCTCGACGGCGCCGACGCGCTGTTCTGGCTGCCGCCGCCCAACCACCACGCGGCCACCCTAGACGAGGTGTACTCCGACTTCGCCCGGCCCGCCGTCGAGGCGATCCGCGCCTACGGCGTCAAGCACGTCGTGAGCGTCAGCGCTCTGGGCCGCGGCACCGCGTTCGCGGACCGGGCAGGGCATGCGACCGCCACACTGGCCCTGGACGACCGACTCGCGGAGACCGGCGCGGCCTTCCGGTCCCTGAATCTGCCCAGCTTCATGGACAATCTGCTGCGCCAGGCCCAAGTGATCAAGGAGCAGGGCGTGTTCTTCAACGCGCTCTCCCCCGACCGCGCGCTGCCCACGGTGGCCACCGGCGACATCGCCGCCGTCGCCGCCCGCCTGCTGCTCGACCGCTCGTGGAGCGGCCGGGAGGACGTACCGGTACTTGGCCCCGAGGACCTGTCGCAGAATGACACGGCCGCCGTGATCTCCAACGTCCTCGGCTTCCCGGTCCGCTACCAGCAGGTCCCGACGGGGCCGTTCAAGGAGCGGTTCCTCAGCGCGGGCGCGTCCGAGGCCATCGCCCAGGGCATGCTGGAGATGGCGATCGCCAAAGACGGCGGCCTCGACAGCGGGATCACCCGCACCCCGCAGCACGCCGTGGACACCCCCACCACGCTCCGGCAGTGGTGCGAGGACGTCCTCAAGCCCGCGGTCAAGGCCGCCTGACCGACGGAGGGATCTCAGGCCGCGTACTGGTGGGAGGAGTACGTGAGATAGCCCGCGTCGCCGCCCTGGTAGTACGTGGCCTCGTCGACGGGGGCCAGCGGCAGGCCGACGCGCAGCCGCTCGACCAGGTCGGGGTTGGCGATGAAGCCGCGGCCGAAGCTGATCAGGTCGGCGCCAAGACCGAGCCAGTGGTCCGCCTCGTCCCGGCCCGTCTGCTTGGGACCCATCGGCAGCACGGGGTTCATGATCAGGGTTCCGGGCCACGCCTTGCGCAGGGCGATCAGCACGTCCTCGTCCGCGGTGGCTTCCAGGTGCACGTAGGCGGGCGAGAGCGCCGCCAGTTCGGTGAGCAGCGCCGCGTACAGCTCCGGTACGTCGTCCTCCCGGACGCCCCAGAAGGCGGCGCCCGGCGAGAGCCGGATGCCGGTGCGGTCCGCGCCGACGGCGTCGACGGTGGCGGCGACCGCCTCGACGGCGAAGCGGATCCGGTTCACGACCGAGCCGCCGTACCCGTCGGTGCGCAGGTTGGCGTTGGACGAGAGGAACTGCGAGATCAGATAGCCGTTGGCGCCGTGCAGTTCCACCCCGTCGAATCCGGCGTCGACCGCGCGGCGGGCGGCGTCGCCGTACGACCGCGCGTGCTCGGGGATCTCGGCGGTCTCCAGGGCCCGGGGCGTCGGGGCGGGCTGCGGGCCGGTCGGGGTGAACACGTCTCCCACGGCGGCGACGGCCGAGGGGCCGACCGGCAGCGTCCCGATGGTGTCGGGGTGCGAGACCCGGCCGCCGTGCATGAGCTGGGCGAAGATCCGGCCGCCGCTGGCGTGCACGGCGTCGGTCACCGGGCGCCACGCGGCGGTCTGCTCGTCCGTGTGCAGCCCCGGCGTGCCCGGGTTGGACTGTCCGATCGCGCTCGGCTGCACGCCCTCGCTGACGATCAGCCCGGCGGTCGCCCGCTGGGCGTAATAGGCCGCCATCGACGGTGTCGCCAGCCCGCCCGCCGCGGCCCTGACCCGGGTCATCGGGGCCATGACCAGCCGGTTGGGCAGGGTCAGACCGCCGAGCCGGTAGCTGGTGAAGAGGTTCGTCACGTCGGGCTCCTTCATGCGTATCGCGTCGCTGTCCGTATCGCCCGGTCTCCCGGACGCGACTGTTACGCTAAAACCTGACACTGACGTCAGAGGCAAGCTCTGTGACGCAGGACATAGCCATCACACACGCGGGAGGACACCGTGCGGATCGGGGAACTCGCGGCGCGGGCCGGGGTCAGCGTGCGGTCCGTGCGCTACTACGAAGAGCAGGGACTGCTCACCAGCGTGCGCAGCGGCAGCGGACAGCGGCACTACACGGACGAGGAGGTCGAGCGCGTCGCCTTCATCCAACGCCTCTACGCGGCGGGCCTGTCCAGCCGCACCATCGCCGAACTGCTCCCTTGCGTCGACTCCCCCAGCGAGGAGAACTCCGACGCCGCCCTCGACCGGATGGCCCTGGAGCGCGACCGCCTCTCAGCCCATATCGACGACCTCGTCCGCACCCGCGACACCCTCGACGCCCTGATGGTCACGGCGCGGACCCACCGCGACCAGGTCCTCGCGGGAACGGCCACCCCCACGGAGGCGGCTAGCGCCTGAGTGGGGCACGCAGCCGGCTGACCGCCTCCGCGGGGGTCGCGACGACGGGGACGGACTCCGGCGGGGGCGGGCGGCGGACGATCAGGACGGGAATGCCCGCCTCACGGGCCGCCGTGAGTTTGGGGGCGGTCGCGGCGCCGCCGCTGTCCTTGGTGACCAGGACGTCGATCCGGTGCTCGCGCAGCAGCGCGCGTTCGGACTCCACCGTGAACGGGCCGCGTGCCAGCAGGACATGGACGTGCGGGGGAAGCGGCGGATCGGGTCGGTCGACCGAGCGCGCCAGCAGGAACGAGGCGGGCGCCGCGGCGAAGGCCGCGAGGTCGCCGCGCCCCGTGGTCAGGAAGGGACGGCTCCCGAGGCCCGGCAGCAGGGCCGCCGCGTCCGCGACGGAGTCGGCCCAGTGCCAGCGGTCACCGGGACCGGCCGCCCAGCCCGGCCGGCGCAGCACGAACAGCGGCAGGCGTACGGCGCGGGCCGCCTCGGCCGCGCGGGCGCTGATGACGGCGGCGAAGGGATGCGTGGCGTCGACCACCACGTCCACCCGCTCCTCACGCAGCCAGCGGGCCAGCCCGTCCGCTCCCCCGAAGCCACCGATCCTGACCCGGCCGTCCGGCAGCCGGGGCTCCGCGACCCGCCCGGCCAGCGAACTCGTCGGCACAAACCCCGGATCGGCCGCGAGCAGCGCCGCGAGCCGCCGGGCCTCCCCCGTACCGCCGAGGATCAGCACATGTCTCGACTCCGCGCCGGGCGACGTCACGTGGGGACGCCGCGCCGCAGCAGATACGTGTCCATGATCCAGCCCTTGCGCGCCCTGGCCCGCGCCCGTACGTCGCTGATCCGTAGCGCGAGGGCGTCGTCCAGCGGTCCGGACAGCAGGATCTCGTCGGGCGTGCCGAGATACGCGCCCCAGTAGATCTCCAGCCCCTGGCCGGTGAAGCGCCCGAAGGTCTGGTGGGCGTCCAGCATCACCACCACGTCGTCCACGCCGTCCGGCAGCCCGCCGTCGGCGAGCCTGCGCCCGGTGGTGATCTGCACCGGCCGACCGACCTGGTTGAGGCCCGTGCGGTGCTTGGCGGCCAGCGACGAGACGCTGCTGACGCCGGGCACGACCGTCCACTCGAACGCGGCGCTCCCCCGGCCGTGCACCTCTTCGAGAATGCCCAACGTGCTGTCGTACAGGGCCGGATCGCCCCAGACGAGGAACGCCCCGCAGCCGTCGTCCGGCAGTTCCCCGGCGATCAGCCGCTCGTAGATGTCGGCACGGCGCCGCCGCCAGTCGTCAACCGCGTTCGCGTAGCCGGGAGTCGTCCGGTCCCGGTCGCGCTCCGGGTCGCGCGCGACGACCACGCGGTGCGGCCGTACGGCGTGCTGCCGCAGGATCTCCTCGCGCAACGCGACCAGATCGGCCTTCTCCTCACCCTTGTCGAGGAGGAAGAACACCTCGGTGCGGCCGATCGCCCGCACGGCCTGGAGGGTGAGCTGATCCGGGTCGCCCGCCCCGATACCGATGACGAAGATCTGTTTCACGGTCCGGAGTCTCGCACAGCGGTCAGGGGCGTATGTCACAACGTCGCAGGCCCGATTGACGTGCCTGTTCGACAGCCCCTACGCTCAATTACGTGATGGCGTGAGGAAGCTGGTGAAAATCCAGCACGGTCGCGCCACTGTGTAGCCGGGCATCGAGGAGGTGGCCGGTGAGTCAGATACTCCGCCGTCACAAACGCCCCATTCGATCGAGGGACGCCGAATCCCTGAAGGAGGCCCACCCGTGAGCTCCGTGTCCGCTCCCACCACCACCGCCACACCGGTTGTCCTGCCGGTCTCGAAGGCCGTGATGTGGCTGGTAGGCACCGCGATCCTGGCGTTCGCCGTCTACTACTTCATCGGTGTCGACCAAGGCGCGGTCAGCGTCTTCGGCAAGGACACGCACATCCACGAGTTCGTCCACGACGCCCGGCACTTCCTCGGTTTCCCCTGCCACTGAGTTCGCGCCGACAGAACAGACGGACAATTCGACATGGAAAAGAAACTCATCCTGCGCGGCATAGTCGTCGGCGCAGTCGCAGGGCTGCTCGCATTCCTCTTCGCGCGGATCTTCGCGGAGCCGGAGATCGGTAAAGCGATCGACTACGAGAGCGGCAGGGACGACGCGCAGGCCGCGCTCGACAAAGCCGCCGGGCTGCCGATGGAGCACGCGGGACACGAACTGTTCAGCCGCACCGTCCAGGCGGACGTGGGCATCGGCGTCGGCATGATCTTCTTCGGCATGGCCATGGGCGCGCTCTTCGCGGTCGCCTACGCGGTGTGCCTGGGACGCGTCGGCAATCTGCGGGCACGCAATCTCGCCCTGCTGGTCGCGGGCGGCGGATTCCTCGGCATCTACCTGGTGCCGTTCCTCAAGTACCCGGCGAACCCGCCCGCCATCGGGCACGAGGACACCATCAAGGACCGCACCGGGCTCTATCTGGTGATGGTCGTGTGTTCGCTGGCCTTTCTGGTCGGGGCGGCGCTGCTCGGCAGAAGGCTCCAGGCGCGGTTCGGGAACTGGAACGCGACCCTGCTCGCCGGCGCCGCCTTCGTCGTCGCGATCGGCGTGGTGATGGCGCTGCTGCCGCAACTGGGCCACCTGGCGTACAACAAGGAGAATTTCGGCAACCACGCGACGGAGACGCCGCTGCCGCTCACCGACGACAAGGGCCGGATCGTGTATCCGGGATTCCCCGCCGACGTGATGTTCTCCTTCCGGTTCTACTCGGTGGCCGCGCAGCTTCTGCTGTGGACGGTGATCGGGCTGGCCTTCGGCCCGCTGGCCGAGCGGGTGCTTGCCTCGCGCACCGCCCCCGCCGCGCAGACCGGCAGGACGGACCCGGTCAGCGCGTGAACCGATGAACGACGACGCACCGCCGCCGTCCGAGCCGCCCGCCGAGGCGTCCCGGACGGCGGATCTCGCGGCCCTCGGCCCGTTCTTCGCGGCCGAGGAGCACCGCGCCGATTCCGGGACCGGCGCCCCCTGGCGGTCGATGGGTGAACTGGCCGACGGCGGACCCGCGCTCGGTGACCGGGTGGCGGGCGTCAGGCGGTACCTCGCGGCGGCGGGCGGCCGGGAGGCGGAGGCCGTCGAGCCGCGGGTCGCCGCGTCCGTGGCCCACCTCGGCCTGGTCGCCCGGGTGCTGTCGCCGACGCTGGCCCTCGCGGTCCTGCGCGGCGAGGTCGCGGCGGGCCTGCGGCTCGCCGATCTGCGCTGGCAGCCGGTCCTCGGCGGCCCCTTCCCGCTGTCGCTGCCGCACGCGCCTCAGGACACAGCCCAGGACACAGACCAGGACACGGCTCCCGGCGTGCCCGCAGGAGGGGACGGCCCCGCCGCCGCCCTCGCCCGCCATCTGCTCGACGGGCCGGTGCGCGAACTGGCCGACGCCTTCGCGCCCTTCAAGGTGTCCCCGCACATCCTGTGGGGCAACACCGCCTCCGCGCTGAACGGCGCCGTCGGCATGCTCGCCGCGGCCCGCCCCGCCGACGCCGGGCGCGTACGGTCACTGGCCGCCCTGCTGCTGGACCGGCCGCCGCTGCGCGGTACGAGCACGGGGGCGCGTACGGGCGCTCCGGGCGCCCCGGGCGCTCCTTTCCGCCGGCGCAGTTGCTGCCTGATCTACCGGGCCGCGCCGGGGGGCGCGGGCGGGCTCTGCGGCGACTGCGTCCTCGCGCCGGTGGTATCGGCACCCCGCTGAGCTTGGGGTGGGCCAGGGTGGGCATTCTTATTGCCAGTACCTTGCAACTAGGACTGAGGTGCGTCTAGCTTGGCTTCGCCCGCTTCGACAAAGGACTGATGAAATGACCACCGCCACGTCTCCGGACGCACCGGCACCAGCAGGGTCCCGCTGGCGCCGCATCGCCGGCTCGATGACCCGCGCCGAGTGGACGAGGGTCGGCGGCATGTTCGCCTTCATCCTCGCCCTGCACGTCATCGGCTGGTTCACGCTGGTGGCGATCGTGGCCCCCGAGCACTACAGCCTCGGCACCAAGTCCTTCGGCATCGGCATCGGCGTCACCGCGTACACCCTCGGCATGCGGCACGCCTTCGACGCCGACCACATCGCGGCGATCGACAACACCACCCGCAAGCTGATGGGCGAGGGCAAGCGGCCCCTGTCGGTGGGCTTCTGGTTCTCACTCGGCCACTCCAGCATCGTCTTCGGCCTGGCCTTCCTGCTCTCGCTCGGCATCAAGGCGCTCGCCAACCCCGTCGAGGACGACAACTCCCAGCTCCACAACGTCACCGGCTGGATCGGCACCACCGTCTCCGGCACCTTCCTGTACGTCATCGCCTTCATCAACCTGGTGATCCTGGCCGGGATCTGGAAGGTCTTCCGGCAGATGCGCGAGGGCCACTTCGACGAGGCAGCGCTGGAGGAGCAGCTCAACAACCGCGGTTTCATGAACCGGTTGCTGGGCCGGGTCATGAAGTCGATCACAAAGCCGTGGCAGATGTACCCGCTGGGACTGCTCTTCGGCCTCGGCTTCGACACCGCCACCGAGATCGCGCTGCTGGTGCTCGCGGGCTCCGGCGCGGCGTCCGGGCTGCCCTGGTACGCGATCCTCTGCCTCCCGGTGCTCTTCGCCGCGGGCATGTCGCTGCTGGACACCATCGACGGCTCGTTCATGAACTTCGCCTACGAGTGGGCGTTCTCCAAGCCGGTCCGCAAGGTCTACTACAACCTGACCATCACCGGCCTGTCCGTCGCCGTCGCCCTCATCATCGGCACCGTCGAACTCCTCGGCCTGGTCGCGGACAAGGCCGGGTTCCACGGCGCCTTCTGGGACTGGGTCGGCGGCATCGACCTCAACATCGTCGGCTACGTCATCGTGGGCCTGTTCTTCGCCACCTGGGCCGTCGCCTTCGCCGTCTGGCGGTTCGGCAACATCGAGGAGAAGTGGTCGGCGGGCCTGCGCACCGCCGACCAACAGGCCGACTGACCAGCGACGAACGGCCACGACGCGCGCGGCGCTAGGACATGTCGAGCGGCGGGCGGGTGCCGACGACGACGGTCGCGTACAGCTCGTCCGATTCGGCGACGTGCGCGCGGAGCCCGGCGGCGGTGAACAGGCCGGCCGCCCGCCGGGCCTGCCGCCCGCTCGACTCGACCAGCAGGGAACCGCCGGGGGCGAGCCAGTCGGCGGCACGCGCGACCACGCGGCGCATGACGTCGAGGCCGTCCGCGCCTCCGTCGAGCGCCATCAGGGCCTCATGGTCGCGGGCCTCGGGCGGCAGCAGGCCGACCTCCTCGCTGGGTACGTAGGGGACGTTGGCGGCCAGCAGCCCGACCCGTCCGCGCAGGTCGGCCGGGAGCGGCGCGAAGAGGTCACCCTCGTACACCCGCCCGCCGACGCGGGCGACATTGCGGCGGGCGCAGCGCACCGCGGCCGGGTCGAGGTCGGCGGCGTGCAGTTCGACGCCGCCGCCGAGCACGGTGGCCAGGGCGACTCCGACGGCCCCCGAGCCGCAGCACAGGTCCAGGACGACGGCGCCGGGCGCGGCGAGGCCGACCGCGACCCGGACGAGGAATTCGGTACGGCGGCGCGGTACGAAGACACCGGGGTCCACGGCGAACCGCTGTCCGGCGAATTCGGCCCAGCCCAGGACGTGTTCGAGCGGCAGACCGTCCGCGCGGCGCGCGACCATCGCGGCGAGTTCTTCGGGGGTTCCGGCCGCCGTGATGAGCAGCCGCGCCTCGTCCTCGGCGAAGACGCAGCCCGCGGCCCTGAGCGCGGCGACGACGGTGGATTCGGGCGACGGTGCGGTGAAGTCCGACATGTAGAGCCTTTCGGGAAGCCCACGGGCACTCCCCCGGCCTCACCTACGTCGGAGAGACCGCTCGGCCGTACGGCGGGAGCACCCGGCCTGCGATACCGGTAATCGGTCCCACCTCCTCGGCTGATCTCGGCTGATCCCCACTGCGGTGACGGGTCCTGACCCGCCCCTGACGGCACCGACCCTACCCCACAGCGCGCCGCGCCCGTCCCGCGAACCCGTGCCCACGGACGGCGGCGCGCTGAACCGCAATATAACGGTTAAGCATCAGCGCTGAATCAGTCCCTTTACCGGCCCACAACCCAATGCAATAGTGCGGTCGTTCCGCCACTGAATCGCTTAAGTACCGCGCTGTGGAGACGGAGATGGTGCACATGAAGGGCAAGGCACTCGCCGGGTCGCTGCTGGCGACCATGGCGCTGCTCGCCGCGGGTTGCGGTGGCGGGGGCTCGACGTCCAAGGGCGGTACCGCCACCGTGCCCGCCGACCCGTCGGCGGTGTCGGGTGACATCAAGGTCCTCACCCAGCGGACCGACCTCGTGCAGGACGGCACGATGAAGAAGTACGCCGCCGAGTTCAGCAAGCTCTACCCGAAGGTCCGGGTGACCTTCGAGGGGATCACGGACTACGAGGGCGAGGTGAAGATCCGGATGAACACCTCGAACTACGGCGACGTGCTGATGATCCCGGCGGCCATCAAGACCGACGACTACCCGAAGTTCTTCGCCTCGCTGGGCAGCGCCGAGGAGTTGGGCAAGAAATACACCTTCACCGGCAAGGCCACGGTCGGCGGCAAGGTCTACGGCATCGCGAACTTCGCGAACGCGGCGGGCTTCGTCTACAACAAGGCCGTCTGGCAGCAGGCCGGGGTCACCGACTGGCCGACCACACCCGACGCCTTCCTCGCCGACCTCAAGGCCGTCAAGGCCAAGACCTCCGCGACGCCGTACTACACCAACTACAAGGACGGCTGGCCGCTGACCGCCTGGACCTCGGTGCAGGGCGCGGCCACCTGCGACGCCAAGGCGGCCGACGAGCCCGCCACCGACCCGGACCCCTGGCACGCGGGCACCGACCTGAACGTCGGCGACACGCTGCTCTACACCATCGTGCACGACAGGCTCTCCGAGCAGGACCCGACCACCACCAACTGGGAGAACAGCAAGAATCTGCTGGCCACCGGCAAGATCGCCACCATGTGGCTGGGCTCGTGGTCCATCGTGCAGATGCAGGACGCCGCGAAGAAGGCCGGGCGCGACCCATCCGAGATCGGCTACATGCCCTTCCCCTCCCAGAAGGACGGCACCTTCTGCACCCCGGTGGCGCCCGACTACCAGGAGGCGGTGAACGTCCACTCCAAGAACAAGGCGGCGGCCCGCGCCTGGATCGACTGGTTCACCGACAAGTCCGGCTACGTACAGACCAACCAGGCCGTCCCCACGCTCAAGGGCGGACCGCTGCCGTCGGCCCTCAAGCCGTTCCAGGACGCCGGTGTGCGGTTCGTGGAGATGTCGCAGGCGCAGAGCGCCAAGGTCACCAGGATCGACAACCAGTCCGAGATCGGCATGACCGACAAGCCCGAGTACCGCCAGCACCTGATCGACGTGGCGCGCGGCGCCGCGGGTGGTGATCTCCCCGGCATCTTCGCCGGCCTCGCCAAGAAGTGGGCGAACGCGCAGAAGACCGCCGCCCTGTGACGCGCGCCCGGGTCTGGCGGACCGTGACGCCGTGGCTGTATCTGGCGGTGCCGCTCGCTCTGCTGATCACGTTCACCTACCTGCCGGTCGGCACCATGATCAGGGACAGCTTCACCGACTGGGACGGGGTCAGCCCCGACCGGAACTACGTCGGGGCCAAGAACTACGTGGAGCTGTTCACCAGACCCGAGCTGTTCCAGGTCTTCTTCGTCAGCGTCTACTACCTGGTGGCGTCGGTGGCGCAGATCGCACTGGCGCTGTACTTCGCGACCGTGCTCAGCTTCGACCTGCGGTTCCGGAATCTCTTCAAGGGCCTGCTGTTCTTCCCCTACCTGCTCAACGGGGTCGCGATCGGCTTCGTCTTCCTGTACTTCTTCCAGCCGCACGGCACCCTCGACACCGTGCTGAGCGCCTTCGGGGTGCACGGGCACCACTTCTGGCTGGGCAGCGGGCGAACGGCGAACACCTCGCTGTCCGCGGTGTCGGTGTGGCGCTTCATGGGCCTGAACTTCGTGCTGTTCCTCGGCGCGATCCAGTCGATCCCCGGTGAGCTGTACGAGGCGTCGGAACTGGACGGCGCCAACCGCTGGCAGCAGTTCCGGCACATCATCGCGCCGGGCATCAAACCGGTGCTGAGCCTGAGCGCGATCCTGGCGATCTCCGGCTCGCTGTCGGCGTTCGAGATCCCGTACATCATGACCGGCGGCGCGGCGGGCACCCAGACCTTCGTGATCCAGACGGTGAAGCTGGCCTTCGAGTTCAACAAGATGGGGCTGGCCTCGGCGGCGGCCGTCGCCCTGCTGGTGATCATCTTGCTGGTCACCTGGTTGCAGCGCGTCGTCGTGCCCGACGAGAGGAACGATCTCGTATGACCTCGCTGCTCGTCCGCGACACGGAGCAGGCCCCGCCGCGGGAGACCGTCGACCGGCCCGCGCGCACCCGCAGGGTGCTGGTCAGAACGCTGGTGTACCTCTCACTCCTGCTCGCCTCCGCGGTGGTGCTGCTGCCGCTGGTCGCGGTGTTCCTGACCTCTCTCAAGACGTCGCAGGAGATGACGGCGGACGGCGGGGCGCTGTCGCTGCCGCACAACTGGCTGAACTACCACAACTACGTGACGGCCTTCCGGGCCGGGAAGATGCTGCGCGCCTTCGGGAACACCGCGTTCATCCTGGTCTTCTCGATCGCGGGCACGGTGCTGATCGGCTCGATGGCGGCGTACGCGATCGACCGCTTCCACTTCCGGCTGCGACGGCTGGTGATCGCGCTGTTCCTGATCGGCTCGCTGGTGCCGAGCGTGACGACACAGGTGGCGACCTTCAAGATCGTGAACAACTTCGGGATGTACGACAGCCGTTGGGCACCGATCGTGCTGTACATGGGCACCGACATCGTGTCGATCTACATCTTCCTCCAGTTCATCCGGAGCATTCCGGTCTCGCTGGACGAGGCGGCCAGGATCGACGGCGCGAACACCTTCACGATCTACTGGCGGATCATCCTGCCGCTGCTCAAACCGGCCATCGCCACGGTGGTGATCATCAAGGGGATCACCGTCTACAACGACTTCTACATTCCGTTTCTCTACATGCCGTCGGAGAATCTGGGGACCATCTCGACGTCGCTGTTCCGCTTCAAGGGGCCCTACGGCGCGCATTGGGAGGACATCTCGGCGGGCGCGATCCTGGTGATCGTGCCGACGCTGGTGATCTTCCTGTTCCTCCAGCGGTTCATCTACAACGGATTCACCAGAGGCGCGACGAAGTAGCCCCGACGACGCGGACGGCGCACGCCGGTCAGGTCGTACGGGCGGGCGGGGCGGTGCTCTCGCGCGGGGTCAGTACCGGGGTGGCCACCGGTCCCGTCGCGGGTGTGCCGCCGTTCAGCACGGTCAGCAGCCGCCGGGCCAACTCGGCGCCGAAGCCGAAGACGTCGTGGCTCATCGCCGACAGTTTCGGCAGGGTGAGCTGGCACAGCTGCGAGTCGTCCCAGGCGAGCAGCGAGACGTCACGGGGTACGGCGAGGCCCATCTCGGCGGCCACCGACAGACCGGCGACGGCCATCAGGTCGTTGTCGTAGAGGATCGCGGTGGGGCGGGAGCCGGCCGGTGAGGCGAGCAGACCGCGGGTGGCGCGGGCGCCCTGGGCGCCGGAGAAGTCGGTGTCGACGCTGCGCGCCTGGTCCAGGCCCAGTTCGCGCGCGGTTCGCGCGAAGGCGGTGGCCCTGATCGCGGTGTGGCCGAAGGCGGCGGCCCCGCCGACCCGGGCGATCCTGCGGTGACCGAGCGCGGCCAGATACCGCACGGCCTCGGTGACGGCCGTCGCGTCGTCGGTCCAGGCGCAGGGCAGGCCGCCGGTCAGCGACGGGTGGCCGACCGCGACCGCGGGCAGGCCGAGCGCGGTCAGCGCGGGGATGCGCGGGTCGTCGGAGAGGAAGTCGACGAGGATCGACCCGGAGATCTGCCGCGAGCGCCACCAGGCCCGCTGTACGGCGATCTCCTCGGGCACGTCCCCGACCAGGCGCAGCAGCAGGGCGCTGTCGTGGTCGGCCAGGACGCTCTCGATGCCGGAGATGAACTCCATGTAGAAGGGTTCGAGGCCGAGCATCCTGGCCGGGCGGGCGATGACCAGGCCGATGGTGTTGACCCGCGTGCCGGACAGCACGCGGGCCGACTGGCTCGGCGCCCAGCCGAGTTGGGAGGCGGCGGCGATGACCCGCGCGCGGGTGGTCTCCGAGACGCCGGGGCGGCCGTTGAACGCCATGGACACCGCCCCCTTGGACACGCCCGCCAGCGCGGCGACGTCCTTGATGGTGGGGCGGCGTCCCGGCTCCCCGGCCGGAAGGCTCACCGCTCGTCGCCCGGATCCGTGCGCTGGACCGCGGAGTTGACGCAGTACAGCGCCGCGGCGGCGGCTGCGGGCTCCGGCCGGTCCCAGCCGCGTACGGTGATCGTGACGCGCTCGCCGGGCAGCAGTGTGACCAGGCCCCGGTCGGCGTGGGCCGCGGGGTCGAGCCGGTCGGCCTGGAGCAGCAGGTCGCGCAGGAGCGTACGGGCGGTGACGGTCACTTCGGTGGCGCCGTCGTCCGAGGTGGCGAGCTCCAGGTCCCAGCGGGGCGCGGGGTAGGCGAAGTCCTTGTCCCTGGCCGGGAACCACAGGGCGCGGACGTCCTCGCCACCGTCGGGTCCTTCCGCCTCGACGGTCAGCAGTTCCTTGGTGCTGTCGCCCGGTGGTACGAGGTCGCGCGGTACGGCGATCTCGGCGACCGTGCGGGCCGTCGCGGTGAACGGCAGCCGGGTCTCGGCGAGTATGGCGCCGTCCACCGCGACCCTGCGCAGGACCGCCGTGCCCGACCAGTCCCGCGCGCTCTGGTTGACCACGGCCGCGACCAGGCCGGCGGCGCGCTCCTGGACGGTGAGCAGCCGGTCCGCGTAGAGCCGCTTCAGCTCGTGGTAGAGCGGCTTCTCGCGCTCGTCGCCGTCGATCGCGGCCCACGAGGTCACCGGCCAGCAGTCGTTGAGCTGCCAGACGACGGTGCCCGCGCAGGCCGGCCAGTGCGAGCGCCAGTGCTCGATGCCGCACGCGATGGCGCGGACCTGGTTGACCTGCGTCAGGTAGTGCCAGGTGCCGAAGTCAGCGGGGGCCGGGAAGTGGTGGGCCAGGCCGCGGTCCAGCTTGCCGTTGCCGTCGGCGGCCTTCTGGTGGTGCAGCATGCCGGGCGATTCCGGGGTGAGCGGGTCGTCGGTCAGCGCCCGGCGCAGCGTGGCGTACGCGGGCGGCGCCTGCCAGCCGAATTCGGCGACGAAGCGCGGCACGTCCTCCAGGTAGCCGGTCCAGTCCCGGCGGTTCCACACCTCCCAGGAGTGGGCGGTGCCGTGCGCCGGGTCGTTGGGGTGGTGGTTCCAGGAGCCGGACCAGGGGCTGCCCGCCCAGTAGGGCCGGGTGGGGTCGGTCTCGGCGACCACGCGGGGCAGCAGGCCGAGGTAGTAGCCCTCGCCCCAGGACGCGCCCGCCAGATCCTGCTCCCAGTCCCAGTCGCGGAAGCCCCACAGATTCTCGTTGTTGCCGTTCCACAGCACGAGGCTGGCGTGCGGGGCGAGCCGGGCCACGTTCTCCCGCGCCTCGGCCTCCACCTCCGAACGCAGCGGCTGCTCCTCGGAGTAGGCGGCGCAGGCGAACAGGAAGTCCTGCCAGACCAGCAGCCCGGCCTCGTCGCAGGCGTCGTAGAAGTCGTCGCTCTCGTAGATCCCGCCGCCCCAGACGCGGATCAGGTCGACGCCCGCGTCCTTGGCCTGCCGGAGCCTGCGGCGGTAGCGGTCGGGGGTGATCCGGGTCGGAAAGACGTCGTCCGGGATCCAGTTGACCCCTCGGGCGAATATCGGCTCGCCGTTGACCAGCAGGGTGAAGGGGGTGCCCTTGTCGTCGGGGGCGGTGTCGAGGGTGACGGTGCGGAAGCCGATACGGCGCTGCCAGCGGTCGAGCGAGGCGCCTTGGGCGGTCGTCGCGTCGAGGAGGGTGACCTCGCAGTCGTACAGCGGCTGGGCGCCGTAGCCGTGCGGCCACCACAGCTCGACGCCCGGCACCCGCGCGGTGACGGTGAACCGCTCGGCGCCCGCGGGCAGTTCGGCCTCGACCGTCGTCTCCCCCACTCGCAGGCGCACCGCCAGCGGGCGGTTCAGACCGGACGCGGTGCGCTCGACCTCCAGTCGGGCCTCGACCCGTCCGGTGCCGTCGGCCACCGTGACCAGCGGGGTGACACCCGACAGCCGCGCGGTCGACCAGTGTTCGAGCCGCGCGGGCTTCCAGATCCCGGCGGTGACCAGTGTCGGACCCCAGTCCCAGCCGAAGGAGCAGGCCATCTTGCGGATGTACTGGAAGGGCTCGGTGTACGAGTTGGGCCGGTCGCCGACCAGCGCGCGGACCCGTTCCGCCTCGGTGTAGGCGGAGGTGAAGGCGACGGTCAGCGCGGTCTCGGCCGCCGCTCCGTACCGCTCGGTGACGTCGTAGCGGTAGCCGCGGTGCATGTTGCGCGTGGCGCCGAGGACGGTGTCGCCGAGGCGGATCTCGGCCACCGTGTCCAGGCCGTCGAAGACCAGGTCGGTGCGCTCGTGCCCGGTGGCGCGCGGCGGCAGCACCGTCTCGTACGTCCAGTCGGCCCGTCCCACCCACGCCGCCGCGGTCTCGTTCCGGTCCAGGAACGGGTCCTCCAGCAGCCCGGCGGCCATCAGGTCGGTGTGCACGCAGCCGGGTACCTGGGCGGGTACGGTGCCGGACCCGAGCGCGGGCGCGGCTTCCGGTCCGGCTCCGGCTCCGGCTGCCGACCCGGGCTCGGGAAGGCGCAGCCTCCAGCCGTCGGCGATCGGCGTGACGTCCTTCATCCCTGCTCCTTGCCTGCTGTTGCCTTGCTGCCGGGCGGTTTCCGGCCGGTTTTCGGCCCGTGGCCCGCGGCGCCCAACCTAGCGACCCCGCCGACCGGCTGTCCATTAAACGGTAAAGCACCACAAGTGCAGATGGGAAGCGGGGTGTTCCCTTGATGTCAGCGGTTTTGCTGAACCGATACAGGGCCGACCGGAGCCGGTGCGGGGCCGGTAGTGGGCCGGTGCGGAGGTGGCGATGGGCCGGTACGGGGCCCGGCGGACCGGCGGCCGGGCAAAGACCTCCGCCGGAGGCGATGAGTTTCGGACGCCGTGCCGGTCAACCCCGCACACGCCGTATCCGACGCTCGGGAGTGATCCGCATGGGCCAGGCCACCACCACCGTCACCGACTACCTCGCCGCCCTGGAGGAACCGCTGCGCGACGTCGGCACGAAGGCGCGGGAGATCATCGAGGCCGCGCTGCCGGACGCGCCCGGCGCCCTGTGGCACGGTCACCCGGTGTGGAGCCTGGGCGGAGCGCCGGGCGTCTCACCGGTCTGCCTGCTCAAGGCGTACGGCTCGTATGTGACCTTCGGGCTCTGGCAGGGCCAGCGGGTCGAGGACCGCAGCGGGCGGCTGGAACCGGGCGCGCGGGCCATGGCCTCGGTCAAGCTGCGCACTCTGGACGACGTGGACGCCGCACTGTTCACGCGCTGGCTCACCCGGGCCCGCGCGCTGGCCGCGGCGGAGTCGGCCTGAGCGCGGGAGGCCGCGCCGCGCGGAGAGGCAGCGCCGCGCGAGGGGGCGGCG
>NZ_MECL01000064.1 GCF_014596445.1 Streptomyces sp. CBMA29 | reverse complement strand
CCGCGGAGCCGCCGCGGGGCGGGGCCGGGCGCCGCCGGTGGATGGCGGGCGCGGCCGGGCTCGCGGTCGCCGCGGTCGCCGTGACCGTGACGCTCACCTTCGCGCCGATCGGCGGCAAGAAGCACGGCGACGACAAGCCCACCGATCAGCCGACCGTGCAGAACGCGGCGCTCCAACTCCACGGCGGGAAAGAGGGTTCCGGCTACAGCGGCGGGCTGAACGGGGTGGTCAGACCCTCGACGGCCACCGGCGGCACGGTGAAACTCATCTCCTCCTACTCCGCGGAGAATCTCCTCGACCCGGCCGCCACCTACGACCAGCCGTCGTGGAATCTCCAGCGTCTGTACCTGCGCAAACTCGTCGACTACGCGCCCGCGCCCGGCGGCGCGGGCCGCAAGGTCGTCCCCGACCTCGCCACCGACACCGGCCAGGTCAGCTCCGACGGCCGCACCTGGACCTTCCGCCTCAAGGACGGCGTCACCTTCGACAACGGAGCGCCGATCACCTCCAAGGACGTCAAGTACGGCATCGAGCGGACCTTCGCCCGCGATGTGTTCTCCGGCGGTCCGACCCACCTCGTGGACCTCCTCGACCAGGGGCAGAACTACCGGGGCCCGTACACCGACAGCGACCCCGGCAAGCTCGGCCTGCGCTCGGTGGCCACACCGGACGACCGCACGATCGTCTTCCGGCTCGCCAAGCCCTACGCGGACTTCCGCTACGTCCTCGCGCTGTCCATCGGCGCGCCCGTCCCGCAGTCCGCCGACACCGGCGGCGGCAAGGACTTCGAGAAGCACCCCGTCGGCAGCGGCCCCTACCGCGTCGCGACCTACACCCCGGGCAAATCGCTGCACATGGTCCGCAACACCCACTGGGACCCCACGACCGACACCGTGCACTCCGCGCTGCCCGAGGCGATCGACCTGAAGATCGTCAGCAGTCAGGACGAGGTGGAGACCGACCTGCTCAACGGCAGCGCCGATCTCGATCTGGCCGGCCAGACGGTCAGCGACCAGACCGAGACCAAGATCCTCAACGACCCGGCGCTGAAGGCCAATACGGACCTCGTCTTCAACGGCACCACCCGTTTCCTCAGCCTCCAGACCACGGTGGCGCCCTTCGACCGGTACGAGTGCCGCTGGGCCGTGCAGTACGCCATCGACAAGGCGCAGGTCCGCGCCGTACTCGGCGGGCAGTACGCCGGCGGCGAGGTCGCCACCACGATGCTGCCGCCGACGACCGACGGTTACAGCACCTCGGCCACGCCCTTCGGCACCAACGCGGGCGTGTCGTTCCCCGACGAGGCACGCAAGTACCTCGGCAAGTGCGGCAAGCCCAACGGCTTCACCGTCACCATGGCCGGGGTCAAGACGTCCTCGCGGGTCGAGGACGCCATGCAGTCCGTCCGCAGCTCCCTCGCCGAAGTCGGCATCACCGTCAAGATGGTGACGCAGGACGCCGGCACCTTCTACGACACGCTGCTGTCGCCCAGCAAGCTCAAGAACGCCAAGTGGGGCATCGTCATGACCGGCTGGGCCGCCGACTGGCCCACCGGCGGCGGCTTCCTGCGCTCACTGATCCAGCCGGGCAGCATCAACAACTACGCGCAGCTCGACGACAGCGAGATCAACAGCCTGGTCACGGAGGCCGACGGCGTCACCGACCCGGCCAAGGCCGCCTCCCTGTGGCAGACCATCGACGCCAAGGTGATGAGCGAGGGCACGCTCGTCCCGCTGGTCTACGTCCAGCACCTCGTCTACCGCGCCCCCCGCCTCACCAACGTCTACGAACAGCCGGTCCTCGGCGGCGTCGACCTCACCGCGCTCGGCGTCAAGCAGTAGGCAGCACGGGCCGGTTGAGCGCCCTGCTCTCAGGCCATGGCCGTGGCCAGGGCGTTCGCGAAGCCGTCCGTCGTACGGCGGTCGCGCACGGCGATCCGTAGCCAGTCGGGTCCGAGGCCGGGGAAGGTGTCGGCGCGCCGTACCGCGTAGCCCATCGCTCGCAGCCGGAGCCGGACGTCGGCCGCGCCGGGCAGGCGCAGCAGGACGAAGGGCCCGGCGGGCGCGTCGCCCGCGACCTCGATCCCGGGGAGTGCGGCCAACCGGTCCAGCAGATAGGCGCGGTCGCCGACCACGGTACGGGCCGCCTCCGCCGCCTCCGCGAGCGCGTCCGGCTCCACGCAGGCAACGGCCGCCGCCAGCGCGGGAGTCGACACCGCCCACAGCGGCTGCGCGCTCTCCAGCGCGGCGACCGTGTCCGCGCCGCCGAGCACGTAACCGATCCGCAGCCCGGCCAGGCCCCAGGTCTTGGTCAGGCTGCGCAGGACGACGAGCCCCGGCACGTCCCGGCACCCGGCCAGTGACTCGCTCTCGCCCGGCACCGCGTCCATGAACGCCTCGTCCACCACCAGCGTGCGCCCCGGGCGGGCCAACTCCCGTATCAACGCGGCCGGATGGAGGACGGACGTCGGGTTGGTCGGATTGCCGACCACCACCAGATCCGCCTGCGGCGGCACGGCCGCCGGGTCGAGCCGGAAGCCGTCGGACGCGGCCAGCAGAATCCGCCGCACCTCGTGCCCGGCCGCCCGCAGCGCCGCCTCCGGCTCGGTGAACTGCGGGTGCACCACGACGGTGTGACGTGGTGTCAGCGCCCGCGCGAGCAGCACGAACGCCTCCGCCGCGCCCGCCGTCAGCAGCACCTCGGCGTCCGGCCGTCCGTGCCGTTCGGCCACCGCGTGCCGCGCCGCCCGGCCGTCCGGATATCCGGCGAGGCCGGTCAGCGACCGCGCGACGCGCTCGCGCAGCCAGGGCGGGGGAGTGTTCGCGCGGACGTTGACCGCGAGGTCGATCAGGCCGTCGCCGACCTCGGCGTCACCGTGATGCCGCAGGTCGTAGCCGTCGGTGGCGTCTTCGACGCGGTAGGCGTCGCGGGCGTCGCGGCCGTACGGGTCCGGGCCGCCGCCCGCCGCCGGGTCCGGCACGCGGTCGCGGTCAGTGGGTGTGCGCATGGTGGCCGCTTCCGTGACTGTGCGACGGGTCGTCGGGGTGGTGGTGCGGCTGCTGCGGCAGCCCGACACGGTCCTCGAAGCCGGGCAGCTTGACCCGGTACACGCACGAGTCGCAGTTCATCCGCAGGTCGCCCCGTACCGTCTCCCGGTAGCGCTCCATCACCAGCTCCGCCAACTCCGGCTCGGGGCCGATCACTTCGGCGCAGCGCAGCTCCACGTCCGGCGCCTCCCGCGCCCACTCGCCGGCCTGGTCCCGGACCCGGTCCGGCAGCACACCGGTGAACAGGAAGTACGGCAGTACGACGACGCGGCGCGCGCCCAGCTTGCGGCAGCGGTCGAGACCGGCCCGCACCGACGGCTCGGCCAGCGACACGAAGGCCGTCTCCACCCCCGCGTAACCGCGGCCCTCCCACAGCAGCCGCGCCGTCTTGAACACCTCGGCGTTGGCGTCCGGATCCGTCGAACCCCGGCCCACCAGCAGGACCGTGGTCTCCGCGCGGTCGGCGCCCGCCAGCGCCTCGTCCACGCGCCGCTCCAGCACCGTCAGCAGATTCGGATGCGGCCCGAGCGGGCGCCCGTACGCGAACGACGTCCCCGGATGGCGCCGCTCCTCACGGGCCAGCGCCGCCGGTATGTCGCCCTTGGCGTGCCCGGCCGACACCAGCACCAGCGGGACCGCGGCGAAGTCGCGTACGCCCGCGCCGACCAGCTCCGCCACCGAGTCCGCCAGCGGCGGCGGCGACAGCTCGATGAAGCCGCCGCCGACCGCCAACTCCGGACTGGCCGCGCCCAGTTGTGCCACGAACGAGCGGAAGGCAGCCGCGCCGGCCGCGTCACGCGTGCCGTGGCCGACGAGCAGAAGGGCAGGGGGGTGGGTCACTGGTCGTTCTCCTTGAAGGGACGGTCGGTGAGGGGATCTTCGGTGACGGGATGGTCCGCGAGGGGCTGTTCCGCGAGGGGATATTTCGCGAGGGGATATTCCGTGTACAACAGGGCGTTGAGCGCCGCGGCGGCCACCGCGGAGCCGCCCTTCTCCGAGACGTTGCTGACCGCGGGCAGCCCCGACGCCCGCAGCCGTGCCTTGCTCTCCGCCGCGCCGACGAAGCCGACCGGCAGCCCGATCACCAACGCGGGCGCCGCGTCCAGGTTCAGCAACTCCTCCAGCGCCGTGGGCGCGCAACCGACCACCCACACCGCGCCCGGCCCGACCTCCGCGTACGCCAGCCGTATCGCGTGCGCGCTGCGCGTCAGTCCCGGCCCGGACACCGCGTCCGTGAGCCGGCACACCGACGACCGTGCCGTGATCCCGGACGCGACCATCTCCACGTCCGCCACGATCGGCGCCCCCGCGTGCAACGCGGCGTGCGCGTCCCGGAGTTCCGACTCCTCGCACACCAGATCCTTCGCGTACCCGAGGTCCGCGCTCGAATGGATCACCCGCTCCACGACGGCCCGTCGCAGCGGCGTCATCCCTGAGGTGTCGAGCCGGGACCGCAGGATGCGGAAGGACTCCTGCTCGATGGGGTGGACCGTACGGTTCACGCGGTTTCTCCTCCGGAGGGGGCGGCGGGCAGGGCTTGTGGGAACGGGTGACGGGGCGCCGTCATGACTGCCAGCGGTAGCCGCGGGGGGTCACCATGCGGCCGGAGACGATACGGCTGGCGGTGTTGCCGACGGTCACGACCGTCACCATGTCGACCGTGCCGACGTCGAGGCCGGCGAGCGTCGTGACCTCGACGCGCTCGTCCGGGCGGGACGCCGCGTGGACGACGCCGACCGGGGTCAGCGGGGTGCGGTGCTCGGCCAGGACGGACAGCGCCTTGGGCAACTGCCAGGCGCGCCCGCGGCTGCGGGGGTTGTAGAAGGTCACGACCAGGTCGGACTCGGCGGCGGCCCGCACCCGCCGTTCGATCACGTCCCAGGGTGTGTGCAGGTCGGACAGGCTGATCGAGACGTGGTCGTGGCCGAGCGGCGCGCCCAGCAGCGCGGCTGCCGCCAGGGCGGCGGTCACGCCGGGGACGCCGATGACGTCGATGTCGTCGGCCGCCTCCGCCAGCGCGGGGGAGGCCATCGCGTAGACCCCGGCGTCGCCGCTCCCGATCAGCGCGACAGCGTGCCCGGCGCGGGCCTCGGCGACGGCGGTGCGGGCCCGTTCCTCCTCCGCGCCGAGCCCCGATTCCAGCACGCGGGTGCCGGGCAGCAGCAGGTCGCGGATCTGGTCGACGTACTGGTCGAGGCCGACGATCACGGACGCGCGGCGCAGTTCCGCCACGGCGCGCGGTGTCACCAGGTCGCGGGCGCCGGGGCCCAGGCCCACCACGGCCAGCCGTCCGCGCGGTCGGCGCCGCGCGACGGCGGCTGTCGCCATCGCCGACTTCCGCTTCTCCACGACCAGTTGGCCGCCGTCAGCGGCGGCCAGGATCGCCGCCGCCTCCGCCACGGACGGTGTGCCGACCGCCGCGAGCGGTGCCGCCGACGGATTCGGCACGGCCGTCCCCGCCAGGTCCGCTGCCGCGTACGTCACCAACGGCACCCCGAACTCCGCCGCGGCGGCCACGATCCCCTCCTCCCCGGCCTTCGCGTCCACCGTCGCCAGGGCGCTCACGCTCTTCTCCGCCAGCCCCGCCTCCGCCAGCGTGCTCCGCACCAGCCCGACCACTTCCGCCCGCCCGACCCCCCGGCTCCCCCCCACCCCCACCACCAACGACGGCGGCCTCACGAACACCGTGACGGTGCCCTGCGCTTCCCGAATCACCCGATCCGTCACCCACACCGCATACCCGCCCAGCACCTGCGGTGCGGCTCCCGCCACGCCCGTGGCTCGACTGCCTTCGGATGCACCCGCCGCGTCCGGCGGACGCGGGATGGCGGTGTTCGGCGGTGCCGTGCGCGGCTGGTGCGGGGCCTGGGCCTGGGGCTCGGCGTGGCGCGTGGACGGCTGCTCCTGCCCGATCGGCGCCTGCCCGGCCAAGGGCTGCGGGTCTTCGGGGGATGACGGTTCCCCCGAATCCGCCGCGGCGGGGGGCGGTGGGGTGGAGACCACCGTCAGGGGAAAGGCGGGGAGGGGCCAGGTCTGGTCGGTGTGGAGGCGGACGGGGGCGCCGTCGAGGAGGGCGCGGGTGAGGGGGGCCAGGGGCCCGTCCGTGGGGTAGGGGAGGGCGTCGAGGGCGGGGGTGCCGACGGAGTCGGTCGCGGTGGTGATCACGGGGGCGGACCCGAGGACGCGGGAGACGGCGGCGGCCAGGTCGTTGGCCCCGCCGCCGTGCCCGCCGAGGAGGGCGACGGCGTGGCGGTGGGCCTCGTCGACGGTGACGACACCGGGATCCTCGGCCTTGCCGCGCAGCAGCGGGGCGAGGAGCCGCACGGCGGCGCCGGTCGCGAGGAAGAGGACGAGCTGGTCGCACTCGGCGAAGGCCGTCGCCACGACGGACCGCAGCGGACGGTCCGCGCCGTCGCCGTACAGCACCGTCCTGCCGGGCCACGCGGCGGCGAGCCGCTCGCATCCGGTGCGCCCCGCCGCGGTGGCGTGGATGAGGCCGATCACGAGAGCTCTCCTTCATGGGGTGCGGGGCGCCGGGCCCACAGCACGAACACGGGATTCGTCGCGGCCAGCCGCGCCACCTCCCCGGGCAGCGGCGCGAGCCGCGACGACTGGAGCAGGACACCGTCCGGCACCAGCCCGGCGGCCCGCAGGGCACCGCGGACCTCCGCCACGCGGTCCACGGCGGCGAGCGTCACCACGACGGCCCGCCGTGCCCGCCGTGCGCACGCCGTGACGATCGCGGCCAGCTCCCGCCCGCCGCCGCCGACGAAGACGGCGTCGGGATCGGGCAGCCCGTCCAGCGCGGCGGGCGCGTCCCCGTGCACGACCTGCACGTCCACGCCGTGCGCGGCGGCGTTCGCCCGTATCCGCTCGACGCCGTCGGCCGTCTTCTCCACGGCGACCACGGCGGCGCCGAACCGCGCGCACTCCACGGCCACGGAGCCGGACCCGGCCCCGACGTCCCACACCAGGTCCCCGGTGCGCGGCCCGAGCCGGGCCAGGGCCAGGGCCCGTACCTCGAACTTGCTGACCATGGAGTCGCGGTGCGCGAACTCCTCCTCGGGCAGCGCCCATTGGGCGGGTGCGGGCGGCGGCCCCGCGACCGTACGGGAGACGTCGGCCCGTTCGTCGAAGGAGTCCGCCGCCAGGCACAGCACCACCGCGACCCCGTCCCCCGACCAGTCCCGTACGGCGGCCTGCGCGGGCGAGACCCGCTCGACGCGCTCGGCGTCCGTACCGAGCGCGGAGGCGACAACGAGGGTACGGACCAGGCCGGTACGGGCCAGCGCCGCGCCCAACTCGGCCGGTCCCGCGCCGGGTCCTGTCAGTACGGCCGTCTTGGGGTGCGCCCGGCACACATGGACGGCGGTCCGCGGATCGCGTCCGTGCGCGCTGACCACCACCGCGTCGTCCCAGCGCAGCCCGAGCCGGGCGAAGGCCACCGCGACGGACGGGGACGACGGGCGTACGTCGAGCGCCGCCGCACCGAACCGCGCGCCCAACGCCCGTACGATCCCGAAGAATCCGGGATCGCCCGAGGCGAGCACGACCACGCGTGCGCCGGGCGCGGCCACGTACTCCGCGATCGTGTCGAGCGCGGGTGCGAGCGGCCCGAGCGCCACGCGCCGTGCCCCGGCGGGCAGTTGGACCGCGTCGAGGTGCCGGGCGGCGCCGACGACGAGGTCGGCGCCGCCGACGTCGGGCACCGGCCCGCCCGTACCCACGCCGAGGACGGTGATCACGCCGTCACCCATGGGACTCGTCCCCGGCCGCGCGGGACTCCCGCAGGGCGCGCCGCGCCACCGGATCGGCCCGCCGGAAACCGTGGAAGTGCCCGGGGTGATAGAGGTGCGAGCGCGTCCCGGAGGCGGCGAGCGCGGGTCCGACCAGGAACAGCGTGTGCTTCCAGAGCTTGTGCTCCTTGACGGTGGCCTCCATCGTGCCGACCGTGCAGCGCAGCAACAGCTCCTCGGGCCAGGTGACCTGATGGGCGATCAGCACCGGGGTGTCGGTGACGTAGCCGCCCTCCAGCAGTTCGGCGGCGAGCTGCCCGGACCGCGCCGCGGACAGGAACACCGCCATCGTCGTACCGTGCCGGGCGAATTCCCTGACCTCCTCGCCCGGCGGCATCGGCGTCTTGCCGCCGCCCAGCCGGGTCAGGATCACCGACTGCGCGACCTCGGGAATCGTCAACTCCCGCCCGGCCAGGGCCGCGACGGCCGAGAACGACGACACCCCCGGCACGATCTCCACCTCGATGCCGAGCCCCGCGCAGCGGTCCACCTGCTCCTGCGTGCCGCCCCACAGCGCCGGATCGCCCGAGTGGATCCTTGCCACCCGCAGGCCCTCGCGCAGCGCCCGCTCGTACACCGCGACCACGTCCTCCAGCGACATCGCCGCCGAGTCCAGGATCTCCGCGCCCTCGCGGGCGTGCGTCAGCACCTCCGCCTGCACCAGGCTCGCCGCCCAGATGACGACGTCCGCCTCCGCGATGGCCCGCGCCGCCCGGAACGTCAGCAGATCCGCCGCGCCGGGGCCCGCGCCGACGATCGTCACCTTCGCGCCCGCCTCCGCGCCCGCCCCCGAACCCGTCGCCCCGCTCACAGCTTCCCTCCCCGGCCGCCGTCGCGCCGCGCGGGCGCGATCAGCGTCGACAGATACGGCAGCGCGCCGTCCCGCAGCTCCTCCGCCAACTCCTTGGCGGGCCTGATCGATTCACCGGGCAGCCCCAGCGAACTGCCCCACACCGCGCCCTCGGTCCTGCCGGTCTCCCGCAGCGCCGCCGCCACCTCGCCCGCCAGCCGCCCGAATTTGTACGCCACCACCGTGCCGGGCCCCTCCAGCGCCTCCCGCAGCACCGCGGTCCCCGCCGTCACCGGCACCAGCGTCAACGGCTCGGTCCCCTCGGTCAGTACGGCTCCGCTGCGCGCCGCCAGCTCCTGCATCGCCGTGATGCCCGGCACCGTTTCGATCCGCACCCCGGCCACCGACTCGGTGACCGTCTGCGCCAGATACGTGAACGTCGAGTACACATTCGGGTCGCCGATCGTCGCGAAGGCCACCGTCCCGTGCTCCCGCAGCAGTTCGGCCACCCGCGCGCCCGCCGCGTCCCACGCCGCCTCCCGCCGCGCCCGGTCGGTCCGCTCGTTCAGCGCGAACACCACCCGGACGATCCGCGCCGCGTCCACGTAGTGCAGTACGGTCGCCTCCGCCCGTCCCCGCTCGCCCGTGTCGAGTACCGGTACGACGACCACGGCCGCCGCCCGCAGCGCGTTCACTCCCTTGACGGTCACCAGCTCCGGGTCGCCGGGGCCCACCCCGACTCCGGTCAGCAGCGCGGTCATTCGGCACACCTCTCTACGAAGCGCCGCGCCATCGACGGCTCGGCGGCCCAGTGCACATGCAGATACGAGGCATGCACGTTCTTCTCCACGAAGCCGTCGACCCTGCGGGCCGCTTCTCCCGTGAAACCCCAGGCCGGGGCCGGGCCCGCGCCCGGCTCCACGCGGGTCCTGTGGAATTCGTGGCCCCGCAGGCGGGTGCCGGCCGCCGCCAGCACGCTGTCGCCCAGCGCGACGGCCTCGCGGTAGCCCAGCGTCAGGCGGTCGGTCATCGTGGCCGTGGCGTTGAGCACCCCGCACATCGGGGCGCCGTCCAACTCCCTTGTCAGGTAGAGGAGTCCGGCGCACTCCGCCGCGATCGGGCCGTCGAAGGCGGCGACCGCCTCGCGCAGCCGTTCGTTCGCCGACAGTTCGGCGGCGTGCATCTCGGGGAAGCCGCCGCCGAGCACCACACCGCGCGTGCCCTCCGGCAACTCCTCGTCCCGCAGCGGGTCGAACGCCACCACCTCCGCCCCCGCCGCCCGCAGCAGCTCCGCCTGCTCCTCGTACCCGAAGGTGAACGCCGCGCCGCCCGCGACAGCCACCACCACGCGCCTCCCCGAAACCGCGGGCAAGCCCCCGGCCTCCCTGTCCTCAATCGCCGGGCGTGAGGAAACGATCAGCCCCTCCGGCGTCTGAGGAGCGGGGTCCGGGGCGGAGCCACGGTTTCGGGGAGGGGCGGGGCTGGGGAAAGCGCCGCCGCAGGCCGCCAGCTCGGACAGCGGGTCCCAGGCGGTGCCTGGCAGGTCCGGGGCGCTGCGCGCCAGGGCCAGAAGAGCGGGCAGGTCGCACCCGGCACGCACACGCGAGGCAAGGTCACGGACCCACCCAAGAGCGTCGTCCCGCCGCTCGGCGACAGGAATGAGCCCGAGGTGCCGGGACGGCACATGGAGCAGCGGGGCGCGCCGCAGCACACCGAGCACGGGCACCCCCGACTCGTCGAGCGCGGCCCGCAAAAGGGCCTCGTGCCGGTCGGAAGCGACGTGATTGAGAATGACCCCGCCGATCCGCACCTCGGGATCCCAGGAGGCGAAGCCATGGACGAGCGCGGCGACGGACCGCGACTGCGCCGACGCGTCGACGACAAGCACCACCGGCGCCCGCAGAATCTTGGCGACCTGCGCGGTGGAGCCCAGCTCACCGCGCCCCGCGGCCCCGTCGAAAAGCCCCATGACGCCCTCGACGACGGCGAGTTCGCACCCGGCGGCGCCGTGCGCGAAGAGCGGGACGACGCGGTCGGGCCCGCACAGAAAGGGGTCGAGGTTGCGACCCGGCCGCCCGGCCGCGAGGCAGTGGTAGCCGGGATCGATGTAGTCGGGCCCGACCTTGTGCGGGGAGACGGCGAGCCCGGCCTCGGCGAAGGCGGCCAACAGCCCGGTGGCGACGGTGGTCTTGCCGCTGCCGGAGGCGGGCGCGGCCACCACGAGGCGGGGGACGTTCACCACTCGATGCCCCTCTGCCCCTTCTGCCCGGCGTCCATGGGGTGCTTGACCTTGGACATGTCGGTGACGAGGTCGGCGGCGTCGACCAGCGCGGGCGGCGCGTTGCGGCCGGTGATGACGACGTGCTGGGTGCCGGGCCGGTCGCGGAGCACGGCGACGACCTCGTCGGTGTCGACCCACCCCCAGTGCATCGGGTACGCGAACTCGTCCAGCACGTAGAGCCGGTAGGTCTCGGCGGCCAGATCCCGCTTGACCTGCTCCCACCCCTCGCGTGCGGCGTCCTCGCTGGACTCCATGGACCGCTGCACCCAGGACCAGCCCTCGCCCATCTTGTGCCAGGCGACGGTCCCGCCCTCGCCGGAGTCGCCGAGCACGCGCAGCGCCCGTTCCTCGCCGACCTTCCACTTGGCGGACTTGACGAATTGGAACACCCCGACCGGCCAGCCCTGGTTCCAGGCGCGCAGCGCGAGACCGAAGGCGGCGGTCGACTTCCCCTTGCCGACACCGGTGTGCACGATCGTCAGCGGCCGGTTCCTGCGCTGACGGGTCGTCAAACCGTCGTCCGGTACGGCACTCGGCTGCCCCTGTGGCACTACGCGGCCCTCCGTACGTCCTTCACGAGCGCGGACACCGTGTCGGCGCGCAGTTCCTCCAGCGTCACCGCGACGCCGCCCAACTCCTGTGCCAGCGCGCCCGCGAGGCCGAGCCGGACCGGGCCCGACTCGCAGTCCACGACCACCGAGGCGGTGCCCTCCGCGGCCAGCAGCCGGGCCGCCCGCGCGGCGAGCGCCATCGGTTCCAGACCGCTCTTGACCGTGCTGCCCGCCGCCGCCCGGCTGCCGGTCGCCCGGCCGTCCGTCACCACGATCAGCAGCGGGCGCCGCGTGGCGTCCCGCAGCCGCTCCACGCGCAGCACCTCACGCGCCTTGAGTAGCCCGGCGGCCAGCGGCGTACGCCCACCGGTCGGCAGCTTCTCCAGCCGGGCCGCGCCCGCCTCGACCGACGACGTCGGCGGCAGCACGAGGTCGGCGTCCGCGCCGCGGAAGGTGACCAGACCGACCTTGTCGCGCCGCTGGTACGCGTCCAGCAGCAGCGACAGCACCGCGCCCTTGACCGCGGTCATCCGCTCCCGCGCCGCCATCGAGCCTGACGCGTCCACCACGAACAGCACGAGATTGCCCTCGCGGCCCTCCCTGACCGCCTGCCGCAGATCGTCCCGGCGGATCACGAGCCCCGCGCCCGACCGGCCGCGCGCCCGCTGGTACGGGGCCGCCGCCTGCACGGTGGCCGCCAGATGCAGCTTGGTCAGCGAGCCGCGGGGCCGCCTGGCGGACGTCGTCCTGCCGTGCGCCGTACGGGCCCTGGACCTGCGCCCGGCCGCGCCCTCGCCGATCCCCGGCACATCGAAGTGCCGCGTCCTGTACGGGTCCCCGGCGCCGACCGCCGAGCGCTCGCCCTTGGGCCCCGAGCCGTCGCCCGCACTGTCGCCCGCCGCCGCGCCCGCGGCGGGGGAGTCCTGGCCCGCGGGCGCGTCCTGCCCGGCGCCGGGCTGTTCCCGCGAGCCGCCCCGCGGGCCGCCCTCCGGCTCCGGAGGCTCGGAAGGCCCGCCGCCGGGGCCGTCCGGATCGGTGTCCGGGTCAGTATCCGGGTCGTCGTCCCCCTCGCCGTCCCGCCCCTCGCCCCGCTCTCCCTCTCCCTCGCCGGCCCCGCGCTCCCGCTCCAGCGTCTCGTCCAGCTTGTCCTCGTCGAGACCGGGCGCGTCAAAGGGGTTGCGACGCCGCCGGTGGGGCAGCGCCAACAGGGCGGCCTGCCGTACGTCCTCGGCGAGTACGACCGTGCGGTCCGCCCACGCGGCAAGCGCCGTCGCCGTACGCGCCATGACGATGTCCGCGCGCATCCCGTCCACCTCGAACGCCGCGCACGTCGCCGCGATCTGCCGCAGCGCGCCGTCGCCCAGGCGCACCGACGGCAGCAACCGCCGTGCGGCGGCTATCCGTTCACGCACCGCCTGCTCGTCGGCCGCCCAACGCGCCCCGAAACCGGCCGGATCCGCGTCGTACGCCAGCCGCCGCCGGACCACCTCGACGCGCTCGTCGGTCTCCCGCGAGGCCGCGACCTCGACCGTCAGACCGAAGCGGTCGAGCAACTGCGGCCGCAGCTCGCCCTCTTCCGGGTTCATCGTGCCGACCAGCAGGAAGCGGGCCGCGTGCCGGACGGAGACGCCTTCGCGCTCCACATAGCTCGCGCCCATCGCCGCCGCGTCCAGCAGCAGGTCCACCAGGTGGTCGTGGAGCAGATTCACCTCGTCCACGTACAGCACACCGCGGTGCGCCGCCGCCAACAGGCCCGGCTCGTACGCCTTCACGCCCTCCGACAGGGCGCGCTCGATGTCCAGCGCGCCCACCAGGCGGTCCTCGCTCGCGCCGACCGGCAGCTCAACCACCCGCGCCGCGCGGGCCGTTCCCCCGCCCGCCTCGTGCGGGCCGTCCGGGCACTCCCCGTCCGGGGCAGCCGGGTCGCAGGAGAACCTGCACCCCTGCACCACCGGCACGTCCGGCAGCAGCGTCGACAGCGCCCGCACCGCCGTGCTCTTCGCGGTGCCCTTCTCCCCCCTGACCAGCACTCCGCCCACCGCCGGACTCACGGCGTTCAACAGCAGCGCCAGCCGCAGGTCTTCCTGCCCCACCAGGGCCGTGAACGGATACGGCGTACTCACGCTGCCTCCATGTACGTAAGGGTCCGCCGGCGGCGGGCTCTCTCCCCTACCCCGCCCGGGGTCACGCGTCGCCCTCCAGGTCGCCCTCGAGGTCGAGATAGGTGGAGCGCAGCCGGTCCAGGGTCTCGGGGTCGGGGGCGGACCACAGCCCCCGCTCGGCCGCTTCGAGCAGTCGCTCGGAAATCCCCCGCAGGGCCCAGGGATTGGACTTCCGCATGAATTCCTGGTTCTCCGGATCGAAGACGTACTCGGTGGCGAGCTTCTCGTACATCCAGTCGTCCACGACCCCCGCCGTGGCGTCGTACCCGAAGAGATAGTCGACGGTCGCCGCCATCTCGAAAGCCCCCTTGTACCCGTGCCGCCGCATCGCGGCCATCCAGCGGGGATTGACGACCCGCGCCCGGAAGACCCGGTGCGTCTCCTCACCGAGGGTCCGGGTGCGGACCTGGTCGGTGAGGGCGGAGTCGCCGACGTACGCCTGCGGGGAGGCGCCTGCGAGATGCCGGACCATGGCGACCATGCCCCCGTGGTACTGGAAGTAGTCGTCGGCGTCGACAAGGTCGTGCTCACGGGTGTCGACGTTCTTGGCGGCGACCTGGATACGGCGGAAGGCGGCCTCCATGTCCCCGCGGGCGGCCCGCCCGTCGAGGCCGCGGCCGTAGGCGTAACCGCCCCAGACGGCGTAGACCTCGGCGAGGTCGGCGTCCGAGCGCCAGTTGCGGGCGTCGATCAGCGGCAGCAGCCCGGCCCCGTAGGCGCCGGGCTTGGAGCCGAAGACGCGGGCGGTGGCGCGCCGCCGGTCCCCGTGCTCCGCGAAGTCCTCGTCGGCGTGGGCGCGTACGTAGTTGACGTCGGCGGGCTCGTCCAACTCCGCGACGGCCCGCACCGCGTCGTCCACGAGGGCGACGACGTGCGGAAAGGCGTCGCGGAAGAAGCCGGAGATGCGGACGGTGACGTCGATCCGGGGCCGGCCCAACTCCTCGGGGCCGACGACCTCGAAGCCGGTGACCCGGCGGGACGCGTCGTCCCACAGCGGACGGCAGCCGAGCAGCGCCAGGATCTCGGCGATGTCGTCGCCCTGGGTGCGCATGCACGAGGTGCCCCACACGGTGAGGCCCACGGACCGCGGATACGCGCCGGTGTCGGCGAGGTGCCGGGCCAGCAGCGAGTCGGCGAGCGCCGTGCCGACGTCCCAAGCGAGCCTGGACGGAATGGCCTTGGGGTCGACGGAGTAGAAATTGCGGCCGGTCGGCAGGACGTTGACCAGGCCGCGGGTCGGCGATCCGGAGGGCCCGGCCGGTACGTAACCGCCGCGCAGCGCCCGCAGGATGTGGTCGATCTCGTCGGTCGTACGAGCCAGCCGCGGCACGACCTCACGGGCGGCGAATTCCAACACCCTTACCGCGTCCGGCACTTCGTGGTCGCCCAGCGCCTGTGCGACCACCCCGGCGGCTGCGTCGCGGTGCCAGTCGGCGGCCTCCATCGCCTCCGCGAGCCGTCGGGCGAGCTGCTCCAGCAGGTCGACGGCGTCGGAGGCGGTCCGCGCGGGGCCGGCGGCGAGCGAGGTGAGCGCGGCCGGCAGCTCCACGCGGGCGCCGGGTTCGGCGAGCAGCGTCTTCTCGACCAGGCCGAAGGAGAGCGCGAGCGCGGCCCGCAGCCCCGGCAGCGCGCCGCCGACCCCGCCCCACACCTGCGCCGAGCGCAGCACGGCGAGGACCAGATTGGTCCTGGCCTCGCCGACCGGGCCGCCGCCCAGGATGTGCAGACCGTCCCTGATCTGCACGTCCTTGATCTCGCAGAGCCAGCCGTCGACATGCAGCACGAAGTCGTTGAAGTCGTCCTCCTCCGGCTGCTCGTCCACATGCAGGTCGTGGTGGAGTTCGGCGGCGCGCACCAGCGTCCAGATCTGGCTGCGGATCGCCGGGGACTTGGCCGGGTCGAGATCGTTCACCAGGGCGTACTCGTCGAGGAGTTGCTCCAGCTTCGCCAGGTCGCCGTACGTGTCGGCGCGGGCCATCGGCGGCACGAGGTGGTCCACGACGGTGGCGTGGCCGCGCCGCTTGGCCTGGGTGCCCTCGCCGGGGTCGTTGACGATGAAGGGGTAGACCAGGGGGAGTTCGCCGAGGACCGCGTCCGGCGCGCAGCCCGCCGACAGCCCGAGGCCCTTGCCGGGCAGCCACTCCATCGTGCCGTGCTTGCCCAGGTGCACGATCGCGTCGGCGCCGAAACCGCCCTCTGCGGGCGGATTCTCCAGCCAGCGGTACGCGGCCAGGTAGTGGTGCGACGGCGGCATGTCGGGGTCGTGGTAGATCGCGATCGGGTTCTCGCCGAAGCCGCGCGGCGGCTGGATCATGATGACGACATTGCCGAACCGCAAGGACGCCAGCACGATGTCGGTGCCGTCGAGATAGAGCGAGCCGGGCGGCTCCCCCCAGTGCTCGACGATGCCCGCCCGCAGGTCGGCGTCGAGCGTCGCGAACCACTTCTCGTAGTCGGCCAGCGGCACGCGCGCGGGCGCCGCCGAGAGCTGATCCTCCGTCAGCCACTCCACATCGTGACCGCCCGCCGCGATCAGCCGGTGAATCAACTCGTCGCCGCCGGACGGGTATTCACCGGTCACGTAGCCCGCATCGCGCAGCGCGTCCAGCAGCCGTACGGCGGAGGCGGGGGTGTCGAGACCGACCGCGTTGCCGACCCGGGAGTGCTTGGTCGGGTAGGCGGTGAAGACCAGCGCGAGCCGCTTGTCGGCGTTCGCCTTGTACTTCAGCGCCGCGTGCCTGACCGCGATGCCGGCGACCCGCGCCGCCCGCTCCGGATCGGCCGCGTAGACCGGCACATCGCCCTCGCCGGTCTCCTTGAACGAGAACGGCACGGTGATCAGCCGCCCGTCGAATTCGGGGATCGCCACCTGCATCGCCGCGTCCATCGGCGTCAGCGCCGCGTCCGACGCCAGCCACGTCTCGCGCGACGAGGTCAGGCAGAGCCCCTGGAGCACCGGCACGTCCAACTCCGCCAACGCGCCGATGTCCCACGCCTCGTCGTCCCCGCCCGCCGTCGCCTCGGACGCGACGGTGCCACCTGCTGCCAGCACGGTCGCCACGATCGCGTCGGCCCGCCCGAGCAGCGCGTACAGCCCCTCGTCGGCGCTCCTGAGCGAACCGCAGTACACCGGGAGGGCGTTGGCGCCCTTCGCCTCGACCGCCTCGCACAGCGTGTCCACGAACGCGGTGTTCCCCGACAGTTCGTGCGCCCGGTAGAAGAGGACGGCGACGGTCGGACGCGTCTCGTCGTACGCGTACCCGCCGTGCACGCCGTACTCGGGCATCCGGCGCGGCGCCTCGAAGCCCTCGCCGCTCATCAGCACCGTGTCGGACAGGAAGCGGGCCAGCTCCGTCAGATTCTCCGGGCCGCCCTCGACCAGATAGCGCAGCGCCTGCGCGACGACACCGGCGGGGACCGACGACAGCGCCATCAGTTCCGCGTCCGGCACCGACTCACCGCCCAGCAGCACCGTCGGCACCCCGGAGGCCGCGAGCGCCGCGAGCCCCTCCTCCCAGACCCGTCGGCCGCCGAGCAGCCGGACCACCGCGATGTCCACGCCGTCCAGCAGCGCGGGCAGTTCGGCCGCCGGATCGACGCGGGAGGGGTTGCCGATCCGGTAGGAGACGGCGGACGAGTCGGCGGCGCGGGCCGCCAACAGGTCGGTGTCGGCGGTGGACAGCAGCAGAACGGTGCTCACGTGTGCCCCATCGTCATCGTCACGTCCCGTTCCCCGGCGGGGGAACGGGTGGGTCTGCGGCCGACCGGCGGCCCCGGAGAAGTCCTTACGGCCGTCGCCCCGGCCGTCGTTCCGATCGTCGCCCCGGCCGTCGTTCGTGCCGTCGTTCACGGCGCGCCCGGCGGCACGAACGGCAGGTCGGGCGGCGGCCCCTGCTCGATCAGCCGCAGCAGCGCACCGGTGTCCGCGTGCTCCTCGACCAGATCGCCCAGCCGGTCCAACTGCTCCTCGCGCAGCGCCCCGAAAGACGTGTCGGGCGCCGGTACGAAGCGCCGCCCGGCCGCGGCGGCCACCCGGCGCAGGAACGCCCGCCGGAAACCGTCGCTCTCCAACGAGCCGTGCCAGTGCGTGCCCCACACCGCGCCGACCCGGCAGCCGTCGAGGAACTCCTCGTCACCGCCCAGGACTTCGGCCACCCCGTGGTGGATCTCGTAGCCCTCGACGCGCTCCCCGTACGCCGTCCCGACCGGCCTGGCCAGCGTCTTCGCGGCGGCGAAGCGCACCCGGACCGGCAGCAGGCCGAGACCGGGGACGGAGCCCGCCCGGGACTCGACGTCGTCCTCGATGCGGTCGGCCAGCATCTGGAAACCGCCGCAGACGCCCAGCACCGGACGCCCCTCGGCGGCCCGCCGTACGACGGCGTCCGCCAGGCCGCGCTCACGCAGCCACTCCAGCGCCCGCACGGTGCCGCGCGTGCCCGGCAGCACCACGAGGTCGGCGTCCGCCAACTCCTCGGCCCGGTCCACGAACCGCACCACCACCCCCGGCTCCGCCGCGAGCGCGTCCACGTCCGTGAAGTTCGACATCAGCGGTACGGCGGCCACCGCGACCCGCAGCGACTCCGCCCCGTGCGGCGGCGTTACCACCGACTCGCGTACGGCGCCGCGCAGCGACACCCTCAGCCCGTCCTCCTCGTCGATGCCCAGGCCGTGGGTGAACGGCAGCACGCCGAGCGTCGGCCGGCCGGTCAGCGTGTGCAGCATGTCAAGGCCCGGCCGGAGCAGCGAGACGTCACCGCGGAATTTGTTGACCAGGTAGCCCGCGACCAGCGCCTGGTCCTCGGGCGCGAGGAGCGCCGTCGTACCGAAGAAGGAGGCGAAGACACCGCCGCGGTCGATGTCGCCGACCACGACCACCGGCAGCCCGGCCGCGCGGGCCACGCCCATGTTCACGATGTCGGTCCTGCGCAGATTGATCTCGGCCGGGCTGCCCGCGCCCTCGCAGATCACCGCGTCGTACCGGCCGCGCAGTTCTTCGAGACAGCCGGTCACCGTGCCCAGCAGATCGGCCTGCCGTCCGCCGTGGTAGCCGCGCGCGCTCAGTTCGCCAACGGCCTTGCCCAGCACCACGACCTGGCTGCTGCGGTCGCTCCCCGGCTTGAGCAGTACCGGATTCATCAGCGCCGACGGCTCCACGCGGGCGGCCTGCGCCTGCATCGCCTGCGCCCGGCCGATCTCGGCGCCCTCCCGCGTGACGAACGAGTTCAGCGACATGTTCTGGCCCTTGAAGGGGGCCACGCGTATGCCCTGCCGCACCAGCCACCGGCAGATCCCCGCCGTCACCACGGACTTGCCCGCGTCCGAGGTCGTCCCGGCGACCAACAGGCCGCCCCCGAGGGCCGTCACGAGGTCCCTCCGGCGCCGGACAGGGACCGCGTGCGGCGCGACACCGCCGGACTCCACCCTCGTGCGTCCCGTCCCCGCGGCGGAAGTACCCGTACGCCGACGGCACTTCCCCGCAGCGCGCTCGGCCCCGAAAGCCGTTCCCACGACCGGCCCCGGCCCGCCGCGGAGCCGCCCCGTACCGCCGCCGTCGCAACGGACAGCGCCGCGGCGGCGGCCGAGACCCGCCGCGACAGCCGGACGGCCCGCGCGATG
>NZ_MECL01000063.1 GCF_014596445.1 Streptomyces sp. CBMA29 | reverse complement strand
GGCACCGGGGCGCTGGGCGGGGGGCGCCTGAGCGGGGGGCGGCGGCACGGGCGGTGCGGCGGGTGAGGCGGGTGAGGCGGGCGTGGCGGCCTCGGCGGCGGGTGCCTCGGAGGGTACGTACGCGGGTACGGCGGGGGCCGGGGGCTGGGCCTGCGGTTGGACCTGCGGTTGGACCTGGACCTGGGGCGGGGGCGGCGCCTGGACGGGGGCGTACGCCGTACCGTTCTCGCCCGAGGTACGGCCGCCGCCGAGTGCGGCCCTGGCGGCGGCGGGTCCGACGGCCTGCGGCGCGCCCGTATTCGTATTCGTACCTCCGACCGGGCCGCCGACCGCGCCGCCCTGGGCGAATCCGGCGGAGACCCCGGCGGCGACACCGCGCTCCAGCCGTTCCAGGCGGGCCTGCAACGAGCGCTCGTCCTCGTAGGCGGCGGGCAGCAGCACGCGGGCGCAGATCAGCTCCAGTTGGAGGCGTGGCGAGGTGGCGCCGCGCATCTCCGTCAACCCCGTATTGACCAGGTCGGCGGCGCGGCTCAGCTCGGCGGCGCCCAGCACCGAGGCTTGCGCCTGCATCCGCTCCACCACGTCGCGCGGCGCGTCAATGAGGCCCTTGTCCACGGCGTCCGGGACGGCCGCGATGATCACCAGGTCCCGTAGCCGTTCCAGCAGGTCGGCGACGAAACGGCGCGGGTCGTGCCCGCCCTCGATCACCCGGTCGACGATCTCGAAGACCGCCGCCCCGTCCCCCGCGGCGATCCCGTCCACCACCTCGTCGAGCAGCGCGGCGTCCGTGTAGCCGAGCAGCGCGGTCGCCATGGCGTACGTCACGCCGTCCGCCGCCGCGCCCGCCAGCAACTGGTCCATGACCGACATCGAGTCACGTACCGACCCGGCCCCGGCCCGTACGACCAGCGGATACACCCCGTCCTCCACCGCGATGGCCTCGCGCTCGCACACCTGCGCCAGGTAGTCGCGCAGCGTGCCGGGCGGCACCAGCCGGAACGGATAGTGGTGCGTACGCGACCGGATCGTGCCGATGACCTTCTCCGGCTCGGTGGTCGCGAAGATGAACTTCAGGTGCTCCGGGGGCTCCTCGACCACCTTCAGCAGCGCGTTGAAACCCTGCGGGCTGACCATGTGGGCCTCGTCGATGATGTAGATCTTGTACCGACTGCTGGCCGGGCTGAAGAACGCCTTCTCCCGCAGATCACGGGCGTCGTCCACACCGCCGTGCGACGCCGCGTCGATCTCGATCACGTCGATCGACCCCGCGCCGCCCCGCGCCAGGTCCACGCACGACTGGCACACCCCGCACGGCGTCGGCGTCGGCCCCTGCTCGCAGTTCAGACACCGCGCCAGGATCCGCGCGCTCGTCGTCTTCCCACAGCCTCGCGGCCCACTGAACAGATACGCGTGATTGACCCGGTTGTTCCGCAGCGCCTGCTGCAACGGGTCAGTGACGTGCTCCTGTCCGATGACCTCGGCGAAGGACTCGGGACGGTAGCGGCGGTACAGAGCAAGGGACACGCCTACGAGGTTATCCGGGCCCACCGACATCCGGCCCCGTCATCCCCGCCGCCCCACGCAAAGACCCCCCACGCACCCGCCAGAGCCCACCTACCCTTGCTGCCTTCCGGCCCTGGGGGAGTTCAGCGAGATAGCGCCACGTGAGGGGCTGCCGCCCACCCTACCCGATCCCCCCCCCCCCATCGAGTTCGCAACCACCCCCCCAAGCCCTGTACTGTTCCCCCCGGAGGATTCGCCTAGTGGCCTAGGGCGCACGCTTGGAAAGCGTGTTGGGGGCAACCCCTCACGAGTTCGAATCTCGTATCCTCCGCACCTTGCCTGAACAGGCAAAACAAAGCGGTCCCGCTGATGACAGCGGGGCCGCTTCGTTGTCCGCTCAGCCGCCGTTGTCCTGGTTTTTGTCCACAGGGGGTGCGGCGGGGCGACCCCAGATGGCTTCGGCGATCTTCTGCGCGACGTCCTTGAGCATGGCGTCCGGCACGTGCAGGTACCGCGCACGCATGCTTGCCGACGTGCCCGGCTCCCACCCCATGATCTGATCAATGACGCGGGTGGGGACACCGAGCAGCATGAGGACCGTCGCGGCGGTGTGTCGTGCGTCGTGCAGTCGCCCGTCCCGGACTCCCGCGTCTGCCAAGAGGCGTTTCCAGTCGTGGTAGTCCGTGTTCGGGCTCAGCGGGCCACCAAGCGGCTTGGTGAACACGTACTCCGACTCGGTCCACAGGTCGCCGGCCGCCTTCCGCTCGCGCGCTTGCGTCTCAGCATGAGCACGGAGCATCGAGACCAGCGGGCCCGGCAGGGGCACGGCACGGCGGCCCGCACGGGACTTGGTGTTCTTCGTCTCCCGACGGGTCTGCACCCGGTCCGGGCAGTAGCCCGCTTTCCGGCCGCACGGCGAGGCTTCCGAGCATCCGTGCTTGTACCGGGGGCGGAGTCGGTTCCGTCGCAGCTTCAGATACTCGTTCTCCAGGTCGACGTCAGACCAGCGCAGTCCGAGCGTTTCGCCCTGGCGGAGCCCGAGCGCCAATGCCAGCATCCAACGGGCGCTATTCCGGCGCTTGTTGGCTTCCAGCAGCAGGCACTGGACCTCTTCCACGGAGTACGGCTCTACCTCGGATTCGTCCTCTTCGATCCGTGGCGGTTTCGCCAGACTGGCCGCGTTCTTCGCCGTGTAACCGCGCCGTGCCGCCTCTCCCAGCGCCGTACGGGCGGTCCGGTGAGCTTGGTGAGCCGTACCGGCCTTGCGCTCCCCGTTCGCCTGCATTCGGCGGTACAGGCTCTCAAGGTGCTCGGGCTGCAAGCGGTCGAGGCGGTGCTTACCGATGCCGGGAACGAGGTGGACGCGAACGGCAACTTCGTACCCGTCATACGTGTTCTCACTGACCGTGGGTTTGGCGATGTTCTCCACCCAATGCTGGAGCCACTTCCCAACCGTCCACGGTTTGCCCGGCTGTTGCGCCGAACCGGCGTCGCGCTGCCTCTCCAATTTCTTGACGGCGTCCAGCAGGACGGGGCGCGTCTTGCGGGTGATGTGGCGGCGGTACGGCTCCCCGTTGTCCCTGTAGCCCATCGGCACGCGGGCGTGCCAACGGCCGTCCGCTCCGAGGTAGATCGCGGATTCGCCGTTGGCGCGGCGAGTGCCCTTCTTCTTGTCCTCTGCCATGGGCAGGCTCCTGTTTCTTGCGTGTCGGGATGGAGCCGGGGCGGCGGGCTGTCCTGTCCGGGAGTGCCGCCGCCCCGGTGTGGTCAAGCTGCTTGGTCGGTGGTGCGGAGTCGGGTGACGTAGGCGGCCGGTGCGTCGACGGGGACGCGGCGGAGACGGCCGACGGGTACGGATTCGAGTTCTCCGGTGCGGATGAGTCCGTAGCAGGTGGTCCGGCCGATCCGCAGTCGGCGGGCGGCTTCCTCAACCGTGAGGAGAACGAGAGTGGTGTCGATTGCCTCGCTGAGCGGAGTGATGTCCACGCGCAGCACCTTTCGTCTCATGGCTTCTCAGGGGGATCTGCCTGTCCTAGGTTCGGATTTCTGCGTCATTGCGTCATGTGCGTCATGCGGGCTTGTGACCTGGGGGTTTGCATGACGCGGGGGTTCGGGGGTGCGTCATGCGTGCGTCATGGGGTGACGCAGCCATGACGCACATGACGCAGGATGACGCAGGATTTTCCGTCTGCGTCATGGTCTTCGCCGCAGCTCAGGCCCGTGTTTTCCGCTCGCATGACGCACATGACGCAGCGGTTTCCCTCTTAGGACAAAGAGGGGGTGTCTGTTGCTGTTGGGTGCGCCTTCAGGCATGAAGAAGGAGCCGCTTCGCGGCACGACCCTTGGGCGGCGCGGTGCGCCGAACAGCAAGAGGAGCACGCCTCGCGCGGGGGTGCTCTTCTTGCTTGTCCGGGTGAACGCTGGTCAGAACGCGTGCTGTTGCTCGGGCGGTGGCGGTGGTGCGGGGCGGGTGATTTCGAGGTAGCGGCCCTCGTAGGTGCGGCCGGAGTCGATGAGGACGCCACGGGCGGCAAGGGTGGGCTGTAGGCGCTTGAGACGGTCGGAGAGGACCTTCCCCGTCGTCGGCCATCCTTTAGGCAGGGAGCGCAGTTCCTCGCCCGCGTAGAGGCGGCTCAGGCGCGCAAGCCACTCCGTGGACGTCATCCGTTCCTGCGTGCCCGGCGTGATCGTGTCGGCGTGCTGCAAGACGGTCTGCGCGAGCAAGTCGCCCTCGATGACGTCGTCGTTGAGGTCGTCCAGACTCGCCCGGTACGCGCCCAACGCACCCAATCCGGTGGCGGCGTCGAGCTGCGCGCACAGGTGGGCGAAGTCCGCCATCCGCAGATCCGTCGGCGTCTCCGCTTCAGCGGCACGGACCTTGACCGTGAGATCCAGCAGCGACCCGAGCACGACCGGCAGCACGTCGGCGTACTCCGCCCACAGTTCCGCCTCGGTCCGCCGGACCGTGGGGCGTTCCAGGCGCAGCGGGAGGAGGCGTTCGGCAAGGTCGGGGCGGATGACGCCCACGTCAATGCCGGTGAGGAGCAAGGGGCGGCGGTAGCGGGAACGGTGGACGTCCCCGTCGGTGAACAGGGCCCGCTTGACGGACTCGGCACCGGTGACGATGCAGCACATCGCGTCGGACAGGTCCGGCGTCATGTGGGACAGGTTGTCCAGTGCCGTGACCCATCCGGCCGCGACGGCCGCGATCAGGTTCTCCTCATCCTTCGGCGCCCGGCGCAGGTCCCCGCTCATGCCCTCAACGATCCGGATGAGCATCCGCCCGCCGGTGGATTTCCCCGCCCCTTGGGGCCCGGTGAGGAACGGCGCGGGCACGGGCACCGACGGCCCGAGGCACCCGATCAGCCACGCGATGGCCAGGCATTCGGTCTCGGCGGTGGCGAAGTTGCACAACCTCAGCAGCAGGTCGATGCCTTTGCCGTCGGTGTCCTTGACCGGCAGGGGGAGTTCCCCGGTGAGCTGGGTGCGGCGCCAGCACACCTCACGGGGATCGGGGGTGAGGATGTCCCACCCGGTGGGGTGGATACGGACCGACCGGCCGTCGTCGCGGCCGAGGTCCAGCCACGTGGCCCCGTCGAATCCGGGGGCAACGCGGATGTTCACCGGCTGCACGTCCTCGATGAGCGCAAGCGCCTCGATCAGGTCCAATGCCTCTTTGAGGGCGGTGCCGTTGAAGACGCCGCGTCCGTCGCGGAACAGGCCGACCATGAGTTCCTGGCGGTGGCTTCCGGTGGTGCCCTGGGAGCGGATCGGCCGGGCCACGGGGTGGCCGTTGCGCTGTGCGTAGACGGTGCCGTCGGCGGTGCGGAAGTACCGGAAGTTCGCTTGCGCGTAGTCGGTGATGATCTCGCGGCCGGGCGTCTTTTCGTCCTCGGACACGGCTACACCCCCAGCCGGGCAAGGGCGTTGGTCCACGCGTCGGTGCAGTGCCGCACGGTCTCGCCCTTGGCCTGAGCGGCGGTGAACAGCCGCCCGATGTGGGTGTCGGTGAGGCACCCGCACCGCCCGTGGGCGGAGAGCACGGCCAGGAACGTGCGGTAGACGGTGGCGTGCACCCCACTGGTCGCGGCGGTGATGGTCTCCTCAGCCATGACGATCCCGCGTTCCAGGTACGTCGGGGTGCGGTGACGGCACACCCCACCCCCAACCGGCGCCGTAACGGTGACCGGCCGCACGGCGACGGGGTTCTTCACGGCCAGTACCCGCACGGCGTCCGGCAGGACCGCGATCATGCCGGTGCCGGGGCCGAGCCAACGGGCGTAGGCCATCGTCGACTTGATGTCGACGCCGGGCCGGACCGCGTTCGCGGATGGCATGGCGCCCCGGTACAGCCAGTGCTCGCCCCGTGTCGTCGGCACGGTCCGGGTGCCGGGCAGCGTCTCGCGGGCCCACATGATGGCGTCGGCGTTGTCGAGGTCGACCACGGTCAGCCCCCCGCCGCCGGGGTGGTAAGCGACAGCCGCCGCCTCTCGCCATACCGCCGCCCACACGGGCGAGGTGAGAACGTTCGGGGCAGTGGTCGCGGCGGCCCATGCGTGGCACGGGCGCGGGCAGGCGCACGGGCCGGGGGTCTTCATGTTCGGCCGCCCGCCGCACGCGTTGCCCTTGCACACGGGGCAGTTGCCGAACGGCACCTTGCCCGCTCGCAGCGGCAGGACCGGGACACCGGCCGCCGCCAGGGCGAGCGCGGTCCGCAGGTGGTTCCCGTCCGGGTGATTCGCGTCGGTGAGATGTCGGGGTTGGCAGTCAGGTGTCATGCTGGACGTCTCCTGTTCTGCAATGTCGGGATACGGAGACCGTGGGCGGCGGGCTGTCCTTGTCCGGGAGTGCCGTCGCCCACGGGCGTAGCTAGAAGGGCGGTTCGTCGCTGTAGCCGCCGGGCCCCCACGGGTCGCGGCCGGTGCCGCGTCGCGGGAGCCACCGGGGACGGCGCGGCAGGGGCAGCAACAGCCACCGGCCGTCGGGGTTCCAGCACGGGCAGTAGGCCCAGTCGGTACCGGCGTACTCGCCCGTGTCGTCGCCGTAATCCCACTCGTGGATTCCCTGACCGGCGCAGTCACCGCAGCGCGGCCGTGGGGTATCGGTCAGGTACAGGCCCGGTCGCGGGAAGTTGGTCCGTTCGAGGCGCAGTCGCATAAGGCGTGTCTCCCTGTCAGCCGTAGAACTTGTTGCGCTTGATGACGGCCTTGCGGATGTTGACCGTCGTGCCCCGGCCGGTGTCGCGGCCGGTGAAGAGCTGCACGGCGACGAATCCGCCGATGAGGACGGCGGCCAGGATGATGAGCTGGGTGACCAGGGCGGTCAGGGCCGCGATGAAGGTGGTCAGCATGAGCAGTCCGCCGCACACGGCGAGGAACCCGACGCCCCCGAGTGCGACGTTGACCGCCGCACGCGAGATGGGCGGCTTGTCGGCGGTCGGTTCGGGCTTGGCGGGCTCGATGGCGTAGCCGGTGATGACGCGGCCGTCGGGCAGGACGATGGTCGTCACGGCCGGGACGGTGCCGGGCTGCACGGGCATGAGCGGGACGGTGGGCGCGGGGGTGAGCGGGGCGGGGGCGTGGATGTTCACGGCCGCCGTGTCGTAGGCGACCGGACGCCGGTACGTGATGGGTTCGTTCATGACGGCTTTCTCCGATCGGTGTCAGGCGCGCAGGTGCGCGAGGGTGTGGGCGGCGCTGGTCATGAAGTCCGTGATGGGTCCGGCCAGTCCGGAGGCGGCGGCGTAGAAGCCGAACAGGAACACCACCACCGCGGCAAGCACGTTGGTCGCGCGCGAGCGGACCGCGAAGAGCGAGGCGACGCCGAAGAGCAGCACGGCGGAAATGGACAGGATCACGAGCGGTCCCCCTGGTTCTGGTTCGGGGTGAACGGACTGCCGGTGGCGGCCGGTTGGTCGTGGGCGGTACCGCGGTCGTAGGTGCGGCGCCAGAGGTTGTAGAGGTGGCGGCCGGTGCGTATGCGCTTGCCGGTGGTCTTGCAGCGGCGGCAGTCCTTGCCGCGCTTGGCGCGGCCCTTGCGGTCGGTGGTCATGGCGAAGCCCCAGCCGGAGCACTTGCGGCAGTTCCCGAACGGCGAGACCGCACACAGCACGGCGTAACAGAGCGTGATGAGCGGGGTGAGGAGGCTAGCGGCGAGGATGAGGGGCATCGGGGGCCCTTTCCGGGCTGTCGGGGAGTTTTCGCAGGTGGGCCGCTAGAATCTAGGGTGCTGATCAGCGGCCGGATGGGGGTCTAGAGGTGCCGCTAGACCTAGCGGGGTGTGCCGCTAGGTCTAGCGGCGGGCAGCTCTAGCCCGCGTCCCGGTTTCCGTCACGCTCCGCAATCGCTGTGAGGATGCGGGAGCGCTCGACGCCCTTGCGGTTGGCGCCCTTCCCGGCCTCGGTCTTGCCCCACACCTGCACTGTGGCGATGCCGAACGGCTTGAGTGCGGACGCCAGTTGCTCCGCGTCCCATCCGCCGTAGACGTCCGGGCGCAGGTCGGCGAGGCGGGCGGTGACGGTCTCGGACCACACCTTGGGCTCTTCGGCCGGGACCACGGCGAGGATGTCTCGCAGCAGGTCGTACCCGGCACGGTCGTCGGGCTCGAAGGCTTCCCCGAGCGCGTGCCCGGACAGCGTCTTCGCGACCTCGCGGAGCTTGCGGGCGCGCAGGCCGATCGCGTCGGCGGTCGGCGCGTCCACGTAGACGGAGGACACGATCCGGGCGTCGGCGCCTTCACCCACGAAGTAGTGGATGCCCTTGTCCTTCCAGGAGAACATCGTGGCCCGGATGCCCCGCTTGTAGCTGGACGTGCCGAGGACCATGTCGTTCTCCAACTGGCCCATGACCTTCAGGCAGAACCGGGCCGACGCGTTCGCGCTGATGCCGGTGGGCAGGGCCTTGGCGTCCGGGCGCTGCGTGGCCAGAAGCAGCACGATCCCTGTCGCGGGGCCGCGCTTGACCAGGTCGGTGCAGATTTCCTCGAACTCCGCGCCGTGCTTGGGGTGTTCGAACCACACCTGGCATTCGTCCACGCCGATCACGATCGGGTGCAGACCCAGCTTCGGCTTGTTCGCGAGTTCGCTGGTGACCTTGGATTCGGGGCAGATGTCCCGCGGCAGCGACCGGATCATCTTCGCCCGGCGCCGCAGCTCCGCCCGCACCTCCCGCAGGTCGGCCAGGGCGTATTCGATGTCCTCGTCATCGTCCCCAGCACGGTGCCGGTGGCTGACGCGCTCGCCGACCGGATCGAGGTCGCCGGTGCCCTTGAGGTCGTAAGTGTGCAGCTCAGCCCGCACGTCCAGCGCGGCGATGAGCAGCAGCAGCCGGAGAAGGAAGGTTTTGCCCATGCGGGGGATGGCGCCGATGACGGCCGCGATGTACATGAGGGTGATCTCCACCCAGCGCCCGCGCTGGTCGGTGCCGAACGCGACGGGCTTGAACAAGTCGACCGATCCGCCCTTGAGCAGGGGCCACACCGGCTTGCGGGCGGTGGACATGTCCTGGTCACCGACCCACATCACCAGGCGGCCGGTGTGTTCGTCCGGCACGGCCTCGGGCCACACGCACCCCAGCGGGCGTCGGAGCCCGGAGGCGAGGCGGTCGCGGCGCTCGATCACGTCGGTGACGGTCACGCCGAACGGCAGGTCGCCTTCCGCGCGCCAGCCGGGACCGTCGCGGGTGATCGGGGCGGTGAAGGTGAACCCGTCACGGCCCTTGCCCTGCGCCTGGTTGATCGAGGGAATGCCGAGAGCCCCGAGCGCGCGCAGCACGATGTCGGACGTGAGCTTGGTCGTCTTGGGCAGGTCCACGGCGCGGCTGACGACCGGCGCGTCGGCCGGTGTGCCCAGCGCCCCCAGCGCGAGGACGACCGCGCCGGTGGAGACGGCAAGAAGCCAGTCCGGGGCCAGCACGTACATCGCCAGGGCCGACCCGAGACCGATGAAGGTGCCCAGCGCGGCCACCAGAGTCCGCAGCCGCACCCGGCCGTCACGCTGCCGGGACAGCTTCAGGTACTCGCCCGCGTCCTCGCGCCGGACCGCGGCGAGCCTCACCGGCTCGCCCTCACGGTCGGCGACCCACCGCAGGGTGGCGCCGGTGAACTTCGCGGCGCCGTACGGCGCCTGCACAGTGAGCCGCGCGGCGTAGTACGGGCAGCGAATCCCGTGGAACGCGGCCAGGTGTGCGTAGTGGCCCGCGGCCCAGCGGACCGCGGTACGGAACTCGGCAGCCGAGCGCAGCCACACCGGCAGGGTGTCCCGCCGCTTTGCCCCCATCAACCGGCCCAGGTATCCCGGACCGGCAACCGCCGGACCGTCCACCATCACCTTGGCCGACGGGTCGCCCGACGCGTCGGGAACCGAGTCGGGCCGGGAGTGGGCCGACCGGTCGGCGCTGGAGTCGGGTGTCGGGTCGGACAACTCCGCCGACTTGGAGTCGGGTGCGGTCGGGTCGGTGTCGGCCGACGCGTCGCGGGCGGACCGGGCCTTGTCCAAGTCGACCACGTCACCGCCGAAGTCGGCCGACATGTCGGCTTCCAATCGGTTGAAGAACTCGTTCTCGTCCTCGTGCTTCACTGAAGGTTCCTTCCAGAAATGGCAGGGGAAGCGGGTCCGGCCGCTGGCCGTGGAAAGTGAGCGGCCGGGCCCCGCGGGGTGGGTCAGCAGGTGCAGTGGTCACCGCAGGCCGGGTCCGGGAAGTCGCAGACGACGCCGTTGGCGTCGGTGTACAGCTCGCAGTCGCAGACCCAGCACTGCCACCGGCCGATCTGCCCGGCGTCCATGTCAGCGCGCGTGCCCTGGTCGGCGTCCTTGGACAGGTCCCGCATGACTTCGCCGTGGCAGCGGGGCGGCCGGTCGGCGGTGACGGTGTCGCCCAAGGACACGTCCTCGAAGTCCGGCCCGACCGGCGCCAGTTCCGGCGTGCCGGGTCGGGTGGTCATGGTCGCCAGGAGCAGGTCGGCAGCCTCGCTGCCGTCGGTCGTGCGGGTCGCGAAGCGCTCGCTGACCTCCCACACGATGCGGTCGGTCGCGGCGGTGTCGCCCGCCTGCTTCGCGGTGATGTAGTCACGGACGGACTGGTGTCGGCTGTCCACGGGACAGCTCCCTTCGATAAAGAACGGTGGTTCAGGCGGCGCGCTGTTCGTTGGGGTAGGCGCAGGGCACGCACATGCCGAGCGAGCCGGGGATGACGTATCCGGCGTCGGTGCGGCAGGCCGGGCAGGTGCGGCGGGCGAGCATGGCGGCGGCGTGCGCGGACCACTTGGCGGGGGTCATCGGCCGGACCGGCTTGGCGAGGTCGAGCCGGTAGAGGTAGGCGACCGCGTAACCGGTCTTGCGGCGGCGGGTGGTGCGCATGATCTGCGCTGCTATCGGCTGTCCGCCCGGCCGCAAGCCCTTTGCCCGCAACTGGCGGCGGGTGGCCATGCCGTCCGGGGCGAGCCGCCACGGAAAGGTGGGGACGCCCCAGGTCACGCCGGTTGGGTCGTAGCACTTGCCGAACGTCGGCGACATCACGCCACCGCCGAAGGGCTGTTGCCCGGGCGGGCGCCGCGGCGGCCGGAACGGCGCCCGGTCATGGTGGCGAACAGCGAGCCGAGACCGGCTCGCCGCACCCCAGCGCGGGCCTGTTTCGCGGCGTACATCGCCTCATCCGCCCGCCGCAACAAGCCCGACAGGTCGTCGCCGGGGAAGTCCGCGACCCGTGCCCACCCGAGCGACACGGTGGTCTGCACCGCATCGTCAGTGCCGGGCGCGGGCCGGGCCAGCACACTGCCGAGCACGGTCAGCAGGTCGCCGACGGTGCCGTGCCGGTCGATGAGCACCGCGGCGAACTCATCGCCCCCGAGCCGTCCGGCGACACCGGACGGGCCGGTGTAGTGGGCGAGCCGGTCGGCGGTCGCCTTCAGCAGCGCGTCGCCCGCGGCGTGCCCGTGCGTGTCGTTGATGTGCTTGAAGTGGTCGACGTCGGCGAGCACCACCACCGCCCGCGAGTCCTTCAACAGGGCGGTGGCGCGGCGGGTGAACCCGTCACGGGTCCACAAGCCGGTCAGCGGGTCACGGCGGGCGGTGGCCAACCGGCCCCGCAGCCAAACCAGATGACCCGCCCACCCGGCCGCCAGCGGGGCAGCGGCGGCCAGGGCCGTGAGCAGGGTGCTCATGCCGCCACCGCCTCGGACTCCGCAGGAACCGCGGGGGCCGCGGGCAATTCCGGGGTGGTGCGTTCGGCGCGCAGCACGTCGCGGACGGTCCGGGCGTGCCCGGCGCCGCACTTGACCGCGGTCCGGATACGGTCTGCGGTCAGATCGGTCACCGGCCAGTCGGCGGTGGCGGTCCGGGCGTCGGCGAGCACATCGTCAACGCTGCGTCGCCCGGAAGGCGGCGCCTTGGGCGCGGGCTTGGCCGGACGCTTACGCGGCACGGGCTTCGGCTCCGCTTCCGACGGCACGGCCGGGACTACCGACTGCGCTGCCGGTGCGGGCGCCTCGGCAACAGGCGCAACGTCGGCGGGCCGGTGGTGCAGGATCTTCGCGACCAGATCGGAGCCGAAGAAGATCGACCCGACCGGCAGCGAGGTCGCCAGCAACACCAGCGACCAATTGGCCGGTGCCCAATCGGCGAGCTGCAACCGACCGGCCGTGCCGTTGTGCAGGGCGGGCACCAGGCCGTGGACGTAGTTCAGGACCAGCGACGCGGCCGTGTACCCGGCCAGCACCCGCAGCGCGAACTTCCGGTCCGTGCCGGTCAGTACGAGGGTGGCCACCAACGCGAGCGCCATCAGACCGTCGACAACGAACGGGTACAGCAGCGCCGCGGTCGCGTCCGCGCCCACGGTCCGGGCGATGTCGCGCTGCGCGTTCCACGACACCCGGAACGCCAGCCCGACCACCACCACTAACGCGCCCACCAACAGCGTCTTCGCAGGCCGGTTCATGCCGCACCCCCCGCCGTGGTCACGGCGGCGGCCGGGGCGGTCGCGTAGGCGGTCAGCATGACCTCGGCACCGCCGTACGGACCCGTTACCCGCAGGACGCGGGTACGGCCGTTGGACTGGACGCGGAAGGTCACCGCGCCGGACTCCATGCCGAGCGCTTCCCGCCACATCTCGAACACGTTGAAGGTGTCGCCGCTCAGGTCGACGTAGTGGAGCGAGAGCTCCACGCGCGCCCCGTCAACGGGCGACAGGTGCACGAACGGCGCGGGCAGATGCGCGCACTCAACAACGATGAGCCGCAAAGCCCGCAGCGCGGGCGCCATCTCTTCCAGGGTCAGCGCCTCACTCATGCCGCTTCCCCCGTCCCCGGCCGGTAGCCGCGAACCGCGCGCCGCAAGAACGGCACGGTACGGGTCAGCGCGTCGGCGTACAGCGCGTCCCAACCGGCAACCTCGTCACCGGCCTCCGCGTCCGCCCGCATGTCGGCCAGGACGTCACGGGCCGCCGCCTCACGCGCGGCGCGGTCGTCGTCCGCCTCGAACTCCAGCGGGCCCCGGAACAGGTCGATGTCGATACCGAGCGCCAGTTCCACGAACTCAAAGTCGCCGTGCGCTTCCTGACCGGCGACGAACGTACGCATTCGCATGATGGATCTCTCCTTGAAGGTCGGGATGAGCGCGGGGCGGTCGGCTGTCCTGTCCGGGAGTGCGACCGCCCCGCGAAGAATGGGGGTCAGACGGTGGCGATGATCAGCGCGGCAACCAGCAACCACAGGTGGTGGAAGGACTGGTCAAGCGCGTACGCGCCGGTACCGATGTGCGGGTTGTCGTCGTGGTCGGCGCGCGGGGCACCGAGCCGGTAGAACTGCCCCTTGCCGGTTACCCGAGCCAGCCACGCGAGCGTGCTGCGCCGGTCAGCCCACCAGTGGGTGACCGCGTCGACGCCGAGACCGGCGACGACGGCGGGCACCGACAGGTGCAGCCCCAGCAACGCGGCGGCCGGGATGAGCACGGCAAGCTTGGTGAGCGTCAAGGTGGCGACGTGCCGGGCGTCCGCAAGACGGCCGACCCAACCGGGACGCCCCTTCTGCGCGGACTGATGCGAGGTCTGAACCCAGTGGTCACCCACACTGTGGGCGACGTACAGGGCGATGAACACGGCGGCGAACGTGGCAGCGTGCATCGGGTGAGATCTCCTGATCGAGTCGGGAACGGGATCTCCGACGCGGCGGGCTGTCCTGTCCGGGAGTGCCGCCGCGACCGGAGATCAGAGGCCAACGCCGCACGTAGCGGCGGACCAAGTAGCCCCGGACGGAAGTCGATTCCGCGCCCTTCACGGCTGGTCACCGGGGCTGACGGACATCACCCGGCCGTCACGGGGACGAGGTCAACCCCCGTCGATCTCAAAGCTCTCTGTTGAGTTTTCAAGGAACCGACGCTTCCTTCGTACTCACCCCCTCGGGCTTTCCTCCGGCGCTGTCTGTGCAGGTCAAGCAGCTCCCCTTTAAGTCGGGGCGACCTTTCACGAACTAGCTTGCACTAGTCTGCTGTGGTGCACAACCCCTAGGGGGTGATGCGCACTAGTTCGCTGTGGTGGGTACCCTCAAGGAATGACTGTCACAGGAGGGCCGAAGCCGAAGGCGGTGCAGGTCGCAGACGCGCTGCGCGACGACATCAAGAAGATGAAGCCGGGGGAAAAACTCCCCTCTCAGCGAGAGCTGATGGACCGCTTCGGGTACGCAAGCCAAACCATCCAGAACGGGCTAGCCGCGCTCCGGGTCGATGGGCTGATCGTGTCAGCGGGGAACCTGGGCAACTTCGTCAGTGACGGGTCTGCCCCAAGCAGCGACGTACGTGATGACATCAAGGAAATCCGCTCCCAACTCAAGACGTTGACCGAACGGCTTGAAGCGCTGGAAAGCCGCTCCGTACCGGGTGGCGCTTGATCTGTAACCAGCATGGGAGTAACGGAGCGTGTGAGGTAAGTGACAGCCGGGGGACGACGAAAGGGAGGTGGGGACATGTCCGGTGACACCCCGCTGTCCCCTTCCCTGTCCCCCCGGCCCGCGCGCGAGACTCGGAGTAGAGGCACTCAGAGGAGGGCGCATGACTGACGACAGGCCCGCATGGGCGCGGCGTATCGCTGCCGAACGACAGGCGCGCGACTGGTCACAGCGTGACGCGGTCAGGGCCCTGCGTGCGCACGCACCCACGGAGTTGCCCGCAGAGGACAGCATGATTCGCCAGTGGAAGCGCTGGGAGTCCGGGCAGGCCCCGAACGACTTCTATCAACCGATCATCGCGGCTGTCTTTGGCACAGTGACGCACGCCCTTTTCCCTCTGCCGTCCCGCCGGGACGGAGACAAGGAGATCTTGGCAGCGAGCGGCATGGAGACTCTGGAAATCGTGAGTCGCCTGAACCGATCCGACGTCAACAGTGCGACGCTCGATGCGCTCCGGATCACCACGGACCGACTTTGCTCTGAGTACCCGTTCATGCCGAGTGGTCAACTCCTCATCGAGGGCCGACAGTGGCTTCGCCGCGTCGTTGACCTGCACAGCAAGAGCCTCACCCTTGCCCAGCACCGCGAGGTGATCGCGTTGTCGGGTTGGCTTGCCTTGTTGGTTGGCTGTGTCGAGTACGACTCAGGGGACCGTCACGCGGCCGAGTCGACGCGGCGTGCCGCTCTCTCGCTGGCGACTGAAGCCGACCATGCCGAGGTGGCGGGGTGGGCGCACGAGATGCGGGCATGGTTCGCCCTCACGACCGGCGACTATCGCGGGGTCATCGCGGCGGCGCAAGCCGGTGCGGAGACCGCAGCACACCATGGTGTCGCGGTGCAACTCGCTGGTCAGGAGGCCAAAGCATGGGCGCGACTCGGGGACCGTCGACAGGTTGAGGTGGCACTCGACAAGGGCCGCCGCCTATTGGAAGGGATGCCCTACCCCGAGAACCTTGACAACCACTTCGTCGTAGACCCCGCCAAGTTCGACTTCTACGCGATGGACTGCTACCGGCTGGTTGGTGAGGACCGACTCGCGCGGACACTCGCCGAAGAGGTTCTGCGTGCGGGAACGGACTTTGACGGTACGGAGCGGTCCCCCATGCGGAACGCCGAAGCGCGGGTGACCTTGGGGGTCACCGCAGCGCGTGAGGGCGACCTCGAACAAGCCCTCATCCACGGCGAGCGGGCCCTACAGGGCGAGCGTCAATCTGTCCCGTCCCTGATCATGACCAGTCGAGAACTGGCGGCCGTCATGAGGCAGCGCTACAGCACCGAACCGACGGCACAGGACTACTTGAACCACCTGCAAGACCTGGGCAGGGAGAAGCCGGGATTCCTCCCCACCTGAGCGACACGAACAGCGACGGGTGCGGCCTCAGTTGGAGGCCGCACCCGTCTCCGTTGTGGCGCTCCCCCGCGCCGTTCGTTGTCCTGGTTTTTGTCCAGTGCACCCACGGCCGCCACCGTTCGCCGACGTACGCGCATCCCCTCTGGCCTGCGCGGCGAACGCCTACGGACGTCCCCGTACAGCCCTGCGGACAGTTGGAAAGCGTGTTGGGGGCAACCCCTCACGAGTTCGAATCTCGTATCCTCCGCCATTGCTCTCACCGGGCACGATGTCGAAGGGCCCCACTGTCCGCAGCGGGGCCCTTCGACGTGCGTAGTTGCAGTTTCAGTTGCAGTTGGCTGCTCCAGACCCAGTGATCAAGCTACCCATGGCACCTCGGACACCAGCCCCACCGAACATGGGGGCAGTGGGCGATCTCCACTCTTCCCCTAAGCTTGTTCTTTAACCTGCGTCTGGCTTCTGGCAAGGCAGCTGGCGGGCGTGGGGGTGGTCAGCCGAATCGGGATGCGCTGGTCTGTGGGACAGTTGCATACTCACCAGATGGCCTTGTTCACTGGTCGGTTCCGGGATCCGCGCAGCAGCGAGTACGACTTCATCAGCTCGATCATGGTGCGATGCCCCAGTTGTGCGAAGGCCGCTCGGGTCGTTCTGGCGCCCGAAGATTCCGATCTCGGCGGTCGGATGTTGTTCAGGCCGCGACGTCTGGTCTGCCATGGCTGCGGGCTGTCACGGGTGTGGAGCGGCCGTCTCGTCACACTCTCCCGTGGAACAGCTCAACCCGCGACGGATCCGTACTTCGGTGTCCCGCTGTGGCTCCAGGTTGAAACCCGGCATGGGTGGTTGTGGGCCTATAACCTCGAACATCTCGATCTGATCCGCCGTTTCGTCCGAGCGTCGCTGCGAGAGCGAGCGCCCTGGTATGACACCGGACAGAAGATGACTTTGGTGGCCCGCCTTCCGGCATGGATCAAGCGAGCGAAGAACCGAGACGAGGTGCTGCGTGCCGTCAGTCGGATCCACGCCTCACTGGCTGCCGCCTGAGCTGCTCAAAAGGCGTCCGAACGCCGCTCGAACTTGATCTCTGGTTGTGCTGTTCAGCTGACGCGCGGGCGGCCTTCGTCTGATCATGTGCTCCGACCAAGGTGCACGTGACCAAGACGAAGGCCGTGAGAATGAGTCTGCTGCCTGACGCTGTCCGGAGAGAAGTGTTCGCGGAAGCGTCACGCTTCCGACGCGAATTCTACGAGTGTCTGACCGCGCGAAGCGATGAGTTGCTCGAGCTGGTGGACGCGATTCTGTGTGCGGACCGTGCGGTGAAAACGCCGGTGGACCTGACGTTGCTGCCCGAGCACCGGCGTGGGCACGGAGCGATGTACGGCGGGCCTGAACCACGGCCGGATCGACGTCGGTCGACTGCGGACGGTGCTGGCCGGGCTGCCGCTGCCGCGTTTCGACGGCGGGCGCCCGCAGACCGGACGGCCGCCCGGACGCCAGCATGGCTGTAGTGTCACCCGCTCGTGGTTGCCATACGAGGTGAGGTCATGTCCGAGCACGTCGCCTAACCATTATCCGAAGCCCCACCATCTTGTTCGGTTGCAGACTCGTCTGGCTGCTCACGCCCAGAGGGCTCTTTATCGGCGTCGACCTTGCGCTCGCCGAAGAGGAACGCGTGAACATCAAAATTGGGATCGTGGTTATGTGCGACGAGGCGCGCTTCCCACGTGAGAAGAGCCTCGTTACCGGGCAGTTCTGCGATGGCGTTCGCGGCGAACGTGACAGCCTCATCGTGTCTGCCGGCGGCCTCGAGCTCGTCGGCCCGAAGTTGGATCAGCGCGTCGATGGCGGCGGGAAACGGTGCGTGGTTCTTGATGTACCGGGCGTCGTTTCGTGCCTGAGCCATAGCGACCCAGTCGTCCGCGCTCCAGGCAGGCATCGGATGGTCGGACAGCAGCGAAACTGTGAACGCGCTGGGTGACGGTGTGTCCAGCACGGCCTTGTACTGGTCGATGAAGGCCGCTGCCTCGGGGCAGTGCTCCGCCGGATCAACCAACGCATGCCACAGGACGTGTATGGCGATCAGGGCCGTCTTGGCCTCGCCGTCGGGCAGCTTGGGGACCAGACCTTCGATCTCCTGACAGACTGCGTCGAGGAGAAATCCGTCGGTGTGGTGTCCGGCGATCCGTCCGATGAGTGCCTCGGCGAAACCATCGAGCCGGCGGGACGCCGTCTCCGCCGTGAGTCCGCCGGTCTGCCAGATCCAGTATTGGGGCGCAAGCTGCACTTCAACGATGCCGGGCAGGGCGCCGCGGTAGTCCCAGGGGTCGGGCGCGACCTTCTCTGCATCGGTGACGTACCCGCGGACGACGTGTCTGATGAGGCGCCACAGACCAGGGAGGGTAAGCACGCGCTCGAACAGCTTCTCGGATCACCCGAAGGTTCGTGATCAAATCACTTCATTGCGGAAATAATTGTGGAACGAATTTATCCGCTTCCCCACGGTACGATCGCTTTTCACAAACTAGCGCGGTCACTCAAGCCAGATTTCGACAATACAATAAACTGGCCTTCGCGCTCCGGTCCTCGAAACGTCGATGAACCGAACGACGCATCGAGATCCGACCCTGTACGCGCCCGGGGCACCTTCGGCAAAATATTCTCGCTGTTCACCCTCGCTATTTTGAACCAGGAAGAAGACCTCATCGGATGAGGCGTCAATTTCGAATACAACCCCTTCGAAAATTTCGATTTCACGAATCCCCGCCCGGATTTCTTCTGCATATCCTGACATTCGGAACATCTTAGGGGTGTCCGTCAGGGCGCGAATCCCCCATCGACTCTTCCCGTAGAGGACACTCTCTTCAATCGTATCTTGCGCACAGTAAATAAGCTTCACAATGCACACCGGATTCCAGGCAAGTAATTCATGATTCCCTTCCTTCGAGTTCGCGGTGTCCCGTTTGACGACTCATTCGTCGTCCTCTTCTCCGAATTCTGATGCGAGACCCGCAGCTTCACCTTCAAGAATACTTGCCTCTTCCGCTGCCGCCTGTGCACGCTGTTCGGCTTCAGCCAGGTCCCATGGACCGCCCTCATCATACGGGGCTTTTGAAACTGAAGTCTGATTTTTCGTGAAATCTTCCTGGCAGCTGAAGCAGATGTTCTTGGCGGTCCTGTTTCGCGGACGGATCGCCGCCACGAACTGGAGTTTCTTCGGATTCACGCCGTCTGCATGCGCCTGAGCGGCACAATCATCCTCTGCGCACCACTTCCCCTCTCCTGCGGCCGCCTTTTGCCAATCATAATTTACCCCAACGCATATTCGACCATCTTCAGGATTCCAAGCTGCGGTTATAACTGTGATCTTCCTGAATAGGTTGTTTGTTATTTGCTCATCCGCAACAAGGCCATCAAGATAATCGAGAACGTCGTCTCTCGCCTGTGCCTTTCGGCCAGGTACTCAGGTCGGGCATGTCGGTGATCTCGGTGACCCAGGCGCCCGGCCGCTCGGTGCCGTCCGCGTCGTAGGCCGGCGTCCACGCCTTCTTCGGGATCTTCAGCACGGCCTGGTGGATGGCGTCGGTGACAGTCATCCCGACGGAGTACGACAGCCACCGGCCCGGTTTGAAGAGCCAGTCCAGGAAGGCGTGGGTGCCGCCGGCGGAGTCGGTGCGGATCAGCGTCTGCCGGCCCCGCCGCAGGTGTTTCGGCAGTTGGGCCAGGGCGAGCTGGGCGGTGGTGATGTGATCGGCGGCGGTGTTGGAGCCCGCGTTGCCGGGCCGCAGCAGCGTGGCCACCGGCTCCCCGGACCCGGCCGGGCCGTGGTCGACGAACGCGACGAGCGGGTGATGGCCGAAGGATTTCTTCCAAGTCGCGGTGGCGTCCTGCTTCTCGGAGTGCGCAAGGACCAGCACTCCGTCGATGTCCACGATCACACTCCCACCGGCGGCCGGACTGTTCTCACCGGCCAGCTCCCAGACCCGCGAGCGTACTTCGGCTCGTGCCGTGCGGATCGCGGTGAGCGCCTTCGGCCCGGCTGAAGCGAGGGTGCCGATGAGACGGGAGACCGTCGGGTCGGACGCCGCCGGGCCGAACACGTCGGGCTCGGCCCGCAGCATGGCGACATCGGCCAGGCAGTCCCCGCCCGGAGCCATCGCGAGCGCGACATCCAGCAGGACCTTGCCCGGATCGTGCACCGTCCTCGGCTTGCGCCACGGCGCCAGCGCCGCCGATAGCGCGGTGTCCAGCCCCACCTTGCGGACCGTCTCGACCAGCAGCACCGCCCCGGCCTGCGAGACCGCCCCGCTGCCACCGCCCTCGACGCGGACACGCGGGTACAGCCCGATACGCTTACTCACCTGGAGAGTGCTTCTTTCCGCGCAGCGGACAGGACCCTAGACAAGTCCCATCGTTGCAGGTCAGGAGCACTCTCCGCTTATTTGATCAAGGCATGGACGAGCCCGCTCATGAAAACGCGAGGCTAAGGCTAGGCGAAAGCGAAGGCAGGGATTTGGCATGGAGGCGTACGTGCTGACCCGGTACGGGAACGCGAGCGCGATGGAATTCCGGGAGGTCCCCGAGCCGACGGCAGACGACGGCGAAGTGCTCATCCGGGTGCGGGCCGCAGGGCTGAACCCGATTGACTTCAAGGTCCGCGAAGGCAAGATGAAGATGCTGACTCACCTTGACGTTCCCCTGGTGGCGGGCAGCGAGCTGTCCGGTGTGGTCGAGGCGATCGGTGCGGGCGTCACCCGCTTCGCGGCCGGCGACCGGGTGTTCGCCCGGGTCGACAAGACGAAGCTCGGCGCTTACGCCCCTTACGCTGTCGTCGACGAGGCGCTGGTGGCGAAGATGCCCGAGTCCCTGGACTTCACCGACGCGGCCGGGTTGCCTCTGGCCGGGCTGACCGCCCTGCAGGCGCTCCGTGACGTGGTCGGCGTCGGCGAGGGGGACAGGGTGTTCATCTCCGGCGGAGCCGGAGGCGTCGGTACCCTCGCCATCCAACTCGGCGTCTGGATGGGGGCGAAGGTGGCCACCACCGCGTCGCCCCGCGGCGAGGAACTGGTGCGGTCCCTCGGAGCCGAGACGGTCATCAACTACCACGAGCAGCAGTTCAAGGACCTCCTCAGCGACTACGACGGCGCCTTCGACCTGACCGGTGGACAGGACCTGCTGAACACCTTCGACATCCTCAAGCGCGGAGCCACAACGGCCTCCATCGCGGGAATCCCCGATCCAGCGACCGGTCGCGAGGTGGGCGCAGGCCCGCTCGTGAATGCTGCGCTGAAGGCGGCCAGCGCCAAGATCCGTCACAGAGCCCGGAAGAAGGGGGTCAACTACCGGTTCATGTTCATGCATCCCAGCGGACCGGACCTCGCCGTGCTGGCCGACCTCGTCGACAAAGGCAGGCTGAAAACAGTGACCGACCGGGCCTTCCCGTTCGCGCAGCTCCCCGAGGCATTCGCCTACCTTGAACAGGGCCACGCCAAAGGCAAAGTCGTCGTCCAAATGTGAGCCGCACCCCTGATCCTCGCAGGAAGCCGTCCGCGCCATCCGGGACTGTTGAGCTTGCGCGAGGGTTGGGCCGGGAGAAGTTTCGGACTCCGCCCCGCTGCGCGGTGCCGGACGGTGCCCCGGTAGCTGCGAGGCAGGGGCGGCGACGGCCCGAACACGGCCGACTCACCCCGGCAGGATGCCGACGTCGGCCAGGCAGTCGCCGCTGAGGGCGACCGCGAGCGCCACATCCAGCAGGATCTTGCCGGGATCGTGCACCGCCCGTGGCTTTCGCCCGGGTGTCAGAGCTGCCGATATCGCAGTATCCAGGCCCGTCTTGCGGACCGTTTCCACCAGCAGCACGGCACCGGCCTGCGAGACCACTCCACGACCACAGCCCTCAACGCGGACACGCGGGTACGGCCCGATACGCTTCTTCACCTGAGAAGCGCTTCGTTCCACGGCACGATCTGGACCCTCGACAAGTCCTATCGTTCCAGGTCAGGAGCGTTTCTCGCGTTTCTGATCAAGCCTCGGACAGACCACCCCATGAAAGCCCGAGGCTAGGGCCTCTCGTTCGGATCATGCCGGGCTTGCGGGGCTCAGCTCGCCAGGCCGTGACGGAACGCGTAGACGACCGCCTGGACGCGGTCGCGCAGGTTCAGTTTGGTGAGTATGCGGGAGACGAACGTCTTCACCGTCTCCTGGCTGATGACGAGGGCGGCGGCGATCTCGCTGTTGGACAGGCCGTCCGCGATCAGGCGCAGCACCTCCAGCTCGCGGGGGGTGAGCGGAATGTCCTCGGGTGCGCCGTAGGTGGGGCGGATGCGGGTCGCGTACCGGCCGACGAGCTGGCGGGTGACCTCGGGGGCGAGGAGCGCCGCGCCCATGGCGACCGTGCGGATGCCGTGCAGCAGGTGGTCGGGCGGGGCGTCCTTGAGGAGGAAGCCGCTCGCTCCGGCGCGCAGCGCCTCGTAGACGTACTCGTCGAGGTTGAACGTGGTGATCACGAGGACCTTGACGGGGTGGGCGACCCCGGCCCCCGCCAGCAGGCGGGTGGCTTCGAGGCCGTCGAGGACCGGCATGCGGATGTCCATGACCACGACGTCCGGGTCGAGCTCGCGGGCCAGGTCGACTCCTTTCCGGCCGTCACCGCACTCGCCCACCACCTCCATGTCGGGCTGGGCGTCGATGATGGTGACCAGGCCCATGCGGATCAGCGCCTGGTCGTCGCAGACGAGCACCCGGGTCGGCGCGGACCCGGACGGCGGAGGTGTGTTCACGAGCAGCCCCCGGCCGGTATCCGCGCCCGGACGACGAAGCCGCCGCCCGCGACGGCGCCCGCGCTGAAGTCCCCGCCGAGCACGTCGACCCGCTCGCGCAGACCGGCCAGCCCCCGTCCGCTGCCACCGACGGCGGCGGCCCGTGAGCCGGTGCCGTCCGTGCTGACCTCCACGGTGATATCCCTCTCGCCGTGCCGCACGGCGACCGAAGTGCGGCTGCCGTGAGCGTACTTGAGGGCGTTGGTGAGTGCTTCCTGCACCACCCGGTAGGCCACGAGGTCGGAACTGCCGGTGGACTCCGGCGGGGCGCCCTCCTCGGTGAACTCCACCGGCTGGCCCGCCCGGCGGGTCTGCTCCACGAGGGTCAGGACGCGGCCGACGGCCGGTGTCCTCGGCTCGGCCGCGGCATCGCCGCCGTTCCCGGTGGCGTGATCGGGGTTGAGCAGGTCCAGCAGGTGCCGCAGATCGGTGATCGCCCGGCGCCCGGTGTCGGAGATGGCGCTCAGGGACTGCTCCAGCCGCTCGGGCGCGGCGGTCAGATAGCGGGCAGCCTCCGCCTGCACCACCATCGCCGTCACGTGGTGGGTCACGACGTCGTGCAGCTCCCTCGCTATCCGGGCGCGTTCGGCGTTCCGTGTCTCCACCGCGACCCGCTTGCGACGTTCGGCCTCCGCCTGCCGGGTGGTGCGCAGCCAGCTTCCGGCGCCCCAGGCCAGGCCCAGCGCCATGTAGAAGGTCGTGAACCCCGTGGCGGTCTCGCCCGTGCCGAGGTGGGAGAGGCCCACCGACAGCGCCACGTACGCCACGGTGAGGCCGGCCACGAAGCTCCGGCGGTGCCGTTCCAGGTGCGAGCCGGTGCTCACCAGCACGACGCCCATCGCGGTGGCCGCGAAGGTGTGGTAGCCGAGGAGCTGGTCGACGGCGAACCCGCCGGACACCAGGGCCAGGGAGAGGGCCGGCCACCGCCGGCGCACCGCCAGGGGCAGGGTCTCGAGGAGGATCACCACGACGGCCACCGCGTCATGCGGGCGGTCGGGGACACCCCCGATGACCGTTCCGTTGCTGCGGAGCGCCGGGAGGAAGGAACCGATCAGGAGGAGGAGCCCGAAGGGAAGGTCCCGGACGACGACGTCCAGCCGGTACCAGACTCCACCGAGCCGCTTCCGGGTGCTGTCCAGACGGTGTCGGGTGCCGTCGAGGCGGTGTCGGATGCCGTCCAGGCGGTGTCGGATGCCGTCGAGGCGGGCCCGGTTCACCAACGGCCGGAGCCGGAGCCCGGTCGGCCGGTGCCCGGCACCGCTCTCGCGCGGCCCGGCTCCGTCCGTCCAGTGCTCCGGCGAACCGGCGGATCGCTGTTCCGTCATCGGGCGAGCGCCGCGAGGGTGTCGACGCGCTCGGCGCGGCGCCGGGGGACGATGTTGCCGCGGCGGTGGGCCACGACCAGGAAGCAGACCGTCAGCAGGGTGCCGAAGACCACCGAGTAGATGCTCGCCTCGGGACCGAACTCGCCGCCCGTGATCAGGTGGTTGCCCGACAGGGTGGCGTCCAGCAGACCGTGGGTGTCGCCGTTGCCCGAGACCTGGGTGCTGAAGACGCCGGACTCCATGAAGTTCCAGGCGAAGTGCACGCCCATCGGCAGCCACAGGTTGCGGGTGGCGGCGTAACCGGCGGCGAGCATGGCGCCGGCCTCGATGGCGATGGCCAGGGCGCCGGCGACGGTGGCGTCGTCGTTGAGGAGGTGTATGACGCCGAACACGAGGCCGGACAGTACCAGGGCGATGTACGTGCCCATGCCGCGTTCCAGCAGCCGGAACAGCAGTCCGCGGAAGATGATCTCCTCCGTCGAGGCGGCGCCCGCCATGAAGCCGATCAGCCCGATGGCCCCGCTCACCGAGTCGATGCCGTGGACCTTGTAGTCACCGAGGAAGTAGATGTTGCCGATGACGCAGAGGAACATCAGCGTGCCGAAGACCAGGCCCCAGAAGGTCGCGCTCGTCGCTTCCTGCCGGCGCAGTTCGGTCACCTCGCGGTTCTCGGTGCGCCGCACGGCCCACCGGTAGACGAAGGTCATCACGGCCACGGTGAGGGCGCCCACCACGAGCGAGAGCCAGGGGTTGTCCTTCACCCCGTTGGTGAGACCGCCGCACACCGCGTAGACCGCGAAGACGACGACTACCTGCAGGACTATCTTCCAGGCTTTCATGGCGTGGACTCCCTTTGCCGGTTCCGACTCCGGTTCCTTCTCCGGTCCGCGGCCCGGCGTTCCGCGGTGATCCGAACGCTACGGATTCGATGGTGGGGAATCGTCACCGTGCGGTGGACACTCGCTTGTAGCTCGCACGGGGGACAGAGGGGCGGGACGTCACCCGTAAGAGACCCCAACCGGCCGCTGAGGGGCTCCGGTTGGGGCCTTAAAAGGGGCGATTGCGGGATCACGTCTCCATAACCACCCCGGCGGCTCAGGAACCCGAGGGCCGCTCCCGGTATTCGTCCACGACGGCCCGGCGCAGCACCGCCGTCTCCTACACGGCAAGCCGATCCTGGATGCTCTGGTTGACGATGGCCTCTACCGCTCGCAGTTCGTCACGGGGACCAGCACTGGTGGACTGACCGCACATCCCGGCGGAGACAGGTGGGTCTGGGAGAGTGGATCTGGGAGAGCCGAATCTTCAACGGAGCGTACGACGAAGCGCCTGCTCACGAGAGGCTCGTCTACGGGGCGTTGAACTTCCGCCGTAAGCTGGCCGGCGGGGCGCCACGGTTCGGCTCCGCTCACTTCCGGCTGACTGTCCAGACAACGGCGCGGACCACGTTCTGTTACCCGGACAGCTTCTTCGAACCCTCGGATTTCGGTGTCGAGGTGGGTCAGCTCGGTGAGTTCCTCGGCCCGGACTCCGGTATGCCGCAGCGTCTCGATGGCCGCCCAGGCCCAGAAGGCGTCGTCCTCGACGATGCTCTGGTTGATCCGGCGGCCGACGCTGCTCCGCCTTGATCTAGACATGGCGCGAAGCGTGGTCCAGACGGCTGGGCACCTGGTTGACCTTGGGCAGAGCACGGTCCGGTCACCGAGGATGAACACTCGGCGGCGCTCAACGAGCTGAATCGTCTCGATGCCGAGCACGCACACCGCCGGCCGGGCAGCGCCGGAGAGGCCGCGTGAAGAAGCGCGGCAGCGAGCATGGGCACCCGATCCGGGTCTTCGTCCTCGGCTGCGAGGCATTATCCCTCCCGGCTCAAGGTCGCCGACGTCGGAAAGGACGAGGCCCGACAGGCCCGCCGCCTGCTGGCCAACGCCGAACTCCACGGCCACAAGTACGCGATCGACGCAGTGCTCGCCGTCATCGCGCGACAGCAGAAAGGCACAGGTCACCGTCTTCACCTCAGACGTCGACGACCTTGAGAAACTGGTCCCGGACACGATTGTCGTCAAGCAGGTGTGACCCACCCGCTCGGTCTCATTTTTGGTCTCATTCACGTGCGTCCAGCAACGTCCGACTCCCTGCCTGCCGACCGTTCCACCGCAGGTCAGTACGCACCCGTCCATCGGCGGTCGACAACGTGCCCCGCTGGAAAGCGTGTTGGGGCAACCCCTCACGAGTTCGAATCTCGTATCCTCCGCCATTGCTCTCACCGGGCACGATGTCGAAGGGCCCCGCTGTCCGCAGCGGGGCCCTTCGACGTTCGTAGTTGCAGTTTCAGTTGCAGTTCCCCAGCGGGTAGCTTGGCACGCTGGTCCAGCACAACCGCGAGCACCGGGTGAGATTCGTTGCCATGGGGACGCATCTAGCCCTCGGCAACGAGCCTGGCGACGTGGAAATCCCATGGCCATGTCGTCAAGCGTGTCCCTGCTACAGGTATACGTACAAACTAGGCACTGTCCGTGGCCGAATCCGTACTCGTAGTCGTCGGTACCCTGGACGCAGAAGGTCTCGAACCCACACACCGGACACTGTTCGAGATCATGTCCGCCCGGATTGTGCTTCGGGTGGTAGTCGTTCGGATTGTCCACGTCAGCCGCTCGCTGGGCAGCCACGTCTTCACCGATCAGGTCTAGGTAGGCGACCGCCCGAAGGATCGACTCCTGATCTTCCTCGCGCGCTCCTTGCCAGATACGGTCCGCCTCCTCGCCGCTGATACGCCCGAGGCTCCGGTGCTGGTCCAAGTTTCGGAGTGCATCAATATGCCGCTGCTCCAGCACTCCCTCTCCACGGGCATGGCGCACAGCTTGAGTCCGGTCCAGCCCCTCCTTCAGTGCGCTCACATCGACCCGCGTTTCGAACAACGAGGCGTCGTCGTCATCCGCGTCACCGATGGAGCACACCAGAGCTTTGGTGTGTTCCGGGTCGGGGTCCGGGAACACGTGAACACCAGTCTGTCCGTCCTGCGGGACACGGCCGCCGTCCCCGCACCAACCGCGACGGCCAACGCGCCCAAACCGAATGCCGCAAAATCGAAGCCGAACTCGGCCTGCGTCGCCTCAAGTCCGGCGACTTCACCGCAGCCCCCATGCCCACCAGCGCCGAACAGGCCAAGGCCCAGCGCGCGGGCAACGCTGAGACAGCACGGGAATGGCTGCGCGACCAGGCATACGCCGCGGCAGCAGCCGCACGCGACGAAGCCGAGTACTTCTCCACGCTCAGCACCCTCGGCATCACGATCAAATACCGGCTGGGCCCGCAGACCGGCGACGTCACCGGCTACAGCCTGGCCGCACCCGACGACACCAACAGCCACGGCGAGCCCGTCTACTTCAGCGGCTCCACCCTCGCCCCCGACCTGTCCGTCAACCGCCTGCGTGAACGCCTCGCCGCCCACACCGCCACCGACCAGCCCACCGCCGGCACCACCAACACCGGCCCGTGGCACCAGGCCGACACCGTCCTGCGCAGCCTCCACACCGGTCTCCTCGCCCAAGAAACCACCGGCGGCCGGGAGCAGGACAGCGTGATCCAGGCGCAGGTAGCGGCGTTCGGTGAACTCCTCCACAACGCTGCAGCCACCACACCGCCCCGCATACGGGCCGAACTGCGAGCAGCAGCAGCCAAGTTCAACCACGCCAACCGCTCCGCCATCCGCGCCGAACACCAGAGCGCCGCAGCCCTGCGCACCGCGGCCAAGGAACTGCTCCACACGCTCGGCTCGGGCAAAGACGACAGCGCAGTGGCGGGCATGCTGTCCACCGCCATGGCCGTACTCATCCTCCTCACCCGCTGGAACGAAGCCCGAAGCCACCAAAAACAGGCCGCAGCAGCCCACCAGACCCTCGTCCACCTCCAAACCGCCTACCGACAAGCCGCCGACCCGGTACTGGCCAGCCTCACCTCCCGCACACCCAGCCCCCAAGCCACCCAGCGCTACGCCACCGACCTGCGCCTCACCGTCCCCGACCACGCCACCCGCATCCTCGCCGACCCCGCCTGGCCCGCCCTGGCCACAACCCTCGCCAAAGCCGAAAGCACCGGCCAAAACCCCCGCCACCTCCTCACCGCAATCGCCGAACAACGCGAACTCGACACCGCCGACCACCCCGCCGAAGTCCTCAACTGGCGCCTCCACCACCACACCACCGAACTCCGCGCCGCCCGCGTCCGAGCCGCCACCACCCGCCCCCACCACAACATCGTCACAGGCACAGCACTCGCAGACACGACGGGCAGCGCACCCGCTCGTACCGCGCAGGCAGACCGCGAGATCCCAGGTAGACGACGCTGACGAAATACCGCTCCAGAACCCGCAGCGCCGTTCAATTCCTCGACGACCAGCTTCAAAACGGTCTGAGCAACGTGAGTACCTGACGGTCAACCAAGGCACCTGCTCTACTGGAGTCGCCTAACTGTCGTCCGGTGCGCTACTCGGTGCGCGCCGGACGCCACGGTGGGAAGGACCCCCACGATGGCGCACGTGATCGCCCCCCGATTCCTCCGTGCTCTCGGCACCCTGGGCATCGTCACCTTCGCAGTGATCGGCCCTGTCGTGGTGGCCCATCCCGGCGTGGACACAAGCCTCAAAGGCCGGTTGGTCGCCGGTGTCGCCGTGTCAATCACCATCTGGGTCCTGTGGAACATCTCCATCGGGCCGCGCATAGTCCTCGACAAGGGGGTCGTCGCGGTCCACTACCCGCTCATGGTCCGCAATATTCCCGCTGGCACTATCGCCGACGTCCGCGTCGAACACGGCGACCTGGTCATCAGGACCTCCGACGGACGGAAAACGAAACCCCCCACGCTGCTCGCATCCGCCGCCGGGGCGATGAGCGGACACCGCGGGGCACGATCGGTGCGACAGCAGATCCTCGACTACGTGGGCGAGACGGGCGCCGCACCAGATGAACCCGCCCCCAAACGGCGGAACTTCATCAGCCTGCACCTGCTGGCGCTCCTCATCCCCCTGGCCGTTCTGTGGACCGAGGCATTCCTGGTGTACTAGCCAAGGTCGGTAGCCTCGTATCGCTGCGCCGACATCCCCAAACCGCTGCGACCTCACGAAGAAGCCACGACCGGCCGGGCAGGTGACCCGGCGAAGTCTCAACCACCAGGATCAGGCCGACGGCGTGACGCAGTTGAGCAGCGCATCCAACTGCGCCACCGTCTCGGCGGCGTCGGTGTGGTGGATCGTGCGAATGCCCAGCGCCTCGGCGGGCGGCAGGTTGATCGCGTGGTCGTCCACGAAGACGCATTCCTCGCCGGGTAGTTGGAGCAGGTCCAGGGTGTGGAGGTAGATGCCGGGATCGGGTTTGCGTACGCCGAGTTGTTCGGACAGGACGATCGCGTCCCACTGGCCGTCCCACATGCCCAGGGCTTCGTAGGGGTTGAAGGGGGTCAGGCCGAAGCTGTTGGAGAGCATGGCGACTTTGATGCCGGCGGAGCGGGCGCGGCGGGCGGCGTCGACCATGCGGGGTTCGAGGTGGAGGTTGGCCAGGGCCCGGCGCATCAGGTCGGTGGGGTCGATGCCGAGGATGCCGCCGATGACCTGGTTCCACTGCTCCTGGGTGGCTTCACCGACTTCCAGCGCCGCGTAGACCGCTACGCCGTCGGGGTGCTCGTTGAGGGCGCGGGTGTACGTGCCGGGGGCAAGGCCCTCGCTGCGCTCGAAGGCATCGCCGTTGAGCCGCATTCGGATGGTGAGGACGCCGCCGAAGTCGAGGATCAGGCCGCGGTAGGTCATTGCTGGCTCCATCGATGTCACTCGCCCAGGGGGCACGGGGCTCGATGCTTCTCCCTGTACGGCTCCCGGCAGGGCTGGCAAGGGGCCTTGATGTCCTGCGATCTTGAGCCGAGATCACCCGGTACGCCGCTCAGCGCCCTTCGGCCAGACGACCTCTACCGGGAGGCCGAGGGCTCGGGCCTCCTCGACGACGTCGGCGGTGCCGCCGCCTTTGGTGCCGGGCGGCATGCCGTTCCAGACGGCGACGAGACGGTCGGCTCGGCTCAGGAGTTCGCTGTTGGCGGCTTCGTACGCTTCACGACCAGCGGTGGCGTGATCCATCACCACCACCTCGGTGGCGGCAGCCATAAGCCGGTCGAATTGGGCGGTATGCGCGTCCTTGACTTTCGTCTCGCGGTAGTCGCGAGAGGGAATCACGGCGACGAGACTGCCACCGGCATCAAGGACGGCTTCGGCGAACAAGGAGTCCGCCCCGGCGGCGATACAGGAGACGCCCACCAGTTCACCATCCGCCATCCCGCGCATCAACTCGACGAGGGCTGCGCGAACCAGAGGGACAGAAGCATCGGTGAGGTCCATGTGGCCGGTCACGGCGAGGATGGTCACAGCGCTCCTTGTCAGTCGGCGAGTTGCTCGCGGAGCCTAGCGCGCGCTTCCCGTACGGGTGCCGAAATACCATGCCCCACCGTGTAGGCGTACAGCTCGGCCATGCCCTCTCGCACGCGCCCGGAGTGGACGCGCTCGGCGACGTCGCAGGCTGCGTGGGTCTCGGCCACAGCCGCCGTGAGGTCGCCGGAGAGGAAATAGACCTCGGCCAGGCCGAGGCGGTCCAACGCATGTGATCTCCCGGCCTCCGGCCCTCGACGGGTGAGTGCGGTGCGGATCTGTTCCTCTGCATGCCCGGCGTGGAGCCGAGGGTCGCGCCGGGCGAGTTCCAGAAAGCGACCGCCGGTGACGCCTGCCAGTTCCGCTTCGTCGAAGTAGCCGATCCAGTACGGCTCGTCGAGACTGGCATCTGCAAGTGCGTGGCGCGCTTGTTCGGTTGCCCGGTTAAACGCCGCGGTCCTGCCCACTGCGGCCAAGGCCCATGCCTCTCGCGTGTAGAGCATCGCGCGGAGCCGCGGTCCGGCTTCATCTCGGACACCCTCCTGGGCGAAACGGACGAGTTCCAGAGCGTCCGTCGGGCGGGCCGCATAGAGCAACTGGCGAGCCATGCCCGCCAAGGTGTTGGCGCCCCAGAGACGGTCGCCTGCGGCATGGGCCGCTCGCAAGCTGAGCCGGTAGTAGTCCTGTGCTCGTCGTTGCAGCCCCTCATCCCACGCCATGCCGGCGGCCGTACCGGCAAGTTGCGCCAGCACCGCGTACAACCGCTGCTCGACGAGTGGTGCTTGGTGTTCGTGGAGGAGGACGGTCACCTCCTGCAACTGGCCGAGAACTGCCCGGCGGCGCAGTCCTCCGCCGTACTTGTGGTTCCAGGTGCGGAACGCCGTCGCTGTTTCCTCAAGTTGCTCGACGTCGCGCATCCCCAGCCGCCCGGGGCGGCTTCGGCGGGAGCCTTTCTCGCCGGGCAGCATCCAGCCTTCCAGCGAGTCGAGCAGAAGCGGTCCGGTCATTACTGTGGCCGCGATGGCTCGGGCGAGTGCGCGTCGGTCCATGGTGAGGTCGACGCGGGTGAGTTGGTCCGCCAGCTCGACTGTGGCGCCGTTCTGCCACGGGCTGTCCATGCGTGCTGTCACCTCGGGAGTCTCGGGGCGGGCCGGTTCGGCCTTCTCCGCTTCCCAGGGACGGGTGGCGAGGCCGATGAGCTCGCCGGGGATGTGCAGGCCATCGGCGATACGGCACAGCACGTCGTACGACACGACGCGCGTCTGCCCGTTCATGATGGTCGACACCTTGCCGGGGGTTAATCCGCACGCCAATGCGATGCGGTTCTGGGACAGGCCGCCGTGCTTCTTCAGCAGCCTGAACGCCTCGGCGAAGTCGTGTTCGGCCAGCGCCTGACGCATGTCGGTCCTGGTCAGGACGTCCCTTGACATCGGTGTGGCGTTCACGAGCCGCCTCCAGAGGTGTGCGGCATCCCGGCTCATGGGCCAGGACAGCGGTGTTACCGCCTCGGTAATCCCCAACGGTCATGGTGGCGAGACGGCGTAAGCGCAACGCTACTCACAGACACCGATCGCCGAAACCGAGTGGGGAAACCTCATGTCCAACCTGCCTCGCCGTGTGGGGCCTTCGCCCTTCGGGTGCGCCGCGGCGCCGACCGGGGCCTCGTCCACGCCCAGGGAGCGGGGTCGGACACATGACGCGCACTGCGCGCACCGCGCCGGACATCACTCCCACTGTCCCGGTGCCGACGCCGTCCGAACCCATCCGCGACGAGTTCGCGGTACGTGTCTCGGGCGCCGCGTCCGCGGACAGCGCTCTTGAGCGGGACGTGGACGGCCAGTGGGTGGGGCGGCTTCGTCGTATCAGCGCTGCCAAGTTGCGCGCTTGGGGCTTGGACCCGCTCATCGACGACGTTCAGTTGCTGGTGAGCGAGCTGGTCACCAATGCGCTGCGGTACGGCGAGGACGGCGAGATCGCGTTCCGCCTCGTGATCACCCTCCAGGGGGTGCTGATCGCGGTGAACGACGGGTCCGGCCGCCGCCCGCGCTTGAGCGTCGTCGACGACGAGAGCGAGACCGGCCGCGGCCTTTTCCTCGTCGCCGCGATAGCCGAGGACTGGGGAGTGAGCCCCGATGGCACGACCACGTGGTGCACGTTGCGCACCGCGCCGGCGTGCCGGTGACGGCGCGGGCACGTCCACCTTTCTTCCGCATCCACGCAGAAAGCAACTCGCAATGAACGCGAAGATCCTGTTCCCGGTCTGCGGCCGGACCGCCCGGCTCCCGGAGCATCTCGTCCAGGAGACGCTGCGCGCCGCGACGCCGCACGGGGCTGCAGACGAGGCGGACGTCGAGCGGAACTTATGGTGCCACCTCCAAATCCACGACGACGGCGACCACTTCGCCCTCGTCCTTGATCTGGCGGGCGTGGACACCGGAGCCGTCTGGGCGCGTTGGGCAGGCGGCAAGCCGGTCGAGGCGCTGGACATCAGACCGGACTGCTCGTTCGTCAACCCCGAAACACGCGAAATCTGCTGCGAGTTCGCGTTCCACTCCGGCGCCCACACCCATCAGCTCACCTATACGCCGGTGGAATTCTCGACGCCGACGAAAGCGAGCGTGTCATGACGGCAACCTCAGTGGCCCAGAGCCCAGCCATCGCCGCACCGCCCATCCAGCGGTCCGCCCCCGCCTCGCCCAGCCGCACCTGGGCCATCAGAACCACGGGCGGCTTCACGCTCACCGGATACCTGCCACCCTGGGCCGACGAGGACCCCAGCGACACGGACGTCCCGCTGGAACGGCTGTCCGTCACGCTCATCGATCTCGCGCACCGCCGGCCCTTCGCCGGGCAGCAGATGCGCGTCCACCACCCCGCACGCACCGGTGCGGACGGACAGGCCGACGGGACCGAAGAGAGCCTCTTCGACGGCCACATCACCTGCTACCCGTACAGCGAGAACCCCAAGGAACGGGCACCGTACGCCGACGTTCGGCTGGTGGAGGACTTCTGGCTGAACAACCTCACCCCCGAAGACCTCACCGACCTCGCCGCCCGGCTCCGCGCACAAGCCGACCGCCTTGAGACGGAGCTCGTTCCGATGCTCGAAGAAGCCCACAGCGACTGGTTCACCGCACATGAGGAGCCCGCTGGCACGGCGATACCGCCCCAACCGACCGGCACGTTCCGTCGCTAGCTGGCAACTCACCGTATTTCCATCGAAGGAGCTTCCTTTCATGACCGGTACGACCGTCGAACCCGACGAGGCCGTCCGCCTGCGGAACAGCGTCGTGGACACCCTCTGCGCCGAGGCGTGGATCACCACGCCCGAGGTCGAGGCGGTGATGCGCGCGGTGCCCCGGCACGCGTTCGCGCCCGAGGTGAGCGTGGAGAAGGCGTACGAGCCGTACGCGGCGGTGATCACCAAGACCGATGAGCACGGGGTGCAGCTCAGCTCCGTGTCGGCGCCGCAGATCCAGGCCCTGATGCTGGAACAGGCCCAAGTCCAGCCGGGAATGCGGGTGCTGGAGATCGGGTCGGGCGGGCTGAACGCGGCCTACCTCGCCGAACTCGTCGGTGGGGACGGTGAAGTCACCACGGTGGACATCGACCCTGTCGTGACCGACCGCGCCCGTCGGCTGCTGGATGAGCACGGATACGACCAGGTCGTGGTCGTCACGGCCGACGCCGCCGAACCGATCCCCGGCCTGGGGAAGGTCGACGTCGTGATGGTGACCGCCGGAGCCTGGGACATTCCGCCGACGTGGATCGACCAACTCACTCCCGGCGGTCGCCTGGTGGTGCCGTTGCGGATGCGCGGCCTGACCCGTTCCGTTGCCTTCACCCGCGTCGGCGACCATCTGGAGAGCGAGTCCGCGAAGATCTGCGGCTTCGTACCGATGCAGGGCTCCACCGCGCACAACGAGGAACTGCTGCTGGTCAACGGCACCCCGGAGATCGGGCTGCGGTTCGACGACGGTCTGCCGACCGACCCGAGCCTGCTCGACAACGCCGTGACGTACCCGCGGTTCGAGATGTGGACCGCGGTGACCATCGGCGTCAGCGAACTGCTGGACACCCTCCAGATGCACCTGGCCATCAGCCTTCCCGGCTTCTGCATCATGGCCGTCGACCCGGAGCTGGACTCCGGCATCGTCGCCCCGGCCAACAAGGGCTTCGCGCTGGCCGCCGTGGACGACCAGGGCCGCACCTTCGGCTACCTCACCACGCGTCGCACCGAGGACAACAAGCACGTCGAGTTCGGCGTGCACGCCCTCGGCCCCGACGCCGCCGCGTTCGCCGAGACCCTCGCCGGCCATCTGCGTGACTGGGCCGGCGAGCACCGAGGCGGCCCCGGCCCCGTCATCCGCGTCTATCCGGCCGGTACCCCCGACGAGCGGATCTCCGGCGCCCGCGTCATCGACAAGGTCCATAGCCGGATCTCGCTCTCCTGGCCCGCGCAGCGATGACTACGGACCAGGGATCCCGCACCAACCCCTTAACGGAAGGAATGGCACCGCCATGACCACCACCATCTTGGCCCCGGCCCCCGAACCGACGGCCTTCAGCGATGACTTCGACGACTTCGCCCCGCTCGACGTGAGGGTCGTCATCGCCACGCACCCGCACGGCAAGCTCATGTGCACCACCAGCGACGGCTGCGGCACCACCTGCGCGAACGGCTCCTCGGCGTGCAGTTCCTTCGTCGAGGACCCCGCCTGATCCCAGGCAACTTCCTCCATCCGGTGGGCCGGGTGCACACCCGGCCCGGCTCACCGGCCGCCCGCGCGCCCGTACAGGAAGGGAATGCCCATGGCGCCGCACCCGGCCGTCAGCTACAGATGGCAGGGGCCCGCGATGCTGCGAGCCAGCACCATCCCCAACACCGCGGACCTGCCCCGCAGCCTCAACCTGGACGACGTGGCGGCCACCCGTACGTGGCTGACGCGTCAGTGGCAGCAGGAGACGTTCCGCGACGCTCTCCGCGCGGCTACGCCCGTACTGGCGGAGGCAGTTGAAGCCGTCGTCGGCGAGCGGGAGACGCGGGCTCGGCAGGTGAGGCGTACGGCGCTGTCCACGGTCGCCTACCTGCTGCGCTGGCAGAACAGGCCCACCCCGCTCGGCCTGTTCGCCGGCACCGCCCCGATAGCCGTCGCGGACACGGCCCGCGCCGTGTGGGGTGAGAAGCACCGGGCACTGCTGCGGGCCGACGCCGAATGGGTCACCGACATCATCGCGCGCCTCCAGTCCAGTCCCGAGCTGCTGCGCCGGCTCCCGCTGACGGCCAACAACACCGCCCGTGAACGCGGCGACCGCCTCGTCGCCGCAGGGCCTCCCGCCGACGCCTTCGCCCCGCTCCTCGCCCCGATCGAGATCTCCGTGCGCAACACCCGACCCGTAGCCGCCGCGATGGCCGCCGCACGCGAGCCGATCACCTACGCCGACCTGGCCGCCCACCTGCACCAGCTCTTCCCGCAGGCCGCCACCGACCAGATCGACCAACTCCTGCGCGATCTGATCGGCCAGCAGCTCCTCATCACGAGCCTGTGGGCGCCGACGACCGTCCTGGACGCCTTCGGCCACCTGTGCGCCGAGCTGGAACGGCTCGACGCGCGCACCGTCCCCGAACTGCACGATCAGATAACTGAGTTGTACGGCATACGCGACGACATCGCCGCCCATCAGCCCTTGTCGGCCGCCATCGCGCTGGACCGCGTCATCCCGAAAATGCGCGCCCTCTCGACGGCGACACCGACACCCTTGACCATCGACACCGGCCTCGACTGCGACGTCCAGATCCCCTCCGCCGTGCTCGAAGAGGTGCAGGCCGCCGTCACTGCGTTGTACCGGATCACCTCGCAGCCGTACGGCTACGGGCACTGGCGCGACTACCACCGCCGCTTCCGCGCCCGGTACGGCTTCGGCGCGCTCGTGCCCGTCCTGGAGCTGACCTCCGACAGCGGCCTCGGCCTACCGGCCGGGTTCCTCGGCTCGGAGCGCGGCCGACCGCCCAAGCTCCTCACCGACCGGGACGAGACCCTGCTCGCGCTGCTGCAACCGGTGCTGATGGGTGGGCTCGACGAACTTGTCCTCACCGACAAGACGGTCGACGCTCTCGCGGACGCCGCCGGCACCGACCCGCACTTCGTGCCTCGCGTCGAAACCGCCTTCGAGATCCACGCCTCCTCCACCGCAGCCCTCGCGCGCGGCGCTTTCGAGGTCGAGATCACCGCGGTGCCCCGGCCGGGCAGCAGCATGGCCGGACGGTTCGCCCACCTGCTCACCCCCGACCAACAGGACGACCTGGCCACCGGCTTCCGCACCGACCCCGACGCGCTCACCGCGCAGCTCAGCTTCCCGCCCCGCAAACGCCGCGTCGAGAACGTCATCCGCACGCTCCGCCTCCTGCCCCATGTCATCGCCGTGGGTGAATGCCTTGCCGCCGACGGCGAGACGATCGGCCTCGACGACATCGCCGTCACCGCCGACGCCCGCCACTTCCACCTGATCCAGCGCTCCACCGGACGCCGCCTGGACGTGCGCGTCCTGCACGCCCTCGAAGCCGCTACCCAGACCCCGGCGCTGGCCCGGTTCCTTGCCGAGGTCGCCGGCGCCCGGTATGCCGCGTACAAGCCGTTCGACTTCGGTGCCGCCGCCCGCCTGCCGTACCTGCCCCGGGTGCGCTACCGCCGCACGATCCTCGCTCCGGCCCGCTGGCTGCTCACCGCCGAGGAGTTGCCCGGCCGCGCCGCCGAACAGGGCATGTGGGACCGGGAGTTCGACGCCTGGCGTACGCGGCTGCGCGTGCCGGCCACCGTCAGCGTGATCGAGTACGACCAGCGTCTGCCGCTGGACCTGACCCACCCGGTGCAACGCCGCCTGCTGCGCACCCAGCTCGGCCGGAACCGGCGCCTGGAGTTGCGGGAGGCGCCCGCCGCTGACGCGCACGGCTGGATCGGACGCGCTCACGAAATCTGGGTCTCTCTACGCAACACCGCGCAGATCCCGCGCACCGAGGAAAGCGACATATCGCCAGCCGTCGGAGCCGCACCGGCCCAGCTCCACCTTCCCGGCGCGGGCAGCGTGCTGTACGCCCGGCTGCACGCCCACCCCGGACGCTACGACGAGATCCTGACCCAGCAACTCCCGCTCCTGCTGGCTGTGTTGGGCGACGTCCAACCGATGTGGTGGTTCACCCGGCACCGCGAGATGGCCCGCCCGGACGCCGACCAGTACCTCGACGTCGTCCTCCACCTCGCCTCCGGCACCTACGCCACGGCGGCCGAAGCCGTGCACGACTGGGCGGACACCCTCCACAGGTCCGGTCTCGCCGCCGGTCTCACCTTGGCCGACTACCGGCCGCAGACCGGTCGGTTCGGCTACGGCGACGCGATGGACGCCGCACACCGTGTGTTCGCCGCCGACTCCGCCGCCGCCCTCGCGCAGATTCGCTTCACCGGCCAGACCGACAGCGTCACCCCACAGGCCCTCGCCGCCGCCAGCTTCCTCGACCTCATCCAGCACCTCGCGCCCTCCGAGGCCCAGGGCGCGGCCTGGCTCATCGAGCGGCTGCCGCAGACCACCGGCCGTCTGGACCGTCGCTTGCGCGACCAAGTCCTCGATCTCGCCTCGCCCGGCGGCTGGGACGCCATAGGTGCCCTGCCTGGAGGCGACGCCATCGTCCGGGCGTGGCAGGCCCGCGCCGCAGCCCTCGACGCCTACCGGCTCCACCTCGCCGGCACCGATCCGCTCCGGGCCGCCCGCTCACTGCTGCACCAGCACCACGTCCGGGCGCTGGGCGCCGACCCCACCGCCGAAGCCCTCACCCTCCGCCTCGCCCGTACAGCCGCCCTGCGCCAACAGAAGGCAGCCCGATGACCGCGACGACAACCAGCGCCTCCGACACGGTGCTTCAGGTCGTCCGCGACCTGGCCGAACCCGCGCCACCGCACCCGGACGAGCCATGGGCCGTACAGTCCCTCGCCGACGGCGCCGCCGGAACGGCCCTGCTCCACGTCGAAGCCGCCCGCCGCCACGCCCAGCCCTGGCAGGCCGCCCACCGCTGGATCGCCACCGCGGCTTCCGGACAGGTCAGCGCCGCCGACACCACCGGCCTCTTCCTCGGCGCACCGGCCATCGGTTTCCTGCTCAGCACCCCACCCGCCGAGTACGACCACCTCTACGCCCGAGCCCGGCGCACCGTGCACCAGCACGTCCTGGCGCTAACCCACCGCCGTACCGACGCAGCCCTCGCCCGCATCCGCCGCGGGGACCTTGCGGCTTTCGCCGAGTACGACCTCTTCTACGGTCTGACCGGCGTCGGCGCCTACCTGCTGCGCACCAGCCCCGAAAGCGGAGCCCTCGAACGCGTACTGCGCTACCTCGTCGCCCTGACCCGACCGCTTGCTCCAGGAGGCCGCGGCCTGCCCGGCTGGTGGGTCCGCCACGACCCGCACCGCGGCCGCTCCCCGCAATTCCCTGGCGGGCACGCCAACTTGGGAGCTGCCCACGGCATCGCCGGCCCACTCCTGCTGCTCGCCCAGGCGCTACGACGCGGCATCGAAGTCCCCGGCCACCGCGACGCCATCCGGGCCGTCTGCGACCACCTCAACACCTGGCGCCAGGACTCCGGCACCGGCCCGTGGTGGCCCGAGCACCTCTCTCGCCACGACCTCGAACGCCGCCACCTCCACCGGCCTCACGACGCCCGACCGAGCTGGTGCTACGGAACCACCGGCATCGCACGGGCAGGACAGCTCGCCGGCATCGCGCTGCGCGACACCAGCCTCCAGACGTTCTACGAAGACGCCCTCCACCGGGCCCTAAGCGACCCCGCCCAACTCGCCAACGTCACCAACACCAGCCTCTGCCACGGCTGGGCCGGCATCTACCAAACCGCCAGCCGCGCCGCCGCCGACACCCTCGACCCCCGCCTCCCCGAACTGCTCCCCACGCTCGGCCGCGCACTCCTCGACCACACGCGGCTCAGCCCCGCAGCGGCACCCGGCCTTCTGAACGGCGCCGCAGGCACCGCCCTCGCCCTGTCCACCCTCGCCACCCAACAACCCCCGGTCACCGGATGGGACGCATGCCTCCTGATCAACTGACCCAGCCCGGTCCTGCTGAACGCGCCGTGTTGGCCGTGCTCTCCGGGCGTCCGCTCACCGAAGCTGCCGCCGAGGCCCGCATGGACCCGGCGAACCTCTCCGACGCCCTCCAGGTCTTCCAACAAGCAGGCCGCGAAGCCCTCGCCCACCACGCAGCACAACACGAGTGGTGGCACGTCTACCTCCACTTCGCCGACTGGGCGCACGCAGACCACACCTTCACCACCCACGTCCTGCCGCTGCTACACGCCGCCGAGACCAATGGCACCCTCGACGGCTGGTGGTACACCCGCAAACACCCCTGCTGGCGCCTCCGCCTCAAAACCACGACCCCGATAGGCGACGACCTCGACCGCCTGGTCACCGAAGGCCACCTCCACCGCTGGTGGCCGGGCATCTACGAACCCGAAACAGCCGCCTTCGGCGGCCCCGCCACCATGACCGCCGCACACACCCTGTTCATCACCGACAGCCGCGAAATCCAACAACTGCCCTTCCGCGAGAACCTCCCCCTCGGCCCCCGCGAGCTATCCGTACTCCTGTGCACAACCCTCATGCGCGCCGCCGGCCTCGAATGGTACGAACAGGGCGACGTCTGGCACCACGTGATCACCACCGAACACCGCTCCAACACCGCGGACATACCCCGCGAAACACTCGAAGCGCGAGCCATCGAGATCCGCACCCTGCTCCAGGCCGACACCGAAGCCCTACTGAACCCCAACGGCCCCCTGGCCCCGGCCGCCGAATGGGCAGCAGCCTTCCACGACACCGGCCAAGCCCTCGCCGCCGCCGTCCAACAGGGCACCCTCGACCGCGGCCTACGCCAAATCCTCAGCTACCACGTCATCTTCCACTGGAACCGCCTCGGCCTCACCCTCCGCGCCCAAAGCACCCTCGCCTGGAGAGCCCGAACCGCAATCCTGGGCTCCTCCTCGGTCATCTGGCGGTGAGGTAGTGAGGAAGGCAGGAGTCGGAGATGTCGTGACGGTCAGCGCCGGGCGAAGGCATCGCCAACTGGCCAGTGCTCGGGCAATCCAAGCGCAGTGTGGGGAGGCTGGGCCGCTGACTGCCGTTCTACCTGCACATCGAGCAGTCGTGCGGACCCCCAAGTAGGAAGGACTGGGGCTGGCAGCGAGTTGGGGTCCGGGCTCTGCCACAGGACAGGAGGGTTCTTCGTCCAAGTCCATGGTGCTGGATTGTCGACGGTGAGTACGCCGCTGACCCGGCTATGTGTACGGACACGGGCATCAGTCCAGTAGCCATCGGGCAAGCGGCCCATGGCCGGAAGGTTCTCATGGGCGTACATGACAGAAGTCCCGTACAGTCCGGTCTCCGTGTCCTGGTCTTCGGGAAAGAAGGCCGCGTGGCCTACCGCAACGATGAACGGTAGGCCCAAGTCGCCGTATTTTCCGCCCTTCTTCTTGACCGCAGCAAGTACCCGATTCGACTGCTCGTCGAGCCACTGAGAAGGGTGGACGCCGATCGTCCCACCTGCGAAAGCACCTCGTCTGTCGGGGCTGCGAGGGATCGCCTGAAAGGTGAGGCACCAGCCGGCTTCCTGCCAGGTGCACGTGGGCAAAGGCTCCCTTCGTTCGTACCCCGCGATAACTTGGTCAGGGTCCAAGCCCTCAAGCCATCGAGCCAGTCCAGACTTCAGCCGCTTCTGTGGTGGCGTTCCCGTCCCAGCCGCGTCAAGCCTGTACGACAGGAAAAAGTTTGGGCTTGGCACTCGATCGATGGCATCGACCATCTGTGCCGGCACTGAATGACGACCTTCATCGCCGAGCCGCTGGGCTGTCCACTTCGCCTCGACAACGAATTGCTCACCGTCGGAAGTGACCAGGAAGTCGGGATTCTTGCCTCGGGTTCCCAGCCTCAGCTCGACCTCCACATTGCACCCTGAGCCGATTAGCATTTCGTGCAGGTACAACTCCCACAAGGCAGAGAAGACGTTCGCGTCGAGGTTCCGGTCCAACAGTCGGCTGCGGACGCCGGGCTGGGCATGATCCGGAAGGTGAGACCACCATTCGTTGATCACGTCCCGAACCTGATCCCAGAACGGACCAGCGATCCTCTCGAAGAATCCAGCATCGGACTCTGCCGCTCGCTTCGGCGACGCATCCGTCTGCTTCCGGTTTGTGTATACGCCCATAACCAATGATTGTAGGCCGCCCCACCGACCGCGCCCTTGGGCTCTTGGGCTCTTGGGCCGCAGCTCACACAGCGAGCGATCGGCAGCGAGCGCGGGTGAGTGCCACATAGAGCTTGCGGTGATCCTCGTTGTCCTGGTCCAGCCCGCCGAACAGGGCTCGTGTATCGCTCGCCTCGAGTCGCACGGCGACGGAGTCCCACTCTCGCCCTTTGGCCTGATGAGTAGTCAGACCGAGCACAAGATCATCGAAGGGATGGAGGAGGCGGGTACGCAACTGCCTTAGTCGTTCGATGTGCTGCGCGTGCCTGCCAGGGATCTTGACTGACGACTCGGTGGCGATGGTGGCCGTGAGGACCGCGAGGGTGCTGGGCAGATCCTCTTCGTCGGCGAGGTGCGCAAGGATCGCGTCCAGGCGGGGTTCGAGGCGAGCGCGGGCATCCTCGTCCAACCGCAGGGTGGCGGCAGCATCGGCGGCATAGGTGGCGTTCTCACCGAAAGCACTTCGCGTGAGCTGGTTGAGCAGCAGCGTGGAGGCCGCTTCTTGCGTGTTGCCGGTGGCAGAGCGAAACGCGAGGGGCAGTACGCGGGGGTGCGTATTCCACAAGGGTTTCCATTCGCGGGCCAAAACGACGTCGACGCCGTCCAGCCCAGCGCTGGGTACCGTAGTGGATTCTCTTCGCCGTAGGGCTGCGGCCAGGAGTTTTTGGCCAGGAGTACGCCAGCGGAAGGACGCCGTCAACTGGAGAGTGACCATCCCGGCGCGGTCAATGAGAACGGGTACGAGGTCGGGACGGGCGCCTCGGAAACCATACAGGGCCTGCCAGGGGTCACCGACGACGGTGACATGTAGCCCGGCTTGGGCAGCGAGTTCGACTACGGCCAGGTCGAGGCTGTTGGCGTCAAAGATCTCGTCGACGATCAGAGCGCGCGTGGTTGTGGCGAAGTAGTCGATCAGACAGTCGGATATCTCCGGGTCGACCAGAGCTTGTTCGAGGATCGCGCGAACGTTGTCGTGGGTGCATCGACCATCATTCACGGCAGCGTCGAAGTCGGACTGGGCAAGGTGGTTGCCCTTGGCGTGACGGTAGGTGTGCGCAGTAACGATCTGGCGGTCCTTGAGTTCGACGACAGGTTCCCGGGCCGTATAACAGGTCGCGTAATGGGCCTTCCACGTATCCAGGACCTCAAGTTCGGTGTGACCGCCTGGCCATTGGAGGGTCTTGGTCCGAAGGAGGTGGGCCAACAGGTCATAGACAACGGTGTCGAGGGTAACGATGCGGTGTGGCGGGTTGATCGCAGCACGGCCCCAGACCGCACGCACACGCGCGCGTAGTTCCGCAGTTGCAGAGCGAGTGAAACTGACGGCGACCACCGCGCGCGGGTCGCTGGCCAGAGCAAAGCGCTGCACGCCGAAGCGGTACGCGGACACTGTGGTCTTTCCGGAACCGGGAGCGGCTTCGATGTAGAGGCGCGGGAGGGCTGTCCCAGCGGCGATGAGCTGTTCGCGAGTCAGCCTGTCTAGGACAGCTTCAGTCACGGAGCTTGTCCCAGCCAGTGGTGCTAGGTGCCGGGCTGAACCAGGGATCAGCCTCAACGGGCGGGGGGTGGATCAAGTCATCGGAGGCATCCGGGAGGGCGCTATTGTCCTCATCCGGTTCGGGGCGTACTTCCGGCCCGATACCGGCAGGCGGTGCCGGATACAGGAAACCGAACATCGCCTGAAGGTGCTTGGGGACCACCGGGTGGTTCAATGCTTCGTTGGCGTCTGCGAGTTGCTGGGCGAGTGCGAGCGCGAACTCCGCCTTGCGTTTTGCCCCTGGGCCGGCGGCCGTGGCGGCGTTGCCGTCCTTGGCCTTGCGGGCGCTGCGAAACAGAGCATGGACTGACTCAGGATTCAGCGGGTTGGGCACGGACAGGGACAAGTCGTCCAGAGCCTGGGCGACTAGCTTCTCGTTGCCTGCGGTGATGGCTGGCTCGAGAGTGGGGTGGCTGATGAATGCCTGGGCGATGTCGGAGTTGTGCGCGCTGATCCAGGTCGGATCGCTAGGGACAGCACCAAAGTCCAGGTCGCTGTCACGTAGGACGGCGATCTTGGTGCACAGCTCAGCACCCTTGGTCGCCAGCAGCCGCACCGCCCACGCCCCGACCTTGGTGCCCATGGGCACGATACTCAGGGCTTCGACGAAGGCTTGCTTGTCCGCGTCATTTGCGGCCCAGGCGCGGGCGAACTCCCGCAGTACGGCTACCTCGGTGACGCCTTCGACCAGTACCAGACGTTCAGCGAACAGGGCGGCGGAGCGGCTGGTGTCCAGATGGAGCCTCGCCATGCGCAGCGTCTCCTCGCGCTTGGCCATCGGCAGGGTGGCGATGGAACGGCAGACCCGACGGCCGTCGGCAGTCCGGCGCAACACCACGATCTCCTCTGGACGGCAGGATGTGATGACGTCGGTGGCGTGGCTGGACAGGACGATCTGCAGTTCTGGTCTCCGAGCGGTGACGCCGCGCAAGTAACGGACCAAGGCGTGCTGAAGCTGCGGGTGAAGGTGGGCCTCAGGCTCCTCAATGACCACCGTGGCGTGAAAGGGGTCTGGCGGGAAGAACGAATCCTCTGCGGACTCGGCCTCCGCCTGTGCCTGCACGAGTTGCTCGCGGGCCTGGCGGGCAGCCTCATCTACGTCATCGGGGTCGGGCGTCGGCACGGTACCGGGGTCGGATGTGCCTGTGGCGCGCTTGGCTGGGTCAGGGATTGCGGCCAGCGTGACGGCGATATGGAGGAGGTTGACGTAGCCCAAGCCGGAAACCTCCAGTGGACGCGCCTGGCCCCGGCCCTCGATCACGGCGAGCATCAACTCCAGGACACGCGCCAGATAGGTGTCGTCGATGACCTGCCCTCGCACATAGGGCCACCGCCGACTCACTCCCGCCGACATCGCCGACAGATGGGCCCCGATACGCTCCTCAACGGCTTCGATAATGCCGTCCTTAGCCAAGCCTTCCAAGAGGTGGGACGCTCGCGCTCGCAGCGACACCAAACTGCGACGTCCGTCCAGACGCTCCTGCTGAGCGCGCAGCAACTCGATCAGGATCCGGACCTCACGCCGGCCGAGCTCGTCCAGCGGATGACGCCATGCAGGCAAATACAGGAGCTTGAATGGGTCGAGTGTGTCGAGTGGCCCCTGGCGCTGACCCACCTGCGCCTGGACACTACCCAGGCTTCGGGTCAAGGTTGTGCTCCAGCGTTGCGCAACAGTGCCCGGCGGACTGTGATGGATGGAGTGGAGCTGGTGCCCCAGGGCACCTTCAGACTGCGGGTCGGTATCAAGGGTGTACTGGACCGCAATACTGCGCTCGCTTCCACCAAGCACGGCCGCACTCGGGCGCGGCAGGCTGGGAAAACGGCTGGGATGGGACAGGTACAGGGCATCAGTGACGGTGGTCTTCCCGACACCATTCGCGCCGATCAGGACGCTAAACCGGCCGGGAAGATCGCAGACGATCTCCGACTCTGCGCTCGCGCGCAGCCCCTTGACTTCCACCCTGCTCAGATGCACGAGCACCGCCCCCACTTCGCAATCCCGCAGCTTTTCCTATCATCACTCGCACGCGGTCGCGTCGCATCTCCAAGATGAATTCCCTGAACGCCATGCAACCGGTCCGCGTCACGAGCGAACCTGGCCAACGTCCGCCCTATCCCGGTGACGAGGACGACGTCCCCGAGGCTGGCGAGAAGGTCGGCCTCGAGATCCGGCCTGTCCTCTGCGGCGGCTGGACTACCGGGCCCGCATGCGTGCAGCGCCGAACGTCACAACCGCCCGCGCCGCCATCTCATCCGTCGTCGCCGCGGCGCAAGCGGTCCACTCAGCGGTCGTGGCCCTACTTCCCACATGACGCGACCCCTCGTCCTCGGGGCTTAGCCTCATAGTCACTGCACCGGGCCGCGTCACGCAGACGAATGCGGACAATGCGGGCAGCAACATGGCTTGCGTGTCGACGACACCACACCGTTAGGAAGGCGGGAGGGCCCTCGCAACCGCGTCCTGGATGCGGTTGTGAACCTCCGAGTTGGCCGTCGCCAGTACCGTACCTGCCGAGACCACCAGCGACCACATTGCCGTCTGGGCCACGCTGGGCCGGTCAGCGACCATGGGGAGCATCGGGACCAGCCAGGCAGCCAAGAGAAGCACAGCCGCCGGAACGATCCGCGCGCCGAGCCGAAGCAGAAGGCGGGGAGGGAGCGGGGCCGGCGGGGCAGTCCTCAGTAGCGCGGCACGGTCGAAGGCGGCTACCAGCAGCATGCCGCGCACCAACGATTCAACGACCGCCGCCACATCTTCTTCCGATCGCGCTCGAACCAACTCCGTCTTCAGTAGCCGTATCCCCTCCCCTATCCGTTCTGCTTCGACGCGCAGTTCCGCGCGCAGGCGGCGATCGGCCGCATCAGTGCGTTCTGGCAGCGCCAGGCAACGAGCGACATCCACGGCGAGGCTGTCGAGCATTTGCGTCCACCTCCGGCAGGTGGACGCAGAACGCCAACCCGAGCTCTCCCGACGGATCTGATGCGCCACCTCCACCACCCCGACGACGATCCGGTCATAGGCGTGACAGCTCTCGTCCACGCAGCTCCGATAGTGGAGCCAGCACAGAATCAGAAACGGAACCTCGATGAAGAGCAGCAGCGCCAGCGCCGCCCTGGCAATCTCCGGTAGGTACCACGGCGCAACTGAACTCCCCTGCTGTACAACTACGTCGGCCCAGAAGATGGTGGTGGCGACGAGCCCGAGGGCAGTTGCGACCCTGTACCGGGCCGCCCGGTAGCGGACCACCAGCATCCGGGCCACCACGACCGTCCACATCAGCGCGACCATCGCCGCGGCGTCACGCGGGGGCCCACCAAACACGACGAGGAACGGTGGCACGGCGATCAGGACCAACCACGGGGACAGCCTCTGGTAAAAGGGGTGGCGTTCAACACCGATCCGCCGTTCGATCGCCCTGCGCACGGGCGCAAAGGCGATCCGATCTGCCGGATCCAGTCCCACCAACCGAACCAACTCACGCGCAGCCCGCATGGCGGTGATCAGATCCACCCGTCGCTGCTGCTCGGCGAGCCTGCCGCGAACCCACCCCTCAGCACCAGACCGCACAGCGATCCAACCCATCTTGTCCCCCTTTCCCACCCGGCCGGATGCGACCGCGTAGCTGATCCCCACAGTCTCGCGCCCAGCACCGACAGATCATGATCCGAGCCAATCCGGACCGCTATTGAGCAACGCCTACCTCCAGCACAGACCAGAGCCGTCGGCCACCGACTGCGGATAGACCATGTTGGGATGCAGGACCTACGGCCGAACGCGTGACGCATTCGCAGCGCCGTAGTCGTGGGCCAATCCGAAGACAGAGGTGCGAGACCCGCCAAGCTGGCTCCTCCACTTCTGCCGCAGGGGCTGATGTCCCGCACCTCAGTGCTCACCTGCGCCCCACATGCGCCCTGTGATCACCTCTGATCCGCTGAGTACGTTTCAACCTGCATCTGCCACTCCGCGAGTTTTTTGGGGGGACCAGGTTGAAGCCGGCCAAGGATGTTCTGAGAGATCTCGTTCAGCGGTCCACCGTCTCGATCGATTCGAGCGCCAAACTGGTCGGCCGCGTGGACGCCGTCGCCGAGGCTGATGACAAGGCGCGTGAGCAGGAACAGGAGGACAAGGATAAGGACGATGGCGAGGAGAAGCTTCGCCGGAAGCCAGTCCTCTCGTCGATACCGGAGAAGGAACTGGCCCGGCAAATCGATGTGACGCCTTGGGAATTGCTGCACGCTCTCGGCAGCTCCATGGCACTCTCCCGCAAGGGCGCCGGACGTGGACTTGCCGAGCACTGGGGCTGTCTCAAATACAACCAGGCCCTGACCGGCAACCTTGACGCCTTCCTCGCCCTGTCCGCCGAGGGCCGGGACACCGCGGAGTACTACAAGGCGCTCCAGTCACGTGAGCTGGGAGAAGGCTTCGGCCTCCTGCTCACCGAACGACTCCTCGGGCGCCGCTACCCGGACCACTCCGTATCGATCGTTCCCGCAGACACCGCTCTCCGCGCGGGCTGGGCTCTCACCAGCAGAGACAAAGGGCACCGTTCCGGCTACCGCTACCGTCCACAGTTCTTCGCCGAGATATGGAAGCCCGGTGAGCCGTCGCGAGTCATCCCGATCGCGTGCAAGGGCAACCACAGCAATGCCGCCGCATCCCACGACCAGCTCGTATCAGCCTCGGCTCATGTGGAAGCCGTTCACATCGGCACCTGGAACGAGACCCCTGCCCTGATCTTCAGCACCGAACTCCCCATCGAGGGTGTGCTCAGTGTGCACGCCTTACAAGCTCCTGGGAACGGCGGCTGGCTCCGCAGCAAGGCAGGCTCCCCCGACACAGCGCTGAACCACCAGGTACAAGAAGACAACATTTTCCCAGGCATCCAACCGCCGACCAAAGGTGACGAGACTCCAGATAAAGAGCCCGGTTACCACGTCCAACATGACCATTACCGATGGTTCCAGCAAGTCCTCGCCCGTACTGCCGCCGCCGGGCTGGGCGCGTTCGCCGGCGACGGGGACACAGTCGCCCAGTACCTTACGAAGCGCCAGGGCCGCGACCGCTTCACCGGCTTCGCGCATGCGGCGGTTGGCAGCGTTCGCGATGCCGACCACGAACTATTGGGCAACCAGTTCGTCGGCACGGACCACGTCTTCCGTCTGAACAGGACCCGCGTCGAGGCGTTCTCCGGGGTGGCGGAAGACCTCTTCGCCTACTTGGCGAAAGGGCAGGTCGAGCAGTACCGAACCAACGCCTATGCCCGACGGACGAGCCTGCCCCGGGTCGACTGGGATAACAACTGGGGCGGCCCGGTATCAATCCGCCGAGACGGCTCCGCGCTAGCGATTCGCCTGCTCACATAGAGGCAGATCCAGTTGCGTTCACCTCCTCCAGACGGGGTCCGATCGCTGGATGTCGAGCCTCTCAGCGGCAGGTCAAGATTCTGACGGACCGCCCCGGGCACCTGGGCGAGCAGTTGGAAAGCGGGCGCGGGCTCAGGGCGAGGCAGCGCCCTTCTCATGCATCACCTCGATCTGCTGTCACGGGGTTCAGAAAACCTCTCTTACGCGGCTGGCCCCCGCGTCAGACTGGCAGTTCATGAAGTGCAAAGCCCTCTGGAGGTGCACGTGCAGGAGAATCAGGCGGCCCTGGCGCACGAAGAAAGCATCATCTGGACTGAGGACGTCGACGACTTCGACTATGTCCGGCAATCGGTAGTGACCAACGCCGGCACGCGTAGACGGCCAGTGTCTTGGACAGGTACGGGGCGGCGAGTCGGATATGCAGTCCTCCGAGGTGACGCACCAAGTGGAGACGTGCCTGGCCATTTCACTCGTCGTGTGTTCTGGGTGAAGGAGCATGACCGCTCGGAACAACCTGACGGTACTTACAAGACAACGGCGCCCGCGGAGGCGGTCGACCCCCGCACGGTTGCTCCTGGAGTATGGGGTGAACAGACAGATCGGGCGTGGGATGCCGCAACCGGCATCTAGTCGGTCGCCTGTCTGGGCCGCCGCGTCTGGGCAGGCTGCGGGGCACAGCGGGCGGTCGGGTGTGGGGTCGACGTGCCGGCTCGGTCGGGAAGTCCAACTGTCGGACGCCGCTGCGTGCTCACGAACGGCCTCGTGGCCCGGTCGACCGACACGGAACCCCGGTCGTCGTCACCCTCACCGGCGGGAACCGCCACGGCGTCACATAGCTCCTGCCGCTGTTGGACACCGCCCCATCGATTCGAGGTGTGCGGGGACGCCCCCGCCACAAGCGGCCCCCACCCGTTCCATACGGCGTCATCCCCCCGGAGCCTGTGGCTGATGTGATTGTTCCATGGGGCCGTCAGCGTCTCCGCCGGACGGGTTCACGGGTGGACGGGTTCACGGGTGGACGGGTTCACGGCGACGGCTTTGAAGAACGTGTAGTGGAAGGTCCCGATGGCCTGTGCGGTGTGGTGCAGGTCTGTGATCCCGCGGTCCCAGTCGTCCGCGGTCATGAGCCCTGCTGCCAGCGCGTCTTCCCGGACTGATTCGACCATGGCGATGAAGGTGTTGCGAGTGAAGCCGTCGACGAGTGTGGGCCGGGTCCGGTCGGCGTACACCGTGCGAGGACGCACCGCGACGTCGTCGTAGCCGGCCTGCGACAGCAGCGGTTGCAACTGCCGGCCGATCAGCGCGTTACCGCCGGCGGCGGACTGGAGCTGGACCTGGCAGTCGATCGTGGCACGGGCGTAAGCGCTGGCCGGGTGGAAGAACGCCGATCCGTGATCCCCTTCGATCACCGTGATGGTGCCCTCGGGCCGCAGCACGCGCCGCAGTGCGGTCAGCGCCTGCTGGGGGTCTGACAGGTGCTCCAGGACGAAACAGACGAAGACATGGTCGAACTCCGCGTCAGGAAAGGGAAGATCGAACAGATCCGCGCGATACCACTCCACGTGCGCGCCCGGGGCGTGGGCCGCGACATGGGCGCGGGCCTGTGCGAGGGAAGCGTGGGAGCGGTCGACCGCGGTGATGCGCGCTCCCGGGCTGGCCTGGGCCAGGTGGATCGTCTGTGCGCCGACCCCGCAACCGATCTCCAGCACCCGGCTGTCGGCCGGATAGGCCGTGCCCGCGTGCAACAACGCCGCCAAGGTGTCAGCCTGTTCGCCGAGGCGAGCCGCCTCGCGTTCCGAGTAGCCGTGCACATAGCCGGCCGCAGTGGCCATTCCATGAGATGCCATCGCTGTGTCCATGCGTTCACCCTGCTGCCACTATGGCTCGATGAACAGGTCCAATCTGCACCCGTCCGACCAGTCCATAGTCTCCGGATCCGACTTCCTGCAACTGAACATCGACGATGTACCGATGGGCGGGCGATCCGACTGGCTGGTCCAGCAGCTTCGGCTCGCGATAGCGGACCACCGGCTGCCGGTGGGAAGCAGGCTTCCGGCCACCCGGGTTCTGGCCAGCGAGTTGCGGGTGTCCCGCGGAGTGGTGACAGAGGCGTATCAGCGGCTGACAGAAGACGGACACGCCGCGGGACGCGGGCGTAACGGAACGATCGTTGTCGCCGCTCCCGCCCTGTCACCGGAAGTCCCCCGGCCCACGCCCCGCGATCCACCGCCGCCAAGGGCCCTGTTCGCCGCCGCACCCGGTGCGGACATCTTCGACATGATGCGAGCGGCACCCGCCCGGATCGATCTGTCACCCGGCGTTCCCGACCTGGCCGCGTTTCCGCGATCAGCGTGGCTGCGCGCCGAACGCTCCGTACTCGCGAGCGTCCCGGCGTCCGACCTTGGATACGCGGACCCTCGCGGGACACCGGCACTGCGTCACGCCATCGCCAACTGGCTGGCCCGCAATCGGGCGATCAGGGCTGACCCCGACGAAATACTCATCGTCGCCGGCACTGCCCAAACACTCAGCCTGCTCGGACACGTACTGCACGACGACGGGATCCCCGCGGTAGCCGTGGAGGACCCCGGATCACTTGGGGCACGCCAGCATCTGCGCAACCAACGGTTGGACACCCCGGCGCTCCCCGTCGACTCGCAGTCGCCGAACTCGTCGGCGGCACACACCGGTTCACGCTCGATGCCGTCGGGCGAATCACTGACGTCGACACCGGTGATCCCCGCGGCGACGGGCCGGACGACAGGCGTCCGCCGCGTCCTGAGATGTCGGGATCGCGGGTGCTGCGTTCCGGTCGCGTCCGCTACACGTACGACGAACGGGGCCGCGTCGCCGCCAAGACTCGGATGCTGCTCTCCGGCGGTCGGCTGCGCTGGTCCTTCGCGTGGGACGCGGAGGACCGGCTCCGGTCGGTCACCAACCCGGACGGCAGTGTCGCCGCGTACGCCTACGACGCGCTGGGACGCCGTACGTCCAAGAAACTGGTGACGGCGGACGGCAGGACGGCCGGGGAAGTCCGGTTCGCCTGGGACGGAGAGGTCCTCGCGGAGCAGGTGCGCGTCCCGGCCGCGGCGGCGGACACCGTGATCACCGGGGCCCAGGAGGCGGTCACCACCTGGGAGTGCCTGCTGGGAGAGGCCCCGCGCGCGGTCGCGCAGGTGCACAGCAGGCGTACGGCCGAGGCGGTGGCGGACCTGCCGCAGGAAGAGGTCGACCGCCGTTTCCTCGCCGTCATCACGGACCTGGCCGGTGCGCCCACCGAACTCGTCGGCCCTGAAGGTACCGTCGTCTGGCGGCGGCGCGGTCATCCGTGGCTGCCGGAAACCGCACCGTCCCCACCGGCCGCGCCCACCGCTCCGGGAACGGCCGGTGGGGACGTGGTCGACTGTCCACTGCGCAGCCCCGGCCGGTACCACGACCCCGAGACCGGCCTCGACTACAACTACCACCGCTACTTCGACCCCGAGACCGGACGCTACCTGAGCCCGGATCCGCTCGGTCTGGCTCCGGGCCCCGACGACTACGCCGATGTCATCAACCCCACGGTGCTGGCCGACCCGCTCGGACTGTCGCCCTGTTCCTCGTTGATCAACGTGTTCCGGGGGCCGTCGCAGGGCCTTCCCGGCGGCCAGCTCGGTGCGCCCGTCAGCATCCGGCAGTTGCGCATGGCACTGGGTAAGGCGGACATGTCCGTGAGCCACTACGACATCGTGCACGTTCCCGAGATCCACACGCCGACCGGTCTCGGTTTCGGCAACAGCCCGCACCTCGCGTCCGGCACGCCCCAACTCGGCCCCCGGGGGCTGCCGTTGATCCAGATCTCGGACCTGGGCCTGCGCAGCATGGACGAGGGCGTCGCCACCGTCTTCCACGAGATCCACCATCACCAGCAGTTCCGGCTGTCGCTCAATTCGAAGCCGCTGTGGGGCGAGACGATCGCGCCCAGTCACATCTGGGGCGGCACGGAGGACGCCGCGGAGGATTACGGCCAACGTATGCTGTCGCTGTTCAAGTCCAGGACGGGTTGACGAGGAGCCAGTGGTGCGGGAATTCGATGCGGAGCAGGTCCAGCAGTTGTTGGCCGGCCCGAGATTCATCGATAAGCCCGGTGAGCGCCGCTGTCCGGCCTGCGGAGCGGTGGCCGTGCGGACGTACGTGTACCGACGGATGGGGCCGCACCGCACCGTGCGCATCACTTACATGTGGTGCGCGGCCTGTCGGCGCCACAAGGGATGGACGGGCCCCGATGCCGGGCCCGCCTTCAACGACCCGCTTCTCGAAATTCCGGAGGCCGCGCGCAGCACCCTCCTGAAGGACTTGGAGTCACTCTTCACCAGGCTCGACCTGCTCTGGGAAGCCGGGGACTTGCCCCAGGTATTCGGCGGCTGACCCGCTCTCTTCGAAGAACACCGTTCCGGCGAGGCCGTACGCGCTCTCGACGGTGACACCGCCACCGTCGAGTTCATCGCCGACGCCGCATGAGGGTTCCCCGTCTGATTTTTTTTTCCCATCCGGTTCCGGCGAGCCCGTCCGCCCACAGGACAAGAACTCGGACTTCCAGGACAGGATCACGACGCCAAGCAACCCGAGCGCTTCGCGCCGACCATCTCCCCCGACGCCTTCGTCCACCGCCGTGTCGCCGCGCTCGACATCCCCACGCTGTGGACCCCGCCGAAGTCCTCAACTGGCGCCTCCACCACCACACCCCCTGTCACGCAGGCAGACCGCGAGATGCAGTTGGAGTTCGGGGATGTTCACGAGAAATGGATCTGGCACACGTTCCGTGAGGGTGATCAGCAGCTCGTGAGTCCATCAGCAGGCGTTGGCGAACGCTGGTCAGTCAGCCCAGCCCTCGGTGTTCGAGTACGACTCGTAGGAGTATCGCGTGTTGCGGTCCCATTCCTCCCCGGTGATGCGCTTGTATGCATGGTCCGGTACGTAGAGCAGGTTCTCGGCCCAGATGAGCTTCGTGGCGTACGGCTTGAAGACCGCAGGGTCTTGAAGGACGCTCTCGAAGATCGCGCGGCCGGCCGCGACGACAGCAGCACGGGTGTAGAGGAAGGCGTCACCGGACAGGTCGTATCCGTATTCCTTGCGGTCGAGCTGGTACAGCGCCCACGACAGTTGTTCCGCGAAGCCTGTGACCAGCGACAACGGGCACTGGGCAAGACGCTCGGTCAGTGCGGGCGTAAGCAGTTCGGCCTCAGGGTCAGGTCCCGCGGGCCTACAGTCTTCGATGAGCTGCCAGAAAGCGTCTTCGTTCATACGGGCGAGCATGCCGCAGGGGTCTGACACCCGTGGCTGGCGGGTCACCGGTTTGCTGATGCGCTGACAAGGACGCGTTTGCGGAGCAGGGGGAGTTTGGCACGGCCGAACATCTGGCGTTTGATCATCTTGATGTGGTTGACGTGACCTTCGACGGGCCCGGAGTTCCAGTGGCTGGTCAGGCCCTGGGTGACGGCGTCCCAGTCTTTCTCCAGGCCGGTGGCGAAACGGTGCAGGCCGGGCACGTTTTCGGCGCGGACGGCGGTGATCCAGCCTTTGAGGTGCTGGCCGGAGCGGATGGTGAGAATCTCGGCGAACCCTCGGACGAGTCGGCTCGTAGCATCGGGTTCGGGGCCGCGAGCGAGGACTTGAGCAAGTTGCTGGCGGTCTTCGTCCCGGAGTCGGTCGGGTTGACGCATCATCCATTTGTAGGGGTCGAGCTGGCCGGGCCGTGGTTGACGTCGTCCGGCCAGGAGCTGTTCGGGGGCTTCGGCGCGGGCGGTGCGGCGGTCGGTGTTCCCGCCGATGTGCAGTTCCCGGGCGATCTCGCGGATGCCGTGCCCCTGGTCGAAGAGAGCGTGGACGGCGGTGTGGCGTTCACGGATGCGGGCTTCGATCGGTGACATCGCCTTGGCCGTGCTTGCCGGGTCGGCAGCGGAGGTACTCGCGGTGCTGTCCGGTCGGGTGGACGGTCTGAGGCAGGCGTTGTGCCGACGAACGCTGGTTTTGACAGCGGTGCCGAGGTCCTGCCAGATGTGGAATCGGTCTGCGATCTGCACTGCTTGCGGCGCGCCGGTGCGTGCGCCGTCGGCGTAGGAGCCGCCTCGGTCACCGCAGATGATCTCCACGCCGGGGTCCTTGCGCAACCAACTCGCCAGCGCCTTCGCATCCCGGCCCGGCAACAGGTCAAGAGGGCGGCCGGTCGCACAGTCGATGATCACCGTGCCGTAATGCTGTCCGCGGCGGGTCGCGAAGTCATCGACGCCCAACACTCCCGGCTCCGGCCAATGTGGGTCAGGCAGGGCCATCACCCGCCGTAACAGGGCCGTTCGGCTGACCACGCTGCCCAGCACCACGGCAAACCGGCTGCCCGCCCGGCCTGCGAGAGCGACGGCTACCGCTTCCAGAATCCGACGCGACGCCGGTGTCCGTCGGCCATACCGGACGGTCAGCCCCTCGACCTGTTCGACAAACGTGCGCCGCAGGCAGTCAGCGTTCTCGCAGTACAGCCGGCGCACGGTCAGTTCCACCAGCACCACGCTGAAGTGCGGAAACAGCACCGCTATGAGGTCATCGCACCGCACCACGGTCCCAGATGACAGGACGTCACCGTGGCGGAACGCCGTTGATCGCCCTCACGGAATGTGTGCCAGATCCCGAGAAATGACGTCAGTGCATCGGACGGCCTGCCGCTCGTGAGGGCGGCAGGCCGTGGTAGCGGGTCATGTCGGGATCAGGCAGCTTGGGCGGAGTCGAGATGGCGGGTGTCACTGAGGTTGAGGACCTGGCGGTTGTGGAAGAAGTCGTCTTCGCCCAGCGTGGTGATGCTGCCGGAGGGGGCCCGGAAGCTGGCATAGCCGGCCAACTCGATCGGCATCTTGATCCAGGACGCCACGACGAACGTCAGGGAACCGCCGTGCGTCACGATGATCTGGTGTTCGCAAGGGTTGTGCAGGATCTCGTCCATGGCCGTGTAGATGCGCTGTGCCCACGCATCCTTGGTTTCGGAACCCTCCACGCCCTCGTCGTGGTCCATTCGCTCCCCGACAGCGGGCGGTGGGACGAAGCGCCGGTCCAGCCACTCCTGCGGCTTTCCCCCCGCCTCACCGTAGGACTTCTCCCGCAGCCTGCGATCCACAAACGGCTTCACGCCGAACAGTTCGGCCACTTCCTCGGCCGTCCGCAGGGTGCGCTGCAGATCCGAGGAGAACAGCTCCACCTCGGCGCCGTCGTCCGGGACCTGGGCCCGCAGAGCCTGGGCGATGGAGACGGCGGCACGGACGCCGACGGCACGTCAGCTGCGAATCATGCCATCCGCCGACGACTCCCTCGACGTGGTGCGTCGGCTCGGGATGGGTGACGACTGGAGGCCGACCGATTTCGTAGACAGTTTTACTACGCTGCTAGTGCTGCGTTAAATTCCTGCCTGCTCTCGTATCTTCCGCTTTGAAACCATCGTGCACTTCCCACTTGACACTTGAGTGAACTACTTCCAGTGTCCACGAAAGTGGTCGGGTTCCAAACACTCGGCCCACCAGTGCGGCCGGCTTCAAACCCAAGGACTACGACGGGACGTTCGACGGCGCCAGCATCAAGGGCGGCGGGGAATCCGAAGCATGGGGTGCCCAAGCCCATCTGCTCGTCGTGTCAGCATGTACTCGATGAACTCGACATCACGGCGGTGACCTAGGCATGACTGACCAGACTCGGCCTGCGGCGTGGTCGGAGCTGACCTACCGCGTGCTGCGTTCGGCCGCGTGGTACCCGGAGCGTGCGGTACCGGTGGATCGTTGGGAGGCGGCGCTGCGCGGCGCCGGATTCACCCTGCACGAGGCGGCGGCGCGGTTCCTCGCCGAGTTCGGTGGGTTGAGGACCGACACGTGGACGCCCGGACCGGTCATGCCGCAATCACCGTTCCGGTTCGACCTGGGCGTGGTCCAGGATGAGCGCGAACGATTCGCCCGGTTCAGCGTGGAGGCGGGCACCGGGCTGTGCCCCATCGGGCTCGCCGACAGCGGCGACAGCCTGCTCGGCATGACCGCCGACGGTGCCGTGCACATCGGTACCGACCACGCGGAGCCCCTGTCGGGCGACGCGTACGCGGCGATCGAGAATCTCGTCGTGGAACGCCGCACCGCCGCACCGCTGCCGTTCGTTCCCGCCGGCGACCACCTGGTGATCCCGCACAGTCCGGAGCAGGACCATCGGACGGAGATCGGCACGCGCTGGTCGGCAGAGACCGACTGGGCCCTGCGGCGCTGCGGTTGGCGCCCGGATCGCACTGTCCCCACCACCGACTGGGAACGCCGTCTCCGTGAGGACGACGCGGATTTCGTCATGCACGACGCCGCTCGGCGGTTCCTCGGCGAATTCGGAGGTCTGGAGATCGACCAGCGGGGGCCGGGCCGAACAGCGGCCCGTTCGCCCTTCCGCCTCGACCCCCTCGCGGCCCTCCACGAATCCGAGATCTTCGACGACCTCAGCGAGCAGGCGGGAGAACGCCTCTATCCCCTCGGTGCCGTCGACGGCGGAGTCGGCTATCTGTCCATGGCACCGACCGGGGCCGTCTACCTGGGGATGGACGACGCGGGTCTGCTCGCCGGGTCCGGCGACAAGGCGCTGAACAAGCTGATCGAAGGCGTCGCCTGACCGATCGTCCGACCGTTGCGGTTCCAGTTGCGTTCACCCCCGTTCAGCACGGTCCAACCACCCGTCGTCGAGCCACTCCATCGCAGGCCGGGACACCGACGGACCCGGCTGAACACCCGGACGAACAGTTGGAAAGCGTGTTGGGGGCAACCCCTCACGAGTTCGCATCTCGTATCCTCCGCAACCGCCCACCAGGGCCGTCGTCAGCCCCGGCGCATACGCGCCGGGGCTGACGTCGTTACGGGATTGCAGTTCTCACGGCAGTTCGGCCTCGGCCACGCTTCCAGCAGTCCGTACATTCTCTGCTGCGGCTTGTGGGCCGCGGCCCGGCGCCCAACCCGGTGCAGCGCTCGCGCAGGCGAGCTAAGGGTCTCTCACCGTCGCGCCATGGACCAGATGCCAGGGCGGCTCGACGATCCATCGTTGCAGGTCGATCAGCATGAGTGTTTTACGCCAGCACGTCATTCGGGACGCATGGAACGGACCAGCGGGTCTCCGCCGCCTTGGCAAAGGGGCAAAGCCCAGCGTCTATCCGACGAAGCCCACCAGGAGGGCTACGGCGCAGAGGACGGCCGCCGTTCCGAACAGCAGCAGCGCACCCCTGATGAGGGCATACTTGGTGGCGGCGATCGTCGACACCTCGTAGATCTGGTCGACGACGGAGGCGCCCGGTGCCCGCAGCGTTCGTACGAGGCGGTCCTCCAACATTTCCTTCGGGTAGTCGACGACATCGCCGAAGTAGCTCACGAGATGAGTAGGTGCCGCTGCAGCGCGGCGGGTGCGAGGGCAGACGGCCCAGCCGAGGAGCGTCACTCCCGCCACTGCTGTGCACAGGCCCGCCCACCACAGCCAGGCGACGGCGTCGGTTACGGGCCGGTCGTACACCCGGCCGGTGAACGCCGTAGAGAAGGCCACTCCGAGTGCGACTCCCGCTCCGGCAAGAAGAAGGGACGCCTTGGCGTCGGCCTGCCGGACCTCGTCGCGGGCCTCGGCCAACAGCCGTCCCGCGTAGGCGCGGAACTCCGCGCTGTCCGATTCGGGGGCGGTCATCGCGGGTCCGGAGAAGCAGAGCCCAGAAAGGCGGGGGCCGGGTCCGGGGAGCCCGACGCGGCCGAGTCTGCGGCGGCCGTGAACTGACGGCACATCAACTCCTTTTCTCCGTCGCTCACCACACGCCGTGCGCTGGCCGAGGAACCCCCACCCGGGTGGCCAAGCAGGACGTCGGAGGCCCCAGGGACCGGCAGACTAAGCACCGCCAACGTGGCGCAGAAACGGTTGCGCGCGATGGGCGTCGCGTGGAACGTACCCACCGGGACTTCGTGCCAGGTCCCAGCCGGGAAGCGGGCGGCGCGAAGCGTGGGCATCACGTCGAGGTCCTCGCCGGTCTCGTACAACTCGTCCTTGCCCGTCGTCCCCGTCGGTCGGACCTCGTAGACACGCAGGCGCTGCGCGCCGGGCGGCGCCTCACACGGGCCCGAGTCGACGGCCCCGTACTGCGACTCTCGGTATTCGCCCGCCAGCACACGGGAGTACAGACGGAAGCAGTGCTGGTGGATGGTCGGGTGGCCGGAGAGGCCCCGACGGAGGCCGTGCGGCCAGAAGTGGACCCGGACGAGGCCCAGCGCGGGCACTTGGGCGATCTCGAAAGTCGCGAAGCCGGTGGGGTGCCAAAGCCCACGGCCCAGCCTGCCCGCCCGGATCGTGGCCACCGTGCCGACCAGCAGATCCTCGGTCGCGGCGGCGGCTTTGCCAAGAAAGTCCAGGTGCGCGGGCTCTCTTCCCCATTCGGGAATGGACGGAGTGCCAGGTACGGGTACGGATATGGGGTCACCAGCCGGGGTCGAGGTCATGACGCCTCCCCTTCCGGGGACGGCCGTTCGGTCTCCGCCACCCGCACCCGGTATACGAAGGCGTCGCCCTCGTACTCCTTGGCGGTCAGGGATGTCTCGCCCAGCGCGGTCCACCCGCCGAACGGCGACCCCGTCCCCGACTCCAATGGTTTCACCTGCTCCGCGAGCTGCCCGCTCACCGCGATCAGATGCGACCGCCGAGGAAGGGACGTAAACATGGGTGCACTCCTCTCCTTCGAGGCCGTCGCCAACCCCTGTTCCAGCCGGACTGCCTCGATCACCGCGGTGCCGTCAAAGGCGGCGGCGAAACTGCGAGTGCCGGCGATCCGGCCGTAGCTGTAGTCGCCCTGGTGGAGCACCATGCGGGTGCCAACGCGCTTCTCGGGCGAGCGTATGGAGCCGTTGAGCTGCTCGATGAGGCCCACAAGAACCTCCCAACGGGTAACGATGTTCGTGATCAGGGCGGTCGTGTTCGTGAACGCCCGCTCAGGGAAAGCGGCCACGAACCCGTCGCCCGCAAACTGAGCCTGGGTGGTCCCGAGATCGCCCAGCATGGTGTGCAACTCGTGCGCGACCCGCCTGCGGAACTCGTCCTGCGCCCGTTCCGCCGTGGTGGAAAAGGTGTGCATGTGTTCGAAGGCGTATCGCAACGCGGTCCCGTATCCGGCGAGGTCCACCACGCACAGCACCCCGCGCTCCACTCGATGGAACAGCTCCGGCTGTACGTCGAGCCCTTCCTCGCTGATGACGAGCCGACGCATCTCCTCCTGGAGGACGTGTTCGACGTTGCTCATCAGCGGCTTGCCGAGGAACCAGCGTTCGCTGCGGCCGTGCTCCTCGCCGGGACGCACCTCTGTCGCTCTCAGGTACCCGAGCAGCGGCAGGAAAACGTAGCCGCGCCGCTGCTCGGGGTCGGCTAGGTTGCGGGAACTGGAAGTGTCGACGCCCACCAGGCCGTGCCGAAGGATGTAGTAAGCCTTCACCGTGCTCGGGGAGCGCGGCGACACCTTAAGTTCCAGGAAGGGGCTGCGGCGCCGGAGCTGGATGTCCCGTAGGCCCATCTGATAGGCGAGGTGGTTGAGGTCCCGCTCGATATCGATGCGGTCCGCCGCCTCGGTGGCGAGCCGCAACAGGGATCCGGCCGTCGTGGGCGGCGAGAACTCGATCGGGACCGGGTAGGCGACGAACGGTGGTGCCCAGTAACCCTCGTCGTGCAGCGGACTGTTGTGCTGTCCGGCGAGCGGATAGCTCGGGTGGACGAGCATCAGGTGGTGGTCGTCTTGCCAGGAGACGGCGACCTCCAGCGTCGAGATGATCCACACCTGTGACGGGGTCACCGGGAGCGCCATCTTGCCCGGGCTCTCGTCAGTCAGGACCTGGTAGGTCATCTGCTCACCCTCTGTTCATCCTTCCGGCCCGCGGGGGTCAGATGCTCGACTGGATGGCGGACAGCGCGTCCACCACGTTGGACGACACCTTGCGGCCGAACGGCGTCTCGGACCGGACGAGTTCCTCCGCCAGTCGGGACGGCTCGATCCACACATGCGGAAGTTCCAGATCGAACGCGGCGACGCGGTTGAGGAAGTAGCTGAACTCATAGGCGGTGTAACTGTTCGACGTCTTGGAGAACTTGAGGGAGTAGTTCGTATAGAACGGTGTCCCGCTCCAGGTGCCGTTCAGGTCGGCGATGACGTTGTTCACCCCGGTCTGGATGGCCGATACGTAGGCGTCTTGGCGGCTGACGCGCAACTGTTCCAATGCTTTTGAGAGCGCGCGAAACGTGGATCCCTCTGTGAGGGCCAGGGCCGGGCGGGCGCCGCCGTCCGGGGCGGCGGCCAGTTCATCGCGAGTGAGGATGAGCGACGCGTAGGGGAACATCCAGGTGTCCCAGGTGCCAGCCGGGTGCGGATCCACCACGAGGATCTCCTTGGCGCTGTTGACGACCACCTGGGGGGCGGTCAGCGCGTACCGCTGAGGGACGACGGCGGCCTCCAGGCGGTCGTCGTTAAGGTCCGATTCCTGGTCCCAGGAGTAGTCGGCGTTGGTCATGGGGTCCTCGTCTCTGCTTACTGCTTGATGTCTCCGCGGTCCGCGAAGACGTTTCCGTTCTGCGGGGGACGCACTCTAGGGTCCGCGGAGGTGTTCGATCTCCCGCTGGGCGCTGGTCTGCGCCCGTGAGAGGAAGTCGTCGGTCGGTCGGAAGTCGGGGTTGCCGGTGTACCGGAACAAGGGAGTGCGAGTGCGCGCCGACGCGGAGGGCGTGACCTCGGTGAGCGGCACGGGCGATCCCGCCGGAGGCGGATGGGTCTCGGCGGTGAGCACCGAGACCCACACGGTGCCCAGGCCCTGGCAGAATGCAGCCAGGCAGCGGTGGACCCCGTCAAGGATCAGCAACCCGTTTGGATGACGCTCGACCAGCGGGCCGAGCAGCAACGTGCCGCCCGGGGGTGGGCCGGTGAGGACGGGCGGGTACGGGGCGATCCCGGCGCGGATGAACGCACGTAGCAGTGCTTGGGCCGATGCATAGGGGGCGGGTGCAACCAGCTCGATCACGCTGTTGAGCGAGCGGAGGTCGACCCGTTCGTGCGTCACCGCCACCGCCCCGAAGCGGTCACTCCAGCAGTCTGCCACCGCCTGTCGCCAGGCCCGCGCGGCCAGATCGGGGGAGAGCGGGGTCATCGGCCGCCCGCCGATGATGCCGGACGACCGGGAAGCGGCCAAGGCGAGTCTTCCAACCGCGAGTCCGCCCCGTCCACCACCGAGAGGACCACCAAGTCGCCTGCCGGGGTGCCTAGATGGCAGAGGTCCCCGGTGAACGTTCCCCGGTCGCCCTTGTGGAAGTCGCCGCGGTCACGCATGTGACTGACAAGGACTGGGAGCCGACGCGCCACCTCACCGGGCATCGCGGCTGAAACGTGTTCGGGAACGATGGCAAGCAGGGTCGGCAGATACGCGCCGTGCGCGTCCGCCACCACCCGGCCGCTGACCGTCACGCTCCGCAACAGTGTGCGGGCTGTGGTGAGGCCGGCGAGGGGCGCGTCGTCGGGGTCCTCGTAGCGGAAAAAAGGACAAAGTATGCCCGCCCCGGTGCGCAGCCGGATCCGCCAGTCCTTGCCGTGCTCTCGCAGACGGGCCTCGGAGTGGGCCCAGCCGTAGGCCCACAGGCGCCGGGTGATACGGACGGCTGCCTCTGGACCCACCTCGAACACCACGTCGTAGTCGTGCATATCCCTCACGGTGGGGTCCCCTAGCAGCAGGCGGGCCGATCCCGTGAGTCCGAGCGGTCCCGCAGGCAGCGCGTCGCCCAGGATGCGGGCGAGTTCGTCGAGATGAAACTCTGCGTAGCGGCGCAGGAAGGAGCCGGGCACCGTGTCGGTGCGGGGGTCGACGGTGGCGGACAGGTGCAGGTCGACATGGGAGAGCGGCACGATCGACTTCGCCGAGAAGGGGTGCGCATGGTCGAAGCAGGTGCCCGTCGGGAAGCGGACCAATTCCCTCTCCCGCTCGGACATCCCCCGCCCGTCCGCCACGTACGCCTTGCGGTACCGAGACCCGAACAGCGCATACCTACCCGCCGTGGACGGCACGAAGGCCAGTTCTCCGACCATGTGTCCGGGCGGGTGGCAGTGGCCGTGCACCGCCAGGATCCGGCCGTCCTTGAGTAAGACGTAATCCTGGTCCCGGATGAGCATCCTTTTCCTCTCAGCGCCGTCCGGGTGCCGTTGGGCCCGCACCCGTGGCCCACTCGCATGCCACCTGCGTCCTGGGAGCTACCGCCCCCGCAGCCTGTCGGCCGTGGTCCACAGTCCTCCCAGGATGGGCCGATACCGCACGCGTGCGCAGTAGTTGCCCGCTAGCCTTGTCATTCGGCAACAGGCAAGACCTTGGAGCGCACCGTGGAATCATTCGGCACGCGACTGCGCAAGTACCGGGGCGAGCGCCAGTGGTCCCTGTCGGATCTCGCCGCGCGGACGCACTACTCTCCGGGACACCTGAGCAAGGTGGAGAACGGCCTGCGCACGCCAACTCGGGAACTGGCAGCGAGTTGTGACGCGGCGCTGAGCGCCCGTGGCGGCCTCCTCGCGGTGCTAGGTGCGGGCCGAACCGACGACACCGCGCGAAGCGCGGGCGCCCCCGCAGGGCTGGCGTCCGCGGGGGCGCTATCCGACGAGGCCGCCCTGCCCGCACTGCCCGCCACACTGTCCGACGGTGCAGCCACCCCGGTCGTCGCGGCGCTGACAAGCGTCCTGGACGGTCTGCGGGCCACCGCGCAGAGCGCCGGTCCGGGGGCCGTACTGGAAAGTGCGGCCGCACAAGTGCGTGCCCTGCGCGGCATGGCGGCGCACGCCCACGGCGCCGAAGCCGAGCGACTGCTGTCCCTGGCCGGCCGCTACGCGGAGTTCATCGCCTGGATGTGCCAGGAGGCCGATGACGAACGGTCTGCCTTAGCCTGGGCGCGCACTACGACTTCACTCGCCCGGCACGTCGGCTCGCCCGACATGGAGGCCAACGCCGTCTTGCGGCGCTCCCTGCTCGCGCTCTACTGCGACGACGGCGCCGCCACCGTCGAACTCGCCTCCGCTGCGGCGTGCTTCACGGCGTCCCCGGCCACGCAGGTGCGGGCGTTGCTACGCCTGGCCCAGGGCCACGCCCTCAACGGTGACGACCTTCGCTGCCGCCGCGCGCTCGACGAGGCGGACAGCCTGCTCTCCGGCCCGGCCATGCGTTCGCCGGCGGGTCCGGTTCAAGGCTCGCTTCCGGGTACGGCGCCGACCGGGACCGCCCTCGCCGCCGCGTCGGGCACCATTTATGCCGGCGGTCACGCAAGCAGCCGCTACGGCACCCGGCACGTCGCGGATCCCGCCGCCATGGCGAGGGGCTGGTGCCTTCAAGTGCTCGGCCACCACGAGGAGGCACTCGGTCTGCTGGGTGCCGAGGCGCGGCGCATCCCGGCCCACGCGCACCGGGCCCGAGCTCGGTTCGAGGTCAGGGTCGCGCTCGCCGCGCTCGGTGCCAACGACGTCGACCGCGCGTGCGCCACGCTGCGCGACATTCTCACAGTCGCGCCGGGCCTCGACTCCGCCACCCTTCGCACCGATCTGCGCGGCTGTGTCCGGGCCCTGTCGCGGCACCGCCGCGATTCGACCGTGGCAGAGCTACTGCCTGAGGTCGCCCGTCAGGCGTCCCGCCGTCCGGCCGCGTGACCGCTCCCGTGCCCACCGGCATCTTCGTCAACTACCGCGTGGGCGACTGCGAAACGGAGGCGGCGCTGCTGCACCGTCTGCTGGCTGACCGGTTCGGCGACGATCAGGTGTTCTTCGCCAGCAGCTCCATCCAACTGTCCGCCGACTTCACCGAGGCTCTGCCCCAGGGCCTCGCACGCTCCTCCGTCCTGATCGCGCTGATCGGACCGGAGTGGCTGACCGTCACCAACGCCCACGGCACCCCGCGGATCCAGCTGAAGGAGGACTGGGTCCGCCGCGAGCTCGCCTACGCTTTTCTGCACAAGATCCAAGTCGTACCCGTTTTAGTCGACCGAGGGCGGCGTATCCGGATGCCCTCGGCCGCCGAACTTCCCGACGACCTGGCCAGGCTGGAACGCTGCCAGTACCTGCGGATGCACTACCAGAACCTGCGGCTAGAGCGCCTCTTCACAGAACTCGCGGTGCTGACACCGCAGACCTTCGCCCGCCGCGTCTTTCTGCCCGCCGAGGAACTTCCCCCCGAGCCCATCCCCAGCATGCTGCTGCGAGCTGAGTACGGCGTGGTGCCCTTCCACGGCAGGGAGACCGAGCAGGAGGAGTTCCGCACGTGGTGCGAGGAACCCGCGGGATCGGCTGTACGTCTGGTCACCGGCCCCGGCGGCCAAGGCAAGACCCGTCTCGCCCTGCACCTGTGCCAACAGGCGACCGACCGGGGCTGGTTGGCCGGGTTCGTCGACGAGTCCTGCGCACAGGACGACCTCACCGTGCTGGCCCGCTGCACCGCACCTCTCCTGCTGGTTCTCGACTACGCCGAGGCCCGCGCCGAGCAGTTGCTCCTCCTCGCCACCGAGTGCCTACGCCGCGACGCCGAGGCTGGGCCGGTGCGTCTACTGCTACTCAGCCGCGCGGGCGGGGAGTGGCAGCGCCCACTCGCCGAACATGCCGACGACCGGGTCGCCCTCATGTTCGGGGCCATGACGGAACGCCGGCTCGCCCCGCTCGTACCGTCCGAGGCCCAGCGACAGGCCGAGTTCATTGGCGCGGCACAGGAATTCTCGGCACACCTATCCGGCACCCGCCCTGAGACTGCCGTGGTCCCCGCCGACCTGTACGCCACCCGCTATGACCGAATCCTGGACGTGCACGCCGCCGCCATGGCCGCGCTGCTCGAACAGGACGAGTCGCTGGGCAACTCTCCTCCGGCTTCACCCGACCCGGTGGCTCGGGTGCTCGCTCACGAACGCCGTTACTGGAAAAGGCTGCTGGCGGTACACGGGCTTCCGGAAGACACCTCGCTGCACGCGGACGCGCTCGTCGCGGTCGCGACGCTCTTCGGGGCCGGCACCGAGGAGGGAGCGCTCGCCTTGCTGTCGGGCACCCCCACCTTCGAGGACGCGTCCGTGCCATTCCGGCGCCGCCATCTGCACTGGGCCTCGGCCGTCCTCCAAGGCGGCCCCGGACTGCACCCTCTGCGCCCCGACCGGCTCGGCGAAGAACACATCTCGCACGTCCTGGCTTCCCTCCCCGAGGTGGCCACCGCCCCCCTGCCGGGGCTGGATGACGGCCAGGCTCGCCGGGCGCTGACCGTCCTCGGCCGCGCCGCCGTACGTCACCCGGTGGCGGCCCGCGCCGTCGCGGCGCTGCTCGCCCACGACATCGACCGTATGCTCCCCCTGGGCATGGAGGTCGCGCCCCAGTTGGAGAACCCGCGCGTCTTCGCCCGGACACTGCTGGACAGCCTCCAGGCGCACGACGACGACCACACTGTGCGCTTGGTCCTCACCCACCTGCCCGACGAGAGTGTCGCCCTCGCGGACCTGGCAGTGCTCGCCAGCGAACTCACGCTGGACAACGCCAAACAACACGCGTCCATCAGCCCGGCGGCCACCGCCCGCCTGCTGCTGCATTACACCTACCACCTCAAGAGCAGCGGGCGCCGTCGGGAAGGCCTGCGCGCGGCCGAGGAGGCGGCGGGGCTCTTCGAACAGCTCGCGGCAGCCAGCCGCCAGGCACATCTGGCCGACCTCGGCCGCGCCCTGCACAGCCTCGCCGTCATGCTCGACGAGACGGGCGAGCGGGAGCGGGGTCTGCTCACGATCCGCCGCGCCGTCGAGGTGCGTAAGGAGCTGTGCCAACGGAGCGACGTCTACCTTGCCGAATTGGCGCTGTCGCTCGACGTCCTCGGTGCCGACCTCGCCGAAACGGGCAACCGGGCCGATGGCCTCGCGGCCGGCCGTGAGGCCGTACGAATCTTCGAAGGGCTCACCGCCGAACGCCCAGTGCTGTACGAGGCACAACTAGCGACTGCCCTCGGCAACCTGGCACTCCAATGGGAACGCTTCGGCGATTCCGGCGAGGCGTGCGCAGTCTCCGCGCGCTGCGTAAACGTATTACGCCGCCTGTCCGACCAGAACCCCGACGCGCACCTGCTCAAGTATGCCGACGCGCTCAACCATCACGCCTCCGCGCTGGTTCGGGACGGCCGGCGCACGGAGGCGCTCGACTCCGTCGCGGAGGCGGTCGAACTGTTGCGCGGCCTCGTTGAGACGGACCCGGGACTTGCCGAGGACGCTTCCAATCCGAGTGTCCGGCTGGCCTCGGCGCTCGTCAACCAATCGATCGTGCAGTCCGCGAACGGCCTGCAGGCCGAGGCGCTCGCCTCGGCGGTGGAGGCGGTGGAGGCCCACCGGCGCCTGGCCGAGGCACTGCACGGCGTGTACCGGCCACGCTTGGCCGTCGCGCTCACCACTCTGGCCGCCCGGCACGGCGCGGCCGGCAATCTCAAGGATGCGCTAGCGGCTGCCGTCGAGGCAGTCCGTATCCGCGAGTCCGACGAGGAGGGCCGCCCAGCCGACCTCGCGCACGCGTTGGGCAACCTCGCGGCGCTGCTCGCTCGGGCGAAGCAGTGGCCGAGCGCCGAGCAGACCGCTGCCGACGCCGTGGCGGTCTACCGCTCGCTCCCCGACCTCGACGAGCAGGCGCACGTCGAGGCACTCGCGAGAGCGCTTCACACCCGCGCCGCGGCGGCGAGCCACATAGAGGGGGCCACCGATCACATGATCGATGCCATCGACGCCTCCGTGAACCTGCGACGCGCGCAAGCCTCAGTACGCGGGGGTAGCCACGAAGCGAACCTCACCAGTGCCCTGTTCGCCCAGGCGGCCCTGCACGAACGGGCCGGCCTGCCCGACGCCTCGGCGATCCACGCCGAGGCGACGAAGCGCCGGGACGATGCACAAAGGGCCATGCCCTAACAAGCTCCCGCACACCTGGCACCGGTATACGGGAGCCGCGTACTCAATAACGCGCTGCGGTCAACTGTCGTCGAAACCACTGTCATCATGGGTAATGCGCCTATCGGTAGTTGCGGTTCCAGTTGCATTCGCTTCCGTTCAGTGCAGTCCAATCGTCGATGATCGGACCGATCTGCCGCAGGTCAGAACGCTGACGGACCTGCCTGAACCCCCGGCCGAACAGTTGGAAAGCGTGTTGGGGGCAACCCCTCACGAGTTCGAATCTCGTATCCTCCGCCAGTGCCTCACCGGGCAATACGTCGTTGGCCCCCGCTGCTCGCTGCGGGGGCCAACGACGTTTCCGCGTCTCCGGGGGCGCGGCGGGAACCGGGGTGGGGCGGCGGGGCGTCAGGAGAGAGGGGGGGGGTTCTTTCGGCGGGGGCGGGCCGATGCCAGGATGGCGGTTTCGCCGAGGCTGACGACGGGGGATTCGGGTGGTGGGGCGTCCGACGGATTGGGATGTGCTGGATCTGGACCGGGATCCGGTGCCGGGTGATCCGTTCGAGGTGAAGGAACTCGCCCGCAAGCTCGGGGACTTCGCCGATGACGTCGCCTCCGCGCTCAGGTCCGTCAAAGGGCTGAACGGTGACACCGTCGTCCAGGAGTGGGCGGGCCTGTCGGGTGACGCCTACCGGCAGCAGTTCGGGGACCTGCCCGGCGAGCTGGACAAGCTGGAACGCTCCTACCGCCTGGCGTCGGGTGCGTTGGACGGCTACTGGCCGAAGCTGGAGACCGCCCAGGCCGACGCCGACCGCGCCCTGGCCCAAGGCCGCACCGCACGACAGGAACTGGACTCCGCCACATCCCAACTCACCAACGCCGACGCCTGGGTGAAACGCGCCCAGGACAAGTCCAAGCAGTATCAGGACGACCCGAAGCCGAACGTCCCCCCGCCCTCCGCCGAAGAAGTCCGCGCCGCGACCCGTAACGCCACCGACGCCAACTCCGCCCACACCACCGCCTCCACCGCCGTCCACAACGCCCAGGCCAAACTCGACGCCGCCAAACAACTGGCCGCCGACTCAGCCCAGTTGAGAGACAACGCCGCCTCCACCGCCCAGCACGCCCTCCACGAAGCCTCCGACGCAGGCATCAAGAACAAACACTGGTGGGTGGGACGTCCTGTTCGCAGCACTCGACTGCATCCCCATGTTCAAAGGACTCACCACCGCCGGCGGCCTCCTCAAAATGGCCCGCGAACTCCCCACCCTCCTCAAATCCGGCAAAGCACTGGAGAACATCGCCAACAGCGTCCGCAAAGGCGCGGGGGCCCTGCGCGACATGCGCGAGAGCGCCGTCAGCATGGTGAAGCGGACCAAGTGCGGCGACCCCATCGACGTTTCGACCGGCGATATGGTCATGTCAGCCACGGACGTGGAGTTGCCCGCGGTGCTCCCCCTGATCCTGGAACGTCACCACGTGACGTCGTACCGGGGCGGGCGATGGTTCGGCTCGTCCTGGTCCTCCACGCTCGACCAGCGGCTGTGGATCGATGAGCAGAGCGTTCGGTTCACCAGCGTGGACGGCATGGTCCTGCACTACCCGATCCCCCAGACCGAGGGGTCCGTGCTCCCTGTGTACGGCCCGCGATGGCCGCTGAGCTGGGACGGCACTCCTGGCGGCACCATGACCGTCAGCCAGCCCGAGACCGGGCACACGCTGTACTTCCGCCCCGTTCACGGCAGGCTCTCCGCGGATCTGCCGATCATCGCCACCGCCGACCGCCAGGGCAACCGCATCACTGTCCGTTACGAGCAGGACTCCGCCGCACCGGTCGAGATCATCCACGACAGCGGCTACCGGATAGGCGTCGAGAGGGACGGGCAGCGGATCGTGGCCCTCCGTCTGATCAGCCACCCCGACCGGCCGACGCTGATGCGGTACACGTACAACGCGGATGGCGACCTCGTCGGTGTCGTCAACTCCAGCGACATACCGCTGGCCTTCCAGTACGACGGGCGACGCAGGATCACCGGGTGGACGGACCGAAAGGGGGCGGCGTACTCGTACACCTACGACGACTCGGGCAGGTGCGTACGCACTTGCGGCCCCGACGGCTTCCTTGACGCGACCTTCGAGTACGACGTCACGCACAACTCCGTTCACCACTCGGTTCACAACTCCGCGCACGGCAACGGGCACGACACGGAGCGCCGGGTCACCCGCGCGACGGACTCACTGGGCCACGTCACCGTCTTCGAATTCAACGGGCTTCTGCAACTGGTCCGCCAGATCGATCCGTTGGGCGGCGTGACGGTCCAGACCTGGGACCGGTACGACCACCTCCTGAGCCGGACGGACGCCCTCGGCCGACAGACCCGGTACAGCTACGACGAGCGGGGCGATCTCACCGAGGTCGTACGTCCGGACGGAACGGCCGCCGTGGCCGCGTACAACGAACTGGGTCTTCCGGTCGCGGTGACCGACCCCGACGGCGCGCGGTGGACGCAGAGTTACGACGACTGCGGCAGGCTGCTCCAGGTCACCGACCCGCTGGGCGCGACCTATGAGTACGCGTACGACGACGCCGGGCACATAGCCAGGACCACGGACCCGCTGGGTCATTCCCGCCGGTACACAACGGACCCGGCCGGACTGCCCCTGACCGTCGAGGACTCGCTGGGCGCGGTGACGACGTACACGCGCGATCCCTTCGGGAGAACCGTGACGATCACCAACCCGCTCGGCGAGACAGTCCGGTTCGGCTGGACCGTGGAACGGCTTCCGGCATGGCGGCGGTTGCCCGACGGCTCCACGGAGCGATGGACCTTCGACGGGGACGGCAATCCGATCGAGCACGTCAATCCGGCGGGTGAGACCGTACGGTTCGAGGTAAACGCGTTCGACCTGATCTCCGCGCGTATCGCTCCGGACGGTGCCAGGACCGAATTCGCCTACGACTCCGAGATGCGGATTACCCAAGTCACCAGCGCGCGTGGGCAGTCGTGGTTCTACGTCTACGACGCCGCAGGTCGCATGATCCATGAACGGGACTTCAACGGCCGTTCCCTCAGCCACCGGTACGACGCCGCTGGACAGTTGGTGGAACGCACGAACGGGGTCGGCCAGTCGGTGCGGTACGTGTTCGACCGGATGGGACGCCTCGTCGAGCGCCGTCATGACGACCGGACGGCCGCGACTTTCGCCTACGACCAAGCGGGCCGTGTCGTACACGCCACCGGGCAGGACGTGGAGCTGACCGCCACGTACGACGGGCGCGGCCGGGTACTTGCCGAGGCGTGCAACGGACGCGAGACGGTGCGGGGCCTGCCCTCCGGTGTGTCCCTCACACAGGAGTGGGACGTCAACAGCCGTCTGAGCGAGCAGACGGTAACCGCTGCGGCGGGGCCTGGCCGACGGCGTGCGTTCGCGTATCGGGGTGACGGCTATCCGACCCGGATCGACGACCCGACGTTCGGCCCGCTGGACTTCGACCTCGATCCGCTGGGCCGAATCCGTTCCGTGACCGGCACTGACTGGACCGAAAGCTACGCGTACGACAACGCGGGGAAGCCCACCCAGGCCGCGGCTCACGGCTCATCCGCGGAATTCTCCTTCGACGGCACGCTGCTGCGCCGGGCCGGGCGGCGTAGGTACGAGTACGACGGCCAGGGCCGCGTCGTCCGCCGCACGAGCAGACTCCTTTCCGGAGGGTCACGGACGTGGACCTACCTCTGGGACGCCGACGACCGGTTGACCGATGTCGTCACTCCGGACGGGCGCCGGTGGCACTACGTGTACGACCCGCTGGGCCGTCGCGTCGCGAAGCAACTCCTCGGCGAGGACGGAGCGGTCGAGGAGCAGACCGACTTCGTGTGGGACGGCACCCGGGTCGCGGAACAGAGCCGGCGCGACACCACCACGACGTGGGAGTGGCAGCCCGGCAGCCACCGGCCACTGGCCAAGCTCTCCCGCAGTGAGACCGACGAGCGGTTCTACGCGCTCGTCACCGATCTCGTCGGTACGCCCACGGAACTGATCGGAGAGGACGGCCACGCGGTCAGGCAGCCCCGGTCCAGTGTCTGGGGGGCGGTCGCCGGGGAGTCACGGGAAACGCTGTGCCCGCTACGGTTCCCCGGCCAGTACTTCGACGCCGAGACCGGCCTGCACTACAACCTCTTCCGGTACTACGAGCCGGACGTCGGCCGGTATCTGTCCCCCGACCCGCTGGGCCTGGCTCCGGCGCCCGACCACTACGCGTACATCCGCAATCCGCTGTCCTGGACCGATCCGCTCGGACTGACACCCTGCCGGGAAGCCGCGAAGGCGGCGGCACTCCGCGACGCCGGTGTTCCGCCGGGCGCGGAGCCGCTCGAAGTACGCTTGACGCCCTCCACCACACCGGGCGGCAAGCAGATCCTGGACGACACGTACCAACCGGTGATGTTCCACGAGGAGGTCCACTACTCCGAGAGCCTGGACGACTTCATCGTCTTCCAGGACCATCACACCGGCCACTCGTTCGGCGACCCCAACGGCATCGGGGACCAGCCGCCGCATGTTCACGTCCGGCCCATCGACAATCCCCGCACGGGGCAAGTGCCAGGTTGTGAGGAGCATTACTACTATGACCCGAGCCTGGGTTGACCTCCTGCGGGACAGCGGCGGGCTGACCGAGCTCTACAACCGCGTCCCTTCACTCCAGGGAGTCGGTGTGAGTTCCGTGCACTTCGACCAGGTCGGGCCGACGCTCACGCTCAGGGTGGTGCTGCCGGTCTTCCCCGACCGGCCTCGGCCCGAATGGGAAGCCGACGGCTGCGACCGGTTCGAGTGCCAAGTGCGGTTCCTGGCGATCGAGGACGTAAGGATGCGCGGCTGGCGGCTTCCGGTGACCGCCGACGTACTGATCACGTCGGCGGAGCCCGAGGAACACAACCGGATCACGGTGGAGATCCAAGGGCGCGACGCGTCGATGGAGTTGCACTTCACCAGCAACGCCTCCCTGGGAGTCGGCCACATGAACGCCTACCGCGAGGGAGCCGAGTCCCGCCACTACACCGGTCGTGTCGACGGGCTCCGCTACCGGGGCCGCCTCCCCGAACCGAGCGAGGTGGCCTTCTTTGAGCATCTCTGACCTCCAGGACCACGCTCTCGCTCTCACCGAGGCCCGCCCCATCTCCCTCCACCTGGACGAACGCGACAGGTCCGCGACCGTCACCGTCCGGCGCCCCGGCCTGCCCGACGACGCGCCGGACGGCTGGCGGGAGCGCGGGTTCAACGCCCACGAGACATCCACGACGTACCGCGACATCGACGACGTGACCATCACCGGCTGGACGCACACACCGATGACACGCTGGACCACCGCCCCCGGACCGCACCCCGGACGCGTCACAGTGACGCTCTCCGGATCGGACCAGCACGTGACCTTCTCGGCCGACCACGACGTCCGTACCGCCAGAAGAGGTTTTCTCTCCGGGGCCATCTGACACCACCCCGCCCCACACTTGCGTACGCTCACCGCACCGCCCGGACCCCTGAGATACGCCGCTGCCGACCGACGAGAGACGCCGGGTCCGCGCGCGGCTTCCCGAACACCGGCCCATCCTCCGGGGCGCCCCGCGCCCCGGAGGGTTGCAGTCCGGGTTGCGTTCACCCCCGTCCACGGACGTCCAAAGAGCGCACCGACCAGCGCTGCGCCCCAGCTCAGAACGGTGGCGACCCCCGGCGTACACCGGGACAGAGAGTTGTAAGGCGTGTTGGGGGCAACCCCTCACGAGTGCGAATCTCGTATCCTCCGCCGGTGCCTCACCGGGCACGCACGTCGGTCGGCCAGCTCTCCCTCACCCACTGGGTCAACCGGCCGCTGCGCCGCCTGATCGTCCTCAACATCGTCTGGCTCGCCTGAGCCCGGCCCGCACGAACAGCGCCCTGACCCCGGCATCGCAACCCCCGGGGTCAGGGCGTTTCACATCGTAGCCACCCACCGCCACAGAGCCGGGTAGCGTGCCGGAGACTGATCCGGACCCGGGGCGGGAGTGGCGATGCGGTTTGCACAGTTCGATGAGGACGGCCCACTGACGACGACCGAGTTGGGGGCGTTGCGGTCGTTGAACGCGGCGGTCTTGACCGCGCGGTACGAGTTGCAGTCGGCGAGCGCCCAGTGGGACCGGCTCACCAGCGGGAGCGACGTGGCCGACGTGCACGAGGCGAGCACGACGTTCCCGTTCTACGGGCAGGCCGTCCAGGAGATCGCGCACGGCGCGACCGCGTACGAGCGCCACGTGGCGCTGATTGCCTGGCGCTACACGGCCGCGGCGGTTGTGCTGGGCGTCACCGTTCTGCAGCGCGTCGTGGAAGCGAAGCCGCCCTTGACGGCCGCGACGGTTCAGGAGCTTTGCCAGGAGCCGACGTTGGGCCGGCTGCACGCGGCGCTGTCGGTGCCAGTGGCCGACCTTCTGCCGGAGCGTCAACACGAACTCGCCGGAGAGCGCACGCGCACAGCACAGCGGTGGACCCAGGTGCGCGACGGCGTGGACGACGCGATCGGCCTTGTCCTGGAGATCGCCGCGGACGTCGAGGCGGCCCACCCCCGCACCAAGGACGAAGCTGCTGGCTGCCTGCTGACCGAGCACTGTCCGCCCTACACCGACCCCGTGTACGAGGGCGTCCTGGAGCCGTTGTTCCACCTGGCGGAGGAAGTCCCGTTCGACATCAGCCGGAGCATCACCAAGGGCTGAGCCGGTCGCGGCTCAGCCCTGCGGCGGCGTTGCGCCGGGCAGATGCCCGGCGAAGTCCCACCACTGCTGGATGGTCCACACGGCGAAGCTGGAGCGGTCGGTGGACATCCGCAGCCACACCTCCTCGCCGCCGGGCATGAGAGCCACCTCCAGGTGCGGCTGCTCCCACGTCCCGAGGGGGTACATCCACTCGATGCCGTCGGGCCAGGTCCGCATCGCCACCGTCTGCACGCTCAGCGCCGCGGCGAAGGCGTCCAGCGCGGCCCGGGGGATCCGCACCTCCGCCGACTCGCGTTCGATCCCCACTGCCTGGGCCCCCTCCTGCGGCGTCGTGGAACGCCGCACCGCCGCACCACTGCCGTTCGTTCCCGCCGGCGACCACCTGGTGATCCCGCACACTCCGGAGCAGGACCATCAGGCGGAGATCGGCACCCGCTGGTCGGCAGAGACCGACTGGGCCCTGCGGCGCCGCGGTTGGCGCCCCGATCGCGCTATCCCCTCGGTGCCGTCGACGGCGGCGTCAGCTATCTGTCCATGGCACCGACCGGGGCCGTCTACCTGGGGATGGACGACGCGGGTCTGCTCGCCGGGTCCGGCGACAAGGCGCTGAACAAGCTGATCGAAGGCGTCGCCTGACCGTTCGTCCGACCGTCAGGTGGACAGCGGGTCGGGGCCGGCCCCTCGCGAGGACGAGTCCCGTATTCTCCGCAGGGCTGACGGGGCAGGACGGGAGTCCGGGCGAGGTCGGGTCGGCAAGCCAAGGAGGATCGGAATGGGGATGGACCAGGTGGCTCTCGAAGCCGCTCTCCACGACGCCGAGCAGAGGTTGCAGGCCGCTGTTCGATCAGGTGACGCGCAGGCATTGGACCTGCTGCTGGACGACCGTGTCGTCTACACAGGACCTGACGGCAGCACCATGACGAAGGAGGAGGACCTGGGAGCGCACAGGTCCCGGACCCTGGCCGTCGGGGTCTTCGACCAGCAGGAACTGCACGTGACCGTGGTGGGCTCGACCGGGATCACCCGCGTACTGGCCGGGCTTGAAGGCACCGCCGGAGGACATCCGTTCACGGCGCGCCTTCGCTACACCCGCACCTGGACACACCTCGACGGCACGTGGCGCGTCCTCGCCGCCCACGCCAGCGCCGTCCCAGACCCCGGGTAGAGACGTACGTACGGATCGGCCGGGCACGCGGTCCTGATCGGGCACCACCGCGTGGCGCCCGAGCCGACGGGGAGCGTGCGGGTTCGTACCGGGTCAGCGGCTGACTCCGTTCCAGGCCGGGAGGGCCGTGCCGCGCGTGCCAGGACGGGCGGTGAACAGACCGCCGTCGGGGCCCCCGGCGGTGATCACCAAAGTGGCGAGGTCGGGCCCGGCCAAGGCCAGGCCGGCGGGGTGGCGGACGGGTACGCGGACGGTGGCCAGGTGCCGCGCGGAGGGTGAGTAACAGCGCACCTCGCCCGCGCCCCACACCGCCAGCCACAGATTGCCGTCGCGGTCCACGCACAGGCCGTCCGGCAGCCCGTCGTGGACCGCGAGGAAGTCGCGGCGCTCGCCGGTCCGGCCGTCGGCCGCGTCGTATCCGCGCACCCGGACCAGACCGGCGCCGGTGTCCACGCTGTACATCAGCAGGCCGTCGGGCGACCAGGCCAACCCGTTGGAGCAGGTCAGGTCGGTGTCGAGGACGGCGGGCCGCCCGTCGCCGGAGAGCCGGACCAGGACGTCCTCGCCGCGACGGCCGTCGAGCGCGGTGCTTCCGACCAGGAACCGCCCCGCCGGATCGCAGCCGCCGTCGTTCAGCCGTCCCGGCGTCCCGTACGGCAGTACGCGGGCGCCGGCCCGGCGTGCCCCGTTCGGGAGGAGGACGGTGAGGCCGTACCGCCCGGCGACGAGCAGGCGGCCGTCGGTGGCGCGGGCGACCGCGCCGACCGGGCCCGGGAACCGGTGCCGCCGTACGACCTCCACCCGCCCGAGCCGCAGCCGCCCCTCGAGGACCAGACCGGCCTCGATGTCGACCCAGAGCAGCCGTTCGCCGGGGGCGTCCCAGACCGGGCCTTCGGCGAGCCGGAAACCGCCGGTCAGCGCCGGTCGGGCATCGTACGTCAGCACCGCGTCATCGGGACGGCGGCTGGCCGCCCCACCGCGGCACCTGGTACCACCGCGGCTCCTTGTGCCACCGCGCGCTCACGCATCGGCGCACACCGAGCGGTGCCGGCCGAGGCCGTCGATCTCCATCTCCATCACGTCGCCCGCGGACAGGTAGGGGAAGCGGCCGGAGAGCGCGACGCCCTCGGGCGTACCGGTGTTGAGCAGGTCTCCCGGTTCCAGGACGAGGTACTGGGACAGATGACGGATGATCTCCGCGACGCCGAAGATCATGTCGGCGGTCGAGGAGTCCTGCCGGGGTTCGCCGTTGACCCAGGAGCGCAGCCGCAGCGCCTGCGGGTCGGGGACCTCGTCCGCGGTCAGCAGCCACGGGCCGAGCGGGTTGAACGTCTCGCAGCTCTTGCCCTTCGCCCACTGGCCGCCGGGGGTCTCCAGTTGGAAGGCCCGCTCGGAGACGTCGTTGCCGACCGCGTACCCGGCGACGTACGCCAGCGGGTCGTCCTCCTCGGTGAGGTAGCGGGCGCGGCGGCCGATCACCGCGGTCAACTCCACCTCCCAGTCGGTCTTCTTCGAGCCTCGCGGGATCAGCACGGTGTCCGTCGGGCCGACGACCGTGTTGGGGCTCTTGTGGCAGAGGATCGGCTCGGTGGGCGGTTCGGCCCCCGACTCGCGGGCGTGGGCGGCGTAGTTCTGACCGATGCACAGCACCGCGCCGGGCCCGGCCACGGGCGCGCCGACCCGCAGGCCGGCGATGTCGTCCGCCGGCAGCTCGGGCAGCCGTCCGGCGGCCAGTGCCTGCCGGGCCCGCGCGATACCGTCCGCGGCGAGAAAGGCGGGGGTGATGTCGGAGGCGAGGCCGGACAGGTCGTACGTCCGGCCGTCGGCGGTGCAGAGGACGGGGCGCTCACTGCCGGGCTGTCCCAGGCGCATCAGGCGCATCGGTGGTCTCTCTTCGTGAAAGGGGGGTCGGGTACGGGATCGGACGGTCGGGGTGCCGCGGGCGCGGTCCCGGTGCCGGTGCCGGTGCCGCGGTCGGCATGACGGACTCTCGCTCGCTATTCGACGCGTTCCAGGGCCTCACGGCCCACCTGATGGAGCAGATCCCGCCCGCCGAGGTGGCGTTCGATCTCCGCTACCGTGCTGTCGCCCAGTGCCTGCCGGCCCTCGACCGTGGCAGCGGCCTGATGGGGAGTCAGAAGTACGTTGGGCAGCGTACGCAGCGGGTGCTCGACGGGCAGTGGTTCGGCGTCGTAGACGTCGAGTGCGGCGTCGAGCCGGCCGGTGCGCAGCTCGTCCAGCAGCGCGGCCTCGTCCACCAGCCACGACCGGGCGGTATTGACCAGGCCGGCGCCGTCCGGGAGCAGGGCCAGCTCCCGTCGCCCCAGCAGGTGCCGGGTCTCGGCGAGGGCGGGTGCGTGCACCACGGTGATCCGGCTGGTGGCCAGCAGTTCGTCGAGTCCGGCCACCCGGACGCCGAGCGCCGCCGCCTCGGCGGGGCCGAGGTAGGGGTCGGCCACGGTGACCTCGGCGCCGAGCGCCCGGACCAGTTCGATGTACGCCCGCCCGGTGCGGGAGGCGCCGATCACGCCGATCGGGCAGCCGAGGATCTGATGGCGCTCGGGGGCCGTCCCGGCCCGCGACCACGGGACTCCCCCGCGCAGCGCGTGGTCGAAGCGGTGGATGCGGTGCAGCAGTGCGAGGGTGAAGGCGAGCGCGACCTCGGCGACCGGGCGGGCCATCGCGGCACCGGCCTGGGTCACGCGCACGCCCCGGTCGAAGACCGCCTGGGTCGCGTACGGGCTCACCGCGCCACCGGTGTGCGCCAGCAGGCCCAACCGCGGTGCGGACGCCAGGAGTTCCGCGTCCAGTCGGGCGGTGCCCCAACCCGTGACGAGGACGTCGGCGTCGGCGAGCGCGGCGGCCAGCGCGGTCCGGTCGCCGGGCCGCTCCACCAGCACCGGGTCGGCCAGCCGGGAAAGCCGCTGCCAGGCGTCCGCGGTGAAGAGCTGCTCGCGCAGTGCGGGCGCCATCGCGACCACGGCAACCGGCCGCGCGGCCGGCCCCGGCCGCACAGCCGACCCCGGCCGCTCCGGCCGTACGACCCGCTCCGGCCGCGCGCCGTCAGCGGAGCCAGTCATCACGGTGCTCCGCCACGAACTCGTCGTCGGTCAGCCACGGGTAGGCCGCCGCCACCCGCGCGATCTCCTCGGCCTGCCGGGGCGAGAGCCGTTCGGCGGGGTCGAGGCACCAGGTGCCGGCCAGCAGGCCCTGGCGGCGGAGCACTTCGTGCACGCCGGGGACGCAGCCGCGGAAGGCGTTGCGCACGTCGAAGACCGCCGCGTTGGCCTCGCTCAACTGCGGTGCCCTGCGCAGCAGATCGGTCATCAGCCGCTGATCGCCGGCCCGTGCCGCGCGCACCTGGGCAAGCATCAGGACCGCGCTCGACGTCCACACGGCCCACTGGCCGAGCAGGCCGCCAGCGAACCAGCGCAGGTCGCCGCCGGAGGCGCGGTACGGGGTGAGCAGGTCGGTGAGGATCGCGTCGTCGTTGCCGGTGTAGAGGGCGACGTCCTGCACACGGTCGCTCGCGGCGACGGCGGCGATCACCTCGGCGGTGCGGTACCGGTCGAAGGGCGCGGCCTTGATCGCCACCACGGACGGGATGTCGGCGAACCTCCGCCAGAAGTCGGCGGACAAGTAGCGTCCCCCGACGGCCTCTTGGAGGTAGAAGCCGACGACGGGCAGCACCTCGCCGACGGCACGGGCCCGGTCCAGCAGCCCGGTCTCGTCGGCGCCGGGCACCGCGGGGCTCAACAGCACCGCGTCGTAACCGAGTTCGGCGGCGAGTTCGGCCTCGGCGACGGCCTGCGCCGTGTAGCCGCAGGCGCCCGCGATCTTCACCACCGTCCGGCCGGCCTCCTTGTCGGCGGTCTCGGCGGCGAGTTCGAGCACCGGGCGGAGCAGCCCGACGGCGGTGTCCCTGATCTCGAACTGGGTGGTGTGCACGCCGACCGCGATCCCGCCGGCGCCCGCGGCCAGGTAGTAGCGGGTCAGGGCACGTTGGCGCCGCTCGTCGAGGCGGCGCTCGGCGTCCAGGGCGAGCGGGTGGGCCGGTATGACGGTGCCGGCGGCCAGCAGGCCGAGCGGGCTCGCCGCCGTGCCCGGGGCGCCGTCCGGACCGGCGGACGGGGTGGTGGAACCGGTGGAGCCGTTCGTCTCGCCCCTGCCGTCGGCGCCGTCATGGACGGGGCCGGCCGGAGCGGTGGTGCTCGCGTGGTTGCGGGAGGACACGGTGGGTCAGAACCTTCCGTCGCGGACGTCGAACTTGGTGGGCCGGCCCGACAGCGGCAGCCCGCGCCGGATCCACTCGGCCTGCCAGCCGACCAGCGTGCGCAGCGGCACCGGCGGATACCCGAACAGGTCGTGGCAACGGCTCGCGTCGGACAGCAGTGCCGTGCCGGATTCCTGACCCGTCGTCAAGGATGCCTTTTCCAGGGCTCGTTCGGCGTGACTTCCGGCATCGGCACCGGCACCGGCGTCGGTATCCACACCGGCACCGGCACCGGCACCGGCACCGGCACCGTTTCGGCCGAACTCCTCGGCGAACAGGTGGGCCAGCCGCCGCACCGAGGCGGTCTCCGGTCCGGTGAGGTTGACGGTGAACACCTCCGGGTCGGCGTGCGGCAGCGCGCGGAGCGCCACTTCGTTGGCGTACCCCTGCCAGACGACGTTGACGTGGCCGGTCGTGAGGTCCACCGGCCGGCCGGCGTGCACGGCGGAGGCGATGTCGGCGAGCACGCCGTAACGCAGGTCGATCGCGTAGTTGAGCCGGAGCAGCGCGACCCGGGTGCCGTGTTCGGCCGCGTGGTAGCCGAAGACCCGTTCGCGGCCGAGGCAGGACATGGCGTACTCGCCGACCGGGCCGACCGGGTCGGTCTCGGCGGAGCCGGCCGCGGCGGTGTCGACCAGGGGGTAGACGTTGCCGGTGGAGAACGCGGAGATCCGCGCGTCGCGGTACCGGCGGGCGATCCGGTCAGGGAGCGCCGCGTTGACCGCCCAGGCGTGCGCGGGATTGCCGGCGGAGCCGAACTTGGCGCCGACCATGAAGACCGCGTTGCCCGCGTCGGGCAACCGCGCCGGGTCGCCGTCGAGCAGGTCGAAGGCGACCGGGCGGACGCCCTCGGCGGCGAGCGCGTCGGCCGCCGCCCGGTCCGACCAGCGGGAGACGGCGTGCACGGCGACGTCGCCGCGGCCGGCCGCGTCCAGCGCCCGGCGGGCGAGCCGGCACAGGCTGGGGCCCATCTTGCCGCCCGCGCCGAGCACGACCAGGTCGCCGTCGAGCCGGGCGATGTCGGACACCAGGGCGGGGGAAGGGGTGGCGAGCAGGTCTTCGAGCCGCTGCTCACCGGCGGGGAAGCCGGCCGGGAAGCCGGCCGGGCCGGGGCGCGCGACGGACACGGACGCGGCCGGCGGCGCGGGCTTGGACAGGGAGGCGTGAGGCATGTGCGTGGTCATCCTTTGACGGCCGAACCGGTGACGCCTTCGGTGAAGTACCGCTGGCCCGCCAGATACGCGGCGAAGATGGGGACGAAGGCGATCACCGATCCGGCGAGCACCTGGCTGAGCGGCACCTGCTGCTGTTGCAGCGAGGCGATGCCGACGGTGAGGGTGCGCATGTCGCTGCTCTGGCCCATGATCAGCGGCCACAGGAAGTCGTTCCAGTGCCACAGGAAGACGAAGGTGCCGAGGGTGGCGAGGATCGGCTTGAGCAGCGGCAGTACGACGCTGACGAAGATCCGCAGTTCGCCGCACCCGTCGAGCCGGGCCGCCTCGAACATCTCGTCGGGGAGGTCCTTGATGAACTGCCGCATCAGGAAGACGGCCTGGGCGTTGGCGAGGGTCGGGATGATCAGGCCCCAGTAGGTGTCCACGCCGCCGAGCTTCGCCATCATGATGAAGGTCGGGATCATGGTGACGTGGTAGGGGACCATGACCATGGACAGGAACGACCAGAACATCACCTCCCTGCCGCGGAACCGCTTCTTGGCGAAGGCGTATCCGGCCAGCGCGGCGAGCACCAGCACCCCGACCACCGACACCAGTGAGTAGACGAGGGTGTTGAGCGCCCAGCGCGGCACGTTCTGCGCGTCGAGCACCGTGCCGTACGAGGAACCGCTGAGGTGCCACGGCAGGAGACTGCCCGGGAGCGACACCGCGGCACCGGGCTTCAGCGACAGCACGAGCATCGCGTAGAAGGGGAAGACCGTCACCACGGACGCCACCGCGAGCAGCACACCGCGGGCGACCCGCCCGCCCCGGCTGGGTTGCAGCGCCCTGGGTACGGTGTCGCGCTCGCGGGGTCCGCGGGAGCGGGCGGAACGGCGCGGCCACGAGCCGGTCTCGGCCCGGCCGGTGCGGGTGGCGGCGCGGGTGGCGGCCCGGCCGGTGCGGGTGGCGGCGGAAACGGGCCCGCCGGGACCGGAGTCGGGGCTTCCGCCCGCCTCGGCGGCATCGGCGGCATCGGCGGTCAGGTTCGCCATGGTCACTTCTCCTTTCCGAGCACCAGCCGCTGCACCAGCGCCACGACCACGGTCATCACGAAGAGCACGCAGCCGAGCGCGCTCGCGTAACCGAGGTCGCTGTATTTGAAGCCCGCGTCGTAGAGCTGGTACACGAGGCTGTAGCTGGCGTTGGCCGGGCCGCCGCCGGTCATCACGTAGATGGCGTCGAAGATCTGGAAGCTGTTGGTGGTCTCGATCACCAACAGGAAGTAGAAGGCCGGCTTGAGCTGCGGGGCGACGATGTAGCGGAACCGCTGGACGGGTCCCGCGCCGTCCATCAGCGCGGCCTCCTCCAACTCCCTCGGTACGTCCTGGAGCCGGGCGAGCAGGATGAGCATGCCGTATCCGCAGCGCGACCAGATCCCGACCAGGGCGATCGCGGGCAGCACCAGGGCGGAGTCGGTGAGCCACGACTGGTCCGGCAGGCCGAGCATGCCCATCAGCCCGGACCAGGGGCCCTTGGTGGAGAAGATCCAGATGAAGACGGTGGACGCCAGGATGAGGCTGGTGACCACCGGCAGGAAGAAGATCGACCGGAAGAGCCGCGAGCCGCGGAAGGCCCGCCGGGTGAGCAGTGCCAGCCCGAGCGAGGCCAGGATGGTGAACGGCACCGCCAGCAGGCTGTAGACGACGGTGACCCGCAGCGAGGACCAGAACAGCGGGTCGTGCATCATCCGCCGGAAGTTCTCAAGACCGGTGAAGTGGGTGGTGTCGCCGATGGTGTAGTCGGTGAAGCCGAGCAGCAGCCCGGCGATGCCCGGCCCGAACCTGAAGACCAGGAAGAGCAGGAAACAGGGCAGCACGAACAGCAGCCCGATCCGGGCCTCCCGGCGCGCGTGCGGTCCGCGTCGGTTCTTCTGCGGGCGGGTGGTACGTTCCGCGACTGCGGCCACGGGACCTCCTTCGGGGAGCTATGGGTGCTGCCGGACCTCACCGGCCGGTGCGGGCGGCCCACGGGGTACGGACGGTCGGCGCGTACCGGCGGTCGGCGCGTATCTGCGGTCAGCGCGTACCGTTGGTCAGCGCGTATCTGCGGTCAGCGCTTGCGGGCGATCAGTTGGTCGGCGGCCTTCGCCGCGTCGTCGAGCGCCTTCTGCGGGGTGGTCTTGCCGAGCAGCGCGGCCTGGATCTGCGGTGCGAGCAGGCCCATCACCTCGCGTGCCGACTTGTCGAGCGGGCCGACGTCGGTACTGCCGAGCACCTGCTCGGTGGCTTCCTGGAGCTTGTCTCCGGGGTAGAGCGGCGACGCGTCGGTGCGCGCCGAGAAGTACCCGCCCGGCTGTTGCAGACCGGCGGTGTTCTTCGGCTGCGAAATGTACGAGACCCACTTGCCGGCCAACTGCTGGTTGGCGCCCTTGAAGACCGCGAGCGTGCCGACGGTGCCGTACGCCACGGACTTGGCGCTGCTCAGCGCCGGGCCGACATGGATGTTCTCCTTGCCCCAGAACGGCTCGACCTCGGCGGCGGCGTTCTGCCAGGTGCAGGCGACCTTGTTCTTGGCGAGGTCGGTCTGCTCGATCTGCGGGGTGGTGGTGACCAGGTCCTTCGGCGTCCAGCCGTTGTCCACGAAGGTCTTCAGCCAGGTGAGCGCCTTGACACCGGCCGCGCTGTTGAAGGTGGCCTTGGTGCCGTCGGAGGAGAAGACGTCGCCGCCGGCCTGCCACAGCAGGGGGTAGAACGTCATGTTGAGGGTGGCGGTGGTGTCACCGCTGTAGCTGGTCGCGTAGAAGCCCTTGGCCTTCAACGTGGGCGCGAGCGCGGCGAGCTGGTCCCAGGTGGTCGGGTAGGAGGTCTCGCCGATCGCGTCAAAGACCTTCTTGTCGCACAGCAGCGGGTAGCTGGACATCAGCACAGGTGCGGCGAGCTGCTGGCCGTCCACGGTGACCGCCTTCAGCGCGGCCGGGCGGTAGGCCGCCTTGTCCGCCGCCGGCACCCACTTGTCGGCCGGGATCAGGTTGCGCTGGTAGCCGGCGAGCTGGTCGGGGATCAGATACGCCACGTCGGGGCCCTTGCCCGCGGCGAGCGCGGTGGCCAGCGCGGTGTCCCGGTTGGCCCACGGGTAGGTGGAGACCTTCACGGTCACACCGGGGTTCTCCTTCTCGAACCCCTTGACCATGCCGTCCCAGTAGGCGTCGTTGGCCTTCGGGTCGTTGATCACGGGGTACACCCAGGTGTTGATCGTCTTCTTCGAGCTGGACCCGGAACCGCTGTCGGAGCCGCAGCCCGTGACAGCGGTGGCGGCAAGGACGGCGGTGACGGCGAGGGCGACGGTGTGACGGCGTCTCACGGTGGTTCTCACTTTCCGGAAGGCGGAGCGTGGCGGTGGGTGGTCGTGCGGGCGGTGGGTGGTCGTACAAGCGGGGTGCGGGGTGCGGGGTACGGCCGGTGCGCACCCGGTGTGCGGCCGGTCAGCGCAGCGGTACGGTCTCGACCGTGCCGTGGTGCCGGGACCGTTCGGCGGCGAAGGCCGCGAGGTGGCTGCCGAGGGACTCGACCGGGCCGGAGCGGATGTGGGAGCGGTCGCCGGTGGCGAGCGCGGTGACGAAGGACTCGGCCAGGACCCGGTCGCCGCCGCCGTGGCCGTCGGCGGCGTTGGAGCCGCTGGCGCCGACGTCGAGCACCCGGGTGGTGTCGTCGCGGAAGTCGTGCACGGTGACCCGCTCGCCGTCGCCGCGCAGCCAGCCGTGGCTGCCGAAGATCCGGGTCTGGCGGTGGGTCTGCTCGGTGAAGGCGGTCATGGTGAAGACGGCGGTGGCTCCGCCGGACAGCCGCATGGCGACCACCTGGTTGTCGACCACGTCGTTGTCCGCGCGGTACACGCACCGGCCGTACGGGCCGGTGCGCAGCGCCTCGGTGAGGACCTGTTCGTCCTGCGGGCCGTCGGCGTCCGCGGTCACGTGGTCGATCGGCCAGGCGCCGCCGGTGGTGCGCAGCGCCGGGTAGTACAACTTGGGCCCGGAATAAGGGCAGTCCGACTCGACCGGGCAGTCCAGGCAGTTGTCGGCGGCGCCCGCCGGGGCGTTCTCCGGGCGGAAGTGGGCGAGCGAGCCGAAGCTCGCCACGGTCTCGATCCGGCGGCCGGTGACGTACGCGATCCAGTCCAGGTCGTGGCTGGACTTGGCGAGGATCATCGGCGAGGAGTGGTCCTCGCGGCGCCAGGGGCCGCGGACGTAGCTGTGCGCGTAGTGCCACCAGCCGACCGGCTCCAGGTGGTCGAGTCCGGTGACGGTGCCGAGGACCCCGCTGTCCACCACGCTCTTCACCAGGTCGGTATAGGGGGTGTAGCGCATCACGTGGCAGACGGCGAAGGGCACGCCGGCCGCTTCGACGCCCTCGACGATGGCGCGGCACTCGGCCTCCGTCGGGGCGAGCGGCTTCTCGGTGAGCACGGCGTACCCGGCCCGCGCCAGGGCGAGCACCGGTTCGGCGTGCGCGCGGTCCTGGGTGGCCACGATCACGCCGTCGGCCAGCGGACCGCCGTTCGCCTCGGTCGCGGCGAGCAGTTCCCGCCAGTCCCCGTACCCGGTCGCCGACGGTACGAGGGCGCGTGCCTCCGGCCGCGGGTCGGCGACGGCGACGATCCGGGCGCGCTCGGGGTGGTCGCGAATCCACCCGGCGTAGGTCAGCCCGCGGTTGCCGGCGCCCACGAGGGCGATCCGCACCGGGCGCCCCACGATCGGGGCGTCGGCGACGCTGGTCTGGTCAGTGGCCATGGTCTCTCTCTCACGGTGGGCGCGAAGGGTCGGCGGGGTGGGTCGGCGGGGGGGTCGGCGGGGGGGTCGGCGGTCGAACGTTGACCGACCGGCGGTGGGAGCCGGACCGGCCGGGCTCGTGAGGGCCCGGCCGGCGCTCTCAGATCAGCAGGTTCCCCGCGGTGTGCCGCACCCGGTCGCCCTCGGCGGGCATCCGGGTACGGGTCACCCCGTCCTCGGTACAGCCGGTGTGCAGCAGGTGGCTGTCGCCGGTGAAGGCGGCCGGGGCAAGGTCGAGCCGGCCGCCGGTGAACGAGGAGCCGCCCGCGCGGTAGTGGTTGACGCCGTCGCCGATCAACAGGTGTGCGGTGCCGCTGCCTTGGGCGACGGAGTCCAGGCCGTCGAGCTGCCAGCGCACCGTACGGGCGGTGCCGCCGCGGGAGAGGAAGGCCGCCGAGCTGTTGCCGCCGCCGAAGCGCGCACCGCCGCCGATCCACAGCCGCTGGTCCTTGTCGGACTTCAGCACCAGGCCGGTGTCGGTGAAGCTGCCGCCGTGCACGGAGATGTCGGCGTGCGCGACGGTGCTGGGGTCGGCGCCCGCGGCGGCTCCGGTGAAAGCGCAGTGGTCCAGGACGAGCGCGCCGCTGCCGTTGAACTGTGCGCCGTCCAGGCCCTTCAGGGCGACCCGCAGCAGGTGCACGTCGGAGCTGACGGCGGCCGAGGTGATCTCGGACGCCTTGCCCTGCGTGAACGCCGAGTCGGCGATGACGGTGGGGCGTCGCGACCGACGGGAGGACTGGGCGATCACCAGCGGACCCGAGGCGACGCAACCGCGCAGTTGGGCGCCGTCGGCGTTGACCCAGATCATGCCCGAATTCGGCTGGGCGTTGCCGATGACCAGCATGTCCTCCAGCGTCAGGTCGGTGACGTTGGTCCTGGCCACGAACCAGGAGCAGGCGTGCTTGCGTACGGTGATCCGCTTGGCCGCGCCGCCCCAGGCCGCACCGGAGTTGGCGAAGGTCATCAGGCCGGAGTTGCCGGTGTAGGTGAGATCGTGCTCGAACTGGCCGTGGGTGACGAAGGGGCCCTGGTCGTCGCCGTCGCCGTGGCAGTTGGTGACGTAGCCGTAGGCGGACGCCGTCCAGTCGTTGAGGTGGCGGGCGTTGGCGACGTGGCAGTCCTCGACATGGCCGTACAGGCAGTAGATCTGCTGGGTGAGGTAGCCGGCGCCGCCGTAGGTGACCGAGGCCGGGTTCTTCAACTGGCACTCGGAGGTGCGGAAGTACGTGCACCAGCGGCGGATGATCACCGGCCAGAAGGTGCCGGTGGCGTCGATGCCCGACACGTCGCAGGAGACGGCGTACTCGTAGGCGACGGGGTGCGAGCCGGTGACGGTGTCGTTGTCCGCGACGCCCGGTACGCCTTCGAAGACCATGTCGCGTACGTGGGCGCGCTCGACGGGCTCGACACGGGTCCAGGTGAAGGTGCGACCGGCGGCCAGGTCCCAGCCGATCTTGTAGTTGACCCGGATGTGCGTGCCGTCCACGATCTCGGTGACCTGGACGAGCTTTTGCACCTCCTTCTCGTACAGCCCGGTGCCGGTGGCCGCGTCGATCTCCACGGCCCACCACTGGCCGACGGTGAAGGACCCGCTGTCGGGCACTTCGAAGATGTCGGCGAGGTCGGGCATCGCCGCGGACAGCGAGGACTTGACGGTGGTGCCGGTCACGGTGCCGCGGAAGTACAGGACGGCGCCGAAGGGGTTGTTCACGGCGTTCTTCTCGATGCCGACGGTGGTGACCCGGTGGCCGCCGAAGTCCAGCTCGATCCGGGAGCGGGAGAAGGTGTGGCGCTTGGTGAAGTTGAGGTCGGTGTGCGCTTCGACCCGGTGTACGGCCGGGTCGCCGACCATGGCGTCCAGTGCGTCGTCGGCCGGGGCGGAGCCGTCGAAGAGGCCGAACTGGCGGAAGTCCAGCACCCCGTCGTGGACCATGCGCCAGCGGCCCTTGCCGGTGTGGCCGGCCGGGCGCAGCACGGTGCCGCCGTTGGGGGCGGTGGTCGCGGCGGCGTCCCAGCGGACGACCAGGCCGCCGCCGTCGCCGGGCGCGCGGTAGCCGGCCACGAGCGCGACCGTACCGTTCGCGAGCGGCCCGGGGGCGAGCGCGAGCAGCCGGGCGACGGTGTCGGCG
>NZ_MECL01000062.1 GCF_014596445.1 Streptomyces sp. CBMA29 | reverse complement strand
CAGGCCCGCCGTACCGGCGTTGACCGCGCCGATCGCGGACAGCGGGATGGCGGCGATCATCGTGAACCCGGCGAAGCCGTAGCGGGCGAAGCGCGCGCTGGGCTGCGGGGGTCCGATCGGGCGGCGGGCGGCGCGTCCGCTGCGCAGCGGCTCCGCCGCGCGGGCGAGCCTGCGGCGGATCGTCGTCGCGGGCGCCGGACTCGCCGGGCTGAGTGCCGCGACCCGGCTCAGGGAGCGCGGTTTCGACGGGGAGTTGGTGATGGTCGGCGAGGAGCCGCACCGACCGTACAGCCGTCCGCCGCTGTCCAAGCAGTACCTGTCGGGCCGGCTCGCCGAGCAGCAGTTGCCCTTCCGCGCGGACGCGGCGCTGGACGCGCACTGGCTGCTCGACACCCGGATGACGGGGCTGGACCTGGCGAAGTCCGCGATCGAACTGCGCGGCGGGGAGTATCTGCCGTTCGACGGGCTGGTGTTGGCGACCGGTGTGGACGCCAAACGGCTGCCCGAGGCGCCGGTGTTCAGCGACCGGGTCCGAACCGTCCGCACGATCGAGGACGCGGCGGCGATACGGCGGGCGATGCACGCGGCGCGCGCCCGCCGGGTGGTGATCCTCGGCGGCGGCTTCATCGGCTGCGAACTCGCCTGCACCGCGCGGGAGAACGGGATGGACGTGACGCTCGTCGTCCACAGCGCGCCGCTGCTGCGCAGGGTGCTCGGCGCCAGGGTCGGCGCGGTGGTCGGCTCGCTCCAGCGCCGCGCGGGTGTCGACGTACGCCTCGGCACGAAGATCACCGACTGGCAGGACCACGGCGACGGGCTGCGGCTGCGGCTCGACGACGGCTCGGTCCTCGACTGCGACTTCGTGGTGCTCGGTCTCGGCGGCCAGCCGCGTACCGAGTGGCTGCGGGGCAGCGGTCTGGAGATCTCCGACGGCGTGCTCTGCGGGCCGACCTGCCACGCGGTGGACCAGTGGGGCAGGACCACGCCGCATGTGGTGGCGGCCGGGGACGTGGCCCGCTGGCCGAACCCGCGCTTCGACACCGAGCCGCGCCGGATCGAACACCTCATCCACGCCGTGGAGATGGGGCAGCACGCCGCCGACTCGCTGCTGCGCGGCCCCGGGCGCGCGGCGCGCTTCACCCCGGTGCCGCGTTTCTGGTCGGAACAGCACGGCATCCGGATCCAGGCGGTGGGCATCCCCGCGCTCGGCACGGACACCGAGGTCATGGCGGGCTCGATGCGCTCCGACCGTTTCCTCGTCCGCTACTCCCGGCAGACCGCGTACGGTCCGCAGATCGTGGCGGCCGTCGCCTTCGACATGCCGCTGGAACTCCTGCGCTACCGCGACCAGATCGGCCGCACCCTGCCCCATACGCGGGCCGACGGCGGAAGGGGGCGCGGATGAGCCGTCGCGGCGTCAACCGCAGAAGTCGTTCCGGGCTGCTGCTGTCCGGCGGGATGCTGTCGTGGCTGCTCAGCGTCCCCGCCCGCCTGCACCTGCGCTGGCTGATGATCCTGATCGTGATGGCGGCGGCGATGGCGGCGTACGGCAGGGTGCTGATCACCGCGGCGCCGATGCCCCCCAGCAAACCGCCGGGCGTCCGCTCGGGCTCGCCCGCGTCCCCCACCTACTCGATGCCGCCCGCGACCTCCAGTCCCCCGGACGTGCACTGAGTCGGCACCGGCACGGACCGACCCCCGCCGTCCCCGTCAGGACGGCGGGTTGCCCGTCTTGCCCGCGGTGAAGGGGGTGACGACGAACTCGTTGTCGCAGTTGGTGACCTTCCCCGCGAAGACCAGCGACGCCTTGCTGCCCGGCGGGTAGATCCGCAGGCTCGTGGAGGTCGGCAGACAGGTCCCCTGCTGGTTGACGGTGTGGATGGTGTCGCTCGCGGACTCGCCCGGCCGCAGCACCACGGGCTCGTGCGGGAGATTCTGGTACGTGGCCGGGGCGCCGATCTGCTTGCCGTTCGCGTCCAGCAGCGACAGGCCGGGGAAGCCGGTGACATGGCAGACCGTATCGCTGTGGTTGGTGAGCAGCAGGTAGCGGTAGAGGTTGCCCGCGCCCGCGTCGCCGTCGCCGAGGGAGGCGGTGAGCTGCGCGGCCGTGCACAGCGGTGTGGCGGCGGAGTCGGTGCCGGTGCTGGTGCTGGTCGGCGAGGTGGGCGCAGTGGACCCTGACGGCTCGGACGTGACGGTCGTACCGTCGCTCTGGCCCGTGGTGGGCGCGGTCCGCGTCGGGGTGGGCGCGGGCGGCGGTACGACCGGCGGGGTCGTCGGTCCCGGGGCCGTGGTGACGGGCCCGCTGCTGTTGGCCGGTGTGGGGACGACCTCCTGCGAGTCGTCCCTGTTCAGCGCGCCGGCCACGTAGAAGGCACCAGTGATGACGGCGGCGGCGAGCGTGCCGCCGACCATCGCGCGGGAGCGGCGGCGCCTGGCCGCACGGCGGCGGATCAGCTCGAAGGAGCCCGCGGGCGGCGGCAGATAGACCGCCGGGGGGCGCAGCAGCGGTTCCAGCGGGTCGAAGGGCTCCCCGCCGGGACCGTCGTCAGACAGTCCGGTCATGGTGTTCCCCCAGCCTGGCGCGCAGCAGTTCGCGGGCCGCGTGCAGGTCGGCCTTGACCGTGCCCTCGTTCCGGCCGAGCAGCGCGGCCACCTGCTGTACGGGCAGGTCCGCGTAGTAGTACAGCAGTGCCGGGTCGCGCAGTCGCTCCGGGAGGGACTGGACGAGCATGCGCACCGAGGGGTCGCTGCTGTCCTGCTGCTCCTTCACGGCTTCCTCCGTGGTGAATCGGCGCATGGCGCGGCGCTCGCGCTCCAGTCTGCGCCAGTGGTCCCTGACCAGGTTGGCCGCGGTCACATAGAGGTATCCGCTGGGCTCCTCGACCTTGGCCCAGCGCGCCCACAGCCGGGTGAAGGCCTCGGACGCGATCTCGTGCGCGGTCCCGTCGTCGTCCACCAGACGGCGGCACCAGCCCGCCAGGCGCGGGTAGACGGCCTCGAACAGTTCGGCGGCCGCGCGCTCTTGGGACCGGATGGCCGCTCTCCTCACTCGTCGTCCTCGTGGTGATCGTCGTCTGCCCCGGTGGCGCCGGGGCAGACATCCCGGGCCGCCCGGTGCCGCCCGCCCCGCGCCGGTCCCGGATCGGGGCCGGCGCCGGGGACGTACGCGCGGACCGGTTCCGGTCCGTACGCGCGGTCGGCGTCCCGACGGCGGACGGGTGCGGGGTCCGGTTCAGGTTCCCGCTCCCGACGACAGGGACGCGTAGACGATCACGTTGTCCTGATAGCCGCTCCCGGTGATCCGGGAACCGCCACAGGTGATGAGACGCAGAGCGGGGTGGTCGACGTTCCCGTACACGCGGTCCGTCGGAAATCGCGCTTTGGCGACCGTCTGGACGGAGTCGACGATGAAGGCGGCCGTGGCGCCGTCCTTGAGGCCGATCTCGATCCGGTCGCCGGCCGCGAGCTTGGACAGGTGGCGGAAGACGCCGTCGCCGTACTGTCCGACCGTGACGTGGCCGAGGATCACCGAGGGTCCGGTGACGCCGGGCGTCGGCGAGCCGCTGTACCAGCCCGCGGGCGAGTGCGCCTCGATCGGCGGTACGGTCACGGTGCCGTCGGAGTTGAGCCCCAGCGACATCACCGGGGTGTCGACGCCGATGGCCGCGATCCGCAGCCGGACCGGGACCGAGCGCGCCAGCGGTACGGCCCCGGTGGTCGCCGGGGTCGCACCGCCGGACGACGGCGCCGATGTCGCCGCGGGCGCCGAGGCGGACGGCGTCCGCTCCGTCCCGCCCGGGGTGGCCCGAGCGGGCGGATCCGACTGGCAGCCGCTCAGCAGCACCAGTACGGCGGCGGCGAGCACGCACCAGGCCCGTACCGGGACGGAACGGCTGAGGGAGGTGACGGTCGGCAACGGTCAGTCCTGTGTCCGGCCGTGCGACCTGCGGCGCATCCCGGTGACCAGGCCGAGGGCGCCGACGGCCAGCACACCGGCGCCGGCCAGCGCGAGGGTGTCCTTGTCGTGGGTGCCGGAGGAGTGCGCCGTCTCGGCGAGGCCGGTGTCGGGGGCGCCGCTGGGTACGGCGGTGACCTGCGAGCCGGAGCCGGAGGACGTGGTGGTCGGCGTCGGGGTGGGCGCGGAGTTGGAGGGGTTGCCGCTGGTGCCCGCGACGAGCGGGGTGACGGAGAACTGGTTGTCGCAGTTGGTGATCTTCCCCGCGAAGACCAGCGACGCCTTGTTCCCCGGCGGGTAGATCCGCAGGCTCGTGGAGGTCGGCAGACAGGTGCCCTGGTGGTTGATGGTGTGGATGGTGTCGCTCACCTTGCCGCCGGGGCGCAGCACGACCGCCGCGTAGCCGTTGTGCTCGCGGGTGGCGGGCGCGCCTATCTGCTTGCCGCTCGCGTCGAGCAGCGACAGACCGGGGAATCCGGTGAGGTGACAGGTGGTGCCGCTGTGGTTGGTCAGCACCAGGTAGCGGTAGAGGTTCCCCGCTCCGGCGTCCTCACCGCCGAGGGACGCGGTGAGCTGGGAGGTGGCGCACATCGGAGTGCTCGATGTGTCGCTCGCGGGGGCGACGGCGGTCGCCGGGGACGCTCCGAGTACGGCGAAGCTGGCCGCGGTCGAGAACGCGGCGGCGCCGACGGCGAGTGAACTCATGCGCATGTCCGGTCTTCCCTTCTCCCCCCGGCTGCCGCGCTCCGGAACGAGCGTCGGCCGGGCCGTCAGGGGATTCGCAGGGGAGAGACGACGCGGGGCGGGTCCTGGTTGTAAAGAGTTCGCCAAGTCAATCCCCCGCCGGACGGCAGGGCTTCACGACCGGCGGGACTTCATGACCGCCGAGCCCGGCGGCCGGCGAACGGCGATCTGTCGGCCTGGCAGGATCGGTCGCCATGGGAGCGCATCAGTGGAGTACGCACGCGATCACCGTCTCGGCCGACCGCGTCACCAAACGGTTCCTGCCCGCGGCGCACGAGCGCGCCGCGCGCGAGTGGCGGGCGTTGACGCTGCTCGACCGGTACGCGCCGGGGCTGGCGCCGCGGCCGTACTCCCGCGAGATGTCGGCGGACGCGCGCCCCGTGGTCGCGATGTCGCTGCTGCCCGGAGTGCCGCTGCGGGGCGCGCCGCTGGACGGCGAGCGGGTGGCGTGTCTGGCGAAGACGGTGCAGGCCCTGCACGAAGCCCTGCCCGCCGACGTACTCGCCGAGGTGCCGATGCGGCCGGATCGTGAGCCGGTGATCGTCCGGCGGTTGCGGGGTTGGGCGCCACGGGTGCGCGGCCTGGTGGACGCCGAGGTGGACGCCGTCGTCGTCGCCGGGCTGGCGTGGCTGGACGCGTCGGGCCTTGACCGTACGGAACGGCCCGCCGTGTCCGAGGTCTTCGGGCCCGGCGACGGCAATCTCGCCAACTACCTCTGGGACGGCTCCCGCGTGCGGGTCGTGGACTTCGAGGACTCCGGCCGCAGCGACCGGGCGTACGAACTGGCGGAGATCACCGAGCATGTGGCGAGCTGGGTGGAGCACCCGCTGGATGTCCGGGCCTTCCTGGCCCACTTCGAGCTGACGGCGGCGGAGTCGGCCAGGCTGCGGGAGTGCCGACGGCTGATCGCGCTGGTCTGGCTGTTCCTGCTGGCCTTCGAGGACCCGGCCGCGCGGCGCAATCCGCCAGGTACGGTACGGCGGCAGGCGGACCGGATGCTGGCGCTGCTCGGCTGACCGGCGGGGCAGCGGGTCAGAACAGCGGGCGTACGGACGTCCGCACGTGGACGGCGCGTCGCACGCACGCTCACGGCTGCGGCCACTGTCGTCCCTCGCGGGACTCGATGCTGCGGTTGAAGCGGGCGAGCATGTCGCTGAGGAGTTCCACGTCCTGCGGTGACCAGTCGGTGAGGACGCTGTCGATGCCCGCGATGTAGAACTCGCGGTCGGCGGCAAGCCGTTTGGCGCCCTCCTCGGTGATGCGGAGCTTGCGGGCGAGGCCGCCCTCGGGATCGGGAACGCGTTCGGCGAGGCCGGATCTGAGGAGGGCGGCGGTCTGCCGGTTGACCGTCGAGGTGTCGAGCGCGAAGGCGTCGGCGAGCTGCCCGATGGACATCGGGCCCTCGGAGTCGAGCCGCGCGAGCAGCAGATAGGCGGACTTGTCCAGCCGCTCGGCCGAGCTGTCCCGGCGCGTCAGCACATGGTGGCGGGCCACCAGCATCAGTTCCCGCTCCAGCCGCTCCAGCACACCGCCTCCGCGTGACCCATGACGTAGGACGCCTCACGTACGACCCGTGCCGTAGGTGATCCTCGCTTTCCGAGAGTACCCACCACCCGGGCAATGTGCATGACGCACATCCTATGTATCCTGCACATCTCCCTGCCCGCGTCGTCCCCGGCCGCGGCCGGACGACTCCCACCGAAGGCGACGACATGTCCGACTCAGCAAGCGGCACCGGCATACCGGCCGCCGGTCACCCCGCCGGCGCCCCCCGGCCCGCGAGCGGCGCGGTCGTCGCCGTGCTGGCCTTCGCGGGCATCGTGGTCGCACTCATGCAGACGCTGGTCGTCCCGCTGCTGCCCGAACTCCCCGGCCTGCTGCACGCCTCGGCCTCCGACACCTCGTGGGTGATCACCGCGACCCTGCTCGCCGGAGCGGTCGCCACCCCGGTCACCGGACGGCTCGGCGACATGTACGGCAAGCGCCGCGTCCTGCTGCTCAGCCTCGGTCTGCTGGTCGTCGGCTCGCTGGTCTGCGCCTTCACCTCCTCGCTGGTCCCGATGGTGGTGGGCCGGGCGCTCCAGGGCGGCGCGACGGGCGTGATCCCGCTGGGCATCAGCATCATGCGCGACGAACTGCCCGCGGAACGGCTCGGCTCCGCGATGGCGCTGATGAGCTCGTCGCTGGGCATCGGCGGCGCGCTCGGCCTGCCCAGCGCCGCGCTGATCGCGCAGCACGCCGACTGGCACGCGCTGTTCTACACCTCCGCCGGTCTCGGCGTGGCGGCGATGGGCCTGGTCCTGTTCGTCGTGCCGGAGTCCCCGGTACGCACGCCGAGCCGGTTCGACGTGCCGGGCGCGATCGGGCTGTCCGTGGGCCTGGTCTGCCTGCTGCTGGCGATCTCCAAGGGCGGCGACTGGGGCTGGACCTCGGGCACCACGCTGGGACTGCTGGCCGCGGCCGTCGTCGTACTCGTCGGCTGGGGCCTGTTCGAACTGCGCACCACCGCGCCGCTGGTGGACCTGCGCACGACGGCCAGGCCGCAGGTGCTGCTCACCAACATCGCCTCCGTCATGGCCGGTTTCTCGCTCTTCGCGATGTCGCTGGTCCTCCCCCAACTCCTCCAGCTCCCCAAGGACACGGGGTACGGGCTCGGCCGGTCCATGCTCGTGGCCGGTCTGTGCCTGGCCCCGTCCGGGCTGGTGATGATGGCCGTGTCGCCGCTGTCGGCACGGATCTCGGCGGCCCGCGGCCCGCGCGTGTCCCTGATGATCGGCATGGCCGTGGTCGCGGTCGGCTACGGGCTCGGCCTGTTCCTCACCCACGCCGTGTGGCAGGTGGTGGTCGTCGCCGCCGTCATCGGCTGCGGGATCGCCCTCGCCTACGCGGCCATGCCCGCGCTCATCATGGGCGCGGTGCCGCTGGCGGAGACCGCCGCCGCCAACGGGCTCAACACCCTGATGCGGTCCATCGGCACCTCGTCGTCCAGCGCGGTCGTCGGCGTGATCCTCGCCCACATGACCACCTCGTACGGCGGCGCGCCACTGCCCTCGCTCAACGGCTTCCGCGTCGCCTTCGCCATCGCCTGCGGCGCGGCCGTCGCGGCGCTGTTCATCGCCGCGTTCATCCCGGCGCGGCACGTCCGCACCACGGGTGGCGGTACGCCGAAGGTCCCGGTACCGACGCCGGCGGACGAGCCGGTCTGAGCGGTCCTCGGCCGTACGTGGTCCGCAGGTCCCCGAAAGTCCGGTCGTGGCCGTCGCCCCTTCAGGGCTTGCTGATGTCGGCGTTCGGCGACCTCTCTCCGGCTCTCGCTCCCCGCCCCGCCCCGCTCAGCGGAACGCGGAAGGCCCCCGGCGGGTCGCCGGGGGCCTTCGGGCCTACGAGGTCGCTGGTGGGATGCTTACGCGACGGTGCCGGATGCGGAGATGACGACCTTGGCGGAGGGCGTGCCGCTCCGCGAGCCGTTGCCCTCGATCTGCTTGACCAGTTCCTCGCCCTCGACGACCTCGCCGAAGACGACGTGCTTGCCGTCGAGCCAGTCGGTGACCACGGTGGTGACGAAGAACTGCGAGCCGTTGGAGTTCGGCCCGGCGTTCGCCATCGACAGCAGGAACGGGCGGTCGTGCTTGAGCTTGAAGTTCTCGTCCGCGAACTTGTTGCCGTAGATGCTCTTGCCGCCGCGGCCGTCGCCGCTGGTGAAGTCGCCGCCCTGGAGCATGAAGGACGGGATGATCCGGTGGAACGCCGAGCCCGCGTAGCCGAAGCCGTGCTCGCCGGTGGCCAGCTCACGGAAGTTCCGCGCCGTCTCGGGCACGACGTCGTCGAAGAGACGGAAGACGATCCGACCGGCCGGAGCGCCGTCAATGGAGATGTCGAAGTACACGTTGTCCATGGGCACCATCCTTGCATCCCCAGCGGCCGGCGCCGCGACCAGAGCGGCCCAACGCGGCAGATCCGCAGGTCACAGCTATACCGGAGGCCGTCCCGCACCTCTGGGGGCGCCCGTGCGCCCCCAGAAGGCCGACTGGGTCAACCCCGTCTTCTTGCCCGTCCGACCGGCGGCAAACTGCGCGGGGCCGAACTGTGGCGGATGCGTTTCGGTCATGGCACGTCGGCAAGACGCCCCGTTGACGACAGACCCGGGAAAAACGTCCGCAGGTGTCACCGCGAGCCGCGGCCGACCTCCCCCGACCGTCGCCGTCCGTTGCCACCCGATGTCGAATTCCTGGAGACCAGATGGCCGCTGACAGGCCGCCGCCGGGTGGTGGGCATCGCTCCACGCAAACGCCCCCCACCGGTATGCGAGCGCTTCGGGCCCCCTTCACGGCCGCCGCCGTACGCGATCTGGTGCGGGAGACCGTGGCGGCCGACTCCGAGCCGTGCGATCCCAGGGCCATGGGCGACGCGGTGCTCGCCACCTCGGAACTCGCCACCAACGCCATCGTGCACGGCGGCGGTATCACCCACTGCCAGGCCCGCCTCGTACCACTCGGCGTCGAGGTGAGCATCGACGACCTGAGCCCCGCGCTCCCCCGCCTCACCGAACGCCCGCCGGGCACCGAAGCCCCTTACGTGGGCGGCGGATTCGGCTGGCGCCTGATCCAGCAGCTCGCCCTGCGGGTGACCGTCACCCCGCACGACCCCGCGCCCGACGGCACACCGCGCGGCAAGCGGATCACCCTCGTCCTGCCGCTGTACTGATCCCGGCGCGCAACGGGCCTACGCGTCCGGCGCCCAACGGACCTACGCGTCCGGCGCGCCGCGCACGAACCGCCGCAAGTGTGCGCGGACGGCGCCGGGTGCCTCCAGCCACGGCTCGTGCCCGGCGCCCTCGATCCGGGTCAACGGAAGGGCGAGCCGGAGCGCGAGCGCTTCGAGTGCCGCCACCGGGCGGGGATCGTCCGCCCCTGCGAGGAGTTCCGCCCGCCCGGGCAGGCACACGCGCAGCTCGGAGAGGTGATCGTCCAGCGGGTCCGCGCGGCCTTCCGCGCCGAGTTCGCCGTTCATGGCCCAGTTGACCGGGCGTCGCCGCAGAGCGTCCCGCGCCGCCCACCGCCGCCCCCGTACGAGGTCGGCGTGGTCGGTGAACCAGGCCAGTGTCAGCAGCTCCACCTCCTGCTCCTCCGTGCGCCGCGGCAGCTCTTCCAGCTCGCCGCGCCGCCGGTCCTGCGCCGGCGACATACGACGCGCCCGCTCGGCCCGGTACCCGGTGCGCCAGTCACCGACGAACGGCCCGCACATCAGCAGCGCCGCGGCCACCCGGTCGGGGTGCTCCAGGCAGAACCGGCTCGCCAGATCGGCGCCGTAGGAGTGCCCGATCAGCACGGTCTTGGGTACGCCCCACGTGTCGAGCAGTTCGGCGAGGTCGGCGACGTGCCGGGCGAGGGTGTGGCGGCCCTGCCACGGCGAGTGACCGGTGCCCCGCTGGTCGTACCGGTACACCCGCGCCAGATCCGCCACCATGGCGGCCACCTCGCCCAGATAGTCCGGCAGCCCCGGACCGCCGTGGAGCATCACCACGGGCGGACGCCGCGTGGTGTCCCCCAGCGCCGTCCACCGCAGCCGCGCCCGGTCCGTCATCGGTGCCAGGCCCCGCGTCTCGATCAAGGTCACGACGCAGAAGCTACCGGTGTCCCTGACGGTTCGCCGCAGGGTCAAAGAACGGTGCCGCCCGCCAGGACACTTGACCTTGACCAAAGGTGAAGGTCGACAGTGCCGGTGGCGACCAGCCGACGAGCGGAGCACACCGGACTCCGCCGGGAACCGGACGAGAGGACCCACCCCCATGGACGACGACGCCCTCGTGGCGGAACAGATGGCGTACTACCGGGCGCAGGCGACCGCGTACGACCGGCCCTACGCGCAGTACCAGGAGCTGCGGGACCTGCTGGAGGTGGTAGACGAACTCCCGATCGCCGGGGACGTGCTGGAGCTGGCCTGCGGGACGGGCCAGTGGACCCCGAGGCTCGCCGCGCGGGCGCGGTCGGTGACGGCGGTCGACGCGGCGGCCGAGGTGCTGGCCATCGCCCGTACCCGTACCGCGTCCTCCACCGTCCGGTTCGTCGAGGCCGACGTGTTCGCGTGGCAGCCGCCGCGCCGCTACGACACGGTCTTCTTCGCCTTCTGGCTCTCCCACGTCCCGCCCGCGGCCGTCAGTACCGCATCGTCAAGGTGTTCCACGACGCCCGGACGCTCACCGACGACCTCACCGCGCTGAAGTGGTCGGTCGGCGTCCGTACCAGGGCCGGGTTCCTCGTCGGCGTCGCGGAACCGCCGCCCGGTGCGGGCTCCGCACCGACGGCGTAAACGGCGTGACCGGAGATCGGGCGGGCGCGAGACTGGTCGCATGACCGCAACGGATGCCAAGACCGATCTGCACTTCTACCTCCAGTCCGCCCGCGACGCCCTGCTGTGGAAGCTGGAAGGGCTCTCGGAGTACGAAGTGCGCCGCCCGATGACGCCGACCGGCACGAATCTGCTGGGGCTGGTGAAGCATGTGGCCAGCGTGGAGTTCGGCTACCTCGGCGACACCTTCGGGCGGCCGTCGGGCGAGACCTTGCCCTGGCTCGACGCCGGGGCCGAGGCGAACGCGGACATGTGGGCCGCCGCGGACGAGTCGCGCGCGTACGTCGTGGGCCTCTACCACCGGGCGTGGACGCAGGCGGACGCGACGATCGACGCGTTGGCCCTGGACACGACCGGCCGGGTGCCGTGGTGGCCCGACGGCCGGGACGAGGTGACGTTGCATCACGCCGTGGTGCGGGTGATCTCCGATACCCACCGGCACGCGGGACACGCGGACATCCTGCGCGAACTCACCGACGGCGCCGTGGGCATGAACAAGAACAACGGCAGCCTGCCGCCGGGCGACGCGGCCTGGTGGGAGAGCCACCGTGATCGCCTTGAGCGGGCGGCCCGGGAGGCCGACGCGTGAGGACATAGGCGTGAGGTCGTAGGCGTGAGGTCGTAGGCGTGAGGACATAGGCGTGAGGTCGTAGGGCCGTCGTTCACCGACCGCCCGGCGTGCCGGCACGCGCGCGGGGCCTCAGTCGGCCGTGACCGCCTCCGGCAGGTCCGCGGGGCGGTCGCGGATTCCCAGGCGCAGGTGCTCGACGTGGTAAAGGGCCTGGTCGTCGCGGCGCTCGGCGCCGCCGCCACCGTCGCCGCCCTCGCCCGCATGACCGACCTCCCCCCGGTCCTGCTGACCGGCGACAACGTACGGGCCGCCCGGCAGTTGGCCGCCGGGGTCGGCATCACCGACGTACGCGCCGGCCTGCTGCCGCAGGACAAGGCAGCGGCCGTACGCGCGGGGGAGGCGCGCGGTCGCGAGGTGCTGGTCGTCGGCGACGGCGTCAACGACGCGCCCGCGCTGGCGGCCGCACACACCGGCGTCGCCATGGGCAGGGCCGGGTCCGACCTCGCGCTGGAGACCGCCGACGCCGTCGTGATCCGCGACGAGTTGGCCACCGTCCCGGCCGTCGTGAAGCTCTCGCGCGCCGCCCACCGTTTGGTGATCCAGAATCTGACGATCGCCGCGGTGTTCATCGCCGCCCTGGCCGTCTGGGACCTGACCGCGACTCTCCCGCTCCCGCTCGGGGTCGCGGGCCACGAGGGCTCCACTCTCGTCGTCGCTCTCAACGGCTTCCGGCTGCTGCGCGAAACCGCCTGGACCCGGCCGGGAAACGGCCCGCTGTCAGCGCGCCTGCGCTGCCGACAACGGGTGTGTTAGCGTCGCTCGCCCACTTCACAGAGCGATCAGCGCGGGGGCGTCATGAAGCTTCTCCTCACCGACTCCGGCGTCAAGAACGCCAGCATTCTGGCGGCGCTCCTCGATCTCCTGGGCAAACCGATCGCCGAGGCCAGCGCCCTGTGCATTCCCACCGCGGGGTACGGGGGCCCGTACGGGGATCCGGGCGGGCCGTGGCGTTTCATCAGCGGACAGTCCGTTCACCCGATGACCGGGTTGGGATGGAAGTCGGTCGGCGTACTGGAGCTCACGGCGCTGCCCGGCATCGACAAGGAGCGGTGGGTCTCCTGGGTCCGAGAGGCGGACGTCCTGCTGGTGAACGGCGGCGACGCGCTCTATCTGTCCCACTGGATGCGGGAGTCCGGGCTGGCCGACCTTCTGCCTTCCCTGCACGACACGGTCTATGTGGGGCTCAGCGCCGGGAGCATGGTGCTGACTCCGCGCGTCGGGGAGCACTTCGTCGCCTGGCAGCCGCCCACTGGTGACGACCGCGCCCTGGGAATCGTCGACTTCTCTCTTTTCCCGCACCTCGACAGTCCGGGCTGTCCCGAGAACACCATGGCCGAGGCGGAGCGGTGGGCCGCCGCGATCAAGGCCCCGGCGTACGCCATCGACGACCAGACCGCCATCAAGGTCACCGACGACGGTGTCGACATCGTGTCCGAGGGGAACTGGAAGCTGTTCAACGCGGCGCCGTGACCTGGCGGTCGGGGCCCGAGGCCCTTCGGCAAGGTTGACTCCCGCACCGCCGGGCCATCGTCGGCGCCCGCCTGGTCACCTGCCCAGGCGTCGGCCACGACCTCCCCGCCGCGCCGTGGACCGACATCGCCCGCCAGGCCGGCAAACTGGCCGTCCGTCAGGTGCGGCCGAACGGTGCGGCTGAACGGTGCGGACGTGTTCAGCGGGCCGCTGGGTGCGTGACAGCCGGTCGACGCAGGGCAGGGTCCTGGTCGACCGTGAGCACGATCTTGCCCTGAAGATGCCCGCGGGCGGCCCGTTCGTGCGCCGCCCGCGCCCGGCCGAGCGGGAAGGTGCTGTCGACGGCGACGCGTACCGTGCCCGCCTCCAGCAGGCGTCCCAGTTCGGCGAGTTGCGCGCCGTTCGAGCGGACCTGGGCGGTCGAGACCGTGACGCCGAGCGCCGCGGTCTCCTCGGCGTCGAAGTCCCCGGGAAGCACGGGGAATTGGGCGCCGCCGCGCTTGAGGGTGCGCAGGAACCGCCTGCTGTCGGGGCCGCCGACGGCGTCGAGTACGAGGTCGACGTCGTGCACCAGCTCCTCGGGGCGGCTCTTGGTGTAGTCGAGGAACCGGTCGGCGCCGAGCTCGCGCAGGAACGACTCGTGCGCGCCGGACGCCACGGCGGTGACATGCGCGCCCTTCCACTTCGCCAACTGCACGGCGAAGTGCCCCACGCCGCCCGCGGCGCCGTTGACCAGCACCGTGCTGTCGGCGTCGAGCGCCGTCGGGCGGTGGCGCGCCGCCTGGAAGGGCGAGGGGTGGTCGTGTCCTGCCTCGATGAGGAACTGCCACGCGGTGAGCCCGGCCATGGGCGCCCCGGCGGCGTGCACGTGGTCGATGCCGGACGGCTTGCGCGCGAGGTCCGACGCGGGCGCGGCCACGTACTCGGCGTAGGCGCTGCCGTGGAAGCCGGGGAAGCGCAAGAGGCCGAAGACCTCGTCGCCCACGGCGAGGTCGTCCCCGGTGAGGTCGTACACGGTGAGGTCGTACACGGCGAGGTCGTCCACGTCCGGGGCGACGGCCTCGACGACACCCGACACGTCCGTCCCCGGAATGGCGGGCAGCCTGACGGTCGACTCCGGCTCCCCCGGCACCGTGGTCAGCCCGCCGCGCAGGTACCAGTCCGGAGGATTGACGCCCACCGCGTGGACGCGGACGAGCACCTCGCCCGGTCCCGGCTCGGGAATCGGCACCCGGTCCTCACGCAGTACCTCGGGGCCTCCGTGCTCGTGCAGCCGGATCGCCCGCATCGTGTCTGACAGCGTCCCTGTACTTATCTCTGTCCGCATCGTCGCCTCCTGCCCCCACCGGGGGATACGCTGAACGGATCAGTGGTCCACCTATCCGAATCACTGATCCGAATATATGGACCACTGATCCGGATAGTCAAGAGGGACCCATGCGCGCCGACGCCAGGAAGAACCGCGACCACCTGCTCGACATCGCGGGCGCGGTCATCGCCGAGCACGGTGTCGACGTCTCGCTGCGCGACATCGCCCGCAGGTCCGACATGGGCCTGGCGACCCTGCTCCGGCACTTCCCGACCCGCGAGGCCCTGCTCGAAGCCCTGCTCCATACGAGCTTCGGCGAATTGACGGCGCGGGCGGCCGAGTCGGAGACACTGGGGTCGCCAGAAGACGCCCTCGTCTCGTGGCTGCGCGACTGCGTCGCCTGGACGACCGAGTACCGGGGTGTGACCGTCCTGATGGCCGCCGCCATCGAGGACACCGAATCCGCGCTCCACGCCTCGTGCGTCACCCTGCGCGCGGCCGGTGCGCGGCTCCTCACCCGCGCCCAGGCCGCGGGCGTGGCACGCGACGACATCGACGGCGCCGACCTGTTCGCACTCGTCGCCATGCTCGCCTGGCTCGGCGACCAGCCCTCCCTCGCCCCCCGCGCCGACCGCCTCTTCGACGTGATCGCGAGCGCGATCCTCACGAACGCGGACAGCGGCGGCACCGGCCGGGAACCGCGCCCTCGGGTCCTCAACTGAATCCGTCGCGCCGGGGGGCGGTGGCGGGGCAGGCAGTGGGCGCGTAAGGACCGGCCTCGTCTCCTGGCGGTACGTGACGGAGACCGGTCCCTTCGATGTCATGCGTTCGGCGGGGGCTCCGCACCGAGGGCCCAGCGCGACAGCAGCCGGGCGAGTCGCTCGGGGCGCTCCTCGTGGAGGTAGTGGCCGCAGCCCTGGAACACCTCGACGCGGGAGCGCGGACCTGGCAGGGCGCGGCGGGCCCAGGCAGCCCTGGCGAGGCCGGTCATGACGGTCAGTACGGGTTGGGTCAGGGTGGCGAGCTTCGCCTCGGCGGCGGGCAGGGAGCCGAACGCGCCGGGAGCCAGATACATCGCGTCCCGTGCCGCGAGGAGGACCCCGGGGTCCATGGCGGCCATCACGCGGCGGTGGCGCGCCCTGACCTCCGGCGGCGTGCCGCGGGTGTGCGCGCCTTCGGCGAAGCGGGCCGCCCATCCGCTGCCCTCCGCGCGCAACTGCTCCTGTTCGCCGGGGATCCGCCGCATCTCCGCGCGGTCCGCGCCATAGGCAGGGTCCAGCGCCGCCAGGGCCGCGACGGCCGGTGGACGGTCGGCGGCGAGGGCGACGACGACCTGGGCGCCCATGGAGTGGCCGACGGCGATCACCGGCGGAGCGTCCAGCCGGACCAGCAGCGCCGACAGATCGGCGGCGAAGTCGGCGGGAGCGTAGCCGTCCGCAGGGGCGGACGATCTCCCGTGGCCCCGCAGATCCGCGGTGATCACCCGGTGGTCGGGGGTGAGCCCGCTCGCGGCCCGCCGCCACTCGGTGCTGTCACCGCCCCAGCCGTGCACGAGGAGGAACGTCCCCGCTGACGTACGGGGACCGGTGTCGGTGAAGTGCAGGCGCGATGCCGGAAGGTCCAGGTCAGGCATGGGCGGTCATCGGCCGAGCTCCAAGTCCAAGTCCAGGTCCAGGTCCGGGTCCCGGTCCAACTCCCGGTCCAGCGGCACGGCGCTCATCGGATCGGCGCTCATCGGATCGGCACCAGATGCAGCAGCACGGCGCTCCCCGGTCGCGGCAGGCCGACGGTCAGGACTCCGCTCTCCGCGTCCCAGCGGGCCTCCGCGTCACCGGCGGCGTCGAAGACGCGGGTCACCACGGCGTCGTGGCCGCGCAGTTCGGGGAAGGGCAGCTCGCGGCGGTGTTCGTCGCTGTCGCGGCGGAAGACCACGACGCGGTGGCCGTCCGCGCAGTCCAGGGCGAGGGCGGCCCACGGATCGCGCCAGCCAGGCAGCCCGAGCGGCCAGCGCGGCACCGCGGTCCGCAGCCGCGCCCGGTAGCTCTTGTACGCGTCCACGGCCGCGCGGACGAGCGCCAGTTGGGCCGGGGAGAGCCGGTCGACGCGCCCGCTGAGGTGTACGCGGCCGAGGAGCGCGGGGACGAGGGCCAGACCGGTCTCGTCCACACCGAACTCGGCTTGCGGGTAGGCCCACATCGCGCCCTGCTCGGGCAGGACGGCGGCCGGGGCGGCCACCGCGATGGGCGGCAGATTGCGGTGGTCCTGCTGGTCGGTGAGCGAGTGGATCGGCAGCCGGGCGAGCGTGGCGTAGTCGCTGCGGCTGCCGCCCGCCGCGCAGCTCTCGATGATCAGGCCCGGGTGCCGGTCGAGCACTGCGTCCAGCCAGTCGAGCAGCGCCCGGTTGTGGCCGAGCAGACCGGCGCCGGGGATGTCTCCGGTCCCGGGACCGATGTCGATGTTGTAGTCGAGCTTCAGGTAGCCGAGCCCGTAGTCGGCGACGACCCGGTCCACGACCCGGTCCAGGTGCGAACGGGCCGCCGGGTGGCGCAGGTCCAACTGGTAGCGGCCCCATTGGGCCACCCGTTCACCGTCGCGGCGGAAGAACGCCTCGTCGGGCAGGGTGCGCGCCAACGGGCTGCGGACGCCGACGACTTCGGGCTCCAGCCACAGCCCCGGCACCATTCCGAGCGCGCGGATGCGGTCGGTGACCTCCTTGAGGCCGCCGGGGAAGCGGACGGCGGACTCCTCCCACTCACCGACGGCGTCCCACCAGCCGTCGGAGTCGGCGTACCAGCCCGCGTCGACGCAGTAGTACTCGGCGCCCGCCCGCGCGGCGGCTTCGGCGAGCGGCAGGATCGCCGCCGTACTCGGGTCCGACATCAGGCAGTTGTTGAAGTCGTTGAAGACCACGGGCAGCAGGTCGTGGTCGGGGTGCGGGCGCAGCAGGGCCCGGCGGTAGCGAGTCATGGCCGCGACGGCGGCCTCGAAGCCGCCGCCGGGGACGACGGCGACGGCGGCCGGGACGCCCGTAAAGGACTCGCCCGGCTGGAGCCGAGCCCGCCAGGCGTGTTCGCGGTCCGTCGGTCCCGAGAGCGCCAGGTAGACGTCGTCGTAGCGGTCGCCGAACTCCGCGTGCCACGCGCCATTGTGCTCGATCTGCCACATCAGGGCCCGGCCGGTCTCGGCGTCCGTGACGCAGCCCATGGGCTGGTGCTCGGCGGTGGACCACGCGCCCGTGCTGGTGACGGCGACGCGGTTCTTGGAGCCGGTCTGGTCGTAGCGGACCATGCCGACGTCGTAGAGGCCGCGCTGCGCCAACGTGGCCTCGGACCAGCGGAATTCGCCGCTCCAGGGGTTGGCCGCCAGATGCAGCCGCAGGCCCTCCTCCCAGTGGCCGCGCACACGGGCGGCGAGGCCGGAGAACACGAAGGAGGAGAGGTACTCCACCGTCACCGCCTCCCGGCCCGCGGTGACCTCCGCCCAGCAGCGCAGTACGGGCAGGCCGCCGTGCAGCCGCAGCCGGGCGGTGACGCGCAGTCCGGTCGCCGGGTCCGCGGATTCCACGACGAGTTCCCGCCAGTCGGCGTCCGCCCGCTCCTTGTGGCCGGCGTACCGCAGCCGGGCGGCGGCGGTGCCGTCCACATGGCGCTTGCCCGACGTACCGGTCCGGCCCGTGCCGATCGTCTCCAGTTCGACCAGCGGCAGTGCGGCCCTGCCGGGCGGGCGCGGCGCGTCGCCCGGCAGTTCGAGGTCGAGCAGCCGTACGGGGCCGTCGTCGTCCCAGCCGAGCAGGACGGTCAATTCGCTGGTGCCCCAGCGCAGTTCGGTGGTCACGATGAGATCTCCGGGCATTCGGTGGTACGTGGTCGGGGTGGAGCGGCCGGCGCGGCGTGAGCGGCGTGCGGGGGTGCTCAGCGGGTCGAGCGGCGGGTCAGCGAGGCGGGTCGAGCGGGGGGTCAGCGAGGCGGGTCGAGGCGGGCGGCGGTGCCCCCGGCGGGCGGGGCCGTGCTGCCGCGCACCACCAGGTGGGTGGAGAGTTCGATGTGCGAGGACTCCGGGAGGTCGCCCGCCATGGTCCGGACGAGCAGCCGCAGCGCGGCGGCGGCCATGTCGGACAGCGGCTGGCGCACCGTGGTCAGTGCGGGGGTGGCCCAGCGCGACTCCGGCAGGTCGTCGAAGCCGACCACGCTGATGTCGTCGGGTATCCGCAGTCCGCGCTCGGCGACGGCCTGGTAGGCGCCGAGCGCCATCGCGTCCGAGCAGACGAAGACGGCGGTCGGCGGCTCGGGGAGGTCGAGCAGTTCGAGGGTCCGCAGCCGCGCCTCGGCGATGTCGAAGTGGGCGAACCGCTCGTACTCGGGGCGGTACGGCAGCCCGGTCTCGGCCAGCGCCGACCGGTGGCCGGCCATCCTGGCCCCGGCGCACAGCTGGTTCGGGCCGCTGCCGATCACCGCGATGCGCCGGTGGCCGAGCGCGAGCAGGTGCTGTGTGGCGGACAGACCGCCCTGCCAGTTGGCCGCGCCGACCGTCAGCACGTCCGGCGGCGGGTCCGCCACCGGATCGATCATCACGAAGGGGATGCCGCGCCGGTCGAGCCAGGAGTATTCCGCGGCGGTGAGTTCGGCGAGGTTGAACAGCACGCCCGCCGAGCCGCGTGCCGCGAGCCGGTCGAGCCAGCGGCTCTCGGGCCCAGCCGCGGTCGTCCGGCCGGAGCCGGTCCGCACCACCACTTCGAGACCGGCCTCCTCGGCCGCGGCCTCGACTCCGTGCAGCACCGCGCCCGACCACGAGCTCTCCAGGGAGTGCAGCACGACGTCCACCTGCGACGGGTGGTACGCCCTCGTGGCGGACCGGGGTCTGCGGACATAGCCGAGCCGGTCCAGGGCCTCGGTCACGCGGCGCCGGGTGTCGGGCGCGACGTCGTCACGGCCGTTCACCACTTTGGAGACCGTCGGTACGGACACCCGGGCCGCTCGGGCCACGATCGCCAGTGTGGGTCCGGCGAGGCTGTCGGTGCGCGTCATCGAGTACCCCTCATCCCTGCCTCATCCCTGCCTCATCGCGGGTCGTCGAATGTTTCGGAACTGAGGTTTCACCGTCAGGCATTGACCATTTTGGCAACCGGTTTCTACATTAGAGCCGCGCCACGATGACGTGAAGACCTAGGAGTTCACCACATGAGCCGGCCACGAAGATGTGTCGATCCAGCTACCGGTCTCTGTCCGGTCGCGGAGTCAGAGAAAGGACCTGTATGACCTCGGGCCGGATTCACAACCCCGTGCTGCCCGGCTTCCATCCGGACCCCTCGATCGTGCGGGTCGGGGCGGAGTACTTCCTGGCGACGTCGAGCTTCGAGTGGTTCCCGGGCGTGCCCGTGCACCGCTCGACCGACCTGGTGGGCTGGACACCGGCGGGGCATCTGCTGGACCGCGCCGACCTGCTCGACCTGCGCGGCGTGGCGGACTCCGCGGGTGTGTGGGCGCCCTCGCTCTCGTACCACGACGGCCTGTTCTGGCTGGTCTACGGCGTCGTACGGACGGTGGGCTCCCCGTTCAAGGACGTCGACAACCTCCTGATCACCGCCCCCTCGATCGAGGGTCCGTGGTCGGAGCCGGTCTTCCTCAACTCCTCCGGCTTCGACGCCTCGCTCTTCCACGACGACGACGGCCGCAGGTGGCTGGTGAACCTCCAGTGGGACCACCGCGAGGGCCGGCCCTCCTTCGCCGGGATCGTGCTCCAGGAGTACGACCACGGGAGGCGGTCGCTGACCGGAGAGCCGGTGATCGTGCTCAGGAACGACGAACTCATCGAGGGCCCCAACCTCTACCGGCGCGGCGGCTGGTACTACCTGATGGTCGCCGAGGGCGGCACGGGCTGGAACCACGGCATCCTGATGTGCCGCTCCCGCTCGCTGACCGGTCCGTACGAACTCGACCCGCTGGGCTCATTGTTGACCACCCGCGACGCGCCGCGGTCGCCGCTGCTCAAGGCCGGTCACGGCGAGCTCGTGGAGACTCCCGACGGCGAGTGGTACCTGGCGCACCTGGCGTCCCGGCCGGTCGACACCCCGCAGGGGCCCCGTTGCGTCACCGGCCGCGAGACCTGCCTCCAGGCGGTGCGGTGGACCGACGACGGCTGGCTGCGGCTCGCCCACGGGGACAACCGGCCGCGGGTGGAGGTGCCCGCGCCCGCCGCCGCAGGCGACGCGAAGCCCAGGGCGCCCCGGGGCCGCGACGACTTCGACTCCCCCGCCTTGAGCCCGAGTTGGAGCACCTTGCGGGTGCCCGTCGACGACTCCTGGCTCAGCCTGACGGAGCGTCCCGGCTGGCTTCGGCTGCGCGGCAGGCAGAGTCTCCACTCGCTGTTCGACCAGAGCCTGGTCGCCAGACCGCTCACCTCGGTGCGGTGCGAGGCCACGACGGTGCTGGACTTCCGGCCCTCGCACTTCTCCCAACTCGCGGGCCTGATCTGCTGGTACGACACCACCACCCACTACTACCTGCGCGTCACGCACGCCGAGGGACGCGGCAGGGTGCTGGGCGTCGCCATCACCGACGACGGGCACTACAGCGAACCGGCCGACAGCGAGATCGAGGTGGACGACTGGCCGCTGATCCACCTGCGGGCCCGCTTCGACCGGGCCGAACTGCGCCTCTCCGCCTCGCCGGACGGGACCGCCTGGCAGCCGGTGGGGCCGCCGCTCGACGCGAGCAAGCTCTCCGACGACTACGGTAACCGGCTCCGCTTCACCGGCGCGTTCGTCGGGGTGTGCGCACAGGACGTGGGCGGCGCCCGCGCGCGGGCGGATTTCGACTGGTTCGAGCTCCGCGAATAGCAACCGGTCTCTATCCACCTCTGTCCGTCTCTGTCCGTCTCGGTCCGTCTCCACCCGTTGAGGTGATCCGCCCGCGTCCTGGAGGATCACCTCGCGCCTCGCGCCGTTCGCATCGCTCGCCCCTTCGCGCCGCTCACGCCCCTCGCACGTCCCGCCCCCCTCCTGCTCACCGAAAGGCCCACCCGGATGACCCAGTTGCCCACGGCCCGCTTCACCCTCGACCCCGCTTTCGGAATCGGCACGGTGAATCCGCGGCTGTACGGATCGTTCGTCGAGCACCTCGGCCGCTGTGTCTACGACGGGCTCTACGAGCCGGGACACCCCGAGGCCGACGAGGCCGGGCTGCGCCGCGACGTCCTCGCGCTCATCAGGGAACTCGGCGTCACCACCGTGCGCTACCCGGGCGGCAACTTCGTGTCGGGCCACCGCTGGGAGGACGGCGTCGGCCCGGCCGAACAGCGCCCGGCGCGGCTGGAGTTGGCCTGGCACTCGCTGGAGACCAACCGCTTCGGCCTCGGCGAGTTCATCGACTTCTGCCGCAAGACCGACATCGAGCCGATGCTCGCCGTCAACCTCGGCACCCGTGGCGTGGAGGACGCCGTGCGGCTGCTGGAGTACGCCAACCACCCCGGCGGCACCGAGCTGTCCGACCTGCGGATCGCCCACGGCGCCGAGCAGCCGTACGGCATCCGCATGTGGTGTCTGGGCAACGAGATGGACGGCCCCTGGCAGATCGGCCACAAGAAGCCCGGGGAGTACGCCCGGCTGGCCCGCGAGACGGCGAGCGCCATGAAGATGGCGGACCCCGACCTCGAACTCGTCGCCTGCGGCTCGTCCGGATTCGGGATGCCGACCCTCGGCACGTGGGAGGCCACCGTCCTCGGCGAGTGCTATGAGCTGGTGGACCATGTCTCCCTGCACTCGTACTACGGACTGGCCGACGGCGACACCGACCTCGACTCCTTCCTCGCCAGCGGTGAGGACATGGAGCGGTACATCGCGGCGGTGACCGCCACGTGCGACCACGTCGGCGCCACCCTGAAGTCGCGCAAGACGATCATGCTCTCCTACGACGAGTGGAACGTCTGGCACACCGACCGCTCACCGATGGCGCCCGCGCCCGAGGACGGATTCCCCTACGCGCCAAGGCTGTTGGAGAACAGCTACACGCTCGCCGACGCGGTGCTGACCGGGTCGCTGCTGATCGCGATGCTGCGGCACGCCGACCGGGTCACCGCCGCCTCCCTGGCCCAACTGGTCAATGTGATCGCGCCGATCATGACCGAGCCGGGCGGCCCCGCGTGGCGGCAGACGAGCTTCTACCCCTTCGCCCAGGCGTCGGCGTACGGACGCGGTCGTGTCCTGCGGGTGGCGGCGGACAGTCCCCGTCACAGCACCGGGCGCTTCGGCGAGGTCGACCTGCTGCACGCCACCGCCGTCACCGACGACGACACCGGCTCGGTCACCGTCTTCGCCGTCAACCGGAGCAGGACCGCCGGTCTGCCGCTCGACGTCGAACTGCGCGGCTTCGAGGCGTTGACCGTCGTGGAACACCTCGTCCTGGACGGCGACGACCCCGACGCCCGCAACACCCTGCGCGACCCCGAGCGCGTCACCCCCCGTACCGTCACGGGAACGGCCGTCACCGGCGGCGCACTGCGCGCCGACCTCACGCCGCTGTCGTGGAATGTGATCCGCCTCCGGCGCGCCGGGAGCCGGTGAGGGACCGCGCCGCGGACCGGTGGTGGCCGACGACCCCGCACCCCAGCGCCCGTCAGTCCCGAACAGGAGAAACACCACGTGAAGCCCCCGCCCTACCGTGCCGCCGACGACCGCTACAGCGACGGCGCCCAGTACCAGCGCTGTGGCCGCAGCGGCGTGCTGCTGCCGAAGGTCTCCCTCGGTCTGTGGCACCGCTTCGGCGACACCACGCCGCTGGAGTCGCAGCGTGACGTGCTGCGGCGCGCGTTCGACCTCGGCGTCACGCACTTCGACCTCGCCAACAACTACGGCCCGCCGTACGGCGCCGCCGAGGCCAACTTCGGCACCCTCTTCGCCCAGGACTTCCGGCCCTACCGCGACGAGCTGGTCATCTCCACCAAGGCGGGCTACGACATGTGGCCGGGACCGTACGGGGAATGGGGCTCCCGCAAACACCTGCTGTCCTCCCTCGACCAGTCCCTGTCCCGCATGGGCCTGGACCACGTCGACATCTTCTACTCCCACCGCTTCGACCCCGACACACCCCTCGAAGAGACGATGGGCGCGCTGGCGACCGCCGTCCAACAGGGCAAGGCCCTCTACGTGGGTCTGTCCAACTACGCTCCCGAGGACATGACCCGCGCCGCCGAGCTGTTGCGGGATCTGCGCACGCCGCTGCTGATCAACCAGCACGCGTACAACGTCCTCGACCGCACGATCGAGGAGAACGGCCTGATCGCCGCCTCCACGGCGGCCGGGGCCGGGGTCATCGCCTTCTCGCCGCTGGCCCAGGGCCAGTTGACGGACCGTTATCTCGAAGGCGTTCCCGCCGACTCCCGGGCGGCCATCGGGCACTTCCTCAAGCGGGAGGCACTGACCGAGGAGAAGATCGCCCTGCTGCACCGGCTCAACGCCTTCGCGCGCGACCGGGGCCAGACGCTCGCGCAACTGGCACTCGCCTGGGTCCTGCGCGACGAGCGCGTCACCTCCGTGCTCATCGGGGCGAGCAGCGTGACCCAACTGGACCAGAATCTTGGCGCCCTGGACGCCCCGCCGTTCGACGCGGCCGAACTCGCCGCGCTGGACGCCCTGGTGGGCTGACGTCCGCCGCCGTCGGGCGTACGCGCCGACCGCGCGCAGACCGGGCCCGCGACGTGTCCACGTCGCGGGCCCGGTCTCGCGCCGTCATCCGGTCGGCGAGGCCGGGCGCGCCGACAGCACGAAGGAGAACTCCGCGGGGGCGGCCGTCAGTTGGTAGGCGGGGAGCGTACCCGGGCCGCAGGAGGCGGAGCCGATGCCCTGGACCGCGTGGTCGAGATTGACCCACACGGTGTCGTCCGGCGTGAGGTCGCGGGTGTGCCGGGCCGCGTCGATCCGCTCGCTGGTCCAGCGGCGGGCGGTGAACCAGAAGGCGGGCTCGCCGTCGATCCGTACCGTGGTCTCCCCGTCGGCGAGCCGGGCCCAGCGGACGTCCGCACGGGCGCCGTTCTCCTGCGGCAGGACGTACGGGGTCTGGAGGTCGTCGACGTCGGCGCGGTACCGGCCGAGCACGGAGGCCGCACGCGTGTCCGGATACGCCTCGCCGGGGCCGCCGCCGAACCACTCGGCCCGGCCGAACGCGGCGGGGAGCCCGAACCTGACGCCGAGCCGGGGCAGCGGCACCCGCCACTCCCCCTCGGGCGTCACCGACACCGTCAGCCGCAGCCGGTCCTCTTCCGCCGTCCACCGGTAGGCGGTGCGCAGCGCCAGATTCGTGGCGGCGGGGGCCACGCGGGTGCGTACGGTGAGCCCGGCCGGTGTCAGCTCGACGGCGTCGACGCGGTGCTGTGCGCGGTGCAGGCCGAGTTCGCGCCACAGCCGGTCGTACTGCTGCTCGGGTATCCAGTCCGACGCCCGGTCGTTGTCGGTGGGCGCGCGCCACACGTCCAGCCGGAGGCCTGTGAGGGGTACGGTTCCCAGCCGTACGGGTGCGCCGGTGCGCGCGTCGAAGGCGGCGGGGCCGAGGACGATCAGCCCGTCCTCGCGCCGCGGTGCCTCTCGGTGCGCGGCCGGGAGGGGCCGCCTCGGCCGCCCTTCGACCTGGCCCCAGGCGACGGTGTGACCGGCGGCCGCCCAGGGCGTGTCCTCGGCGAGTACCGCGCGGACGGTCCAGTGGCTCTCGCCGTCGTCCGCCACGGCGGGCGGCGCGGGGAGCCCGACGTCCGCGGACTCGCCGGGGCCGAGCGGGGGCGTCTCCAACGTGCCCGTCGCCACCGGTACGCCGTCGACCTCGTAGGACCAGGTGAGGGCGAGGTGCGACAGGTCACGGAAGTCGTGCAGATTGGTGATCAGGACCGCGCCGCCGGAGCCCGTTCCGCTGGAGTCCGCTCCGCCGGAGCCCGTTCCGCCGGAGTCCGCTCCGCCGGAACCCGCCGCGATCCGGACCGGCTCGATCACTTTCGCGAACTCGACGAGGCCGGGCGAGGGCGTACGGTCGGGGAAGACCAGGCCGTCGCAGACGAAGTTGCCGTCGTGCACGTCCTCGCCGAAGTCGCCGCCGTACGCGTAGCCGTACGCCGGGTGAGCGAGGCCGTGGTCGATCCACTCCCAGACGAAGCCGCCCTGGCAGCGGTCGTACTTCTCGAACAGCCGCTGGTACTCCGCCAGGCCGCCGGGTCCGTTGCCCATGGCGTGCGCGTATTCGCACAGGATGAAGGGCAGCGCCCTGCGCTTGGCGTCGAGGGCGGGGTCCTCCAGCGGGTCCTCGGTGCCGAGGCCGATGCGTTCGACTTCGGCGTGATCGGCGTACATCCGGGAGTAGACGTCGGTGTCCTTGCACGACCAGTCGCCCTCGTAGTGCAGCAGCCGGTCGGGGTCGCGGTCGCGGATGAGGCCGGCCATGGCGGTCAGTCCCGGCCCGGTTCCGCATTCGTTGCCGAGCGACCACATGATGACGCTGGCGTGGTTCTTGTCGCGCTCCACCATGCGGGCGGCGCGGTCGAGGAGGGCCGGGGTCCAGCGGTCGTCGGCCACCGGGTTTCCCTGCCAGCCGACGAGATGGAATCCGTGCGTCTCCAGGTCGCACTCGTCGATCACCCATAGACCCAGCTCGTCGCAGAGGTCGAGGAAGGCCGGGTGCGGCGGATAGTGGCTGGTGCGGACGGCGTTGATGTTGTGCCGCTTCATCAGCAGCACGTCGGCGCGCATCGTGTCGAGGTCCAGGGCGCGGCCGGTCTCGGGGTGGAATTCGTGGCGGTTGACGCCCCGGAAGAGGATTCTGTTGCCGTTGACCTTGATGACGCCGTCCTCGACGGCGACGGTCCGGAAGCCGACGCGCAGCGGGACGCGTTCGCCCGCGGTGGCCAGTTCGGCCGCGTAGAGCCGCGGGATCTCCGCCGACCACGGCTCCACGGGCAGGTTCGCCGTCTGGCCGGTCGCCAGGTCCAGGCCAAGTTCCGGCACGGTCACCCGGCCGGGCACCTCGCTGTCGACGCGCAGGGTCCCGGTGCCGGTCCGGTGGTCGTAGGGCGCGTGGACGAAGAAGTCGCCGACCGCGCCCACGGGCCGGTGCAGCAGGGTGACCTCGCGGAAGACGCCCGGCAGCCACCACTGGTCCTGGTCCTCCAGGTAGCTGCCGGAGGACCACTGGTGGACGCGGACGGCCAGCACGTTGCCCGTGGGTCGCAGCAGAGCGCCGACCGCGAATTCGTGCGGCAGGCGGCTGCCCCTGAACTCGCCGAGCTCCGCGCCGTTGAGCCAGACCCGCGCGCTCGACTCGACGCCGTCGAAGCGCAGCAGCGTCGCGTCGCCGGCCTCGGCCGGCCAGTCGTCGGGCAGGTCGAAGGTCCTCAGATGGTCCCCTGTCGGGTTCGCGTCCGGCACCCGGGGCGGGTCGACGGGGAAGGGGTAGGCGATATTGGTGTAGGCGGGCGAGCCGTGGCCCTGAAGCGGCCAGTGTCCGGGGACGGTCAGCTCGTCCCAGCCGGTGGCGTCGAAGCCCGTGCGCGCGAAGGAGTCGTCCCGCGCGTCCGCGGTCGGCGAGAGCCGGAAGCGCCACGTGCCGCCGAGCGTCAGGCGTGCCGCGTCGGACTCCGCGTACCAGGAGCGCGGCGCCAGCGCTCCCCAGCCGGGCGAGACGTCCATGTGCGGGACGTCCTCGTGCGGGACATCCCCGTGCGAGACGTCCCCGTGCGGGACGTCCCCGTGCGAGACGTCCCCGTGTGCGGCGGGGCCGGGGCCCTGGACGGTGCTCATCGTTCTCCTCGGTGGTGTCCTGGCATCTGCGGCCGTCGCTCAGCCGACCGATCCAGAACCGGTCGTCTAGGAACCGGCCGTATAGAAGCTGGCCGTCTAGAAGCTGGCCGTCTAGAAACCGGTCGCTGTACGAGACCAGTGAAATGGGGCGCCCGCCATGACACAACCCCCTTGGTCGAGCCGATGATCCGGGTGTCGAACCATTGACCCTCTCATCTCCTGCGGCCTAGCGTAGAGATCGGTTGCTATAACGATTCCGAAACTGGAGGCCACTGTCTTGTCCGAGCGTCCCGTGGCGTTGTTCGCGATGAGCGCCGAGGTTCTGAACAGCGTCTACCCACCCGACCTGATGGACCGGCTCCGCACCTCGGTGGACATCTCCCCCGTCCTCGTCACCGAGGACTTCCACACACCCCAGGCGCGCAGGGCCCTCGCCGGGGCGGAGATCCTGCTCAGCGGCTGGGGCTGTCCGCACATCGACGACACGGTGCTCGACGCGGCCCCCGGCCTGCGCGCCGTCCTGCACGCGGGCGGGTCGGTGAAGGGGATCATGGCCTCGGGCTGGTGGGACCGCGGGCTCGTCGTCTCGTCGGCCTCGGCCGCCAACGCGCTGCCCGTCGCCGAGTACACCCTGGGCATGATCATGCTGGCCGGTAAGGACCTGTTCGCGGCCCGCGAGCGCTACCGCGCCCAGCGCACCTTCACCATCGCCGAGATCACGCCCGGCATCGGCAACTTCGGTCGCCGGGTCGGGATCGTCGGGGCGTCCCGGATCGGCCGCAGGCTGATCGAGCTGCTGCGGCCCTTCGACTTCCAGGTGCTGCTGGCGGATCCGTACGTCGGCCCGTCGGAAGCGGCGGCCCTGGGCGTACGGCTGCTGCCGCTCGACGAGTTGCTCCGCACCAGCGACATCGTCACCGTGCACGCGCCCGCGCTCCCGGAGACGCACCGTATGATCGGCCGCCGCGAGCTGGAGTTGATGCCGGAGCGGGCCGTGCTGATCAACACCGCCCGGGGCAGCCTGGTGGACACCGACGCACTCGTCACCGAACTGCGGCGGGGCCGGATCAGCGCCGTACTCGACGTCACCGAACCCGAACCGCTGTCGGCCGGCTCGCCGCTCTTCGACCTGCCGAACGCCTTCCTCACCCCGCACCTGGCCGGCTCCCAGGGCAACGAGGTGCGCCGCATGGGCCAGTACGTCGCCGACGAGTTGGAGCGGCTGCTGGCCGGACTCCCGCTCGCGCACCGCGTGGACCCCGCCGATCTGGACCGCGCCGCATGACGGTGACGCCCGCCGCCGCCCCGGTGGCGCGGGGCGCGGACGCGGAGACCACGCCGGTGCCGATCCCCCGCTGTCCACTATCGTGAGCAGGTACGCAGCCACCGGTGGCGGAGGGAACCGATACGTGGACAAGAACACGGGGACAGCGTCGAATCACGAGTCGTCCACGGTGCGTGATGTCGCGGCCCGTGCGGGCGTTTCGGCGTCCACCGTCTCCCGCGTCCTCGGCGGCACCTATCCGGTGGCCAAGGAGACCCGGTCCCGGGTCCTGCGCGCCATGCGCGAACTCGACTACGTCGTCAACGCGCACGCCCGCGCCCTGGGCGGGTCCACCAACAAGACCGTGGCGTTCGTCGTCGACGACGTCACCGGGCCGTTCTACGCGTACATCGCGCGCGGCGTCGAGGAGCAGGCCGCAGCCGAAGGGCGGCTGTGCATGCTGTGCACCACCCATGGCGACCCGCGGCGGGTCCTCGCCGTCGTGGAGACGATGCGCGAGCAGCGCGCCGACGCCGTCATCGTCGTCGGCGGCGGCTGGGAGGACAAGGGGTACCAGGACCAGATGACGCACTTCGCCCACGCCCTGGACCGGGCGGGGTCGCGGCTGGTCCTGGTCGGCCGGGGGCCGCTGGGCAAAGGGGTGCCCGTCACCGTCGTGGACTACGACAACGAGGGCGGCGCCTTCGCCATGACCACCCATCTGCTCAGCTCCGGCCGCCGCCAGGTCGTCTACCTGGGCAAAGTGCCGGGCCTGTCCACCAGCACCCAGCGGATCCGGGGGTTCGTCCGCGCCCACGAGATGCTCGGTGTGCCGCACGACCCGGCGCTGATCGTGGACGGCGTCTTCTCCCGCGGCTTCGGCTACCAGGCCACGCGCAAGCTGATCGCGTCCGGCACCGGATTCGACGCGCTGTTCGCCGGTACCGACATGGTGGCGGCCGGCGCGCTCCAGGCACTGCGCGAGGAAGGCGTACGGGTGCCCGAGGACGTCGCCGTGGCGGGCTACGACGACATCCCGACCGCCCTCGACGTGTTTCCGGCGCTGACCACCGTCAACGTCCCGCACGAGGAGCTCGGCCGCGCCGCGGTCCGTCTCGCCCTGCACCGCGAGGAGTTCCCCGAGAGCCAGCACCAGGTGTTCGGGACGCATGTCGTCGTACGCGACTCCACCCGGTACTCCGGCCGCTGACCGCCGTATGACCCCCGCACGGGGTCCCGGGCACCTCCATGCCCCGGGCCCCGGCCGAGGCATGCCCCGCACGCGTAGAAATCGATCTCTAGATGAGATCGAGACTCGGCGCTCGCCCTGTGGCATAGACCAACCCTCGCCCTTACAGGGAAGTTGCCGGTAACAGAGGATTTTCCCGCTCGACATCTTGCCTCACCGCTGGCGTGCCTCTAGCTTCCATAGAGACCGATTTCTACGACTGCCCGGCAGGTCCGGGAGCGGATCGGATCGGCACTCCACGCCCGGATCCCGAGGAGGGGTTTCATGAACCGCAAGAAGGTCGCAGTGGCCTCCGCAACCGCGGTGGTGCTGTCCGTCGCCCTGGTCGCCTGCGGCAGTGGCGGCGACTCGGATTCCACGGCCAAGGGCCCGGTCACCATCAAGTGGTGGACCTGGGACGAGACGAAGATCACTGAGCCCGTCGCGGCCAAGTTCAACGCGACGCACACCGATGTCAGGATCCAGGTCGTCAAGCAGGCGGACGGCCCCGGCACGATGGCGAATCTGCGCAACGCCGTGGCCTCGGGCAAGGACGTCCCCTGTCTGGTGAAGAACAACTCCGAGGTTCCCGGACTGGTCGGGGAGGGGCTGCTCGCCGACATCACGCAGTACCTGGACCCGTACATCAAGAAGAACCTCTTCATCGACTCCGCGGTCCCGGCCATCCAGGCGGGCGGCAAGGACTTCGCGATCCCGACCGGCTTCAACCCCTCGTTCATGCTGATCAACCGCAAGGTCTACGACCAGTACGGCGTCAAGCCGCCGAAGACCTGGGACGACGTGATCTCCGCGGGCAAGGAGCTCAAGAAGCACGGCGTCTACGTGATGAACCTGGCGGGCGAGGACCCGTCCACGCTGGTCAACCTCGTCCAGCAGGACGGCGGTTCCTGGTACCGGCAGGACGGGGACACGTGGAAGGTCGACTTCCTGTCGCCCGAGTCCCTCAAGGCCGGCGACATCATCCAGCAGCTCGTGGACAACGGCATCGTCGCCAACCAGACGTACATGGACCGTCCGGCGCTGATCAGCTACTTCGACTCCGGCAAGATGGTCTCGCTGCCCACGCAGACCTGGCAGTTGGCGAACTACGAGACCAACTACAAGAAGTCGCTGGGCGACTGGGAGACGATCGACTACCCGCAGTTCTCCGACGCGACCTCCTTCACCACGCAGGCGCACAACGCCAACAGCGGGCTGCTCGTGCCGAAGGGCTGCGCCGACCTCAAGGAGGCCACCGAGGCGGGCGTCTGGCTCAACACCTCCAAGGACTCGATCGACGCCTCGTACCAGAAGGACACCAAGCAGTACACATGGCCGGGCGCGATCCCCGACCCGTCGCCGTGGGTGGACTCCGCCGTACCCGACAAGCTTCTGGGCACGTACAAGCCCGAGGCCAGGGACGTCATCCTGAAGGCGGTCAAGAGCGCCAAGGACTCCTGGATCGTGGGACCCAACTACACCAGCGTCTTCGCCGAGTTGCAGGACCAGTGGGCGAAGGTCGTCACCAAGAAGATCACGGTCCGCCAGGCGTTGGAGCACATGCAGACCTACACGGTGGCCGATCTGAAGTCGAAGCACATCAACGTCGAGGGCTGATCACGTGACCGCCGTCGACCAACAGTCCCCACGCGTGCCGCGTCTGCGCTGGCGAAAGGTGATGGCCCTCAAGGGCGCCTCGCTCACCTTGCCGTTCTTCCTCGGATTCGCGCTCTTCACCGTGACGCCGATCGTCATGGCGATCAAGAAGAGCCTGTACCAGGAGCAGAGTTCCGGCCTGGGCTTCGGGGGGAAGTCCGTGAAGTTCGTCGGACTCGACAACTTCACCAAAGGGCTGGAGGACACCCACTTCTGGGGTGCGATCGGTCGGGTGGCGCTCTTCGCGGCGATCAGCATTCCGCTGATCCAAGTGGCGGCTGTGGGGCTGGCGTTGCTGCTGGACGCCGCCTCACAGCGCCTCGCCAACCGCTTCCGGATCGCGCTCCTGGTCCCCTACATGATCCCCGGCGTCGTCGCCACGCTCATCTGGATCTACATCTACAGCCCGGCCGTGGGACCGCTCACGCCGTTCTTCAAGCACCTCGGGATCAACGCCGACTTCTACAGCGGCTCGATGATCTGGATCTCCATCGGCAACCTCATCGCGTGGAGCAGCATCGGCTTCAACATGCTGATCGTGTACTCCGCGCTGCGGGCGGTGCCGCCGGAGATCTACGACAGCGCGCGGATCGACGGCGCCTCGGAATGGCGCGTCGCCTGGTCGATCAAGGTGCCCCTGGTCCGCCGCTCCCTGGTCCTGACCACGGTGCTCAGCATCATCGGCACCCTACAGATCTTCAGCGACCCGGTGCTGTTCCGCTCGATGACTCCGGAGACCGTGACCCGCGACTTCACGCCGATCATGGACATCTACGACTGGGCCTTCAACCAGGGCGAGTTCAACTACGCCGCCGCCCTGTCGATCATTCTCGCCCTCGTCGTCGGCTCCGCCTCGGCGATCTTCTACCGGCTCACGAACAAGGCGCCCACCTCATGACGACGACCATGGACAGGACGACCCGACCGGCCGCGGGCACCAGGCGTCCGGGCAGGGCGACACGCTCGCGCCGGGACAAGGACGGCGGCGGCGCGCGGCAGAGCCCGCGGACCAAGGCCCTCATCCTCGTCGGTCTGGCGCTCTTCCTGATCTACTCCCTCGCCCCGGTGTGGTGGCTGATCGTCGCGGCGACCAAGAGCCAGCGCGACCTGTACACCACCAACGGCCTCTGGTTCTCGGCCGTCCACCTGGGGAGCAACTTCAAGCAGCTCTTCACCTACCAGGACGGCATCTACCTCACGTGGATGCGGAACACCCTGATCTACGGCTTCGTCGGCACCGCGGGCATGACCGTGATCTGCGTGGCGTGCGGATACGCGCTGGCGATGTACGAGTTCAAGGGGCGCGGCTTCCTGATGGGCTGCATCATCGGCTCGTTCCTCGTACCGGGCGCGCTGCTCACCATTCCGTCGTTCCTGCTCTTCACCGATCTGAACATCATCGACAGCCCGTCGGCGATCATCGTCCCGAGCTTCTTCAACGCCTTCTCGGTCTACCTGGCCAAGGTGTACGCGGAAGGGGCCATCCCGCCCGAACTGCTGGAGGCCGCGCGCATCGACGGCGCCGGGGAGTACCGGATCTTCTTCACCATCGGCGCCCGCCTGATGTCCACCGGGGCGGCGACGATCTTCATCCTCGGCTTCGTCGGGATGTGGAACTCGTTCTTCGGTCCGCTGGTGTTCCTGCGCAGCAGCGAGAAGTGGACCGTCATGCTCGGCCTGTACTCCTGGCTGAAGGTCAAGACGGACTCCTCCGTCGACCTCACCGGCATGGTCGTGGTCGGCTCGATCATCTCGCTCGTCCCGATGGTGATCCTCCTGGTGTCGATGCAGCGCTACTGGCGCTCGGGCGTCTCCCTCGGCAGCCTCAAGTAGCCCCTGAGGACGGCCGCCCGTACGAGCGCGGGCGGCCGGCGGAAGCCGAGCCGGTACCGGACCACCGACTACGTGAGAGGCCGTCACACGCTTCGACGGCGTGAGCAGCACACCCCCACAGATCCCCCCCCACAATGGAGAGGCACGCACATGAGCCGCGACTCCAGCGTCAACTCGCATCGCATGTCCCGCCGCAGCGTGCTGCGGACCGCAGGCGGGCTCGCCGCCGCCGGCGCCGTCGGGGGCGCCGCCACCGCTGTGACCGGCAGGAGCGCCAGCGCCGCGCCCGCGACCTTCACCCACCCCGGAATGCTCCACGCCTACGGCGAGCTCAACCGCGCCAAGGTGTACGTCGCCCAGGGCAAGGAGCCGTGGCTGTCCGGCTGGAACCGGCTGACCGCCAACTCCCACTCCGCCGGCTCCTGGGTGGCCAACCCGCAGGCCACCGTCTACCGAGGTTCCGGCTACCCGGAGAACTACGGCACCCTGTACAACGACATCCACGCCGCCTATCAGAACGCGCTGCGCTGGAAGATCGCGGGCACCACCGCCAACGGCGACTGCGCCCGCGACATCCTCAACGCCTGGTCGGCCAAGCTCACCAAGATCGACGGCAACGCCGACCGCTTCCTGGCCTCGGGCATCTACGGCTACCAGTTCGCGAACGCCGCCGAGCTGATGCGCGACTACAACGGCTTCGACCTCGCGCGGTTCAAGACGATGATGCTCAACGTCTTCTACCCGCTCAACAACGACTTCCTGCTCAACCACAACACCGCCTGCGTCACCAACTACTGGGCGAACTGGGATCTGTGCAACATGAACTCGATCCTGGCGATCGCCGTCCTGTGCGACGACGGCGCCAAGTACGACCGGGCCGTCAACTACTTCAAGAACGGCGCGGGCAACGGCTCCGTCAACCACGCCGTGCCCTTCCTGTACGACAGCCAGGGCCTCGCCCAGTGGCAGGAGTCGGGGCGCGACCAGGGCCACACCATGATGGGCATGGGCCAGATGGGCGCCTTCTGCGAGATGGCCTGGAGCCAGGGCGACGACCTCTACGGCTACGGCGGCAACCGCTTCATGAAGGCCGCCGAGTACGTCGCGAAGTACAACCTCGGCGACTCCGTCCCCTTCACCACCTACACCTGGGGCTCCGGCCAGAACTGCGCGCAGATGTCGCAGACGGTGATCTCCCCCGACTCCCGCGGCCAGGTCCGCCCCGTGTGGGACCAGCTCTACTACCACTACGCGGGCCGCCAGAAGCTCTCCGTGCCCAACATCGCCGCCATGGCGGCGCAGGGCCGCCCCGAGGGTGGGGGCGGCGACTACGGCACCACGAGCGGAGGCTTCGACCAACTCGGCTTCGGCACCCTGATGTACGCCAAGTGAGCCGCCTCTGACGCCTGGGCCACGCGTCCCCCCGAGCCCCGCCGCCCCATCCTCCCCATGGTGCGGCGGGGCTCCGTCTCATGCGGTCGTCACCGCGGCAGCCCGTCGAACCGCAGCAGTTGGACCTCGGCGAGGTTGGCGCCGCCGCCGTGTTCGTCGAGCACCCGCAGGGCGGTGGCCGACTGGTGCTTCGGCAGGGTGAACAGGTACCACGGCTGGTCGCTCGTCACCCCCGACACGGTCAGGAAGGTCTGCCAGGTGGCGCCGCCGTCGGTGGAGCCCTGGAGGACCGTGCCGTCGGCGCGGTTCGCGTAGGACGTCCGGGCGTGGACGCGTACCGCGTCGAATTCCAGCGCGGAGCCGTCGGTCGGTGTGACCGTCACCCAGCCGTTCGCGGTCGTGGTGTCGGTGGCGGTGCCGAGGTCGCCGTCGAACATTCGCCAGCCGTTGGCCGCGGTGGTACCCGTGCCGGGCCACTGCGGGGTGGACGCGTCGACCCAGTCGCGCGAGACGGCGGTGGCCACGACGTGGCTGTTCCACAGTTGCAGCGAGGAGCCGTCCGTGGTCCCGAAGACCGTCGAGCCGGTCCGGTGTCCGGCCGTCGTGTAGTCGACGGTGAAGCGCAGGGCCCGGCCGAAGTCCACGTTCTCCGGCAGGACCGCTGTGGCCTTCCAGTGTTCGGCGTCCACGCCGGTGACCGTCGCGGGTGCGCCTTCGATACGGACGTCCACGGACGCCAGGGGCTCGGTGGCCGCCAGGTCGAGGGTCACGGTGTCGCCGTTGACGGCCTGGCCCGCGACGGGGTTGCCGGAGGAGAGCGTGACGGACGAGAGCGCCTGCGCCGTCTCGGAGCGGACACCGTGGATCCGCAGCTCGCTGTAGGACGAGAGTCCGGGGTAGCTGGGGTCGGTGGGCACTCCCGGGTGGTCGACCTGGACCTTGAAGAACCGGAAGGACTGGTTCTGGACCTCGGCGCGGACCGGGATCGTCTCCGTCTCGAAGCCCGGGGTCGTGTTCGTGGTCTCGCGTGAGGTCAGCAGGGTCCAGCTCTGGCCGTCGTTGGAGCCGTAGACGTTGGCGCCCTGGGAGCGGTTGGCGAAGTTGTACCGGGCCCGGAGGCCGAACGCGGCGGCCTGGACCCGGAATCCGGCGCCGAAGTCCACCGTGAACGGAGCCTTCAGGTCGCCGGAGAAGGTGTTGACGTCACCGTCGACCATGTTCCCCAGCGCCGTGCCGGACAGTGACGAGGTCGCCAGCGACGGGTAGTCGAGCGAACCGTCGTCGGCGAGGGTGGGGTTGAGCAGGCGCAGTCCCCGCACGGCGCTCTGCACGGTGGCCAGGCCCGCGAGGAAGGTGCTGTCGTCGGCGGTGCCGATGGTCGCCTTCACCGAGGCGACGGCCGCGTTGAACGCGTCGAGGGTGGCGCGGACATACGTCGTCTTCGCGTCGTATCCGGACTGCGCCGCCTTCAGCGCGTCCGACCTGTCGCGTGCGGCGACCAGGTCGATGTTCAGGACCGTGTCGACCGTGCCGTCGGAGGCCACGAGGGTCTTGTGAGCGGTGCCCGCCTCGGCGCGGGCGGGCTTCCACCTCAGCGCCCCGGTGGTCTTGTTGACCGTGGCCGACCTGGGCAGGCCGGGCGCCTCGTAGCTGAGGGCGGAGCCCGCCGAGTCGGTGGCCGCGAGCGACCGGTCGAGGGTCGCCCCGACGACACCGATGACGGTGGTCCGCCCGCCCTGCGGGAAGGTCGGCGGGCTGAGCTGCGCCTTGGCCTGGAGGTTGACGCTGTCGAGGTCGACCTTGACGTTCGACGAGCCGACGACCGTGTAGTACGCCAGGTTCTCGCCCCCGGTGCTCCCGGGCAGGACGGCGTAGTCCATGTCGTAGGTGATGTAGCGCCACTGGCCGTGCGTGTCCGGCAGGCTCACGCTGTGGTAGGGGGCGAGCGACATGTCCTTGCGGATCTCAAGGGTTGCCGGGCCGTTGGTGCGGATCAGCACGCCGACGGGGCTGTATCCGTCGCGGCTGTCGTACATCAGGGTGCGGACGGCGATGCTGGCGCCCTTCTTCGACGCCCGCATCCGGACGATGTCGTGTCCGTTGTCGGTGCGCCGCTCGGAGCGGTTGTCCAGGGCGATGCTGCGATGGGCCACCTGGACGAGCGGGTCGCTCTGCCGGGGCCGGGTCTGCCCTGCCGCCTGCTTGGGCAGCGACAGCCAGTAGTCGGGGTTGTAATCGGGGTTGCTGTTCCAGAAGTTGTACGCGCCCGTGCCCCAGTAGAACGTGGGGCCGTCGGCCTGCTCGCGCATCGCGGCGACGTTGGGGGCCTTCTTCTCGACGTTGACGCCCACGTCGTACTTGTAGATGTTGTACAACTCGTCGATCGGGTCGAACTGCCGTCCCCGGTAGGCTTCCGACGGTTTGCCCGGACCCCCGGTGGTGTCGATCCAGGGGACTGTCCTGCCCATCATGTACGCGTAGAAGGTGTCCGTTCCGGCGAGCAGCCGGTTGTCACCGAAGGCGTAAGGGGAGACGGCGTTCTTCTTGGTCGACGTGGTGCCGGTGACCGGGTCGAGCCGGGTGCCCTGCACGGTGAGGATGCGGGCGATCTCGGTCAGGGCGTTGACGCCGTCCCAGGCGTGGGCCTGGTCGCGGCCCATCTCCTGCTCCTGCACGAAGGAGTGGCCGTAGTGGTTCAGCGGGTCGTTGGCGCTGATGCGGCGGATCAGGGAGAGCAGCGATCCGTTGGTGTCGGAGTTGGGGTTGGTCGAGTTGACCGAGAACCACTCGACACCCTGGTCGTACCCCGCCTTGTCGTCCGTGAAGAGGTAGCCGGCCAGTTCGCCGACGAGCGGGTAGGGCTGCTGGCTCATGAAGAAGGTGTTGCCGTACAGCAGCGTCTTGATGACCGGCGTCACCAGGTTGGTGGTGAGCGCCGCTGTGTCTGCGCCGGTCCAGGCGGTGTCGTAGCCGTCGGTGCCCGCGTTCACGCTGGAGTAGCGGAAGATCTCGGCGGCGGCGAGCATGCGCATCAGCGGGATGCCGGCGTGGATGTGGTCGTCGGGGTACGGCGCGTACGCGGCCGGGTCCATGTGGGACCAGGTGCGGATGATGTGCATACCGTTCTCGCGGTACACGGGATCACCGGTGAGGAAGTACTGGATCGCCTGGGTGTAGGCGCCGAAGGCGTCCTCGATGAACTTCGACTCCACCCCCTGCGAGTTGAACGCGTCCGTCTGCGGGGTGTCGGCCTGGGAACCGCGGTTGACGGGGACGAGGGTGCGGGACGCGTATTTGGTGGCGAGCATCGCCGAGTGGTACGAGGCCCACGGCTCCACACCGGCCGCCACCTGACGGCGGGTCAGCAGCAGACTCGGGGCGGTCACCGCGATGCCCGGGTGGACGAATCCGGCGCTGCTGGTGACCTGGTTGAGAGCCACGGCGGGGAAGGCGCCGGCCGCGGGTGCGGGCGTCGCCGCCCCCGCGGGGAACGCGGAGGCGAAGATCGCCAGCAGCACGCCCATGACGGTCAGGCTCGACCACCATCGCGTTCGTCCGCCTGTCGGCGTTGAGTGCCGCATACGAGATTCTCCTTGTTCGACGACAAGTCGGTAGTAAACGTTTTCTGCATGCCCGACCAGAGGGGCAGAACCAACGGAGGTAAACGATTTCGATCACATTTCCCCATGGCTCTGGCACGAAGAGTGAACGCCGGGGGCAACGCCCGTCAAGGCTGCGGAATGTCCGAAAATTTCGGGGGTGCCGCCGTGTCCTCCCGCGGGAAGCGGCGCACGCGCACCCCGCCCACCGGCCGGGAACCGTACGGGCAGGTGACGGCGCCAGGCCCGGCGGATGACCTGTCGCGCCGGGGGGCCTGGCGGACCGTCAGCCCCCCGTCCGTGAGACGGAAAAGTTATAGAAAACGCTTGCTGTACGGCGGCTCCGAGCCGGCCCGTCGCGCTATACCTGCTGCCCCGGCGACCGTACGGAGCGGCGGACCACGACATGGGTGCCCAGGACGACGTGGTCGTCCAGCTCGCGGTCGCGCCTGGCCAGCGCGAGCCGGACGGCGGTCCGTCCCATCTCCTCATAGGGAACGTGGACGGTGGTGAGCTTCGGGTGGAGGTCCGTCGCCAGCGGGATGTCGTCGTACCCGGCCAGCGACACCTCGCCCGGCACGTCGATTCCCGCCTCGCGCAGCCCCTCCAGAGCGCCGGAGGCCACCATGTCGGTGCCCGCGAAGACGGCGGTGAACGACGTGTCCCTGGCCAGCGCCTCGCGGACGGCGAGCTGCCCGAAGGTACGGCTGTAGGGACCGCGCATCACCAGGCCGGGGTCCTCGGTGACCCCGTGCGCCCGGAGGGCCCGGCGGTAACCGGCGAGTCGTCCGAGCGCCGTGGTGAGACCTTCCGCCCCCGGCAGCGTCAGGATCCGGCGGTGCCCGGCCGACAGCAGGTGGCTCGTCATGGCGAAAGCCCCGCCCTCGTTGTCGTAGTCGACCACCGTCGCGGACGCGTCGGAATCCAGCCGGGGCCGCCCGACCAGCACGAGCCGGGACCCGGCGGCCTCCAGCGAACGGCTGAACCTGGCCATCCGCACCTGGTACTCCGCCAGGTCGTGCGCGCCGCCGACCAGGATCACCGCGGCGGCGCGCTGCTGACGCAGCAGGTCCACCAGCGCCAGCTCGCGCTCCGGGTCACCGTGCGTCGTGCACACCAGGCACAGCCGTTCCCGCGCCGACGCCTCCTCCTCCACGCCCCGTGCGATGTGGGCGAAGGACGGCCCGGTGATGTCGTCGAGCAGGATGGCGACGGCCTCCGTCCCGACTCCGGCCAGGGACCTGGCATGTGCGTTGACGACGTAGTCCAGTTCCGTGACCGCGCGCACCACCCGGGCCCGGGTGTCGGCCGACACCGGGTAGTTCCCCGCGAGCACCCGTGAGACGGTCGCCACGGACACTCCCGCGCGGGCCGCGACGTCCCGGATCGTGTTCCGGCGCGATCCCCTCGGCCTGGTGAGGTCCTGCTGTTCGTCCACCGGTATCGCTCCCGTCCCCGGCCGGCGATCGACCCGCCCGCCTCCGTACGACGGTGGAACGCTATCCGATCGCGCGGTCGGGCCCAGGCCGTCACCGGGACTCGGCGCGGGCGCCCACCCGCGTTCGGACCGACCGGGCGCCGTACGTCCGCGGGGTTACTTGGACTCCAGGTGTCCCAGCGGGTGGGCGGCGGCGAGGACGGAGCGGGCCGTCTCCCAGTCGGTGTGGTCGTCACCGGTGATGCGGCGCAGATAGGCGAGGGTGACCTGCTGGACGAGGGCGACGCGGCCGGGGTCCTCGTCGGTGGTCTCGGCCGACCGGTAGCCGGAGATGCCGCCGAGGAAGTGCTCGCCGCCGCGGACGGTGAGCAGGCTCTTGCCGCCGCGGCTGAGCGTGTAGGGGTCGGTGGTCCACGCCGGGCCCCGGGTCGAGAGGGGAAGGTCGTCCTTGTCGCCCGCGACGACGAGTCCGGGGGCGGTGATGTGGGAGAAGTCCTGGTCACGGAGCCAGGGAAGGTGCTCGTGGGCGAAGGGGGTGAGTTCCGCACCGCCCTTGCCCGCGGTGGCGAGCTGGACGCTGGCCATGACCCGGGGGTCGGACAGGTCTTCGGCGAGGCCGGTCCGCGGGTCCTTGACGCGCAGCCCCACCAGGATGCCCGCGGTCTGACCGCCGAAGGAGTGTCCCGCCGCGACGACTCGGCTGTGGTCGGTCCGGCCCGCCAGGCCGGGCACGGACGCCTCCAGCGTTCCGAGTCCGTCCAGGACGCGCTTCAGGTCCTGGACGCGGTAGCGCCACAGGTCGGGCGTACGGGGGTCGTCTCCGGCGAGGCCGAAGCGCTTGGAGTCCAGATGGGTGGCCTGGACGGTCACGAAGCCGTGCGAGGCCCAGTGGTCGACCAGCGGCGCGTAGCCGTCCAGATCGGAACCGAAGCCGTGCGCGAACAGCACGATCGGCAGACGGGTGCCGGTGACCGGGGCGGAGATCCGTACGCGCAGGTCCGCGCCTCGGTGCGGCGCGGGCAGGACGAGCGGCTTGACCGCCACGGTCGGAGTGGACGCGGGGCCGGTGAGGCCGGTCGACTGATACTTGATCATGCGTGTCTCTTTCGGATGCGCGGGCGTGCGGTGGCTCAGGGGGCGCGGCCAGGAGGCGGGGACCTCCGGGAGGAAGCTTCGGGAGGAAGCTCCGGGAGAAGGGCGCATTGGTTACGCTAAAACCTGACGTCGACGTCAAAGGCAAGTGGCTGTGACGCGGATCGCACGGACGTGGAGTGGGACATGCGCATTGGGGAACTGGCTCGTCGCACGGGCGTCAGCACCAGAGCGCTGCGGTACTACGAGGAGCAGGATCTGCTGGTCTCCGAGCGCAGCGACAGCGGCCAGCGCCACTACGCGGAGGCCGCGGTCGACCGGATCGGTCTGATCCGGGAGCTGTACGCGGCAGGTCTGTCCAGCAAGACCATCGCCGCGCTCACGCCCTGCGTCATCGACGGCCGGGCCACGCCCGAGCTCCTGGATCGTCTGAGGGTCGAGCGTGATCAGATCGACCGGCACATCGCGGATCTGACACACACCCGCGACCGGCTCGACTCGGTCATCGCCGGCGCCTCCGTGAATCTGCGCACCGGCGTGTCCTGTCGGCAGGACACCTCCGGCCAGCGGTGACACCGGCCGGAGGCCGGGGCGAGGGCAGCCTGGGCGTCCACGCCCGTGCCGCCCGGCGGACGGTCCGCCGCCGCCGTGGGCCCAGCGGTTTCCGACGGGTTCCGACTGCTTGCGATCAGTTTCTGATCTGGTGTCGGGCTCCACCGGCGCGCGTCCGTGGGGGCGCACTCGGGTTCGCCCTGATCCGCTCTTTCCTCTTCCCCGTGACGCTGGACATACTTGTCATATGTCGACACACCACGACGCGCATAGGGACCCGGTCGTCGGCGACCTCCCGCGCATTGTCACCCCGCACGGCGACCTCGACGCGGACACGTTGGGGCCGCTGCGGCAGGAGCTGACCGAGGCGGCGGAGGCCGGCCGGGTGCTGGTGCTCGACGCCAGCGGGATCACCTTCGCCGACTCCAGCTTCCTCAATCTGCTGTTGAGCATCAATCAGCACGGTGACCTGCGAGTCGCCGCCGTGCCGCCGCAGTTGGCGCGGCTGCTCCGTATCGTCGGCGTGGACCGCGTACTCAAGGTGTACTCCACGGCGGAGGAGGCGCTGCGGGCGACGGCGTGAGCCGCCGGGTCCGGATCAGCGGGTGACTGTGAGTCCGGCGCACTCCCAGTGCAGCAGGCTCGTGCGCGCGTCGGGCGGGGTGTGGCCGTACGCGCCCGCGGACACGCTGATGTTCACCACCGGCCAGGCGCGCCAGTCGGTGCCGACGCCGTGGCCGTCGCGGAAGACGACCTTGTCGTCGATGGACCAGCAGACGTCGTCGGCGTCGAAGCGGACCCGGAGCGCGAACGGGCGGCCCGGCGCGATCACGTCGGCCGCCTCGAACCCGCCGGGGCGTACGTGGTTGGACAGTTCGAGCAGCCGCGGGTTGGTGGGGTGGTATTCGAAGAGGTCGATCTCGCCGTGGCCCGGCTGGGGACGGCCCGCGTCGCTGTCGCGGCCCCAGGTCCAGATCGCGGGCCAGGCCCCCTGCGGGGCGTGCACCACGCAGGTGGCGGTGAGTTCGTCGCCCGGCAGCAGCTCGAAGCCGCCGGGGGCGTACTCGGTCGACACCAGGTCGGTGTGCCAGAGGCCGCCCGCCGCCCGCCGTGCGCGGAAGACGCCACTGGCGGTGGGGGCGTAGGCGGGGCCGATCTGGTCGAGCTTGTTGTCGCCGGAATTGCTGCCGCTCTCCGGGTAGGCGGAGGTGCGGCCCGCCGCCCAGGCCGTGCGGTCCGTGAAGGGCGCGTCGAAGACCACGCGCCGGGGGCGGCGGGGCGGCGGCGGACCGTGGGGCGGGGCCTGCGGCGGGTCATGAGGGGTCGGTTGCTGCGGGGGCGGCTGAGCCGCGTCCTGGCCGGTGGTCACGGTGCTCCTGGTGGCTCGGCGAGATCCGGCCGAGAGTTCAGGCGGGCAGCTCGCTCCGTACCCAGTGAAGATCACCGCGCGGTTCGCGAACAGGAGCGTACGGATGCGCGGGCGGCGCGTGACGCCTCAGCCCACGCCCCCCGACCGGGTCAGGCGCTCACGCTCCGAGGGCGACGCGCACCTTGATCCGCTTGCCCACCGGCTCGCGCCGGACGTCGAAGCCCTCGCAGAGCGCGAGGATGATCTCCAGGCCGTGCTGGCCGATCCTGCCGGGCTCCGCCGCGCGCGCGAGCGGCATCGACGAGTCGGTGTCCCATACGGTGATCACCAGATCCGGGCCCTGGATCTCCAGGTTCAGGGCGCAGGGACCGGGCGCGAATTTGCACGCGTTGGTCACCAGTTCGCTCACCACGAGTTGCGCGTCGGCGACGACGACCGCGGGGATCGGCTGGGCGCGTCCGCCCGTCACACCGGCCAGGAAGTCGGCGGTGAAGGCGCGTGCCGCCGCGATCGATCCGGTCTCGCCGTCGTACGCGGCACCTGCCCAGATGTCCTGCCCGGCCTGCTGATGCGGACCGTTCACGGCCACCGCGCTGGAACCCATGTTCTTGCCCCTGTCCGGTTGTCCGGCACAACCGTCAGTCCTTCTGCCCCACCCCGGTCGCTTCACACCCACCTTTTTTCGTGTTCTCCTTCCGGGCCGGACGCGGGCCGCGGACGCGGGCCTCGAACGGGCTGCGTCCTGGCTGCGAGCGGGCCGCGGGCGGATGTCACGCGGAGACGGCCGCCCGGCAGGACGGCCGCTCCGCGCGGCCCGGTGGGCGCGGCCGACGGCGTACGGGCGCAGGCGGCCCCGTCACACCTCCAGGTCGTTCTCGATCCGCTTCAACTGGTGCCGGGCCATCGCCAGGTTGGCGCGGGACTTGTCGAGCGCGAGGTACAGGAAGAGGCCGTTCTTGCCCCGGCCCTTGAGCAGCCGGATCAGGTGGTACTGCGAGCCCAGGGTGATGAGGATGTCCTCGATCTCGTCCTTGAGGCCGAGCAGTTCCAAGGTGCGCGCCTTGGCGCGGACCACGTCGGTGTTGCCGGCCGCCGCGACGTTGAGGTCGAGTTCCTTGCCCCCGCCGAGGGTGCCCAGCGCCATTCCGCTGGTGTAGTCGACGAGTGCGACGCCGATGACGCCGTCGACCGAGGTCATCGCGTCCTTGAGGGCGGTTTCGGTGTTGGCCATGATGGCTGGGCTTCCTTCCGGTCGGTGCGTGTGCGGTGCTGGGGTGGATCCGGTCGATGGGGTCGATGGGGTTGACGCGTCGGGAGCGGCGGGCGCGCGGTGCCGGGCGCCGCCGGTCCGGGTGGGTCGGGTGGTCATGGTGTGGGGGCGTCCTCCCGTGGCTCGGGGTCGCCGTCGACCAGGTGCGCGATGTGCGCGCCGGAGCGGCGGGCCTCCATGTGCAGCCGGCCGACGTTGACCTGCGGTCCGGCCAGGACGGTGAGCACGCAGGCGGTGCCCGCGGCGTAGATGGCGACGTATCCCCGCTCGCCGCGGACCAGCAGTTCGCGGAAGGGGCCGTGGGACGCGGTGTCGGTCAGCCGCAGGCCGACGCCCAGCGCGGCGGCGGTGAGGGCCGCCACTCCCTCGGCCTCCACGGTGTCCGCCTCCTGGGCGAGCACCATGCCGTCGACGCCCGCGGCGAGCGCGCCCGTCGCGTGCGGCAGCCGGGCCCGCAGCCGCCGCAGTTCCTCGCGTATCTCGGCCTCCTGCGCCATCAGATTCCTTCTCTCCTCTCTCCTTCCGGCCTTCTTGTCGGCGCGTTGTCGCACGACGCGCCTCATGTCTGTGCGGTCCCGGTCCTGCGGGCGGGAGTGCGCTTCACGGTCGTGCCTCCAAGGCGTCGAGGACCCTGCGGAGCGTGCCGACGTCGGGAGGTCCCGGCAGGTCCCCGGCGCGGTCCGCGGTGGCCGGTGCGGATGCGGATTCCTGTGCCCGTCCCGGTGGCCGCCCCTGCCCTGGTGGCGGTGCCGCGCGCCGCGGGGTCTCGCAGTGCCCGGCGGCGGCCAGCCGCCGTACGTCGACCAGCGCGTGGAAGGTGGGTCGGCCGAGCACGGTGGCGATGGCGGACGGGGTGCGTACCCCGTCCGCCAGGTCCAGCAGGGCGCGTTGCCGACGCGGTACGGGAGGCAGGCACGCGGCCCTGCGCCGTACGACGGGTGCGGTGTCGAGCTGCGGATACGGCCACAGGGCGTCGAGGAGTCCGCGGCGGCGGCGGGTCTCGCGCTCCACCTCGGCCACCCGCACCGGGCGCACGGGGCCGAACCAGTGGACGACGCCGTGCCGGAAGCGGGTGGGGCCGCTGCCCGCGGCGAGGACGAAGAAGGCGGCGTCGTAGAGCGCTCCGAGGTGGCTGATCTCCAGTTCCGCGGCGGAGATCCTGCGGTGCTCCAGGAGATGGCGGGCGGTCCGGCAGCGGGCTCCGGCGGCGTCCACCGCCTCCTGCCACACCTCGACGGGCAGTCGGCCACCGGCGGTCAGCAGGACGTCGATGCCGGGGGTGGCCGGGCTCTCGGCGTGCACCACGACGCCGTCCGCGAGGTAGAGCGCGCCGCTGTCCCGGAGCAGCGCGCCGGTCGCGCCCTCCTCGGCCAGGCGCAGCAGCATGGGTGACAGCGGCCCGGTCATGCCAGCACCAGCCGTTCGGCGAGGTCGCGTACGCGCATCATGGCGAGGGCGAGGTTGGCGTGCTCGCGGTCGAGCCACAGGTGCAGGAACACCCCGCCGTCGAAGGGTGCTTCGACGAACCGCAGCAGGTGGTAGCCGGTGCGGGTGACGACGATGACGTCCTCGACCGGCAGTCCCTTGGCGGTGCCGGCGGGTCCTGAGGGGGCGGCGGGTCCTGAGCGGGCGGCGGGCGCGGCGGGTCCCGTGGTCGCGCCCTGCGGTAAGCCGAGGGATTCCGCCGGTTCGAACGCCGAGTGCTCCACGGCCATGCGCGCGAATTCCGCGGTCTCGGCCGCCGCCGTCTCGGGGTCACCGCCCGGCGCGTCTCCCACCTGTCCGAGGGAGAGCCCGCTGATCCACTCCACGAGAGCGGCGCCCCGGGCTCCCGGCAGCGTCATGGCCTCATGCAGGCACTCGTCTATCCCGGACACCCGACTCCCCTCCGTGAGGCCCCTGTTGGCCCGCCGACGGATCGGCAGTGACCGTCAGGTTACGCACGGTGGCACTCGCGCGAAGGACTTCTGGCATTTTCCAGCGGTACATGACCGTCGCGGGCATAAGATGCTCCCCCGCTGCCCGGCCGTCCGCGCTTCTTCGCCGTCCCCGCCACGCCGCCGGCCCCTCGCGCAACACGCGCGAGGGGCCGGGCCGGTTGTGCTCAGGGACGTCCCGCCAGGGCGGGCCGGGTCGGAGGAGGTCAGCCCGGGTCAGGTGTTCCAGACCTGGAATTCGGAGATCTGCCCGGCGGGCCAGCCGGAGTTGGCGGTGACCGTCACCCTGAAGTACCGCGCGGTGGCCGCGGTGAAGGTGAGGGTGACCGTGTTGTTGGAGGCGGGGTCGAAGGCGTAGGAGGCAGACGGCTTGAGGGTGGTGAAGGCGCTGCCGTCGGTGCTGCCCGACAGGGACAGCGTCTGGTTGCGGGCGCCCCAGCCCGCGGGGAGCTGGAGGACGACCTTGCTCGCGCTCTGCGCGGAGCCGAGGTCGACCTGGACCCACTGCGGGAAGGCGTTGTTGGCGCTCTCCCAGTAGCTGTTCTGGCTGCCGTCGGTGACGTTGGAGGACGGGTAGACGTCGGAGTGACTGGACTCGCCGGTGGCCTTGCCCGCCGCCAGGTTGGTGCTCACCGTGCCGCTGCCGGTGCCGGTCAGCGCCACGGTGGTGGGGCTGTTGGAGGCGTTGCCGCTGATCGTCAGGGTGCCGGTGCGGGTACCGGAGGCGGTGGGGGTGAACTTCACCGCGACCGAGCAACTGGAGTTGGCCGCGAGCGATGTGCCGCAGGTGTTGGTCTGCGAGAAGTCGCCGGAGGCGGTGACCGAGCTGATCGACGCGGTGGCGGTACCGGTGTTGGTCACCGTCACGCTCTGCGCGCCGCTGGTGGTGCCGGGCGCCTGGGAGGCGAAGGTGAGCGAGGTCGGAGTGACGGACAAGGTCGCGGACGTCGGGTTGGCGCCGCCGCTCGGGTAGACCTGGAGGCCGGACAACTGGGCCGCGCTCCAGCCCGAGTTGGCGGTGACGTTGATCCGTACGTAGCGGGCGGTGGCCGCGGTGAAGGTGAGGGTCACCGTGTTGTTGTTGGCGCTCGGGTCGAAGGTCTGCGCGGCGGACGGCGACAGCGTGCTGAACGAGGTGCCGTCCGTGGAGCCCTGTACGGACAGGGTCTCGGTTCGGGTCGCCCACGCCGTGGACGGCGGGAGCCGCAAGGTCACCTTGCCGACGGCGTAGTTCTGCCCGAGGTCGACCTGGACCCACTGCGGGAAGGCGCCGTTGGCGCTCTCCCAGTACGTGGACGCGTCCGCGTCGGTGACGTTGCCCGCGACGAAGGTGCCGTTGGCGGAACTCGCCGTGGCCGGCCGGCCTGCGGCGATGTCGGTGCCGCTGTCGATTCCGGCGCCGCTGAGCGCGACCGTGGTCGGGCTGTTGTTGGCGTTGCTGGTCAGTGTCAGCGTGCCGTTACGGGTGCCGCCGGCCGTCGGCTTGAAGGTGACGGTCACCGCGCAGGACGAACCGACCGCGAGCGACGAGCAGTTGTTGGTCTGGGTGAAGTCGCCGGTCGCGGCGACGGCGGAGACGGTGGCCGTAGTGGTACCGGAGTTGGTGACGGTGACGGTCTGCGGGGCGGCCGTCGCGCCGACGACCGTACCGCCGAAGGACAGGCTCGCCGGGTTGGTTCCCAGGATCGGGCCGGGCGCGGTGCCGGTGCCGGACAGGGCGACCGTGCTGGTGTTGCCGCCCGCGCCGACGGTCAGGGTCCCGGCACGCGCGCCGGTCGCCGTCGGCGCGAATCTCACGCTGACGGTGCAGGAGCCGTTGGCCGGGATGGAGGCGCCGCAGGTGTTGGTCTGTGAGAAGTCGCCGCCGGCGGTGATGGCGGAGACGGAGGCGGCCGAGCCGGTCGGGTTGGTGACCGTCGCGGTCTGGGCGGCGCTGGTCGAACCGGTGGCGACCGAGCCGAAGTTGAGCGCGCTCGGGCTGGCGGTCACCCCTTCCGCCGGGTAGGGCGGGAAGACGGGGGCGGGGAAGCCGCCGCAGAAGGGGGTGCCGCTGATGCCGGAGTTGCCGCCGCCGTCGGTGACGGTGAAGTTGTTGCCCTCGCAGCTATAGATCGGTGAGCCGGCGCCGATGCCGGTGGCCGTGACGTTGGTGAACTTCGCGGCGCCGCCGGTCTGTTCCTGGAGGGCGAAGGTGCCGGCGCCCGCGATGGTCACGTTGTTGAGGCTGACCCCGCTGACCGTGCCCTCGACCCACTGCACCGCTTCGTAGGGGCTCTGCTGGATCAGCGCGTTGGTCACGTTGATCGGGCCGGTGATGGCGCCCTGGCTGCCGTCGAACCACAGCGCGCCGACGCCGAACTGCCAGTTCGGGTCGAGGCTGCCCGCCCTGACCAGGGTGTTGTTGGAGATCGTGGTGGTGCCGACCGGGGTGGAGGTGAAGCGCTGCCCGACGTGGATGCCGCCGCCCTGGGCGAGGCCGGTGTCCCGTACGAGGTTGCCGCTGACGGTGTTGTCGTGGCCCCCGTAGATCGCGATGGCGTTGGCCAGGATCTGCGTCTCCACGGTGTTGTCGGAGATGGTGTCGTTGGCGTCGGCGCCGAGCGCGGCGTCGGCCCAGGTGGCGATGCCGTCGTCGCCGGTGTTGCGGATCTCGCTGTTGGTGACGGTCGAATTGGTCACTCCGCCGTGGAAGTTGACGCCGTCGGCTGTGGTGTCACGGATCCGCAGGCCGCTGAGGGTCAGCTTGTCCATCGGCCCGTCCATCCAGGCGCCGACCTTCATGTGGTCGATCCAGAGGCTGGAGACGGTCGAGTTGCTCATCGCGCCGCCGATGCCGTTGACCTGGTCGCAGTCGTTGCGCTCGCCGACCTGGCCGAAGATCGCGAAGTTCGACAGGTGGACGTTGGCGCTCACCCCGCGGTTGCCGCCGACTCCGCAACTGTCGGGCTCGCCGAGCCCGTAGAAGCCGGGCGCCGCGCCGGTCACCGTCGAATACCACATGCCCGCGCCGGTGACGGTGACGTTGTTGACCGTGATGTGCCGGGGGATCTTGAAGGTGCCCGGCGGGATCCACACCGTGCCGCCGGGGCCCGCCGCGTTGATCGCCGCGTTGAAGGCGGCCGTGCTGTCGGCGGCGCCGGTCGCGTCGGCGCCCTGGCTGGTCACCGAGACCGAGCCGGACGGCTGCGGGAGGGCGGCGCCGACCTGCTCGAAGTCGGCGAAGTCGAGGGTGGTGGCGGCGCTGGAACCGCTGGTCTGGAGGGTGAAGGTGGTGCCGGCCGGATACGTCTGCGGGAGCAGCCGGTGGGCCTCGTCGTAGAAGTGGTGCGGGTTGCTGCCCGGTGTGTTGGTGAACGGGTAGCTGCCGTAGTACCAGCTATAGGCGTCTGTGAGGGTGAAGTCGGGCTGTGCGGCGCCATTGATGGCGAACGACAGCGGGGCGGTGTAGACCGAGCCGCCCGAGCCGTCGGGGATGCTGTAGCGGAAGTCGATCGAGTTGGTGGCGACCGGAGTGGTGAAGGTGACGTACTTGCCGCTGCCCGACAGGGTCACCGCCTTGCGGTACGACGCCTCGTCGGCGAGCTGTCCCGCGGTGAAACTCGGGCCGATGGCCGTGCCGTTGGTGGCGGAGTTCTCCGCCTGCACCTCGACGTAGGGAAGGCTCGCGCCGCTGCCGCCGGTGGCTGCGGCGGCCGATGCCGGTGGGGCCGCGAGGGCGATGACGCCCGCGGCGGCGATCAGCGCGGTGGTGCCTCCCACGGCGATGGTTCGCCTCAGGGATCTGATGGGCTGGAACAACGTCTGCTCCTTTTCGACATGGAATGCCGGACCTGCGCCGTGCGACAGCCGTACGAGGGCATGGGGAAGCGAGGTGACGCGGAGCTGGGCAGCCGAGGTGACGGCGCAAGGGGAACCGTAATGTCGTGGACACGGTGCCGCAATATACGAACTTATCTTTGCTCAATCTCTACTTTCTCTCGCAAGATCCAATGTTGCCCGCCCTTGGATCCGAGAGACCGTCACCGCTCGGCCCGGTCGCCGCCCGACCGCGGGCACCTCACCCTGACCGCCGGGCACCCTCGTCCGTCTTCTACAACGTGTAGTAGATTCACGGGCAGCCCCCGGCCGGGGCCGTCCGCCGAGGTCACCGCGGGGCGCGGGTCCGGCATGCCCGGCTCCCGCTGCCCACGCCCGCAAGGAGGCCGATCACCGTGACTCCTCATTCCGACCGGCGGATCGTCGCCCGTACCGTCCTGCGCACGGGTGCGGTGGCCGCGTCCGCGCTGGCCGCCGCGTACGCCGGGCCCGCGCTGTCGACCTTCGGGCCGCTGCGCAACTGGCTCATGCCGCGCCTGTCGGGGCGCGGACGGCCCGGCAGTGTGGCGCTCACCTTCGACGACGGCCCCGACCACCTGTCCACGCCGCACTTCCTGCGGCTGCTCGACACCCGCCGCGTGCGGGCCACGTTCTTCCTGCTCGGCTCGATGGCCGTCCGCTCCCCCGGCCTCGTCACGGAGATGTACGAGGCGGGCCACGAGGTCGCCGTCCACGGCTGGACCCACCGGCCCGCACTGCTGCGCGGCCCCTGGACCACGTACGAGGACCTGGCCCGCGCCCGCGACCTCGTCGGCGGCCTCACCGGCAGCGCGCCGCAGCTCTACCGCCCGCCGTACGGCGTCATGACCGCGGGTACGCATCTGGCCTGTCGCCGCCTCGGGCTCACACCGGTGCTGTGGACCGCCTGGGGCGAGGACTGGCGCGGGCGCGCGACGCCCCGGACCGTCCTGGACACCGTCACCCGCGACCTGCGCGGCGGCGGCACCGTCCTGCTCCACGACTCCGACTGCGCAGGCGCCACCGGGTCGTGGCGCAACACGCTCGGGGCGCTCCCCCGCCTTCTCGACTTCTGTCAGGAACGCGGCCTGACGGTCGGCCCGTTGCGCGATCACGGGGGGCCCGCGGTGGCCGGTTGGTCGGGCGGGCGGGGCCGGGGCGGCCACGTCGTGCCGTAGTACCGTGAGGATTTCTACGAAGGAGCGGGAAGCGTGGCCGAGCAGGAAGGCCCGGCCGCCGGGCGACGCGCGCCGGGCGAGCTGGAGAGCGAAGTCCTCGCGGCGCTGTGGGCCGTCGGCGAGCCGGCCGGGGCGGGCGCCGTACGCGAACAGGTCGCGGGCGAGCCCGCCTACACCACCGTCCTGACGATCCTCACCCGCCTCCACGACAAGGGCCTGGTCACCCGCGAGCGCGCCGGGCGCGGCTACCTCTACTCCCCCGTACGCGACGAGGCGGGCCACGCGGCGGCCGGCATGCGCGACCTGCTGGAAGCCGGCGGCGACCGCGCGGCCGTCCTGGCCCGCTTCGTCTCGCAACTGCCCGCGGAGGACGAGAAGTTGCTGGAGAAGTTGCTGCGCGATCACGCCTCGGAGCAGGCCACCGGCACCGCCCCCGACACCCGCCCGGCGCGGCGCCCGCGCGGTCGCCGACCCTGACGACGCCGGGCACCGGCGTGCGTACCGGGGGCCGAAGGGGCCGTTCGTGATCCGCCGGACCCGCCCTAGCCGGGTGGGAGTGTCACCTGGAAGCGGGCGCCGCGCGGTGCGGGGACCAGGGTGATGTCGCCGCCTGCCGCGCGGGCGAGGCGGCGGGCCAGGGGGAGGCCGAGCCCGGCGCCGTCGTGGGCGTCCGCCTCGGGGCCGAAGCGGCGGCCCGCCTCGAAGACGGCTTCGGCGTGTTCGGCGCGGACGCCGGGGCCGTCGTCGGCGACGAACACCCGCGCGCCTTCAGGGAGTCGGACGCATTCGAGGGTGATCGCGCGGGCGGCGTAGCGGCGGGCGTTGTCGAGCAGCGGGGCGAGGACGCGTTCGAGGAGTTCGGGGGTCACGCCGACGTCCACCGGCTCACCGGACGCTGTTGCCGGGGGCGCCTCGGGGTGTTCTGCGCGGCTGCGGTCGGCGACCGCTCGGGCGACGTCGAGGGCGGCGCAGCGGCCCGCCGCCGCGGACGGCTGCCGGGCCTCGCTGAGCAGAGTCCGGCAGATCTGCGCCATCTGTGTGGCCGCGGCGGCGATGGCCTGGTGGGAGGAGCGGGACTGGTCCGCGGTGCGGGGGCGGGCGGTGAGCCAGTCCGTCTCCGCGGTGATCCGGGCCAGCGGATTGCGCAGTTCGTGCGACAGCTCGGCGGTGAGCTGCTGTTCGCGCCGCAGGACGGCCGCCTGGCGGTCCAGGAGCTGGTCCAAATGGGCGGCCAGCGCGGCCAGTTCGGTGGGCCTGGCCTCCCGCGCGCCGAAGCGCTGCGCCGCCCCGTACCGGCTCCAGCGGGACGCCTGGTCGCTCATGGTGCTGACCGGGCGCAGGGCGCGGCCGATCACCATGCGGGTGACCAGGTAGACGCCGCCGACCAGCAGCAGGGCGAGGCCGAGCGAACCGGCCAGCGCCGAACGGGCGGTGAGCAGATACGGCTCCAGGCTCGCGGCGGCCACGACGGTGGCGACCTGAACCCCCCTGCTGCTCAGCGGCATCGCGTACAGCCGCGTCGAGCGGGGGGCGGAGGTGTCGGCGAATCGGGTCCCCTTGCCCGCCAGGGCGTCCGCGCTGCGCTGGAGCGGTCCCGGAGCGGCGGGGCGTTCGACCACGCGGGCGCCGCGGTAGATCCAGATGCCGCTGTCGAGCGCGCCGTCGTCGCCCGGTTCGCGGACGGCGATGGTCCCGTCGGCGCGGATGTCGACGGTCGCAGCGACGGCCGCGGCGCGGGTGCGCAGCAGGTCGTCGGCCTGGCGGCGCAGTATCTCGTGCAGCGCGACATTGAACGCGGCGGTGAGCAGCGCCACCCACAGCACGGTGGTGACGAGGGCGAGCAGCGCCAGTCGGCCGCGCAGGGTCGCGGGCAGCGTGCCGGACAGACCCCGGCGGCGCGCAAGCCCCGCGCGCGGCGGCTGCTCGGCCTGACTCGGACGCGCCGCCCGGCCCGGACGTCGCACGCGGGCGGGCGGCCTCACGCGAACCGGTATCCGATGCCGCGCACGGTGTCGATGCCGCGCGTGCTGCCCGTCTCGCGGAGCTTGCGGCGCAGCCGCGACACGTACTGGTCGAGGGTGTTGTCACTGACCTGGGCGCCGTGCGGCCACGCCGCCCGTACCAGGCCGCGCCGTCGTACGGCGGCGCCGGGCGCGGCCATCAGGCAGGCCAGGATGCGGAATTCGGTGGGGGTCAGGGGCACGGCGGCGCCGTCTGCGGACAGCGCGTGCGTGACGGGGTCCAGGCGCAGTCCCTCGACCTCGCGGGCCGCCACGCGGTTGCCGCGCCGGAGCGCCGCGTGCAGGCGGGCGGTCAGCTCCGCCAGGTGGAAGGGCTTGGCGAGGTAGTCGTCACCGCCCGAGGAGAAGCCCGACAGCCGGTCGTGCAGGGCGTCGTGCGCGGTGAGGAAGAGCACGGCGGCCTCGATGCCGACGGCGCGCATGGCCTGGCAGACGTCCCGCCCGTCGGAGTCGGGCAGGCCGACGTCGAGGACGACCGCGTCCACCCGCGGGCCGACCGTACGCAGCGCGCTCGCGCCGTCGGCGGCGGTCAGCACTTCGAAGTCCTCTTCGCGCAGGCCGCGGGCGAGGACGTCGCGCAGTCCGTGGTCGTCCTCGACGATCAGGACGCAGTGGGCGGTCATGAGGCCCAGTATCGACGACCGGGCACGCCGGGGAAGGGCCGGGCGGCCGGGCGCGGGGCGGCGCTCAGGTTGTGTTCAGGCGCCGCGTGCCAGCCTGCGCGGCATGACAACGACCATGGAACGCTCGGGCTCCGCGCCCGGGGTGCGCGCGATGCTCAACAAGGTGCCGGAAGTCACCGTCTACTTCTGGCTGATCAAGGTCTTGTGCACCACGGTCGGCGAGACCGCGGCGGATTATCTCAACACCAATCTGCACATGGGCCTGACGAACACGACGTACGTGATGTCGGTACTGCTGGTGGCGGCCCTGGTGGCGCAGTTCCGGGTCCGGCGGTACGTGCCGGGCGTGTACTGGCTCGCGGTGGTGCTGATCAGCGTGGTGGGCACCCTGGTCACGGACAATCTGACCGACAATCTCGGGGTGGCGCTGACCACCACGACCGCGGTCTTCGCGGTCGTCCTGGCGGCGACCTTCGCGCTCTGGTTCGCCGTGGAGCGGACGCTGTCGATCCACAGCATCCGCACCCCGCGCCGTGAGGCGTTCTACTGGCTGGCGATCCTGTTCACCTTCGCCCTGGGCACGGCGGCGGGTGACCTGGTCGCGGAGCGGATGAACCTCGGTTACTGGCTCTCCGCGCTCGCCTTCGGCGCGGTCATCGCGGTCGTCGCGCTGGCGCACTTCCGGCTGTGGCTGAACGCCGTGCTCGCGTTCTGGCTGGCGTACATCCTGACCCGGCCGCTGGGCGCGTCCCTGGGCGACTACCTCTCGCAGCCGCGCGCGGACGGCGGTCTCGGCCTCGGCACGGTGGGGACCAGCGCGCTGTTCCTGGCCACGATCCTGGCGCTGGTGGTCTATCTCACCCGGACCCGCAAGGACCAGCGGCCCGCACCGCACACACCGCTGGACGAGCACGCCCGGCAGGACCAGCGGGCGGCGGAAACCGCCTGATGACGTACGCGGCTGCCACCGTCCTGTCTGCGCTGATACGCGGCCCGCGCCGGTCACCGGCGTCCACCGGTCCCCCGTGTCGTATCGCAGCAGACAGGAACGACAGCCCGTGCGTGCCCCCTTCGTCCCCCGCGCCCTCGCGCGCGTCCAAAGGTCCCTGACCTGGCTGATGGCCCTGGCCTACGCCGTCGCGACGGTCGCTCCCGCCGCCGGTCTGTGGCTGCGGCACCTGCGGTGGAGCGTGCCGCGCGGGGTCGGCGTACCGGCCGCCGCGCTGTCGCCGCCCTCGGCGCTGCTGGCGTTCGTGCTGTTCACGGCGGCCCTTCAGGTGCCGGTGCGGCGGCTGCCCGCGCTGGCCAGGCGGCCGGTGGCGCTGATGACCGGTACGGCGGTGAACGCGACCGTGCCACTGCTCGTCCTGCCCTTGCTGGCAGGACTGTTGCGGTTCTCGCCCGACACCGACGGCGGCAGCGGACTGCTCACCGGGATCGCGCTCGTCGGCGCCATGCCGGTGGCCGGGGGCGCGACGGTCTGGGGCGGCCGGGCGGGCGGCAACCACGCACTGGTGGTCGGCATCGTGCTCGCCTCCACGCTGCTCAGCCCGTTGACCACACCGCTGACGCTCTCCATGGCCGCCGTCTTCGCGCACGGCCACTACGCGCACGATCTGGGGCGGATGGCCGGGTCGAGCAGCGGCGCCTTCGCGCTGGCCGGGGTCGTCGCGCCGTGCCTGGCCGGGCTGTTGGCGCAGCGGATGACGTCGCGGGAGCGGCGGGACCGCGCGCTTCCCGGTCTGAAACTGGCCGCGCTGATGGCGTCACTGCTGTTGACGTACGCCAACGCGTGCGGCGCGCTGGGCGGTCAACTGCGGCATCCGCAGGTGGCGTTCATCGCCGCGTCGGTCGGTGTCGCGGCCCTGGCGTGCCTCGCGGCGCTGGCCGTCGGCTGGGGTCTGGCGCGCGGTCTGCGCAGCGACCGGGCCGACACGGTCGCGATCACGCTGGCGTCGGGGATGAACAACAGCAGCGCGAGCGCGGTGCTCGCGGCGACTCATCTCCCTGCGCATCCGCAGGTGTTGATGCCGGTGCTGGCGTACAGCATCGTCCAGAAATTCGGCGCGGGGGCGGTGGACAGCTTCCTCGGCCCCCGCGCCGACGCCGGGTCCCGGCGGCGGCGCGCGCGACGGCGCGCCATGTCCCCTGCTACGCGCCCGCGTTCGCGGGCACGTCGCGGTGACTGACCGCCAGAAAGCCCACCAGCGCGGCGATCAGGACGGTGAGTACCAGGCTGACCGGTCCCGTGCCCCAGCCGAGGCCGCCGCGGTGGAGGGGTACGCCCATCCAGTCGGCGAACGACGCGCCGAGCGGGCGGGTGAGGATGTACGCCCACCAGAAGGCGGCCACCGCGTCGAGCCCGAGGAAGCGGCCCGCGAGCGCCGGTACGGCGATCAGGACGGCGAAGACGACGCCTGAGGAGAAGTAGCCCAGGTGCAGGCTGCCGGCGGTGAGGTCGCCAGCCGCGGTGCCGAGCGCGAAGGTGGTCAGGACGGTCGCCCAGTAGAACATCTCCCGGCGCGGGGTGCGGACGCTGTGGATGGACAGCGTCCCCTCGCTGGCGTACCAGGCGGTGAGCACGGCCGCGAGGATCAGCGAGAAGGCCACCGTGGAGACCGCGTACGGCACCCCGGCCACCACGTGCACGACGTCGGCGGCCATCGTGCCGAAGACGCTCACCATGACGATCGCCGACCAGTAGGTCCACGGCGAGTAGCGCGGCGCGCGGAACTGGGCGACCAGCAGCGCCACCAGGCCGATCAGGCCGAGCCCGCCCGCGAGCACCGGGCCGAGCGCGCGGCCCAGGAAGTCCGAGGTCGTCTCGCCCATGCCGGTGGTGAGCACTTTGGTCAGCCAGAACCAGGCGGTGACCTCCGGTACCTTGCTCAGAGCGCCGCCGGCCGCGAGGCCGCTCCGCCCCGTCCGCCGGTGCCCCACGGGACCGGCCCCCGCCGACGCGTACGGCGCCGCTCCGACCGTCCGCGCACGCGCGGACCGCTGCTCCACTGGTTGTTCCACAGGACCGCAACTCTCCCGGCACGCAGGCCGATTCCGCTCTCCGCACAGCACGGCCCCGAGCACGCGCCGACCAGGGCGGCGAGCCCCGACAGGCCGACGACTACACGACTGTAGACGAACGGTGTGCGGGCGAATCGGACACCCGGGCGGTCCGCACCGATCCTTTGCCGACCCCTTACCGGGACCCGGGACGGACAGCGCCCACGGCGGCCCAGCGGGCGGTCAGCGCAGCGTGGCCATGAAACTGCGGCCGTACGCGTGCCGGGTGGCCACCTCGACGCGGATGCCGCCGGGCACGCGGGAGACGCGCACGCCGTCATCGGCGGTGACCGCGCGCAGCGGACGGCCCTGGAGGACGAGCGTGATCCGGTCGCGCTGCGTGGTGGGATCGGCGACGGCGAGGGAGACAGCGCCGTGCCGGTCCTCGCGCAGCAGGACGGACGCGGGCCCTTCGACGGAGAGCCGGTCGGCGTGGTGCGGGCCTTCGGTGAAGGTGTTGACGGCGAGCAGGCCCAGGTCGCGGTGGCGTATCGCCTGCGCCGCCGTGGAGTTGGCGACCACCGACAGCGGGCCGCGGGCGTACGACCGCAGGCGCGCCTCGGTGGCGTGCGGGACGAGGGCGTACGCCATGGAGACCGGCTCAGCTCCGGCGGCCTGCTCGACGCGGACGGCGAAGACCTGCTTGGTCACGGTGGTGTCGGGGTTGGAGGTACGCACGACGCGGCGGCTGCGGGCGACGGTGTCCAGCGCGACGGTGGTGCGCGGTCCTGACCGCCCGTGTCTCCGGTCCGGCTGTCCGCGGTCCGGTTGTCCGCGGTCCGGTTGTCCGCGGTCCGGTTGTCGCCGGTCCTCGAAGCCGTCGAGGAAGACGTACCCCACGGCCGTGCCCTGGCCCGCGTCGGCGTAGCGCAGCCAGGCCAGCGGCGCGGTGCCGGTGTCGGTGCCGGTGCCGGACCACGGGGCGCCGTCGCGCAGCCGCCCGGTGAGGGTGACCGGGGCGGCCGGGTCGGCGATCCGGGTGTCGAGCGTCGTGGTCACCGCGCGGCCCGCGCCGTCGCCGACTCCGGCGGCGAGGACCACGATCTCGTCGTCGAGCATGAACCAGGACTTCGTGGCGTCCGCGTTGCGGTAGACGACGAAGTCGTCCGGCAGGAGCCCGGCCCGCATCGCCGCGTAGGCGGCGTCGTCGGACTGCACGAAGGCGGCCGTCCCGTACGCGCCGAGGGTGGCGCCGCCGGAGAGGGCGTTGGTGGCGCGCGGGAAGTAGACGTAGGTGTTCTGCGACTCGGAGGAGGCGGTGAAGCCCAGGTCCGGGTTGTCGTACCAGGCGGTGCCGTACAACTCGGGCACACTGTGCCGGGTCTCGACGGGGGCGGTGACGCCCGCGAGGCCGTAGGGCGACACGACGGTGAGGTAGTCGATTCCGTAGGCGCGGGTCTGGTCCTGGCCGGTGAGATAGAGGTAGTGGGCGCCGTCGCCCTGGAACCACGGCAGTAGATTCTCGCCGCTCATGTACTCGTACTTGCTGATCCTGGCCGAACTGCGGGCCAGCGCGAAGGCGTAGCCGGGGCGGCGGTGGACGGTCCTGTCCATGGAGTTGAGCGCCGCGTGGTGCGCGGCCGGGACGAGGTCGCCGGCCGGCGCCGAGGTGTCGGCGAGGATGTCGGCGTAGCGGACGACGGTCGTCGGGGAGACGAAGGCGACCGGGTCGAGGGCGGCCCGCGAGGTCTGCCGTACGTAGCGGACGTAACCGGCCAGCGCCGCCGCGTCGTTCGCGCCGGCGTAGGCGCAGATGCCGGTGACGGCCTCGACGACGGTGGCGACGTCGGCGTATCCGGTGGTGGTCCTGGAGATCGCGCGGCCCTTGACGATCTCGGCCATCCACCCCTCGAAGATCAGCGGGGCGAAGCCCTCGGCGATCCAGCCCTGCACGACGCCGATCAGGTCGTCGCCCTGGACGTGGCTGGTGCCGTCGAGCATCCGGACGGTCTGCACGACGCGGCTCAGCAGCCCGGTGCCGTACGAGCCGGTGTACGCGACGGAGGCGTGCTGGATGAAGGAGCCGTCCGCGTAGAAGCCGTCCGTGACACCGTGCCGCGGGGCGTACGGGTCGATCGTGGCGAAGACCGTCAACTGGTCGGCGATGGCCTTGGACGTGCGGGCGTCGTCGCCGAGGACCGCGCCTTGCAGGATGCGGTTGGTGGTGATGTCGGCGAGGTTGGCGCCGGTGTGGAAGCGCGAGTCGAGGTCGACGTCGCCGTCCTTGCCGTTGCGCAGATAGGCGTCCATGGCGGCCACGAACGCGGCGGTGAGGTCGGGCCGGTAGGCGGCGAGGGCGTCCTGGAGGAGCAGCAGCGTCTTGGTGACGTGGGTGGAGATGCCGATCTCCCAGTTGAACCAGTTGCCGTAGTACCCCTTCGACTGGTCGCCGTAGTAGCCGTCGTAGAGGAAGGCCAGGCCGTCGACGACGCGCCGCTGCACGGTCACGTCGTCCCGCAGCCCGGAGCCGGGACCGCCGGGCGCGCCGGGTACGCGGGTCGCGAGCGCCGTCTCGTACAGGTACTGGAACGACGTCGTCAGGTTGGTGTCGCTGGCGCCGAGCGTCAGGCCGCCGAAGAGCTGGTTCGCTCCCGCCGTGCCGAGCGCGGCCAGCCTGGCGCGGGCGGTCGACTCGATCGCGGTGAGCTTCGCGGCGGCCTCGGGGCGGGCGTTGGACTCGGCGGTCCCGGCGAAGACCGCCACCGTGTTGGCGATGAGCGCCGCCTGGTCCGCGATCGTGGCGTACGCGGCGCTCGCCGGGACCGGGCCGTCCGCGGCTCGCGCCCGCAAGGGTGCGACCAGGGCCGTCAGGCCCGCCGCCGGGACCGAGGACAGCAGGACACGACGGGATATCGGCACGGCGGCGGCTCCAGGGGAACGGGGACGGAAAGCGCTTGCTGCATTGAAGCAACGCGGGCCACGCCTGTCACTACCCTTGCACGGCGTCCGCGCCGGGCCATGGGGGAACGGACCGGGCCACGGGGGAACGGACCGGTTCCGCGCCTCGGGCCGTCCGCCGCCAGCGCATTGCGGCGGCGCTCCCCCGCGGCCACAGTGGGCACATGACTGACACGGCGGCCCCGGACTCGACCCCGGACCCGACAACGATGCTGGCCACGGCCCTGGAAGAGGCCCGCGCCGGGCTCGCGGAGGGCGGCGTCCCGATCGGCGCGGCCCTCTTCGGCCAGGACGGACGGCTGCTGGGCCGCGGACACAACCGCCGGGTGCAGGACGGCGACCCGTCGGCGCACGGCGAGACCTCGGCCTTCCGGGCCGCCGGACGGCTGCGCGGATACGGGCGCACGACGATGGTGACGACGCTGTCCCCGTGCTGGTACTGCTCGGGCCTGATCCGGCAGTTCGGCATCGGCCATGTGGTGATCGGCGAGGCGCGCACCTTCTCCGGCGGCCACGACTGGCTCGCGGAGCACGGCGTACGGATCACACTGCTGGACGACCCCGACTGCGTCGCGCTGATGCGGGACTTCATCGCGGCGCGGCCCGAGCTCTGGTACGAGGACATCGGGGAGTGAAGGCCGACCGGGCTCGCCTCCCCGAGACAGCGGCGGTACGGGGCGCGGGCGGCGGGAAATGCGCTTGCGGCGCCGTGACCAGGTGTTCCTAGACTGGGCGGTATGCCCGCCGTCGAGGTCTCCGCCGTCGATCTGCACCGCATCGCGTCCTTCCGCGCCGCCTTCCAGCGGCGGCAGGCCGGGCGCGTGGTCGAACTCCCGGGCGGCGCGGCGGTCCTCAACGCCGCGTACGCCGCCTCTCACGAGCACAATCAGCTGGTCGTGGAAGGCCCGGTGGCGGTGGACGGCCTGCCCGCGCTCGCCGACGCCGTACTCGGCCATCTGCCGCACCGCCGGATCTCGGTGCTGGACGACCAGTTCGGCGTGCTGTGCGCGCCGACGCTGCTCGCGGCCGGTTACGAGCACGAGACGGAACTGGTGATGCGGCACTCGGGTCCCACGCCCGCGCCGGACCCGGCCGCCGAGACCGTCACGCCGCGGGCCCTGCGGTCCGCCGTACTGCGGCAGACGCGGCGGTGGCTGCCGAAGGCCGACGACGAGGTGGTGCGGCAGCTCACCGACCGTCGCGCCGCCCGGCTGCGGGGCGCGGAGCAGGTGCGGTTCCTGGCGGTCAGGGACGAGAAGGGGGCCGTCGGCGCGTGGACCGACCTCTACCTCGACCCGGCGGAGGGCATCGCGCAGATCGAGGAGGTCGTCACCGCGACCACGCATCAGCGGCGCGGCTACGCGGACGTCAATCTGGCCACCGCCGTGCACCTGGCGGCCGGGTGCCCGCTGCTGTTCCTGATCGCGGACGCGGACGACTGGCCGCGCGCCTGGTACGCGCGGCGGGGCTTCACTCCGATCGGCCGCTCACACGTCTTCACCCGCGCCGCGTGAACCGGCTGAACCGCCCGAACCAGGCGAGCCGCCCGAACCAGGCGAACCGGCCGCGCCCGCGCGGGAGCGTACGAGCATGGCCGCGATGTCGTCGTCGAGCTCTCCTTCGCTGAAGCGCAGGAGTTCGGCACGGAGCTGGTCGAGCAGTTCCCTGGGCTCCACGGGCGGTCTGCCGCTCACCCACCGGCGCAGCGAGAAGAACGTGCCCGTGTCGTCGCGGGTCTCGATGACGCCGTCGGTGTAGAGCAGCAGCCGGTCACCGCGGACCAGCGGGACGGTGTCCATGCGGTAGTCGGATCCCAGCAGCACGGCCATGTTCAGGGGCGGTGACGGGGCGCTCGGATCGAGGGCGGTGGCCTGGTCGCCGCGCAGCAGCAGCGGCGGCGGGTGGCCGCAGTTGAGGAGGACGGCGTGGCCGCCGTCGGCCGGGATCTCGACGAACAGGGCGGTGGCGAAGCGCTCGGGCGCGTCGCCGCCGGCGATCGACGCGCTGTAGCGGACCACGCTGCTGTCCAGCCTGCGGGCGACCGCCGCGAGGTCGGGTTCGTCGTGGGCGGCGTCGCGGAAGCTGTTGGCGATCGCCCCGGCCGCGCCCGCCGCGGTCAGACCTTTGCCGCGGACGTCGCCGATGAGCAGGCGTACGCCGTGCGGGGTGTCGGCCGCCGCGTAGAAGTCGCCGCCGATCCGGGCCTCCGCGGCGGCGGCCACGTACAGCGTCTCGACGTCCACGTTCCCGACACGGGGCGGCACCGGTCGCAGGACGACCGCCTGTGCGGTGTCGGCCACCGATCTGACCTGGGTGAGGGTCAGCTCGCGGTGCAGCCGGCTGTGCGCCGCGTATCCGGCCGCGGCGGTGACCAGGGCGATCGCACCGGCCGTGAACAGCATGTTCGGGGAGTCGATGATGAGCGAGTCACCGACCACCACGGCGGTCGCCACCACGCCCAGCGCGACGGTCGGGCGCACCGGCCACATCGACGCGGCCAGCGCGGGCGCGGCGGGCAGCAGGCGGCTGATCGCGAAGTCGGTCGGAGTGACCAACGCCACCACGATGATCATCACGGTCAGCAGGAGCGGGGCCAGGAGGACGGGATCCCTTCGGCCGTCCGGCCACCAGGAGCGCCAGCGGGATCGGATCGTCTTCACACTGTCGAGCATAACGGCGCATATCGGACAATACGTCTTCCCGGCCAGGCGGGTCGGCCGCTTCCTGCCGCGTGCGTGAGGCCCACGGACCGCGCCGCGTGACCCTCCGGGTGTCCGCCCGTCCGCCCGCCCGCCGGGCGCGGTGAGTCCGCCCTACGGGGTCCACTCGTCGGCGAGCAGCCCGAGCACCACCTCGTCGAGGAAGGAGCCGTACACCCAGGCCGCCCGGCGCAGCGTTCCCTCGACACGGAATCCGGCGCGCGTGGCCGCGGTGATCATCCCGGTGTTGTCGGCGAGGGTTTCGAGCTGGATACGGTGCAGGCCGCGCACGACGAAGCCGTAGTGGCACAGCGTACGGACGACATCGGTGCCGAGGCCGCGACCGCGGTAGCCGGGGCGCAGGCCGATGCCGAGGTGGGCGAGCCGGTTGTGGGTGTCGATGCCCCACATCGAGGCCGCGCCCGCCAGCTCCCGCGTCCGGGTCTCCACCACGGAGAAGACGACCACCTCCGGAGGAAGCCCGTTCACCGCGTACGGTGAGTCCGCCGTGTCCGGCGATACGGGGCGCCAGGGGCGGGAGTCGGAGCGGGACCTGCCCACCACGTCGTCCTGCAACTCGGCGTGGAGCACCGGGACATCGCTCTCGAACCTGGCCCTGAGCTGGATCTTCTCGCCTTCTATCATCCGGCATTGCTATACCGGCCGAATGCGTCGGTCAACCGAATTCGAGCCCGGCGCCCGCACCCCCGTACCCGTGCTGAAAGAGGTCTCACCGTGAAGGACGAACACGAATTCCGCGCCGCCGCGGATATCCCGTGGACCCCGGCGGAGGGCTCGCCGGGCGTCAGCGAGCGCGTGCTGTCCGCCGACCCGGCCGCCGACGGCGCGGAGCTGACCCGGCTCGCACGCTGGGAGCCGGGGCTCGACACGTCCGCCGCCGGGGTGATCAGGCACGCCTACTACGAGGAGGTCTATCTCCTGGAGGGCGAACTGGAGGACCTGACTCTGGGGAAGACCTTCACCAGCGGCCACTTCGCGTCCCGCCCTCCCGGCATGCCGCACGGCCCGTACCGCACGGGCCCCGGCTGTCTGATGCTGGAGATCCGCTACCGCCCGCGCCCGAGCTGACCGGCCGTCCCCCGCAGCCGGGCGGGTGACACGGCGGTGGCATGCTGGACGGCGTGTCCACCATCCCCGCCGACGCGGAGCCGATCGTGGCCGAGGCGCCGCCCGGCGCCGCGGCCGAGCCGCTGATGACGCAGTGGTGGCTGGACCTGGCCTTCGTGCACTGGCCGGTGGAGCCGGAGCTGGTGGCGCCGCTGCTGCCGCCGGGCGTACGGCCCGACACCCTGCACGGCGTCACGTACGTGGGTCTGGTCGCTTTCCGTATGCACCGGGTCGGCTGGTTCCGGCTGCCCGGTGTGCCGTATCTGGGGACCTTCCCCGAGACGAACGTGCGGCTGTACTCGGTGGACGAGCGGGGGCGGCGCGGTGTGGTGTTCCGGTCGCTGGACGCGTCCCGGCTGATACCGGTCGTCGTGGGCCGGGGCGTCTTCCGGCTGCCCTATCTGTGGTCGCGGATGTCGGTGCGCCGGGACGCCGACACCATCACGTACACCAGTTCCCGCCGCTGGCCGGGGCCGCGCGGCGCGCGGGCCTCGCTGAGCGTACGGATCGGTGAGCCGGTGGCGGAGCCCACCGAACTCGAACACTTCCTCACCGCCCGCTGGGGCATGCACAACGCCTTCTTCGGGCGGCCGGTGTATCTGCCCAACGCCCATCCGCGCTGGCCGCTGCACCGGGCCGAGCTGCTGTCCCTGGACGAGGACGTGGTGACGGCCGCCGGTCTCGCCCGGCCGCTGGGAGACCCGGTCAGCGTGCTGTACTCCCCCGGCGTCCCGGTCCGCTTCGGCCTGCCGAACAAGCCCGCGGGCATCCCGACCCCGTGAGCGCGGGTCCCCTGCCCTTTCGGACTCTCGTGACCGCCGGTCGTTACGGTCAGTCGTGACCGCCGGCCGTTACGGTCGGTCGTTACGGTCGGCCGCGCCAGGCGACGGCCGGTTCCCGGAGCGTGCCGGCCGCGGCCGTCTCGGGGGCGCTGCAGTACGGCAGGCCGTCCAGCGCGAGGTCGGCGCAGAAGCGGGTGACGAGGTCGGCGAAGTCCGCGATCCGCTCGACCGGCGCGAGGTGGTCGGTCTCGTCGATGGTCAGGAAGGTGGCGGCGCGCAGCACCGCGGCGACCTCGCGTCCCATCTCCGGGGTGCACAGCGTGTCGTACTCGCCGGTGACGACCAGGCTGGGCACCGCGGGTACGGGCTCCGGCCGGTACCACTCGTGCCGCATCAGCCGCTTGTTGTGCTCGGCGGACTTCCGCAACTGCTCGGCGTCCTGGCCGATCAGACCGCCGTACACCAGGCGGGCGACGGCCGCGTGCTTGCGTACCCGGCCGGTGCCGGGCGGGGACATGAAGCGGTCGGTGAGCTCGCGGGCGATCCGGTCGGTCTCGCCGCGGTCGATCATGCCGTCCCAGCGCTCCATGGCCGCCGCGTAGTCCGGCGGGATCCGGGTCGTCATGCCGACGAACAACAGCCGCTCGACGCGCGCCGGGTAGTGCTGGGCGAAGCGCAGGCCGACGGCGCCGCCGAAGCAGGCCGCGACGAGGGTGACGGCGGGCACCACCAGCTCGTCCAGCAGATGCCGGACGACGGCGGCCAGGAAGTCGATGCCGTAGAACGCCGGGAGGAAGTCGGCGGTGCCGTAGCCCGGCAGGTCGACGGTGATCACGTCGGCGGCGGTGCCGATCCGTTGCTCGTGCCGCATCCACGAGTGCCGGTCCTGGGAGGAGCCGCCGAGGATCAGCAGGGGGGCGTCGACCGGCCGTTCGTGGTGCCTGATCCGGCAGGTGTACCGGAAGCCCTCGTACTCCAGATGCCATTCACTGATCCGGGCGAATGACCGCGCCGCGGCGCCGTCGCTCTGGGCGGGCACCGGGCCGGGCAGGCAGGCGGTCGGCTCCTCGCGGGCGGCGGTGGCGAAGGACAAGGGGACTCCAGGGTTCGATGGCGGGCATCGACTCCTGCCTAACAGGGCGAACCGCCCCCGTGCGGGTCCGTGACCCGTTCGAGGGCGGTTCGCCGCGCCGCCTGCGCCGGTGGATTCGACATTCGTACACCTGGGGTAGAAACGCCTCCCCCAATGGGCTCCCCCGGACCGTACGCGCGTCGCCCGGCGGTCCGCCGCGTCAGGGTGCCGCGCGCACCTCGATGAGCATCGCGTGCTCCGGGTCGAGCGTCGGCATGGGGATTCCCGCCGTGGCCAGGACGGCGCCGGGCAGCGGCAGCCAGCCCTCGAGGGCGCGGGCCAGCCACGGCGGCGCGGTCGTCTGGTGGAAGGACGGCAGGCCGATCTCGGTGCGGACGCGGACCTGGTAGGCGGTGGCGGGGTCCAGACCCGGCAGCCGGACACGGCCCGACTGGCCCTCGGGCGAGGTGGCGATCCTGGCCCACGCGTACAGCGCGGCGGACCCGTCGGCCGCGACGACGCCGTGCAGCAGGACGGCGCCGCCCGCGAGGTCGGCGCGGACCACCCGTCCCGAGTGCAGCAGCGGGCGCTGCTCGCGGTAGAGCGCGGACCAGTGGGTCAGGCGGGCCAGCTCCTCGGGGGTGCAGCGGCTGAGGTCCTGTTCGATGCCCGCGTGGCCGAACAGGGCCGTGGCCATCCGGAAGGTGTCGGTGCCGGGGCGCCCGGTGGTGTGGCTCGGGGTGGGGCCGACATGCGCGCCGACGAGTTCTGGCGGCAGCAACTGGCCGGTCCAGCGCTGGATGGTCTGCCGTTCCACCGGGTCGTTGCAGTCCGAGGCCCACACCCGGTCGGTACGGGCGAGGACGCCGAGGTCGATCCGGCCGCCGCCGCTGGCGCAGCTCTCGATCTCCAGTCCCGGGTGGCGGGCCTTGAGCGCGTCGATCAGCCGGTACAGGGCGAGTACCTGGGCGCGGCTGCCGGGCCGGTCGACGCCGCCGGGGCCGCGCTCGACCGCCTCGTGCAGCTCACGGTTGTGGTCCCACTTCAGGTAGCCGATCCCGTACCGGCCGACGAGGGTGTCGAGCGAGGTGAGCAGGTACCGCCAGGCGTCCTCGTTGGCGAGGTCGAGCGTGTACTGGTGCCGGGAGCTGGGGCCGAGGCCCGCCGAGGGGCCGAGGATCCAGCCCGGGTGGTCGCGGGCGAGGTCGGAGTCGAGGTTGACCATCTCCGGCTCGACCCACAGCCCGAACTCCATGCCGAGGGAGCGGACGTGCTCGGCCAGCGGGGTCAGGCCGTCGGGCCAGACGGTCGTGTCCACCGTCCAGTCGCCGAGGCCCGCGGTGTCGTCGCGGCGGCCCTTGAACCAGCCGTCGTCCAGGACGAAGCGCTCGACGCCGACCTCGGCGGCCCGGTCGACCAGCCGCAGCAGCCGGTCCAGGTCGTGGTCGAAGTAGACCGCCTCCCAGCTGTTGAGGATCAGCGGGCGCGGGGTCGCCGGGTGAGTGGGGCGCGCGCGCAGCAGGGTGTGGAAGCGGTCGGCGAGCCCGTCGAGTCCCGCGTCGGACCAGGCGAAATAGCAGGCGGGGGAGGTGTAGGTCTCGCCCGGTGCCAGCCGTACCTCGCCCGCCCGCAGCAGCTCGCCGCCGCCGAGGACCACAGCGTGGTCGCTGCCCGCACCTTCCGGCAGCCGCTCGACGAGATACCGCTGGTCGCCGCTCCACCCGACGTGCAGGCCCCACACCTCGCCGTCCCGGAAGCCGAAGCCGGGCACGCCGACGGTCAGCAGGTAGGGCGAGTCGACGCCGGGCTTGCCGCGCCGGACCTCGCGGACGTACGAGCCGTAGTGCAGCGGGCGGCGCTGCGGGGAGCGTTCCCTGCTCCACTTGCCGGTGAAGTCCAGTACCTCGCCCGCGCGTTCGGGCAGCGGCAGCAGGAGGCCGAGGGCCGCCAGGTCGTACGGCGGGGCGTCGGCCGCGCCCTTCCCCGCTCCCTCGCCCGCGGTCAGTTCGGCGCTCACGGCGAGGACGCCCGACGGTTCGAGGAGGTAGGTGACGACGATGTCGAGATCCGAGACGGCGTCGCGCAGGTCGATCACCAACTCGCCACCGCCGCCCACCGGCTGGTGGTGCTCGGCGCCGGTCAGGATCGGCCGCGGGGTGGTCGCGGTGCCCGCGCGGTGGCCCTGCTGGGCGGGGTTGCCCGACCAGCCGTCGGCCTCGGTGGGCCAGACGGTGAACCGGCGCGGGACGTCGAGGGAGTTGTTGAGCACCGCGCCCTCGGCGGTCAGGCTCAGCGCGGCGAGGTCCGCGTCGGAGAGGTCGCCGAGGTCGGCGCCCCAGTGCAGGACTCTGGGCACCGGCTCGCCGAGTTCCACGACGAGGGCGACTCCTGCCGCGCGCAGGGTCACGATCCGCGCGGGGATGGTGGTCATGAATGAGTCCTTTCCGCAGGTCCGGTGACCATCATCGTCATCGGGCACAAGCGCGCTGTCGGTGGGGTGCGGCAGCCGTGCCGGTCACCGCGCCCCAACCGCGGGACCGCGCCGGGGCAGCGGGCGGGGCGGCCGGTCACGTAGCGGACCGGCGACAGCGCGACTACGGCCGCGGGCGGCCCTGTTCGGCAAAGCCTTCCGAGGCGGCCCGCCGACTGTCACACTCGCTGGTGTGCCCGACTTCGACGTGTTGGTGATCGGTTCAGGTCCTGGTGGTCAGAAGGCCGCCATCGCGGCGGCCAAGCTCGGACGGCGGGCGGCGGTGGTGGACCGCGCGGACTCGCTGGGCGGGGTGTCGATCCACACCGGCACGATCCCGTCCAAGACGCTGCGGGAGGCGGTGCTCTACCTCACCGGCCTCAACCAGCGGGATCTGTACGGCCAGAGCTACCGGCTCAAGGAGGACATCACCGTCGCGGACCTGACCGCGAGGACGCAGCATGTGGTCGGCCGCGAGGTCGATGTGATCCGCAGTCAGCTCTCCAGGAACCAGGTCGCGCTGCTCTCCGGCACCGGGCGCTTCGTCGACCAGCACACCGTCGCGGTGCGCGACACGGTCGGCCAGGACCGGCTGGTGACGGCCGAGCACATCGTCATCGCCACCGGCACCCGGCCCGCGCGCCCGGCGAGCGTCGAGTTCGACGACCGTACGGTGCTGGACTCCGACAGCGTCCTCAGCATGGAGCGGGTGCCGCGGTCCATGGTGATCGTCGGCGCCGGAGTCATCGGCATGGAGTACGCGTCGATGTTCGCCGCCCTCGGCAGCAAGATCACCGTGGTGGAGCAGCGCGAGGGAATGCTGGACTTCTGCGACGCCGAGATCGTCGAGGCGCTCAAGTACCACCTGCGGGATCTCGCGGTCACCTTCCGCTTCGGCGAGACGGTCGCGGCGGTCTCACGGCACGAGCGCGGCACCCTGACCGTGCTGGAGAGCGGCAAGAAGATCGCCGCTGACGCCGTGATGTACTCGGCGGGACGGCAGGGCCTGACCGACGAACTCGACCTCGACAAGGCCGGTCTGCAAGCCGACAGGCGCGGCCGGATATCGGTGGACGAGCACTTCCGCACCGCGGTCCCGCACATCTACGCCGTCGGTGACGTCATCGGCTTCCCCGCCCTGGCCGCGACCTCGATGGAGCAGGGCAGGACCGCCGCGTACCACGCCTGCGGCGAACCGGTGCACGCGATGCGGGACGGCCAGCCGATCGGCATCTACACCATTCCCGAGGTCAGCTTCATCGGCCGCACCGAGGACCAGCTCACCGACGAGCTGGTGCCGTTCGAGGTCGGTGTGTCCCGTTACCGCGAGCTGGCCCGCGGCCAGATCATCGGTGACGCGCACGGCATGCTGAAGCTGCTGGTCTCGCCGGAGGACCGCAAGCTGCTCGGCGTCCACTGCTTCGGCACCGGCGCCACCGAGCTGATCCACATCGGCCACGCCGTGATGGGCTGCGGCGGCACCGTCGACTACCTCGTGGACGCCGTCTTCAATTACCCGACGCTCGCCGAGTCCTACAAGGTCGCGGCGCTCGACGTCACCAACAAGATCCGGCAGATCGACCGGCTGGGGGACTGAGCCGCGCGGGTGCTGTGTCGCCGATGAGTTTTCGGCGGGCGGCCGGTCATAAAGGTGAACGGCGGCGCTCGGACGCCGACGACAGCCTGACGCGAGGAGACCGCGATGCCCCGGATCACCCCCAACCTCTGGTTCGACACCGAGAGCCAGGAAGCCGCCGAATTCTACGTCTCGGTCTTCCCGAACTCGCGGATCACCGACACCACCTACTACGGCGAGGCCGGTCCGCGCGAGGCGGGCACCGTACTGACCGTGGAGTTCGAGCTGGACGGCCAGCCGTACATCGCGATCAACGGCGGCCCCGAGTTCCCCTTCACCGAGGCCGTCTCGCTGCTCATCACCTGTGAGGACCAGGCCGAGGTCGACCACTACTGGGCCCGGCTCACCGAGGGCGGCGGCTCCGAGGGCCCGTGCGGATGGCTCAAGGACAAGTACGGGCTGTCCTGGCAGGTCGTCCCCACCGGCATGGTGGCGATGCTGAACGACCCCGACACGGCGCGCGGCCAGCGCGCGATGAAGGCGATGCTCGGCATGAAGAAGATCGACCTGGCGGCGCTCAAGGCCGCCGCCGACGGCACCGGAGCCTGAGGGACGCCGACGGGAAGACGTACGACGCGCCGCTAAGAAGTGCCGTCCGACGCGGGGCGGGCACGAGGGTGGCGGCGCAGGAAGTCGTCCACGAGGCGGTCGGTGAAGTCCCGGTCGACCGGGTCCCCGGTCACCAGGACGCGGTGGTAGATCGGACCCACGAGCCGGTCGACCTCGGCCGTCATGTCGAGACCCGCGGGGAGTTCGCCGCGGCCCACCGCGTTCTCCAGCGGGAGCCGGTCGCGGCGGCGCTGCTCGTCGAGACAGCGGGCGCGCAGCACGGCCCCGAACTCCGGGTCGTGCTGCGCGTGTCCGAGCAGGGCCCGGAAGACCGCGCCCGCGTCGGACGCGGTGAGGAAGCCGGCCAGCAGGCCCAGGTGCGCGCGGAGATCGGCGCCGAGATCGCCGTGGTCGGCCGGGGCGAAGGCTTCGGCGGCATCCTGGAGGAAGGCGTCCAGAAGGATGTCGGTCTTGGTGTTCCAGCGGCGGTAGATGGTCTGTTTGGCGACCCCGGCCCGCGCCGCGATGCCCTCGATGGTGACACCGGCGAAGCCCTTCTCGACCAGGAGGTCGTCGGCGGCTTCCAGTACGGCCATACGTGCCTGCTCGCTGCGCCCGTGCCGGTTGCCGTGGTGCCGCGCCGTCCGGTCGACATCGGCCTCCGCGCCCCTGGCGCCCTCCGCGCCCTCCGCGCCCTCCGCGCCCCTGGCGCCCTCTCCGCCCTTGGCGCCGTCGGCGACTGAACTCCCTCGTTCCATGTCCGCATCCTCCGGGTCCCAGGGTATGTCGGCAACTTCTAGACGCAACGCAACGGTGCGTCTACTCTAGAGCTCATGACACCGACCAGCACCCTTCGCGACCCCCGGGTCGTCTCCGCCCTGACCGCGATGTTCGACCGGGCCGCGCAGGACGACGCGACCCGCCACCGTGTCCGGGCCGCGTGGCCCGACGGCTTCGCCCCGGCGACACCGCAGGAGTTGGCCGACGCCAACGCCGAGGTCTACATGCCGATCTCGGCCGACGGCGGAAAGCTCCTCTACAACCTGGTCCGGGCCGTCCGCCCGGCCACCGTCGTCGAATTCGGCACCTCCTTCGGGATCTCCACGCTCCACCTGGCCGCCGCGGTGCGGGACAACGGCGCGGGGCGGGACAACGGCGCGGGGCGGGTGATCAGCACCGAACTGAGCGCGGACAAGGCCGCCGCGGCCCGCGCGACCTTCGCCGAGACGGGTCTCGACGCACTGGTCAGCGTCCTCGAAGGCGACGCCCGCGACACCCTCGCCGAACTGTCGGGTCCGGTGGACTTCCTGCTCCTCGACGGCTGGAAGGACCTCTGCCTGCCCGTCCTGCGACTGCTCGAACCGCGCCTCGCACCGGGCACCCTCGTCGTGGCCGACGACGTGGACCTCACGGACCTGGCGCCGTATCTCGACTACGTCCGCGATCCGCGCAACGGCTACGAGAGCGTCACCTTCCCGGTCGAGGACGGCATGGAGATCAGCTGCCGTCTGTGAGCGACGGCGGCAGGGGGCCCGGTAGGACGAACGGCCGGGCAGGGCGAGAGCGGACACGGCCTGCGGGCAGACGGCACCGGGCAGGCGGCAGCGGGCCAGGCAGAGGACAGCGGGGCCGGAGCGGCCCGGAGGGCAGAGGCGGATGAAGGGCGACGCCATGGAGCGCGCGGAGCAGCCGGGGCCGAGCCCTCGCGGAGTGCGACGGCTGCTCGCCGACCACGCCATCGACACCCGCCCGCTGGCGCTGCCCGCCTTCCGGCGGCTCTTCATCGGCCAGGGCACCTCGTTCGTCGGCTCGATGCTCACCCAGATCGCGGTGCCGGTCCAGGTCTTCCGGATCTCGCACTCGTCGCTGGCCGTCGGCATGGTCGGCTTCGCCGGTCTGGTGCCGCTGATCGTCTTCGGCCTCTACGGCGGGGCCATCGCCGACGCCGTCGACCGCAGGACGCTGTATCTGTGGTCCTCGCTCGGCACCTGGACGGTGACGCTGGCGCTGCTCGCGCAGACACTGCTCGACCTGCGCAGTGTCGGGCTGATCCTCGCCCTGGTCGCGACGCAGTCGGCCGGGTTCGCGATGGCGAGTTCCGCGCGCGGCGCGATCGTGCCGCGCATCGTCGAACCCGGCCTGATCCCCGCCGCGAACACCCTCAACTACGTGATCGGCACGGTCGGCGAGGTGATCGGCCCGCTGATCGCCGGTGTCCTCGTCACCGTCCCGCACGGCTTCGCGTACGCGTACGGCGCGGACGCCGTGCTGTTCACGGCCGCGCTGCACTCCACGCTGCGGCTGCCCCGACTTCCGCCGGACGGCTCCGCGGCCCGCCTGGGTCTGCGGTCGGTACGGGACGGGCTGTCCTTCATCGGCGGGCGGCCGGTGCTGGTGATGAGCTTCTTCGTGGACATCTGCGCCATGACGCTGGCGATGCCGCGGTCACTGTTCCCCGCCGTCGCGGACGCCCGCTTCGGCGGCTCCGTCGGGCTGCTCTACTCCGCCATCCCGATCGGCTCCGTCCTGGCCGGGTTCGCCAGCGGTTGGATCGGCCGGATCCGGCGGCAGGGCGTGGTGCTCACCGGCGCCGTGCTGGTGTGGGGCGCCGCCGTCGCCGTCTCCGGCCTGGCCCGGCAGCTCTGGCTGGTCGTCCTGCTCCTCGCCGTCGCCGGCGCGGCCGATCTGGTCAGCGCGGTCCTGCGCCAGACACTCCTCCAGACCTACGCCCCCGACGAGATGCGAGGCCGTATGCAGGGCGTCCACACCGTCGTCGTCGCCGGCGGCCCCCGGCTGGGCGACCTGCGCGCCGGTACCATGGCCGCCGCGCTCGGCGCCGGGCTGTCCTGGACGATCGGCGGCTTCGCCTGCGTGGCGGTCGTGGCACTCGCCGCCCCGCTGGCCCGCTCCTTCTGGCGCTACGACTCCGGCGCCCCGGCCCCGGCGGCCGGCGTCGCGAAGGACACCGGCCCCCTGCGCGAGCGAACAGCCCCCTGACGGCTCACCAGCCGGTGCGCCCCGCCGGGTACGTCCGCTCGCATCAGCTCTTTGCACCAACCACATTCGCACCAGTCGGCACACTCCCCTCCCGGCGCCGGATCTGTCATCGTCAACGTGTCAGCGCACGAACAGAAGTGCGCACAAGCGGACCCACAACCAGACATGACCCGACGTCGAACCGACAAGGGAGTCGTACATGGCCCGTCGCACACGACCGCGCCTGGGCGCGGTCGCCGCCATCGCAGCCACGAGTGTCGTCGCCACGATGATCGTGGGCGGGTCGGGAGCCTCCGCCGCGCCGCCGTCCAGAGCCAAGGCGTCGGCCGTGGTCTCGGGCGACGCGCGGTTCGAGATCCTCTCCCCCACGCTGATCCGCACCGAGTACGCGGGCGACACCGCGTTCCTGGACGCGCCGACCTTCAACGCCGTCGGCCGTGACGGCTTCGGCGGCGCCCCGTTCACCCAGCGGGTCAGCGACGGCTGGCTGACGCTGACCACACAGGCGCTCACGCTGAAGTACAAGGTCGGCTCCGGGCCGTTCACCGGCCAGAATCTCACCGTTCGGCTCAAGAGCGGCCGACAGGATGTGACCGCGGCGCCGTGGAAGGCGGCGACCGCCTCGACCTGCGCGCCCGGCACGCTCTGCGAGGCGGAGAGCCTGAAGCTGAACGGGGTGTCCGCGGCGAGCGACCACACCGGATACACCGGCAGCGGATTCGCCGCGGGCTTCGAGAACACCGGCGATTCGCTGTCCTTCACCGTCACGGTGCCGAGCGACGGCACCTACCAGTTCGACGCGCGCTACGCCAACAGTCTCGGCGGCGACGGCCAGACCGCCACCCGTACGCTGACGCTCTCCGCCGACGGCGGCGCGGGCCGCACGGTGACGCTGCCGACCACCGCCGACTGGAACACCTGGGCGGTGGCGACCGCGTCCGTCGACCTGACCGCGGGCACCCACACGCTGACGCTCGCGCGGACCGCCACGGACTCGGGCGATGTGAACATCGACAGCCTCGCCGTGGTCACGCCCGGCTCCCCCTACCCCGGCGCGGGCGGCGGACCGGCCGGCGACTGCGCGTACGGCGCGGTGTGCGAGGCGGAGGCCGGGGGTCTCGGCGGCTCCGCCGCGGTGCAGGAGGACCACAACGACTTCTCCGGCAAGGGCTTCGTCGCCGGGCTCCAGCAGGGCGCGAGCGACACCGTGCACCTCACCGGCGTCCCGGCCGCGGGCTCGTACGCGCTCCAACTGCGGTATTCCAACGCGCAGTCGGCGCCCGGCACGGTCGCGGTGACGGTCGGCACCGGTTCGGCGGCCACCACCACGCTTCCGGTGACGAGCAGTTGGGACGACTGGCGTACGGTCGCGGTGCCCGTCACGCTGGCCGCCGGGACCAACGACGTCACCATCGGCTGCCCCGGCGCTGACAGTTGCAAGGTGAATCTCGACACCGTCGCCGTCACGTCCACCGGCTCCCCGCTGCTGGCGCCGCACGCGCCGCTCGGCGGTTACCGGCGCGGCCTCGACGGCATCAACGGCAGCCCGCGCAACACACCGGGGCTGATGTACCAGGACGGCTGGTCACTGCTCGACGACACCGCGTCCGCGGTCTTCGACAACGCCAAGGAGAAGGTCACCCCGCGCGCCGGCCACGGCGGGAAGCCGTACCAGGACGGCTACGTGTTCGGCTACGGCCACGACTACCAGCGGGGGCTGGCGGATCTGGCGACGCTGACCGGTCCTTCGAAGCTGCTGCCCCGCTGGGCGTACGGCGTCTGGTACTCGGAGTACTACGACCGTTCGGCGGCGGACTACGAGAACACGATCCTGCCGAAGTTCCGTGCCGACAACGTCCCGTTGGACGTGCTGGTCACCGACACCGACTTCAAGTCCCCCGACCGCTGGGACGGTTGGGAGATCGACTCGGGCCGCTTCCCCGACCCGAAGGGCTTCTTCGACTGGGCGGCGGCGCAGGGGCTGCACAACACCCTGAACATCCACCCGAGCATCCTGTCCTCCGACCCGCAGTTCGCGCAGGCGCAGGCCACGTCGCAGAACAGGCTGACCAAGGACAACGCCGGGTGCTACAGCGACCTGGGGCACGGCGCGGACTGCTACACCTTCGACTGGGGCGACCCGAACCAGCTCAAGGCGTACTTCGACCTGCACAAGACGATGGAACAGCAAGGCGCGGACTTCTGGTGGCTCGACTGGTGCTGTGAGCAGTCGAAGTCGACGCTGGCCGGGGTCACGCCCGACGCGTGGATCAACGAGCAGTACGCCGCCGACACCGACAGCACCGTGAACCGCGGCTTCGCCTTCTCGCGGGCGTACGGCTCACTCCAGACCGGCGGTTACAGCGGCAGGGCCGGGCTCGCGACCGGGCCGTGGGCCGACAAGCGCACCACCGTGCACTTCACCGGCGACACCCGCTCGACGTGGGCGATGCTCCAGGCCGAAGTCGGCTACACACCGGGCGAGTCGGTGGCCACGGGACTGTCCGCCGTGAGCCACGACATCGGCGGTTTCAACAACGACGGTACGCAGGCGGCGGGCGCGGAGCCGGGCAGCACCAAGCTGGCCGACGACCTGTACGCGCGCTGGGTGCAGTTGGGGACCTTCCAGCCGATCGACCGGCTGCACTCCAACCACAGCGACCGGCTGCCCTGGCAGTACGGCGCCGCCGCGAAGACGTCGGCGGAGAAGTTCCTCAACCTCCGTGAGGCGCTGCTGCCGTACACGTACACCCTGGCCGAGGAGGCCCGGCGGACCGGTGTGCCGGTGGCCCGGCCCGCCTATCTGGCGTACCCGGAGGAGCAGGACGCCTACGCGACGGCGGGCGGCGAGTATCTGTACGGGCCCGACGTGCTGGTGGCGCCGGTGACGACGCCGGGGACGACGGCGACCACCTCGGTGTGGTTCCCGCCCGGCAGCCAGTGGACGGACTACTTCACCGGCACGACCTACCAGGGCGGCACCACGCGGCAGGTGGCGACGGATCTCAACTCGATGCCGGTGTTCGTCAAGGCGGGCGCGATCCTGCCGACCCGTACCGGCTACGTCGCCAACGACGTACAGAACCCGCTGACGAAGGTGACGCTCAACGTGCCCACGGGCGCGGCCGGTTCCTTCCGGCTCTACGAGGACGACGGGACGACGACGGACAGCGCCAAGAGCGCGACGACGGCGATCCGTTACTCGCAGAGCGGCGGGCGCGCGGACACCGTCCACACCCTGACGGTCGCCCCGGTCTCCGGCTCCTTCGCCGGGCAGGTCGCGCAGCGCCAGTGGACGGTGGCCTTCTCCAACGCCACCGCGCCGAAGTCCGTGACCGTGGACGGCGCCCCGCCGGCCAGGAGCGCCTGGTCGTGGGACGCCGCCGCCAGGAAGGTGACCGTCACCGTCCCGCAGAGGTCCGTGCGTCAGCGGGTCACCGTCAGCTATCGGTGACGCCGCCAGGGGACGCCGCCGAGGCCCACCGCGCCTCGGCGGCGTCCAGCGGGGCGCGTACGTCGGCGGCGTCGGCGGCGTCCGGGGCCTGGCCGTGCGGGGAGCTGTGCACGATCTCGTCACGCGCGAGACCGGACTCGATCACCGTCTCCATCCGCTCCAGCAGTTCGTTGTGGGTGGCGGCTAGCAGGGCGCGGTGGAAGGCGAGGTCGGCCTCGACCGCGTGCGCGGCGCGGCGCGGTGAGACCGCGTCCCACTCGCTCTGCAACGCCACGAGATCGAGTGTCGCCCCTGCGGGGATCTCGCCGCTGAGCTGGTGGTGCGCGGCGGTCAGGCCGATGCCTTGGTGACGCTCCAGCCGCCGTCCACCAGCAGGCTCGAACCGGTGATGTACGAGGCGTCGTCCGAGGCGAGGAAGGCGATGGCCGCGGCGACCTCCTCCGGGCGGCCGAAGCGGCGCGCCGCGGTCTCCGCGACGCTGCGGGCCCGCTCCTCCTCGGGCACCCGGTCCCAGGCCGAGGTGAGGATCGGACCGGGGAGCACCGCGTTGACTCGGACCTCGGGCCCGTACTCGACGGCCAGTTGGCCGCTCAGCGACAGCAGCGCGCCCTTGGCCGCCGCGGAGGCGGGGTGGCCGGGGATGCCCTTGTGCGCGTGGACGGAGGAGGTGAGGACGGCGGCGCCGCGGGCGGTGCGCAGGTCGGGCAGCAGCGCCCGGAAGCCGAGGAACCCGCCGGTGAGGTTGACCGCGAGCTGGCGCTCCCAGGAGGCGACGGACATCTCGTGGGCCGGGGCCACGTCGACGGTGTAGGCGTTGGAGACCAGGGCCGCTACGGGGCCGTAGGCGTGCGCCACCGCGACGATCCGCTCCCAGTCCTCGGGGTCGGACACGTCCGCCCGTACGGACACCGCCCGGCCGCCCTCCTCGCGGATGCCCGCGGCGACGCCCTCGGCGCGGTCGGCCGCGATGTCCGCGAGGACCACGGCGGCGCCCTCGGCCGCGAGCCGTTCTGCGGTGGCCGCGCCGATCCCGGAAGCGGCTCCGGTGACCACGGCCACCTTGTCGGCGAAGCGGAGTGCTGCGTTCATGTGCTGGTCCTGCTCCTCGGTACGGTGGGCCTGGTCGGTGCGGCCGGTGCGGCCGGAAGGTTCTGGGCCTCCCGCGACTTTAGTGACGCCCGGGGCCGTGGGCGGGCTCCCGCCGCGCCAGCACGACGAGTCCGGCGTCGTGTCGACCGGTCCAGCCGAACGGCCACGCCGCTGTGGAGCGGATACGCCCCGCCGTACACCGTCCCGTCCGCCGTGTCGGTGCAGCCGACGGCGGGGTCCGGCCGCCGGGCCCGCGCTCGTACGCGTGCCGGACCCGCGCCGGTCCGTCGAGCCCTTCCGGGCTGAAGGCGCAGGCGACGCACGGGGGGGGTGAGCGTGGCGCCGGGCTTAGATTTGCAGCTCCGGGTCGCTGTCCTGGCCGCTCTCCCGGCCGCCGCCCGGCCCCTGCGGAGCGGGCGCCGTCCAGTTGCCGAGGAGCTGGAGCGCCTGGGCGCTCGGCGAGCCCGGTTCGACGGTGTAGACGCACAGCGTCTGGTCCTGATCGCCGGGCGGTTGCAGCGACTCGTAGGAGAACTCCAGGTCCCCCGCGACGGGATGGCGGTAGCGCTTGATCCCGTGGGTGCGGCGCAGCACCCGGTGGTCGTTCCACCAGGTGGTGAACTCCGGTGAGCGCAGGGTGAGTTCACCGACCAGGTCGGCGAGCTGACGGTCGTTCGGGTAGCGGCCGGCCTCCAGCCGGAGCATGGCGACGGTCTCGGCTGCGAGCTGCTCCCAGTCGACGACGCGCTCGCGCGCCTCGGGGTCCAGCAGGTAGTAGCGGGCCATGTTCCGGCGGGTCGCGGGCAGCGCGTCGAAGTCGACGAGCAGCGCGCGGGCCAGTCGGTTGGACGCCAGCACGTCGGTGCGGCGGCCGAGGACGAAGGCGGGCACGTGCTCCAGCGTCTGGAGCAGCAGATGGAGCCCCGGCCGTACCCGCTGCGGTCCGGTCGGCGCGTGCCGGGACCCGGCGGGCCTGCGGGTCAGCAGGTCGGTCAGGTGCTCGCGCTCGGCGGTGTCGAGCCGCAGCGCGCGGGCGAGCGCGTCGAGCACCTCGGGCGACGGGTTCCCGCCGCGCCCCTGTTCGAGCCGGGTGTAGTACTCGGTGCTCACCCCGGCCAGCCGGGCCACCTCGTCGCGGCGCAGCCCCGGCACCCGGCGGACCCGGCCGTCGGCGGGCAGTCCCGCCTCGTCGGGGGTGATACGGGCCCGGCGCGAGCGCAGGAAGTCGGCGGTGTCGGTGCTGCGGTCCATACCCCCAGTGTGGCGGGCGGCACGCGGGCCGCGCGCGTCGTGACTGGCCCTGCCAGTACCTGCCTCGCTGGTGCGAGCCCGGCCGTTACCTGCCTGGTCAGGGCACTTTTCGGCGCTCTGCGGCGGCTGCCCGGGTGGTGTGCTGGACGGCAGGCGGACCGAGGGTCCGCCGCCGGATCACACCGAACACGAAGGGTGGACAGCCATGTCCGCGCACGACATCAGCAAGCCCCTCACCGGCCGGGTGGCGGTCGTCACCGGCGCCTCCAGCGGTCTCGGCGAGGCGTCCGCGGAGCACCTGGCGGAACTCGGCGCGAAGGTCGCGGTGCTGGCCCGCCGCACCGACCGGCTGGAGGACCTGGTCGCCCGGATCACCAAGAACGGCGGCGCCGCCCTGGCCCTGCCGGTCGACGTCACCGACCCGGAGGCCCTGCTGGCCGCCGCCGACCGGGTGGCGGCCGAACTGGGCGGCGCCGACCTGCTGTTCAACAACGCGGGCGTGATGCTGCCCTCGCCGGTCGACGAGCTGCGCACCGACCTGTGGCAGCGGCAGATCGACCTCAACATCAAGGGCCTGATGAACGCGATCGGCGCCTTCACCCCGCAGTTGATCGCCGCCGCGGCCGAGCGCGGCGTCGCCGACCTGATCAACACCTCGTCGATCGGCGCGCGGAACATCTTCCCGACCTTCGCCGTCTACTGCGGGACGAAGGCGTTCGTGACGCATCTGTCCACGAATCTGCGGGTCGAACTCGGCCCGAAGAACGTCCGGGTCACCTCCCTGGAGCCGGGCATCGTCGGCACCGAACTCCAGACCCACGTCACGGACGCGGGCGCGTTGGAGTGGCTGGACGGCGCCCGGCAGTCGATGGAGTTCCTGGAGGCCGGGGACATCGCCAGGACCGTCGGTTTCATCGCGACGCTGCCGCCGCGGGTCAACATCCAGCAGGTCACCGTCATGCCGACGGGCCAGCCGAGCTGACCCGTCGACAGCGGCGGTCAGTGGCCCGAGGTCGCCTTCAGACCGACCACGGCGACCAGCAGCAGCGAGACGAAGAAGATCCGGGCGGCGGTCGTGGGCTCGCCGAGCACCGCCATGCCGACCACGGCCGCACCGGCCGCGCCGATGCCGACCCAGACGCCGTACGCCGTGCCGATCGGCAGCGTCTTCGCCGCCTGGGAGAGCATCAGCATGCTCGCCACGATGCCCGCGCCGGTCAGCAGACTCGGGACGGGACGGGTGAAGCCGTCGGTGTACTTCATTCCGATCGACCAGGCCACTTCGAGCAGACCTGCGACAACAACAAGGACCCATGCCATGAGGGCACCTCCGTGGGTTTCGTGCTTACGGGGGTGCGCCGTCTTTGCAGGGGTCCCGGTACGACGCGCTCGTCGGGTTACTCGTCCGACCATAGCAAAGTCCGGCGATACGGCCATCCGACCGGGGTGCGGACCGTCCGCCGTTTCCGGGACAGTCCCGGAGTCGCACACCGTATGCGTACGGCGTATACCTTGACCCTCGGCGGCATCGTTCGTGGGTGTATACGCAGTACGCTGCGTAGTGGCGGCGGCGAGGAATCCGGTGTCGCTCAGGCTGTCGACCAGGAGGTGGCGGGACCCGTGGCGGCTCACAAGCGCTTGAACAGGGACGAGCTGATTTCCACCGCGCTCGCCGTGGCCGACAGCGAAGGTCTTGAAGCCGTGACGATCCGGCGGGTCGCCCAGCAGCACGACGTGACACCGATGGCGCTGTACCGGCACTTCCCGGACAAGGACGGGCTGTTCGACGCGGTCACCGAGCGGCTGCTGACCGACGTCCGGGTCCCGGAGCCGGACGAGCGACCGTGGCACGAGCAGATGAACGACCTGCTGAGCGGTTTCCTGGCGGCGCTGCGCCCGCACCCGAACGCCGCCGGTCTGGTGATCACCAGGATCTTCGCATCGGAGCCCGGTCTCGGTGTCACCGAACGCACCCTGGCGCTGCTCTCCGCGGCCGGTCTGCCGGTCGAGCAGGGCGCGCAGACCGCCGGTCAGGCGCTGTGCTCGCTGGTGACCCTGGTCATCACCGAGCCCGGCCGCAGCAATCCGGCCCTGGACCCCGAGTCCCGCGAGGAGGCCGTCAGCGCGAAGAAGGCGAGCCTGCTCGACCTCTCCCCCGACCGCTACCCGCACGTCGTGGCCGCCGCCGACGCGCTCTTGTCGTGCGCGAGCAACGACGCGTACTACCGGCGCGGTGTCGACATGATCGTCGCGGGCATGCGCGGCACGGCCCAGGACGCCCTGGCGGTCGAGGCCGCCGGCGGCTGACCCGGCGCACCCTCAGGACCCGGTGCCCGAGCCTGTGCGCCCTGGCGCTCAGGACGTCCGGCAGGCCCCGGGCGTACGGGGCCCGGTCCGCGCTCGACGGCCGGGCCGGAAGCCGTTACCAGGGGACGACGCCGGCGTCCTCGAAGAACGCGCCGGTCGGGCCGTCGTCGGGCAGGGTGGCGAGCCGGATGGGGGTGGCCGCGCCCTGCTGGGGGGTGCGGGGGCCGAGGAAGCCGGTGAAGTCGGTCGCGACCAGGCCGGGGCAGGCCGCGTTGATCAGGATGTTCGTACCGGCGAACTGCCGGGCGTAGTGCACGGTGACGGCGTTGAGGAACGTCTTCGTCGGCGAGTAGGCCGCCATCACCGGGCCGATCTCGATGTCCGGGTCCGCCTGCCGGGTCAGGGAGGCGACGGCGCTGGAGACGTTGACGATGCGCGGTGCCGCGGAGCGCCGCAGAAGAGGCAGCATCGCGTTGGTCACCCGGATGACGCCGAGGACGTTGGTCTCCACGACGGTGCGGACCAGGTCGAGGTCGAGCGTCGTCGGGTCCTGCGTCCACCCCGGCCCCGTCGGCCCTGAGATACCGGCGTTGTTCACCAGGGCGTCCAGGCGGCCCTCCCGCCACTCGACGAGTTCCGCGGCGCCGGTGACGCTGCGGTCGCCGGTCACGTCCAGCGGCACCCCGAAGGCGTCCACCCCGGCGGCGCGCAGCTTGTCCACGGCGGCTTCGAGACGGCCCTCGTCACGCGCCCCCACACCCACCCGGTAGCCGAGGGCGCCGAGGCCGCTCGCGATCTCGTAGCCGATCCCCTTGTTCGCGCCGGTCACCAGCGCGATCTTCGTTTCGCTCATACCGTCGATGCTCGCCCGCCGCCGGGCCGGGCATCCAACACCGATACGGCGCTCTGTGATACCCGGTAGGTATCACACGTACGCTGTGGTCATGGACACCTTGGAGACCCGCGAGTTTCGGTACTTCACGGCGGTCGCCGAGGAACTGCACTTCGGCCGCGCCGCCGAGCGCCTCGGCATGGCCCAGCCACCGCTGTCCCGCGCGATCCAGCGGCTCGAACGGCGGCTCGGCGTCACGCTGCTGACCCGCGACCGCCGCGGGGTCGTTCTGACCGGCGCAGGAGAGGTGCTGCTGCACGAGGGCCGCGCGGCCCTCGACGCGACGGCCGCCGCCGCGCGCCGTACCCGTCGAGCCGGTGGGGCCGACCGCGCGGGCGGGGCCCGCGACCGTCTGGTCCTGGCGGTGAAGGCCGCCGCGTCCCACGAACTGCTGCACAAACTCCTGGACGCCTACGCGGCCGAGCCGGACGCCGCCGAGATCGAGGTGCTGCCGAGCGGCACGTGCGAACAGGGCGAGATGCTGCGCGACGGCCGCGCCGACGTGGCGCTCATGCACAAGCCGTTCAACTCCCTCGCCGGATTCGACAGCGAGGAACTGATGACCGAGGGCCAGATCGCCATCCTGCCCGCAGGGCACCCCTTGGCCACGCGGACGACCGTGTCGCTGGCCGACGTCAGCGACCTCCCCGGTCTCCCGCTCGCCCGCTGGGCCCACGACGGCACGTATCCGCCAGGCCCTGGCCCCGAGATCCACGACCAGACGCAACTGGCCCAGCTCATCGCCCTCGGGCGCACCATGGCCGTCTTCCCCGACTCCGCCCGCGCCTGGCTGTGGGCCGAGCACACCGCCGTCCCGCTCAGCGACGCTCCGCCCGTCGTCACCCACATCGCCTGGCCCGCCCACAGCCGCTCCCTCCCCCTCGCCGCCCTGATCCGCACGGCCACCCGGCTGTGAGCCGGCGGACCGGGCGACCGGCGAGGGGCCGGGGCGCGGGCGTCAGGCCCGCTCGGGGAGCGCCGCTCCGACCGCGGTGAGCCAGGCGTCGGCGAGCAGGGCGTGACCGTCCGAGGTCAGGTGGATGCCGTCGTCGGTCCACTTGCGGGGACCCGCGTCGGCGGCGGCCCGCGTCATCAGGGCGTCGGCGGGGACGAGGGTGGCGGAGAAGTCGGCGGCCAGTCGCCGTACCACCGTCAGCTTGCCGTCCAGGTCGTCCCGGAACGCCAGTTGGTCGTCGCTGACGGGCATCACGAACGGCTCGATCAGCACCAGCGCGCTGCCCTGGTCGGCGGCCTGGCCGAGGACGGTGCGGTAGTGGTCCTCGTACTCCTCGTCGGAAGTGGCGTCGTCGCTGTCGAAGCGGCGCCACACCTCGTTGATCCCGACCAGGACGGACACCACGTCGGCGCCGACCGCCAGGCAGTCCCGATCCCAGCGGCCCCGCAGGTCGACCGCGCGGTTGCCGCTGATGCCGCGGTTGACGAAGCGCGCCCCGGAGCCGGGGTGTCCGGCCGCGTACCGCTCGGCCACCATGGCCGCGTAGCCGTCGCCGAGGGAGTCGGGCGCGTCCAGGTCGCGACCGCAGTCGGTGATGCTGTCGCCGATGAAGAGCACGACGCCGTCGTCCGGGACGAGATTCGGGCGGGCCTGCGGGCTCAGAGGGGACGTCATGATCGGGCCTTTCCCGTGCCGACACGCGTATCGCTGTTCGTACCACCGTTCGGATCGCCCACTGTACGGTCCCCGACCTGCCCGTTCGCGACCGGGCACGCGGCAACCTGCGGTCCGCGAAGGCGCGGAACCCGCTGGCGGAAACGTAACGGGCCCGTACCGGGCTTCCGGCCGCGGTGTTCGACGTCAGAGCCGTATGCCAATATGCGCAGCATGCCTTCCGTGGACCGCTATCTCACCGATGACGAAGAACTCATATACGTCACCCGGCAGCACTGGACGCAACTCGTCGGCGAGTTCGTGGTGCTGTGTGTGACATGGGCCGCGGCGGGCGCGCTGCTGTGGGTGCTGCCCTCCGGCAAGAGCTGGACGGACGCCGCAACGTACGCCGTGCTCGGTGTGGCCGCGCTCGTATCGCTGTGGTTCTGGCTGATCCCGCTCATGAAGTGGCGCGGCACCCTCTACGTCCTGACCACCAAGCGGGTCCACATGCGGGTCGGCTTCGTGAACAAGACCGGCCGCAGCATCCCGTTGGCCCGGATCAACGACATCTCGTTCGCCGCCTCACTGTGGGAACGGATCATCCGGTGCGGCACGCTCAAGATCGAGTCGGCCTCCGAGCAGGGCCTGCTGACCCTGAAGCACATTCCCGACCCCGAGGGCCTGAAGAGGACCATCTACGAGGCGATGGACGGCGACCAGGAGCACCGTTACGGCGCCGAGGAGCGGACCTCGCGTCCCCGCTGACGGGAAGACGGCAGGACGACGGGACGGCAGGACGACGGGAGACGGTGACCGGGGGCGAGAAGGCCGGTGGCCCACTGATCCGCGACCGGCTTCTTCATCGCGGACTCGGCCAACAACGTGATCCGCCGGGGCGACGCGCGGACCGGGACCCTCACGACCGTGGCGGGCGACCATACTGCCGACAAGGCGGACGACGGCCTCGGCGCGTTCTCCGGCCGGGGTCATCACGACGGTGGTGAACTCCTCAGCCGCGCCTGGCGGCGAGAGCAGCGGCGCGGCGGGCCCGACGGCTCCGCGCGGCCACGGCGCCGCCCCGCGCGGTCCCGCCCCGCAGAAGTCCTGACCGGGTCCCACCAGACGGAGACAAGACTGACGATGAGCAACACCGCTTCAGGCCGCCCGCGGATCTCCCGGCGCCGCTTCGTCGCCCGCGCCGCCGCGCTGGCGGGCGCCGCCGGGGTGGCGGGCGTGCTGCCCGAGAACCTCGCGCGGGCCGCGACCGCGGGGCCGGCCACGGGCGACCTGTCCCAGATCAAGCACATCGTGTACGTGATGATGGAGAACCGGTCGTTCGACCACTACTTCGGCGCCTTTCCCGGTGCCCGCGGCTTCGACGACACGACGGCGATCAAGCTCCCGAACGGCGACTCGGTCTTCCGGCAGCCCGATCCGGCCCACCCCGACGGGTATCTGGAACCATTCCACATGTCCACGCTCAGCACGGGCGCCGCCGCGATCCCGTCGCTCTCCCACGACTGGCGCGACCAGCACGCCTCGTGGAACCAGGGCGCGATGGACGGCTGGCTGTCCGCGCACATCGCCTCGGACGGCGAGGCCAACGGGTCCTACACGATGGGGTACTTCACCCGCGAGGACATCCCGTTCCACTGGGCGCTCGCCGAGTCCTTCACCCTGCTGGACAACTACCACTGCTCGGTCCTGGGCCCGACCTACCCGAACCGGCTCGTCTGGATGTCCGGCACCAACGACCCGGAGGGCACATTCGGCGGGCCCGTGCTGGAGACGGTGCGGCCGAACCCGATGACCCACCCGTCGGCGGCGGAGGTCCTGTACGACGCGGGGTACAGCGTCAAGACGTACTTCTCGGGCGCGACCAGCGGGTACAACGTCTTCGCCTGGTTCGCCAGCTTCCAGAACAAGGCGACCCTGCCCGTCGCCCTCCACAACGCCGTCATGACCGGCGGCACGCTCTACGGCGACGGCACAGCGGGGCGGGTCGGCGATCCCACCCACCCGTCCCCGGCGGCCGACCCGACGCTCGGTTTCGAGGAGGACTGCGCCAACGGCGTCCTCGCGGACGTGTCCTGGCTCTACATGCCGAGCGAGGCGGACGAGCACCCGCCGAATCTCCCGGCGGCCGGCGCGCAGTACCTGGCGTCCAAGCTGGAGGCGCTGGCGTCCAACGAGGAACTGTGGAACTCGACGGTCTTCGTGTTGAACTACGACGAGAACGACGGTTTCTTCGACCACGTCCCGCCGCCCGTCCCCAACCCCCGTACGTACCCGGAGGAGTTCGTCCACCTGGCGTCTCCGAAGGGCACTCCGGGCGGGGGGCTGCCGGTCGGCGCGGGCTTCCGCGTGCCGTGCGTCATCGTCTCCCCCTGGACCGTGGGCGGCCGGATCTTCTCCGAGGTCTCCGACCACACCTCGGGCCTCCGGTTCATCGAGACCGTCACCGCGGCGGGCGGCCTGTCCGGCCACGGTCCTGTGACCTTCACCCCGATCAGCACGTGGCGCCGCCGCACCTTCGGCGACTTCACCGGCGCCCTCCGCCTCCAGAACCGCGACCCCGCCCCGGCCAGCCCGGAATTCGCCCCCGCCACGACAGCCGCCCACCTCGCCGCCCAGACAGCGGCCGCCGCCCAGCCCATGCCCGCGCGCCCGGGTGCCGCCCAGTCCTTCCCTCCCCCGCGCTGACCCGCCGGGTACGGCGGGTCTACCCCGGGCTGTGAACGGGCCGCTCGCCCGCGGCCGGGTCCGGTGTCCCGGTGAGGGTGATGGCGATGGCCGTCTCCTCCTCCGGGACGACGAACACCGGGTCGCCGTGGGCGAGTCCGGCCTTCTCGCGGTACACGCGCGAGCGCAGGAGGGTGTCGCCGACGCGGACGTGGTAGTCCCAGCAGTCGCCGTGGTAGATGCTGAACTCGACGGTGCCCTTCCAGCCGCGGCCCGAGGGGTCCTTGCGGGACAGGACCAGACTCTCCGGGCGGATGAAGACGTTGACGCGGCTGCCCACGGCGGGCTGTCCCGAGGCGAGGCAGCGCAGGCGGCCGTGCGGGAGGTCGATCTCGGCGAGGTCGCGGTGCGCGGAGGCCACGGTGCCGGGGAGGCTGTTGGAGATGCCCATGAAGCGGGCGGTGAACTCCTCGCGCGGCCGGGCGTAGATGTCCTGGGCCTGGCCGCGTTCCACGATCCGGCCGTGGTCCATCACGATGACCTCGTCGGAGACCGCGAGGGCCTCGTCCTGGTCGTGGGTGACGAAGACCGTGGTGATGCCGAGGCGTTGCTGCACGGCCCTGATCTCGTCGCGCACCCGGTCCCGCAGTCCGGCGTCGAGGTTGCTCAACGGCTCGTCGAGCAGCAGCACTTCGGGTTCGCGGGTGAGGGCGCGGGCCAGGGAGATCCGCTGCTGCTGGCCGCCGGACAGGGCCGGTGCCGGGCGGTCGGCGTATTCGGCCAGGCCCACCATCTCCAGCGCCTCCATGGCGCGCCGCCTGGCGTCGGCCTTGGGCAGCCGCTTCTGCCCCGAGCGCAGCGGGAACATGACGTTCTGCACGGCGGTCATGTGCGGCCAGACCGCGTAGGACTGGAAGACGACGCCGATCGGCCGGTGGTGGACGCCGACGAAGACGCCGTCCGCGGGCGCGCACATCAGCGTGCCGCCGATGCTGATCCGGCCGCCGTCCGGTTTTTCGAGTCCGGCGATCAGCCGCAGGGTCGTGGTCTTGCCGCAGCCGCTGGGGCCGAGGAGGGTCACCAGCTTTCCCTCGGGCACGTCCAGGTCGATGCCGTCGACGGCGTTGCGCAGCACCGTACGGCCCTGGTACCGCTTGATCAGTCCGCGTACCTCGATCACGAGACTCTCCTTCGAGTGCTCCGGGTCTGGTGGGTGCTCACCGGCGGTTCAGGCCGGTCTTCCTGGTGAGCAGGCTGACGACGGCGACGATCACGGCGAGGAAGGCGACGATGAGCACTCCGAGGGCGGCCACGATCGGGTAGCTGCCGTTCGACCACTGCTGGTAGATCGTCACCGACACCACCTGGGTGCCCTGGGTGTAGAGGAAGATCGCGGCCGATATCTCACGGAAGGCGACGATGACCGTGTAGAGGAACGCGGCGGTCAGCGAGGGCGCGAGCAGCGGAACGTAGATCGTCCGGAAGGTCCGCGGCCAGGAGGCGCCGCTCGCCGCGGCGGCCTCTTCCAGCTCGTCCTTGATCTGGGCCATGCCGGGCACGATGTACCGCAGGCCGTAGGGCAGTCCGATCGTCACGAAGGCGATGACGAGAATGGTCAGGGTGCCGTACAGGTGCAGCGGGATCGGGGCGGTCAGGTACCAGTAGAGGATGCCGACGCCCATCACGACGCTGGGCACCGCGAGCGGTACGGTCGCCAGGCCGTCGAGCAGGCCGCGCCCGGGGACCTTGGTCTTGACGGTGATGTAGGCGACGACCGCGCTGATCACGGTGACGACGGCGCCCGCGATGACGGCGGTGACGAGACTGTTGCGGACCGAGTCGAGCAGACCGGGGGTGTGCCAGATCTCGCGGTAGTTGGCGAGCGTGAGGTGGTGCAGCGCCGACAGCGACGGCGGCTCGTAGCCGGGCAGCAGCGACGACCAGACGAGCATCAGCAGTGGCAGCGCCACCGCGACGAGGAAGAACACGACGAACGCGGCCAGCCCGAGCCAGCGCCAGCGGCCGAGGTCGGTGGCGGTCGGCCGGAAGCCCTTGCCGGTGACGGTCTGCGCGGCAGCGCCCGAGCCGCTGAGCCGCCGCGACAGCCACAGGCCGCCGCTGGCGACGGCCAGGATGAAGATCCCGATGACGCCCACCGTGCCGTAGTCGGTGGGGAACGCCTGGAGCGCGTTGTAGATCTTGCTGACGAACACGAAGGTACGGCCGGGGACGCCGATGAGCTGCGGCACCTCGAAGGTGGAGATGGTCTGGACGAACATCAGCAGCACGGCCGACATGATCGCGGGCCGGATCAGCCGGGCGGTGATCGTACGGAAGACCCGCCAGGGCGGCGCGCCCGACGCCAGCGCCGCCTCCTCCAGCGAGGAGTCCATCGAGGTGAACGCGGCGGTGCCCATCAGGAAGGCGACCGGTGTGACGTGCATGGACTGCACCAGGACCATGCCCGCGAGCGAGTAGATGTCGAAGGCGGGCAGGCGCAGGTCGCGCAGCAGCACATTGAGGGCGCCGGTGTGCGGGGCGAACAGCAGCGCCCAGGCGACGGTGTTGAGGATGCCGGGGATGATCAGCGGGATGAGGGCCGCGACGCGGGCGAAGAACTTCGCCGGGGTGTTGGTGCGCGTGACCAGATACGCCAGGCCGAAGCCGACCACGGTGCTGATCACGGCGGTGGCGGCGGCGTACCCGAAGGAGTTGCCGACCAGGGTCCAGAAGTCCGGGTCGCCCAGGGTCTCGGTGTAGTGGCGCAGCGTCCAGGAGGTCGGCGCGGCGCTGAGGAACGACGTCTGGAGGCTGGCCACCGCCATGGTACCCGCCGGTACGAGGGCCAGGTACGCCACGACCACGGCGACGGCGGCGAGCAGGGGATTGCGCGGGTCGCGGAACCAGCCGGTCAGCCTGCCGAGGCGGGCGCGGTGGACGGGGAGCGTGGTCGGGGGCGGTGGCGCCGGGCGGGACCGGCTGAGCAGGCTCATGAGCGTGGCCGTCCTGGGGTCGGTGCGGGTGGAGCCGGGTGGCGGGCGGTGTGCGTCCGCGACGGGCGGGGCGGCCCCCGTCGTTCCGCTGCGGCGGACGAGGCGGGCCCGGTCAGACGGCGTGCAGGGCCTTCTGATACTCCGTCAGATAGCGGTCGTAGGTGTCCGCGCTGATCACCGGCAGCGACCAGGCGGGCTTCCACCTGGCCGGGTCGTACACGCTGGTGTCGTTGTCGGCCAGCGGGTCGAGCGAGGTGTGGTTGGTGATGCCGACGACGTTGGCCTGGCCCTCGGTCGACATCAGCCAGTCCATGAAGAGCTTGGCCGCGGCCGGGTGCGGTGCCTTCCTGGCGATCTCCGCGAGGGCCGCGGCGGCCGGCTGCGGGTCGGTGTTGCTGAACGCCATCCGGGTGGGCGTCTTCTTCGCGAGCGAGGCGGCCTTGTACGCGTACGCGTTCACCGAGGCCAGCGGCTCCCCCGCCTGCACCTCGGTCAGCGACTGGGTGTGACTCTCCACCAGCCGGGGCGAGTTGTTCCCCAGCTTCTTCACCAGGGCCAGCGCCTTGTCGTGGCCGAGGCCGGTGATCAGGCTCTCGTACCAGTTGATGGCCGAGGGGTCGATCGAGAAGTGGCCCTTCCACTCCGGCCTGGTCAGGTCCTCGATGCTGGTCGGCGGCCGCAGGCGCTGCGCCTTGACGCCGGTCGGGTTGTAGGCGATGGCGCTGGTGAGGATGTACACCGCGTTGCCGTAGCCCTTCGGCAGATCCCGCAACTGGGCCGGGAGCGGGGGCACGTGCGGCGGCTCGTACGGGATGAGCGTGCCGACCTGGATGAGCTGGTAGACGGGCTCGCAGTCCGCCGAGATGACGTCGGCGTTGTACTTGCGGCCGCGCTGCTCGGTGACCAGGCGGGAGGGCAGTTTGTCCGCGCTGAGCCGCAGCGCCTCGACCTTCACACCGGGGTACGCCTTCTGGAAGGCCGCGATCATCTCGTTCACGTCGGAGTCGGCGAAGGTCGTGTACCAGACGACCTTGCCCTCCTGGCGGGCCTGCGGCAGCAGTTCCTCCGGCCGCTGGGCCGGTTCGACCTTCGTGGTGACACCGGCCGCGTCGCCCGCGCAGGCGGTCAGCGCCCAGGCCAGCAGCAGGGCAGCCGCTGTCGCGAGGGGGGCGCGCACGGCTCTGCCCGCTCTTTGTCGTCCATGCGGTGTGTGCATGCGGTCATCCTCCAGTTGAGGTCCGCGGAAAGAGCCCGGCCGTGGCCGAATTTCGTCGGAGCTCCGCTCCGAAACCTCTGACAGTCTGGACTGTCGGTATGACCATTGCAATAGTCAGCGCATACTTGACCGAGTACCGGGAGGCGGGAAGGGCTCAATACCGGGGCACACGGAGTCCATAGGACCCGGAGGCCGAACTCATGGGGGGCAGCACGGAGGCAGGTCCCCACCAGGGCCTATTGGTCATACCCTAATCAGCTACTATGGGGTCGTCAACGTCTATGGAAGGAACCCTTATGGCCGCTCGCCGTCCGACAGCGAGGATCGAGGACGGTCAGTCCGGCCGGCTCCTCAGCCCCGTGAACGACCGACGGATCTCCGCGCTGATCGTCGACCAGGTGCGCTCGCTCATCCACGAGGGCAAGTTGACGCCGGGCGACCGGCTCCCGCCGGAGCGCGAGATGTGCGAGCGGTTCGGGGTCAGCCGGGTGACCGTGCGCGAGGCGCTGCGGGTGCTCGAAGCGGGCGGACTGGTCGAGATCCGGGTGGGCGCGCACGGCGGGGCGTTCGTCACCACGCCGACCAGCGACCGGGTCGGGGCGAGCATCACCGATCTGCTCACGCTCTCGTCGGTGTCGGCGGCCGATGTGACCCAGGTCCGGCTGGTCCTGGAGGTCGGCATCATGCCGCTGCTGTGCGCGAACGCGGACGACGAGGACATCGCCGCGCTCCAGGCGATCTGCGACCGGCAGGAGGAGGCGGTCGCGGGCGGCAACTACGACGTGTCGCTGTCCGCCGAATTCCATACGCGGCTGGCGGCGAGCACGCACAACACCGCGTTCGAGATGCTGATCCACTCCTTCCACGGGCCGCTGCTGATGTCGCTGGCGACCGCGCAGCAGACGGCGCCCGAAATGGGCAAGCGCGGCCTGGAGGAGCACCGGGCGATCATCGCGGCCATCCAGGCGGACGACGTGGAGACCGGGCAGCGGATCATGCGCGAGCACCTGAGCAGGACCGCGGACCGGCTCTGCCTGGACGAGCCCAAGGCGGCGGGTCGGCGCAAGAAGCAGTAGGCGGCTGTGTGTCGGCACGCGGTGCCGAACCCCCTTCGACGCGGAGATCCGGGTCGAAGGGGGCGCGTTCCCGGCCCCGGTTCCTCCGCTCAGCCCTGCGGCGCCCGGCCCATGAACAGGCAGGTGTAGAACGCCTTCCAGGCGATGTCCAGATCCTCCACCCCGGCCGCGCGGTAGCCGTCGAGGTGGTCCTCGGCGCTGGGCAGCGGGTAGTTGTGGTGGTGGCTGGGCGCGGACGGCCGGTACGCCCCGAAACTCCTGCGCACCGACCGGTAGCGCTTGTCCCATACGTCGGCCGGCCCGATGTGGTCGAGGTTGACCATCCAGCCGCCCCCGGCCAGCAGCCCGGTGGCCTCGCGGTAGAAGCCGTGCAGCTCCGCCCGGTCGAGGTGGTGGCTGGCCCGCGAGGTGACGACGACGTCCGCTCCCCCGGGCACTCCGGACGCGCGCAGCTCGGTCATGTCACCCACGGTGAAGGTGACGCGGGGGCCGAATCGGGCCAGGTCGATCCTGGCCCGGTCCAGCATGGTCTCCGAGGCGTCGAGCCACACGCCCCGGGCGCCGGGGAAGGCGTCGAGCATGACACCGAGGAATTTCCCGGAGCCGCCCGCGACGTCCACGACGAGCTGGGGCCGCGGTGTCACCTCGGCGACCACGCGGGCGGCGATCAGCCGCGGCAGTGCGAGCAGGTCGTGTTCTCCCTGCGGGTCCGCGTCCAGCCACGCCGTGGCGAAGTCGGGGTCGGACCATACGGCGGCGGCGGTACGGCTCATGTCCGGCATGTCGTCGGCTCCAGTCCTGATGAGGGCGGTCAGGACCGCGCGGCCGGGGCGGCGTGCGCCTCGTCGTACTCGGGCGCGTTCTCCAGATAGGCCACGTTGTCGTAGCCGAGCTGCTTGAACAGCCGGTTCTGGCCGGAGATCAGCACCAGAGGCTCGCCGTCCGCCGAGAAGTGCTGGGCGATGGTGTTGTGCGGGACGTAGAGGGTGTCGCCCGGCTTGATCTCGTGCCGGGTGGGCTCCTTGGCGATCCGCGCGTAGTACTTCTCCGCGATCTCCGCCTCGACCTCCCAGTGCAGGCTGTAGCCGTGGCCGGAGCGTACGTAGAGGATCTCGTCGGCCATATGCCAGCGCCTGCCGGAGCGGCTGCCCGCCGGGATGTCCAGAACGAAGGCGTCGACGCTGAAGGTGCGGACGTCGTCGCCGGGCGCGGAAAGGGTCCTCACCCGGCCGAGCGGGGTCAACTCCCATGGCGTGACAGCGGACTTGACGACCTTGCGGAGCTTGTCCACGTCGGGGGTCCATACCCGTGACCAGTCCTCGCGGGGTCCGAAACGGTCCTCGTTCTCGACCGGTCCGCTGCGGCCCTGCTGGATCAGCCCGAGGTACATCCACTCGGACTTGGCCTTGAAGATCAGGCAACGGGCGGTCTCGTCGTACGGGTTGAAGTGCCGGTGGACCGAATCGGTGTGGACCAGGACGAGGTCGTCCTTGGCCCAGTCGTAGCGCTGGTCGTCGTGGATCTCGTAACCCGCGCCGTCGAGGATGTAGAAGGCCGCCTCGTTCTGGTGCCCGTGGCCGTGGTTGGACGAGTGCGGGGGCAGTTCGACGAAGTGCACCTGGAGGCTCTGGGTCAGGAACGGCTCGTCGCCGGGGCCGACCCGCCACCACGTACGGGACTGCTCCGAGTCGCCGGAGTGTCCGACCTTCGCGTCGTCCACCACGACCGAGTCGTCCCGGACCCGGGGAGCGTCGAGCTGATTGCGGCGGAACTCCTTGAGACCGTACGTCTCGGACGTGATCCCCCGGAGAAAGACCCGGCCCTTCTTGTCACTCATACGGCTCTCCTCTAGACCTCGGGTCATTGGCCTAACCTTTATATCAACCTACCTCTAGGCCGTCAACGACTCGAAACGGTGATGGTTTAATGGTATGACATTCAGCATCGCCACTGAGAGGGGCTCCGATGCCGGGCAAGGACCAGCGGGACCGCGGGACACTGATCGTCGGGGCCAGCCAGGCGGGTCTGCAACTGGCCGTGTCCTTGCGTCAGTTCGGTGCCACCGGGCCGATCACGCTGGTCGGCGAGGAGATCCACCCGCCCTACCAGCGCCCGCCGTTGTCCAAGGAATTCCTCGCAGGGCAGGCCGACTTCGGCTCGCTGGCGCTGCGGGCGCCCGCCTTCTACGCGGACGCCGGGATCGACCTGGTCAGCGGCGAGCGGGTGACCGACCTCGCGCTGTCCGCAGCGGGCCCGCCGGGCGCCGGGCTCGCCACCACCGCCGGCGGACGCGAACTGCCCTTCGACCGTTTGGCCCTGACGGTCGGCGCGGCGCCCAGACGACTCCCGCTGCCTGGCGCGGAGCTGGACGGCGTCTGCTATCTGCGCGACCACGACGACGCCGAGGACCTGCGAATCAGGCTGGCGAGCGCGGGCCGCCTCGTGGTCGTCGGCGGCGGTTTCATCGGCCTGGAGGCGGCGGCCGCGGCCCGCGCCCTGGGCCGGTCGGTCACCGTTGTCGAAGCCGCCGACCGGCTGATGGGCCGCGCGGTCGCCCCGCTGGTCTCGGAGTTCTACCGGCAGGCACACCTGCGCCGCGGCACTGACATCCTGCTGAACGCGGCGGTGGCCGCCGTCGAGGGGTCGGGGGCGGGCGACGGCCGCGGACCCGGCCGGGTGACCGGGGTGACGCTGACCGACGGTACGCGGCTGCCCGCCGACCTGGTGCTGGTCGGCGCGGGCGTGGTCCCGCGCACCGAACTGGCCGAGCGGATCGGGCTCGACTGCGACGGCGGCATCGTCGTGGACGCCCTGGCCCGTACCAGCCAACCGGCCGTCGTGGCCGCCGGGGACTGCACCGTACGGCCGCACCCGATGACCGGGCGGGGCCGCGTACGCCTGGAGTCGGTGCAGAACGCCGTGGCCCAGGCGCAGGTGGCCGCCGCCACGCTGGCCGGGCGGAGCGTGGACGTCACGTCGGTGCCGTGGTTCTGGTCCTTCCAGGGCGACTTGAAGCTCCAGACGGCCGGGCTCTCCACCGGGTACGACGACCACGTGGTGCGCGGCGCGCCGGACGACGAGCACTTCTCCGTCCTGTACTACCGGCGCGGCCGGCTGCTGGCCGTGGACGCCGTGAACCGCCCGGCCGACTACATGGCGGTGCGCAAGGCCCTCGGGCAGGGAGCGACGATCGACCGGGACCGCGCCGCGGACCCCGGCACCCCGCTGAAGTCCCTGATCGAGACGGGGTCGGAGCCGGAGACGGAGCCGGAGCCGGAGCCGGAGCCGGAGGCCGACGCGGCGCCCGCGCTCTGAGGGATCGCGCACGTAACCAGAAACCCTCGGCGCGAAGGCCGCCCCCGCACCGCTGTCAGGCGGGGTACGGGGGCGGCCTCGTCGGGGGCGGCTCGTACGCGTCGGGCGTCGGGCGTCAGGTCTTAGGCGTCAGGGCCTCAAACGGCGCGGGTCCTCGCTGAAGACCAGCGACTTGATGGTGACCGGCACGGTGCCGGACGGGTGCCGGATGCGGCCGATGTCGATGTAGTCGAAGTCCTGGAGGCCGATCCCGTCGATGACCAACAGGTCTCCGGTGACGTCGAGTTCGTCGCGCAGCAGCCGCCCGAGGGTCATCGCCACGTCCCCGTCGAGCACGAGGTAGACGGGGAGGCCCGCGGCGATCCGGTCCGCCAGGCCGTCCCGTACCCCGCGGGCGAAGGCGATCAGCCGGTCGTAGTCGGGCAGGCCGCCCCACGGCAGCGCGAGCGCCACGTCGGCTCCGGTCTGCGGGAGGTCGAGGGCGGCCAGGCGCTGCCGGACGGCGGCGGCGACCGCCTCGGGGTCGATCCGCTCGCCCAACACGTAGACCGGTCGGGCCACTTGGAGATTGCGGCGGGGCAGCAGCGCGTCGGGGTCGGTGACGCAGCCGGTGTTGCCGCTGAGCTGCACGCTGTACTCGGAGGCGCCGAGCGCGGTGGCCCGGATGCACTCCCCCGCGGGCAGCAGCGGATACGGCAGGGCGCCGGAGTCCACCCGTCGGCGCAGGGCGTGGCCGAGCGGCAGACCGAGGTCGCCGAACCGGCGTACCTCGCGGCCGTAGACGTACTCCGCGACCCCGCCGGAGAACAACACCCCGTCGATCCGGCCGAGTTCGGGCAGCGGGTCGGTGAGATACATGCGCCCGACCTCGGCGGGCGGCTCCGTACCGGTCACGGCAGCGGTGACCGCCGTGACCAGGGCGTCGGCCATGGTCTCCGCGACCCGCTCGGTCTCCTCGGCGGTGACGGCGTCGCCGTGCTTCCACTGGTATCCGGCGCGGGTCGCGTGCACCCGGCCCGCGGCCTCGAAGCGGACGATCCGGCCGGCCTCGTCGACGACCTGGAGCCTGCCGCCGATGTGCAGGGCCGCGGTCGCGATGACCCGGCCGTCCTCCAGGACGGCGAGCTTGGTCGTACCGCCGCCGATGTCGATGTTGAGGACGCGCAGGCCACGGTCGTACGACGCCTTGGCCGCGCCGGAACCGTAGGCGGCCAGCATGGCCTCCATGTGGTGGCCCGCGGTGGCGTTGACGAGTTCGCCGCCGCGTTCGGCCAGGACGCGGGCAATGGGCTCGGCGTTGCGGCGGCGCAGTGCCTCACCGGTGAGGATCACCACGCCGGTGTCGATCCGCGCGGGGTCGACGCCCGCCGCGTGATAGGCGCGGTCGATGATCGAGCCCAGCGCCCGCGCGTCGATCCGCTCGGTGTCGGCGTACGGAGTGAGCGCGACCGGGGAGCGGTACAGCGTCTCGCGCCGGACGACGACGTATCTGCTGGTCAGATCCTCGCTGATCCGCCGCAGGTGCAGCCGCGAGAAGACCACTTGGGTGCCGGACGAGCCGATGTCCATGCCGACGCTGCGCAGCTCGACGTTGTCCTGCCGCCAGATCGGGTTGTCCTCGATCGGGTCGACCGCGTCCTCGTCGTGCACATGGTCGTGGTCGGGCACGTGCGCGGAGTGGACCAGGCGTACCCCGTCCCCGCGCTGGCGACCGGGCATTACGGCTTGGGGGCCAGCGTCGACAGCTCCGCCTCGTACACGTCGTCCATCCTCGGCTCCACGCCGTGCTCGGCGAGCGCCTCGCGGAACATCTCGCGGACGACCCGCGACTCGTCCGCGTAGTCGATCTGGTCACCGCCGATGCGGCGGCTGATCCATGCCTTGGGCACACCCTGCGCGTTGCGCAGCGAGACCGCCTCGTGCTTGAAGGCGAGGTAACGGCCGGGCTCCGCACCGGTGTTGAAGTGCTGGTGAAACCACATGTTGGGCGGCACGATCAGCGTGCCGGGGCCCCACTCGTAGCGCCGCGGCTCCTCGCCCTCCGGCCACATCAGGCTGTAGCCGGTGCCGGTGAGGATGATGACGTGCGCGCCGGGGCCGTGCCGGTGGCCCTTCTTGTACGTGGCGGTCGGGAACTGCGAGATGTGGCTGTTCATCGAGCCCTTGGCCATGGCGAAGCGGATGTGGCCGCCGCCCGCGCCGCGCTCCTTCGCCTCGATCAGCGGCAGGTTCGCCGCGTCGGCGACGAAGTTGGTGTCCAGGAGCAGGCCCTTCTGCTCGCCCTTGGGCGAGAAGTAGTCGGGCTCGCCGTCGAAGCGGCCGGGGAAGTCCTTGGCGGTGCCGAAGACGAAGTCGACGTCGTCGTAGAGGTTGATCACCGGGGGCATGTTCGTCGAGGACACGAAGCGCGCCGCGGTCCGGCCGGAACCGTTGAAGTGCTGGTGGTGCGCGTTCAGCGGGATGGCGAACAGCGAGCCGGCCTGCCACTCGAAGGTGACCTCCGCGCCCGCGTCGTTCCACACCTTGGTGGAGCCCTGCCCTTCGAGGACGAGGATCATCTCCTCGAAGAGCTGCCGCTGCGGGGCGAGCCTGCCGCCCGCCGGGATCTCGCAGACGTAGCAGTCGTTCGAGGTGCGGGTGGCCTCGTGGTTGATGAACACCCCGCGCCCGCCCCGCCGTTCCCACGGCTTCAGCTCGACGGTCCGCAGGTCGGGGACGTAGTGGGCGGCGATGATGTCCAGCCCCTCGGCGGCCACCCAGCGGGTGTAGGGGGACTCCTTCTCGGTGGCGAACTTCGCCGCCAAGGACTCGTTGACGATCGCGTCGCTGGCCATCCGGTAGTCCTCCTCGATCGGACATACTTAATTGGTAGGACCCTAAGGCCAATTTTTTCCGGGTGTCAACGCACCGGCCAGGACCCGGCCCGTCACTCCCGAGGCGCTGACCTCGCCGGCCTCCCGGGTCTCCATGAGGTGCTTGTGCGCTCGCCGGACGCTCTGGTCTAATGGACATACCAACGGATGTCACGAGAGGGCGTGAGGTGTCTTGGCCAAGGTGATCTACATCGGCAGCACCGGTCACGAGTACGCCGTCGAGGCGACGGTCGGTGAGTCCGTCATGGCGACCGCGGTCAAGAACGGGATTCCCGGGATCGTCGCGGAATGCGGCGGCAACTGCTCCTGCGCGACCTGTCACGTCTGGGTCGCCGAGGAGTTCGCCCCCGCCGTGGGCCCTCCCGGCGACATGGAGGAGGACCTGCTGGACATGGCGGTGGCGGAGCGGCGCGGCACCAGTCGCCTGGCGTGCCAGATCCGCGTCACGGAGGCGCTCGACGGGCTGACCGTCGAGATCCCGCCCGAGCAGCCCTGATCTCCCTCCGCCGCCGGACGCGGTGACAGGCCATCACGTGAAAGGGAAACGGCCGTGCTTAGACAAGACATCAACGAGCTGCTGACGCAGACCGGCCCCGGCACCCCGATGGGGAATCTCTTCCGGCGGTACTGGCTTCCCGCGCTGCTCGCCGAGGAGCTGCCCGAGGACGGCGCCGCGCCGGTCCGGGTCAAGCTGCTGTCCGAGCGCCTGCTCGCCTTCCGCGACAGCGAGGGCCGCTACGGCCTGATCGACGAGTTCTGCGCGCACCGCGGTGCCTCGCTGTGGTTCGGCCGCAACGAGGAGGCGGGCCTGCGCTGCCCGTACCACGGCTGGAAGTACGACGTCACGGGCCAGTGCGTAGAGGTGCCGTCGGAGTCCGACAACAGCAGCTTCTGCCAGAACGTGAGGCTCACGTCGTATCCGCTGGTGAAGATCGGCGACCTGCTGTGGACGTACATGGGCGACCCGGCCGAGCGTCCTGAGCTGCCGGAGTTCGAATGGGTGCAGGTGCCGGAGGAGCAGACGTACACCTCCAAGCGCTGGCAGCAGTCCAACTGGCTCCAGGCGTTCGAGGGCGGCATCGACTCCAGCCATGTGACGTTCCTGCACTCCGGCGGCCTCAAGACCGATCCGCTGTTCAGGGGCGCCAAGGGCAACGAGTACAACATGAGGGACACCAAGCCCTTCTTCGAGGTCGCCGACAGCGAGGGCGGCCTGTTCGTCGGCGCCCGGCGCAACGCCGAGGAGGGCAGCTACTACTGGCGCATCACGCCCTGGGTCATGCCGGCCTTCACGATGGTGCCGCCGCGCGGCGACCATCCGGTGCACGGCCACTTCTGGGTGCCGATCGACGACGAGAACTGCTGGACGTACTCCTTCGACTACCACCCGGTGCGGGCGCTGACCGGCGACGAGCGGCAGGCCATGATCGACGGCCACGGCGTGCACAGCAGAAACATCCCCGGCACCTACCGGCCCGCGGCCAACATGGACAACGACTACCTGATGGACCGTGAGGCGCAGCGGCGCGGGGACACGTACTCGGGGGTCGCGGGCATCGCGATGCAGGACGCCTCGCTCCAGGAGAGCATGGGCCCGATCGTGGACCGCACGAAGGAGCGCCTGGTGCCCGCGGACAGCGGGATCATCAAGGCGCGGCAGAAACTGCGCAAGGCGGCGGTGGCGCTGCGGGACGAGGGCGTGACCCCGCCGGGAGTGGACCCCGCCCACCACCGGGTGCGGTCGGCGGCGGTGGTGCTGCCGCAGGCGGAGTCGTTCCTGGACTCCTGCCGCGACGCGGTGACCGTCATGCCCGGCGTCGCTCAGTCGTCGGTCTGACATGACGACACCGGTCATGTATCCCGGATATCCGGGTCATCCGAGTGAGTCGGCGCGGGCGGCCTCACGGCAGGAGTCGCGGTTCAGGATCACCGTGCCGCTGGCGCCCGCGCGCAACGCGCGGGTGATCGCGCTGGACCGCGCGGCCGAGGCGGTCGCCCGGCGGGTGGCGCGCGGGCCGTGGGCCAAGGCCCGCTTCTACACCGCGGGAGCCTCGTCCGAGGCGGCGCCGGGCGGCGCCCCGCTCCTGTTCGAACTGCACGGCAGACCCGCCGCGCTCGCCGACGTACTGACCGGCACCGACGTGGTGGTGATCCTGGCCACCGAGGACTCGGGCCGGGCGCAGGCCGCCGCGATCGGCCGGGAGTGCGGAGCGCGGGCCATCACCACGGCGGGCGTGGTCCTCGGCGACGGCTTCGAGGCCGACGACGCGGTGGCGGCGCTGCGCCCGCACGCGCGGGTGCTGCTGCTGTCCGCCGACGAGAGCGACGTGTTCGAACTGCTCACGGCGCTGCGGGTCTGAGCGGTACGGGCCTGCGCATTGCGGGACCGGGCGATACGGGTCCGGGCGATACGGGGGCGTTGATCCGACGCACCGTCACCAGCAGGAGAGCGAAGGCGAGATGTCCGAGAAGATCACCCCGCACACACTGCGACGAATGAAGGACGAAGGCCGGAAGATCGTCGGCGTCGTGGCCTGGGACTACCAGATCGCGCGCGTCGCGGACCGCGCCGGGGTGGACATCGTTTCCGTCGGCGACACCGTCGGCGTGAATCTGTGGGGCCACGCCAACCCCTTCGAAGTGACCATGGACCAGATGCTCGTGGTCACCCAGGCGGTACGACGCGGTGTCCAACGGGCCCTGGTCAGTGCCGACTTCCCCTTCGGACCGCTCCAGGAGGGCACGGACAGCGCGGTGCGCGCCGCCATCCGGTTCGTGAAGGAGGCGGGCGTCGACATGGTCAAGCTGGACGCGGCCTCCGACTACCTGGACGCGGTCACCGCGATCACCCGCGCGGGTATCCCGGTCTTCGCGCAGTTCGGGATCACCCCGCAGACCGCCCTGCGCTACGGCGTGGAGTACCGGGCGGTCCCGTCGGCCGCCGACCAGGTGCCGGTGGAGATGAAGGACGCGCTGGTCGCGGAGGCCAAGCGGCTGGAGGACGCGGGCGCGGTGCTGCTGAACTTCACCAACTCGGGCCCGGTCGTGGGCGCCGCCGTCGCCGAGGCCGTCGCCGTACCCGTCGTCGGCGGTTTCGGCGGCGGACCGTGGCTCGACGGCCGGATGCGGATGGCGCACGCGGCCATCGGGTACGCGGCCTCGACCATCGACGATCCGCCGGACACGTACGCCAACGTCGCCCGGATCACGCTGGACGCGCTCAGCGCGTACGCGGGGGATGTGCGGGCGGCCCGGCAGGTGGCGGGCGGGATTCCCGTACCGCCGGAAAGCAACTGAGGAGGAGCGATCCGTATGCCCACCGCCGTCATCGACGGGATCTCCACCCGCTACGAGGTGGCGGGGTCCGGGCCGCCGCTGTTGATGTTCTCGCCCGGCGGGTTCGACTCCAGTCTGGAGAGCTGGCGCACGGTGGGCGTCTACCGGCGGCTCGGACTGCTCGACCGACTCACCGAGAAGTACACCTGCGTCACCTTCGACCGGCGCGAATCGGGGCGCTCCGGCGGCCGGTTGGAGCGGATCTCCTGGGCCGACTACGTGGCGCAGGGCATCGGGCTGCTCGACCGGCTCGGCATCTCGCAGGCCCATCTGATGGGCGGCTGCGTCGGCTGTTCGACGGTCGCGGCGACGGCGGTGGCGCATCCGGAGCGGGTGCTGAGCATGGTGCTCTACTCCCCCGCGGGCGGTGTGAGGTACCGGATGAAGCAGCACGCCAGGTTCACCCGGCACCTGGCGTACGCGCAGGAGCACGGTCTGGGCCACGTCGTCGCGCTGGCGCGGGAGTCGGAGGCGGGCTTCACCGCCGATCCGCGCGTGGGGCCCTGGGCCGGGGTGATCCGGCGGCACGACGCCTTCGCGGGGCTCTACGCGCGCTACGACCCCGACCGGTATCAGGCGGCGGTGGCCGGGATGGCGCGGCTGCTGTTCGACCGGGACACGGTGCCGGGTCCTGAGCCGGAGGATCTGCTGCGGCTCGACACCCCGGCGCTCATCGTGCCGGGCCAGGACGACTCGCACGCGCCCTCGGCCGCCCGCTACCTCCAGGAGTGCCTGTCCGGGGCGGAGTTCTGGGACATGCCGGTGGCGGAGCAGACCGGGGCGAACGCGCCGGACCGCGTGCTGGACTTCCTCGCCGGGTCGTAGGCCGGCGCGCGAAGGAGCCGTCCGTTCCTCGGTTTCGGCCTCAGCCGAGGTGCGCCTCTCCCCGTTCCAGGCGGGCGATCTGGTCGAGCCGCCGCTGGTGCGCACCGCCCTTGAAGGCGGTGTCCAGCCAAGCCGCCGCGATCTCCTCCGCCGCTTCAGGCGTCAGCACCTTGGCGGCCAGGACCAGCACATTCGCGTCGTTGTTCCCCCGCGAGATCCCGGCGCTCCACACATCGTGGCAGAGCCCGGCCCGCACCCCGCGGATCTTGTTGCAGGCGATGGTCTCGCCGAGGCCGCTGCCGCCGAGCACGATGCCGCGGTCGGCGGCGCCGCGCACCACCTGGAGGCACACGTCGGCGCACAGCGGCGGGTAGTCCACCACCGCGCCGTCCACCGCATGGCCGCCGCGGTCGTCGACCGTGTGGCCGTTCCGGGTCAGCCAGCCGGTCAGCCTGGCCTTCAGCGCGATGCCGTTGTGGTCGGCGGCGATGGCGATGCGCATCGTGGTGTCTCCTCAACTGGCCTGTAAATCAGGCTTCCAGACGCTCCGTCAGTCCCGAGTACCTTCGGCGAAGAGTTCCTCCAGGGGCATGGGGCGCTCCAGGATCCGCTGGTCGACCGCGTGCCGCATGAGCGCTTCCAGTACGTCCCGGTTGGGCGCGACGCCGTACGGGAGCGGGTCCGCGCCGCCGGTCATCTCCATGACGCGGGCGTACATACGGTCGGCCTTGGCCGGTTCCACGACGGCGCCTGCCCGCAGCCGTTCCACGTAGAGGTCCTTGGCCCGGGTGAAGGCGCGCAGGAGGTCGGCGCCGAGGCCGGGGTGCCGCGCGAGCAGGTCGTCCTTGACCACGACGAGGTGGTTGACCGGATACATGCCGTGCTTGAGCAGGGCCGTGACGGCCGCGCGCTCGGGTTCCGGGACGAGCGGGACCAGTTCGGGGGCGGTGGCGTCCACGCCGATGACGGCGGCGAGTTCGCCGCTGACGGCCATCTCCTCCAGGGTGCGGCCGGGGGGCATCGACTCGACGTTGGCGGGCGGGCGGTACGCGGCCACGTGCTCGTCGCCGGAGAGCACCCAGGTCACCCGGTCGAGGTCGACACCGAACTCGGAGCGCAGCACGGCCCGCGCCCAGACGCCCGTCGTCACCGTATAGCCGCGGTTCACGCCGACCCTGCGGCCGGTCAGGTCCTCGGGGCCGCGCAGGCCGGAGGCCGCCGGATTGTGCAGGATCGCGCCGTGGTGGAAGCCGCGGACCAGGAACGCGGGCAGCGCCGTGAAGGCGGCGCCGTGCGCCTTCGCCACCAGATAGGTGGTCAACGCCATTTCGCTGACGTCGAATTCGAGGCCGCGCACCATCCGCCGGAAGGCGTGCACGAGCACCGGCACGTCCTCGAATTCCAGGCGGCAGCCGTCGGGCGTCACCGTCCCGTCCTTCAGCGCGACGTTGGCGCCCTGGGTGCGGGTCACGGTCCTGAGCACGGGTTCGACCATGCACGAAAGGTAGCATGGTCAGACCATCAGGCCATAGAGTAACGTGTGCGTCCCCAACCGGCCGACGACGTCGGGACGGCGTTGCGACGACACTGAGGAGAGGCCATGGCAGAGCAGGTGCTGGCGGCGGTCAGAACCGCGCCGGGCACGACCGAGCTGCGCGAATTCCCGATGCCGGACGTGCCCGACGACGGCGCCCTGCTGAAGGTCGAGGTCGCCGGGATCTGCGGTACGGACGTCAAGATGTACGCCAAGCCGCCGTTCGCCGACCCGGTGATCATGGGCCACGAGAACGTGGGCGTCATCGCCAAGGCGGGCCGCGCCTTCAGCGAGCGCAAGGGCCTGGCCGAGGGCGACCGGATCTTCGTCGAGCACTACGTGGGCTGCTTCCGCTGCGAGTGGTGCCACCGGGGCGAGTACCGGCACTGCGAGGCGACCGACTGGCGTACGAACCCCGACGCCCGGCGTTACGGCTACACCTCCGCCGACAACCCGGGCCGCCTGTGGGGCGGCTTCTCGCAGTACCTCTACCTGCCGTGGAACGCGGTGACACACCACGTCCCCGACGGCGTCTCCGCCGAACTGGCCGGTCTGGTCACCCCGTTGTCGAACGGCATCGAGTGGGCGCTGGTCACCGCCGGAGTCGGCTACGCCTCCACCGTCCTGATCCAGGGCCCGGGGCAGCAGGGCCTGTCCCAGGTCGTCGCCTGCAAGCAGGCCGGCGCCTCCTTGATCATCGTCACCGGCACGACGCGCGACAGCGCACGCCTGCTGCTCGCCAAGGACCTGGGCGCCGACCACGTCATCGACGTGGCGCGGGAGGACGCGCTGACCCGGATCATGGAGATCACCGGCGGCCGGGGTGTCGATGTGGTGCTGGACTGCACATCGGGCGCGGGCACCGCCCCGGTGCTGCTCGGCGTGGACGCGCTCAAGCGCCGCGAGGGCACCATGGTGGTCCAGGGCGAGCTGGCCGCCTTCCCCGACTTCCCGCTGAAGAAGGTCACCGAGAAGTCCATCAGCGTCAAGAGCGCCCGCGGCCACAGCTACCGGTCCTGCGAACTCGCCCTGGAACAGCTCGCGTCCGGCCGTTTCCCGCTGGAGCGGCTGAGCACCCACTCCTTCACCCTCGCGGACACCGACCGCGCCATCCGGGCCGTCGGCGGTGAGGGCGCCGAGGACGTCGTGCACGTCTCCCTGCTGCCCTGGGCGGCGACGGCGTGAGCGTCGTGGTCCGCGACCCGGCGCGCGCCGACCGGGCCACGGCGGACGCGCTCGGCGGCTACGGCGTCGCCACCGTCCACGAGGCGCAGGGGCGTACGGGGCTGCTCTCCCCCGCCCTGCGGCCGGTCTGGCCGGGCGCGCGGATCTCGGGCACCGCCGTGACGGTCAGCGTGCCGCCGGGCGACAACTGGATGATCCATGTGGCCGTCGAGCAGTGCCGGGACGGCGACATCCTGGTGGTGGCCCCCACCTCCCCTTCGGAGGCGGGGTACTTCGGCGATCTGCTGGCCGCGTCGGTCGCGGCGCGCGGGGTGCGGGGGCTGGTCATCGACGCCGGATGCCGCGATGTGGCGGAGCTGCACCGGATGGGTTTCCCGGTGTGGGCACGGCACATCAGCGCCTTCGGGACGGTGAAGGAGACGCTGGGCGACGTCAACACCGGTGTGGTGTGCGGCGGTCGGCGGGTCGACCCCGGCGATGTGATCGTCGCGGACGACGACGGTGTGGTCGTCGTCTCGCGGCTGCGCGCCGCCGAGGTGCTGGCGGCGGCCGAGGCGCGGGAGCGCCGTGAGGAGACGCTGCGCGAGCGGTACGCGCGCGGTGAACTCGGCCTCGACGTCCACGCGATGCGGGAGCGGCTGGCCCGCAAGGGGTTGACGTACGTGGACGCGGAGCCGGGGTCCTCGCAGGCGCCGGCCGCTGCCGCAGAAGCCGCGGAGGCCGGCGCTGCCGGTGGCCGGGCCGCTGGCGGACGGGACGCCGACCGGTGATCATCGACATCCACGGGCACTACACCACCGCGCCGCCGCAGCTCCAGGCGTTCCGCGACGCGCAGCTCGCCGCGCTCGCCGACGACCGGCTCCCCGTGCCGACGCCCGCCGCGATCAGTGACGACGCGATCCGCGAGAGCGTCAGCGAGAACCAGTTGAAGGTGCTGCGTGAGCGCGACGGCGACCTGATGCTCTTCTCCCCCAAGGCGTCCGGCATGGAGCACCATGTGCCGGACGCGGGGACCGCCCGCGCGTGGGCGGCGGCGAGCAACGACCTGGTCCACCGGGTCACCGAACTCCTTCCCCGGCACTTCGCCGGGGTCTGCCAGTTGCCGCAGACGCCCGGCAGCCCGCTGGACGACGCGGCGGCCGAACTGCGCCGTTGCGTCGATGAGTTGGGGTTCGTCGGGTGCAATCTCAACCCGGACCCGTCCGGCGGCCACTGGACGTCCCCGCCGCTCACCGACCCGTACTGGTTCCCGCTCTACGAGACGATGACCGAGCTGGACGTCCCGGCGATGATCCATGTGTCGACGTCGTGCAACCCGAGCTTCCACACACTGGGCGCGCACTATCTCAACGCCGACACCTCGGTGTTCATGCAGTTGCTCCAGGGTGACCTCTTCGCCCGCTTCCCCGCGCTGCGGTTCGTGATCCCGCACGGCGGCGGGGCGGTGCCGTACCACTGGGGCCGCTACCGGGGGCTGGCCATGCGGATGGGACGGCCCGACCCGGCCGAACTCCTGCTGCGCAACGTCTACTTCGACACGTGCGTGTACCACCAGCCCGGGATCGACCTGCTGCACCGGGTCGTCGGCGCGGACAACGTGCTCTTCGCCTCGGAGATGCTGGGCGCCGTGCGCGGTGCCGACCCGGACACCGGCGTCGCCTGGGACGACACCAAGCACTACGTCGACCGCGCCGGTCTCAACCCCGAGCAGCGGCGCCAGGTCTTCGAGGGCAACGCCCGCCGCGTCTATCCCCTGTTGGACGCGCGGCTGATTGCGCAAGGACCCGCATCAGCACCAGCATCAACGTCGGCTTCGGCTTCGGCTTCGGCTTCGGCTTCGGCTTCGGCTTCGGCTTCGGCTTCGGCTTCGGAAGGCAGGTAGACCGGCCATGGCCCCACTGCACCTCACCTTCGCGTGCGGCGACTACGACCGCACCCGCGCCCTGGCCGAGGGGACGGTCCGCGCGGACGGGATCGATCTGACGTATCTGCGGCTGCCCGTCGAGGAGACGTTCTTCCGGATGCTGCGGCACCGGGAGTTCGAGGTCGCGGAGATGTCGCTGTCGTCGTACGTGCTCTCGCTGCGCGCCGACCCTTCCCCGTTCGTGGCGCTGCCGGTCTTCACCTCACGGATGTTCCGGCACAGTTCGCTGTACTGCCACGCCGACTCCGGCATCTCCTCGCCCGAGGACTTGCGCGGCAAGGTGGTCGGCACGCCCGAGTACCAGCTCACCGCCTGCGTGTGGATGCGCGGCGTCCTCGGTGACCGGCACGGCGTCCCCTTCGACTCCGTCAGCCATGTGACGGGCGGTCAGGAGAGCGCGGGGCGGATCGAGAAGGCGAAGGTCGACCTGCCGGACTCGGTACGGATCAGCCGCGCGCCCGAGGGCCGTACGCTCTCCGCGATGCTCGCCGACGGCGAGATCGACGCCCTGGTCACCCCGCGCGTGCCGGGCCCCTTCGCGGCCGGGGACCCGCGCGTACGACGGGTGTTCCCCGACGTCGTGGCCGCCGAGAAGGAGTACTACGCGGACACCGGCATCTTCCCCATCATGCATGTGGTCGTGATCCGCCGTGATGTGTACGAGCGTCACCCGTGGGTCGCGCAGTCCCTGTTCAAGGCGCTCCTCGCGGCCAAGGACGCGGCGTACGCGACGCTCTACGACACCTCCGCGCTGCGCTTCATGCTGCCGTGGCTGACCCCGCAACTCGAAGAGGCGCGAGAGGTGTTGGGCGCGGACTACTGGTCGTACGGGGTGGAGCGGAACCATCACACGCTGTCGACGTTCCTGCGCTACCACCGCGAACAGGGCCTGTCGGCACGGCTGTTGTCGCCGCAGGAGCTGTTCGCACCGGAGTCCCTGGAGTCGGCGGTCATCTGAGCCCGCCCGTACGCCGCCCGCCCGAGGGGCGGTCCGGCGCCGATGTCAGCACAAGCCGCCGCCCGCGCCACGGGCGGCCAGGACGGGAGGGCCCGCCATGGACAAGGTCGTACGCGTGGCCGCCGAGGCGGTGGGCGATGTGCCGGACGGCGCGTCGCTCGCCGTCGGGGGCTTCGGTGTCAGCGGGGTGCCGAGTGTGCTCATCGCGGCCGTGCACGCCTCGGGCGCACGGGAGTTGAGCGTCGTGTCCAACAACTGCGGGGCGGACGGCGCGGGTCTCGGCGTCCTGCTCGCCGCGGGCCGGATCGCCCGCGTCACCGGCTCCTACGTCGGCCGGAACAAGGAATTCGCCCGGCAGTATCTCCGTGGCGAACTGGAGGTCGAGCTGATCCCGCAGGGCACGCTCGCCGAGCGGCTGCGGGCGGGCGGCTGCGGTATCCCCGCCTTCTACACGCCCGCCGGGGTCGGCACCCAGGTCGCCGAGGGCGGGCTGCCCTGGCGCTACGCCCCCGACGGGTCGGTGGCCGTGGCCTCCCCCGCCAAGGACGTCAGAGCCTTCGACGGCCGCGACCACGTACTGGAGCGCGCCATCACCACCGACTTCGCGCTGGTCAGGGCGGCCAGGGGCGACCGGCACGGCAATCTGGTCTTCGCCAAGGCGGCCCGCAACTTCAATCCGCTGGCGGCGATGGCGGGCCGGGTGACGATCGCCGAGGTCGAGGAGCTGGTGGAGCCCGGTGAGCTGGACCCCGACGCCGTCCACCTGCCGGGGATCTTCGTCCAGCGCGTGCTGCCGCTGACGCGCGAGCAGGCGGCGGACAAGCCGGTGGAGCGGCGTACGGTCACCGCGCCCGCCACCGTCAGCGGCGCCGGGGCGGTGCGGGACTGATGGCCTGGACGCGCGAGGAGATGGCCGCCCGCGCCGCGGCTGAGCTGACCGACGGTTCGTACGTCAATCTGGGCATCGGCCTGCCCACGCTGATCCCCGGTCTGCTGCCGCCCGGCGTGGACGTGGTCGTGCACTCGGAGAACGGGCTGCTCGGAGTGGGGCCCTATCCGGCCGAGGACGACGTCGACCCCGATCTGATCAACGCGGGCAAGGAGACCGTCACCGTGCTGCCCGGCGCCGCGTTCTTCGACTCGGCGCTGTCCTTCGGCATGATCCGCGGCGGTCACGTCGATATCGCGGTCCTCGGCGCCCTTCAGGTCTCCGCGCGCGGCGACCTCGCCAACTGGTCGGTCCCCGGTCGGATGATCAAGGGCATGGGCGGGGCGATGGACCTCGTGCACGGCGCCCGCCGCGTGCTCGCGCTCATGGACCACGTCGCCAAGGACGGTTCCGCGAAGCTCGTCGAGGAGTGCTCCCTCCCGTTGACCGGGCGGGCCTGCGTCGACCGCGTCGTCACCGACCTCGCCGTGATCGACATCGGCCCTGAGGGCTTCGTCCTGGCCGAGACCGCGCCAGGCGTCACACCCGACGAGGTGCGGCGCGCGACGGGCGCGGCGCTGCGCGTCCCCGCCACCGGTCCGCGCGACCGCTTCCCCGATCCGTCCGTCTTCCCGATCCGTCCGAGGTGAACCGATGACCCCGTCCGGCGTGCAGGGCCTGCCGACGCAGGAGCAGATCAGCGCGGAGATCGCCGCCGCGTCCGGAACCGGGCCTCAATCCCCGCACCCGGCACGTGACTTCGCCCCCTACCGCAGCAGCGCGCTGCGCCATCCGCACCAGCCGCTGATCCGGACCGGCGCGGACCCGGAGGCCGCCGAACTGCACGGCCCGGTCTTCGGCCGCACCGATGTCACAGAGCTGGACGCGGACTTGACCCGGCAGCACACCGGCGAGCCGCTCGGCGAGCGCATCACCGTCTCCGGGCGCGTACGGGACCGCCGAGGCCGTCCCGTCGCCGGACAGCTCGTCGAGATCTGGCAGGCCAACGCCTCAGGCCGCTACGCCCACCAGCGCGACCAGCACCCGGCGCCGCTCGACCCGCACTTCACCGGCGTCGGACGCTGCCTGACGGACGGTCAGGGCGGCTACCGCTTCACCACCGTCAAGCCGGGCGCGTATCCGTGGCGCAACCACCTCAACGCCTGGCGGCCCGCGCACATCCACTTCTCGCTGTTCGGCGCCGCTTTCACTCAGCGACTGATCACGCAGATGTACTTCCCCGGCGATCCGCTCTTCCCGTACGACCCGATACTCCACTCCGTCACGGACCCGGCCGCGCGTGACCGGCTCGTCGCCGCGTACGACCACGGCCTGTCCACGCCCGAGTGGTCGCTCGGCTACCGCTGGGACATCGTCCTGGACGGCCCGGCCGCCACCCTGCCGGAACCCGAGGAGGTCCGCTGATGCCGCTCCCCACGCCCTCCCAGACCGTGGGCCCCTTCTACGGCTACGCGCTGCCGTTCCCCGGCGGCGGCGACCTCGTCCCGTACGGCCACCCGGACGCGATCACCCTGCACGGGCAGGTGTACGACGGCGCCGGCGAGCCGCTGCCCGACGCGCTCCTGGAGACCTGGCAGGCGGCCCCCGACGGCACCCTCACCGGCCGCTCCGGCTCCCTGCGCCGCGACCCCGTCACCGGCGGCTTCGCCGGTCGCCGCAGCACCGACTTCACCGGCTTCGCCCGGGTGGCCACCGACGCCGAGGGCCACTGGGAGGTCCGTACCCTCCGCCCGCCCGCCGCGGCCCCGTACCTCTGCGTCTGCGTCTTCGCGCGCGGGCTCACCCACCACCTCTTCACCCGCGCGTACGTCGGCCCGCCCAACATCGACGACGCCGTCCTGGCCGCCGTGCCCGAGGACCGGCGCGACACGCTGATCGCGCGGCGCGCGGCGGACGGGGTGACGTACCGCTTCGACATCCGCCTCCAGGGCGGGAGCCTCCAGAGCGGGAGCTTCCAGGCCGGGAGCCTCCGGGGCGGGAAGGAGACGGTCTTCCTTGACTTCGGGTGAGGGCGCCGGCGGGGCCCCGGCCCACGGTGGCGGCTGGGACGACGGGCTGCTGGCGCCTTCGGCGGTCGGTACGGCGGCGGAGGCGGCGACCGGCGACCGGGCCGTGCTGCAAGCCCTGCTCGACGCGGAGGCCGGGCTGGTCCGGGCGCGGTGCCGACTCGGCGCGGCGCCCGCCGGAGCGGGCGAGACGGTGACGTCCGTGGCCCGCGCCGAGCACTTCGACATCCGCTCGCTCGCGCTGCGCGCACGCTCCGGGGGCAATCCGGTGATCCCGCTGGTCGCCGACCTCAGCCGGGCGGTGGCCGAACGGGTCCCGGAACACGGCGAGTTCGTCCATCGGGGCGCGACCAGCCAGGACATCCTCGACACCGCGCTGATGCTGGTCGCCGACCGCGCCCTGAACGGGCTCACCGCCGATCTGCGGCGAGCCGCCGACACCCTCGGCGCGCTCGCGGCCCGGCACCGCGCCACCCTCATGCCGGGCCGCACCCTCACCCAGCACGCGGTGCCGACCACCTTCGGTCTCAAGGCGGCGGGCTGGCGTTCGCTCGTTCTGGACGCGCACGACCGGCTGGTCCGGGTCCGCCGGTCGCTGCCCGCGCAGTTGGGCGGCGCGGCGGGGACGCTGGCCGCCTTCGCGCATGACGCGGGGGTCTCAGGCGTGGGGGCATGCGACGTGGGGCTCCCGCTGGTGGCGGCCTTCGCGGACGAACTGGGCCTCGCGGAGCCGGAGTTGCCGTGGCACGTGCTGCGGACGCCCGTGGCGGACCTGGGCGCCGCTCTCGCCTTCTGCGCGGGCGCGCTGGGCAAACTCGCCGCCGATGTGCTGGTGTTGGGACGGACCGAGATCGGCGAGGTCGCGGAGGGGGCGGGCGGCGGCTCGTCGGCGATGCCGCACAAGAGGAACCCGGTGCGGGCCACCCTCATCGCGTCGGTCGCACGCCAAGTGCCCGCGCTGGCGGGCGTGTTGTTCGAGGCACTGGCGGCGGAGGACGAGCGCCCGGCCGGGGCTTGGCACGCCGAGTGGCAGCCGCTACGGCAGGCGCTGCGGCTGACGGGCGGAGCGGCCGAGGCGACGGCCGCGATGTGCGCGGGGCTGGTGGTCTTCCCCGAGCGCATGCGGGCCAATCTCGACCTGACCGGCGGCCTGCTGCTCACCGAGCGGATCGCCGCCCACCTCGCGCCGCTGGTCGGCCGCGACACCGCGAAGAGCCGACTGGCCGAGGTGTCCCGCCGGGTCGCGGACCAAGGAGTCACCCTCGCGGCGGCGATCGACGCGGACCCCGTCCTCGGCCCGGCGCTCTCCCCCGCCCGCCTCCGCCGCCTCACCGCTCCCTCACTGGCCACGGGCTCCGCCCCCGCTCTCACCGACCGCGCCCTCCGACGCGCCCCGCTCAGCTTTGAGAGCCACGCATGACCCGTCGTCCGGGCCACCACGCCATCACGCCGGCCGGCGCGCCGGTTGCCCAGCGCTCTGACCGCGTCCTCCCCCGCATCCCTCTCACCCCCGAGGCCCGCTCATGACTCACCTCCCGTATCACCGCGTGGACGGTCCGGCCGCCGCGCCCGTGCTTCTGCTCGGGCCGTCGCTCGGCACGTCGCTGGCTGTCTGGGACGCGCAGATTCCGGTCCTCGCGCGGCACTTCCGGGTGGTGCGGTGGGATCTGCCGGGGCACGGGGGGTCCGCCGCCGGTCTGCTGCCGGTGGGCGGCACGGTGGGCGACCTCGGGCGGCTGGCGCTGGGGGTGGCGGACGCGGTCGGGGCCGGCACGTTCGGGTACGCGGGGATCTCGCTCGGCGGGGCCGTCGGCGCGTGGGTGGCCGCACACCACCCCGAGCGGGTCTCCCGGCTCGCCCTGGTCTGCTCCTCGGCGCGCTTCGGTCCGCCGGACGGGTGGCGTGTGCGGGCGGCGGCGGCCCGCGCGGACGGCACCGGGCACCTCGCGTACTCCGCGCCCGCGCGATGGTTCACGCCCGCCTATGCCGAGGCCGCGCCGCCCGCGCTGCACGCCCTCCTGGCGGATCAGCGGCGCGCCGACCCCGAGGCGTATGCCCGCTGCTGCGAGGCGCTGGCCGAGGCCGACCTCCGCGCCGACCTCGCCCTGATCACGGCACCCACCCTGGTCCTGGCGGGCCGCGAGGACGTCGCCACGCCGCCCGCCGACCACGCCCGCCCCCTCGCCGACGGCATCCGCGACGCCCAGCTCACCGAGATCCCCCGCGCCGCGCACCTCGCGAACGTGGAGCGGCCGGACGCCGTATCGACCGCCCTCTTGGCCCACTTCGCGCCGCCGTCGGCGTCCGCCGCCACCGGCACCGCCGTCCGCCGCGCGGTCCTCGGCGACGAGCACGTCGACCGCGCCATCGCCCGTACGACCCCCTTCACCGCACGCTTCCAGGACTTCATCACCCGGTACGCGTGGGGCGAGATCTGGACCGGCGACACCCTCGACCGCCGCACTCGCAGTTCCATCACCCTCACGGCCCTCGTCGCGGGCGGCCATCAGGACGAACTCGCCCTGCACGTCCGCGCCGCCCTCCGCAACGGGCTGACGCCCGAGGAGATCGCCGAGGTCATCCTCCAAGCGGCCGTCTACTGCGGTGTGCCCGCCGCCAACTCCGCCTTCGCGGTGGCGGACCGCGTGCTCACCGAACTGGGCCTGGGCGGCCCGGAGTAGGGCCCCGCCCGCCCCGGTCAGCGCCATCGGAGCGCGGGCGGCGGGCGCGGAGACAGTCGGCGGGCGGGACCGGCCGGCCGGCGGGTTGCCGGTTGGAAAGACGATCAGCGTCGAGGAAGCGACTCTCCCGGGAAGCTGTCGGGCCGACCCCGCCCGGCACCATGCTGCTGCACCTATGCCGCTATTGCAACTCTCTCGCAATAAGGTCATAGGGTGGGTCGCGGCACGTATTCTCACTCTGTCGAAAGGGGCCGTGCCTGATGGGCACCTACGCGCTTCCTGACATGCCGTACGACTACTCCGCTCTGGAACCGGCCATCACCGGCGAAATCCTGGAGCTGCACCACGCCAAGCACCACGCCGCCTACGTCAAGGGCGCCAACGACACGCTGGAGCAGATCGCCGAGGCCCGCGAGAAGGAGCAGCTCGCCCCGGCCCGGCTCGTGGGCCTGGAGAAGACCTTCGCCTTCAACCTCTCCGGCCACGTCCTGCACTCGATCTTCTGGGAGAACCTGTCCCCCGACGGCGGCGACCGCCCCGACGGCGCGCTGGCCACCGCCATCGAGGAGCACCTCGGCGGATTCGAGGCGTTCAAGAAGCACCTCACCGCGGCCACCGCGTCCGTCCAGGGCTCCGGCTGGGGCGTCCTGGCCTGGGAACCGCTCGGCAAGCGGCTGATCGTGGAACAGGTCTACGACCACCACGGCAACGTCGGCCACGGCGCCACCCCGCTGCTGGTCTTCGACGCCTGGGAGCACGCCTACTACCTCCAGTACAAGAACGTCCGCCCCGACTACGTCACCAAGCTCTGGGACCTCGTCAACTGGACCGACGTCAGCGCCCGTTACGCCAAGGCCACCACCGCCTGACCCGCACAACACGCCGGACGCCGTACATCCGGACACCACAGGGGCACCGCCGGTCGCGGCGGTGCCCCCGGCCGCTCCCCTGTCGTTCCTCCACCGTTCCCCCGCGGACAGGAACTGCCGCGCGCGCTCCCGTCGTCTCCCCTGACACGTCGCGACGCACGCGGCCGACGGGCGGCAACAGGGGGGCGGCACGGTGGAGTTCACCAGGAGCGGGCGGCTTCGCCGGAGCGGCGGACGCTGGGTGGGATGGGGGGTGCTGGCGGCGGTCGGCGCCGTCGTATGGGCGGTGCTCGCGCGCGGCGACTCCCGGCAGACGGCGTATATCGCCCTGCTCCTGGCGGTGTTGTCCATCCTCGCGGGCGCGCGGTCCCTGCGGAGGGCGAGCCGGCCGTTCCGGCTGCGGGTGGACGAGTACGGGATCACCCTCGATGAGCACCGGCTGGGCTGGGGTGAGATCGAAGGGGTCGGGCTGCGCTACGGACCGGCGGACAGCGACTCGACGCCCCCCGACCCCGAACTCTTCGTCTATCCGGCGGCCGGTGTCACCCTTCCCGGGCCGCGGGTCCGCTCACTCCCCGACGGCCGCCGAGGCTACCCGCTGATCGACGGCGGCGAGGTCGACCAGGGGCTGGGCGTGCTGATCGACACGCTGAAGCGGTACGCGGGGACCCGCTTCGAAGGCGCGCCGTATCAGTACCGCCCGGCCGTGGCCCCGGGCGCGGCGGCGCCGCTCGTACCCGGCTTCGGCCCGATCGCGGACGCGCCGGGAGTCGGCGCCTTCGGTCCGGCCGACGAGGGGCCGGGGAAGGAAGGGCGTGCGTTCGCGCCCCGGTGGACGGCGGGCGGTCCACTGGCGCTGGCGCTCGCCCTCACCGCCGTGGGCGCGCTGGCCACGCTCCGGATGGTCTCCGGCGGACCCGTCGGGGGCGCTCAACAGGCCGTCGTCCTGGGGCCGTTGGCCGGGCTCGGCGGTCTGTACGGCAGCGGCTGGCTCTTCTTGCGGTGGCTGCGTCCGCTGCGCCTGCGGATCGGCCCCGAGGGCATCGCGATGCGCGACTTCGCCGCCACCGAACTCGTCTTCCGCTGGGACCAGATCGCCGCGGTCACCGTCGGCCCACGCCCGTACACCTCGGAAAAGCACTCGTGGCTGCTGGTCTGGCCGGTCCCCGGGGAGAGGTTCGCCCTGCCGCGCACCCACGTGGTCGACGGCCACGAGACGTACGCCCTGGTGGCGCTGCGTCGCCTGCGCGATCCCGGCGAGGTCGAGCCGATCGTCAGGCACTTCGCCCGCCGCCGCTACGCGGAACCGGCCTGACCGCACCTGGTCACGGCGTACCGGCGCGTCCGGGATCGGGCCCGCCCATGCACCCCTTATTGAAAACGATACCCATCTCCATATAGTGTGGTGGCTCGCCCGTCCGCCCACCTCACGGAGAACCGTCATGGCCGTTCCCAAACGGAAGATGTCCCGCAGCAACACCCGGCACCGGCGCACCCAATGGAAGGCCGTAGCGCCGCAGTTGGTCCCCGTCACCATCGACGGCGTCGCGTATTCGGTCCCCCGGCGGCTCGCCAGGGCCTACGAGCGCGGCCTGCTCGACCCCGAGCGCTGACCCGGCGCCGCAGCCGGAGAACCCGGAATCCGCAGCCGACGACTCACGACGAGGACACCTCCATGAAGCCCGACATCCATCCCCCGTACGGCCCGGTCGTCTTCCGCGACAAGGCCGCCGACTTCGCCTTCCTCACCCGCTCCACCGCCACCAGCGACACGACGGTGGTCTGGGAGGACGGCCTGACCTACCCCGTCATCGACGTGGAGATCTCCTCGCACAGCCACCCCTTCTACACCGGCACCGCCCGCGTCCTGGACACCGCGGGCCGCGTCGAGCGCTTCGAGCGCCGTTACGCGCGGCGGGGTCCGCGATGACGCCGGGGTACGACCGGCTGCCGGTCGTCGTGGTGGCCGGTATGCACGGCGAGGCGCGCCGCACGGTCGTCGGGCAGTTGCTGTCGATGGTCCCCGACAGCGTCGCCCTGCACCACGACCTGTCGCAGGCCGCGATCCGCGGTGTCGTGCGCCGTACGGTGAGCGACGCCGACGGCCTCGTGTCCGAGGGCGAGACGCCGCTGGTCAACGACTGCGCGTGCTGCGCTCTGCGCGAGGACCTGGTGCCGGAGCTGGAGCGGCTGGCCGCGAGCGGTCTGACGCGGCTCGCGGTGGTGGAGTTGTGGGACTCCGTCGAGCCGCAGGGGATGGCCGAGATCATCGCCGAACTGGGCTCCGGCTTCCTGGAGTTGGCCAGCGTCATGACGGCGCTCGACCCTGCTCTCGTCCTGCCCTGTCTGGCCAACGGCGACGACCTCGGCGACGCGGGCCTCGCCGTGGCGCCGCAGGACCGGCGCACGGTCGGCGACACCTGGGCACGCCAGTTGGAGTACGCGCCCGTGCTGGTCGTCGTCCAGGACGAGGAGCCGACCGACGAGGAGCGCGCCCTGTTGCGTCAACTCCACCCGACAGCCCGGCAGGTGGCGGCGGGCACCACCGAACTGGCCAGGACGGCCTTCGCCGGTTTCGACGTCGCCGGCGCCGCCGCCGCGCAGCACCCCGCCTGCTCACGGCTGCCGCAGGAAGCGGAGGAGGCCGGGGTCGGCACCCTGGTGTGGCGCAGGCGCCGCCCCTTCCACCCCGGCCGGCTGTACGCGGCGCTGGAGGATCTGGTCTGCGCCGCCGCGCGCAGCCGTGGCCGCTTCTGGCTCGCGGACCGGCCCGACACGCTCCTGGCGTGGGACGCGGCCGGTGGGGCCCTGTGCGTGGAGAGCGTCGGCCCGTGGCTGGCGTCGCTGCCGGACGCGGCCTGGGCGCTGGAGTCCCCGGTCCGTACGGCCGCCGCGGCCCTCGACTGGGACCCGGAGCACGGCGACCGCTGCCAGCATCTGGTCTTCACCTCTCCCGGCCTCGACCGGTCGGGACTCGAAGACCTCCTGGACTCCTGCCTGTTGACCGACGCCGAGTACGCGGCCGGCCGCGCCGGATGGCGGACCCTCCCCGCCGCCTTCGACGACCTGCTCTCCCCGCTGTCCTGAGACGCCCTCTCCCCCGGCCGAAGCGGCCGGGACCCGAACCGACCGAGGAAGTGCCGCCATGCCCCGCCGCCCCGATCCCCGCAAGGCCCCCAAGCCCCGGCCCAACCCGCTGGACGCGGCGAAGATCGAGTACATCGACTACAAGGACACCGATCTGCTGCGCAGGTTCATCTCCGACCGGGGCAAGATCCGCAGCCGCCGCGTCACCCGGATCAGCGCGCGGCAGCAGCGCCAGGTCACCCGGGCGGTCAAGAACGCCCGCGAGATGGCCCTGCTCCCCTACGCCTCGACTCCGCCGAAGGGGAGCGCTTCCCCGCGCTAGGTGTATCGCCCTGTGAGGTTCAGAGCGTGGCGGACGCGTCGCCGATCGCCTGGTCGAGGATGGCCAGGCCGAGGGAGAGTTCGTCCTCGGTGGCGGTCAGGGGCGGGGCGATGCGGAAGACCCCTCCCATGCCCGGGAGTTGGACGATGTTCATGTGCAGGCCGAGTTCGAGGCAGCGGCGGGTGACGCGTGCGCCCAGCTCGTCGGAGCTCTGCTTCGTGTCGCGGTCGACGACGAGTTCGAGTCCGGTCAGCAGGCCGCGGCCCCTGATGTCGCCGACCACGGTGTGGTGTTCGGCGATCTCGGCAAGGCCGTCGCGGAGGAACGCGCCGAGCGCGCGGGCGCGTTCGTCGAGCTGGTCGGCGATCAGGACATCGAGGACGGTGTTGCCGACGGCCGCCACGAGCGGGTCGGCGGCGTGCGTGGTGAAGAAGAGGAACCCGCGGTCGTACGCCTCCTGTTCGATCGCGGCGCTGGTCACGACGGCCGCCAGCGGCAGTCCCGCGCCGAGCGTCTTGGACAGGGTGAGGATGTCGGGGACGATGCCGTCGCGCTCGAACGCGTACCACGTTCCGGTGCGGCACAGGCCGGTCTGGGCCTCGTCCAGGATCAGCAGCATCCCGCGCTCACGGCACTTGTCGCGCAGGGCCGCGAAGTAGCCGGGCGGCGGCTCGATGACACCGCCCGAGCTGAGGATCGGCTCGACCAGGCACGCGGCCAGGCTGCCGGTTGACTGCGCGTCGATCAGGTCGAAGGCGAAGTCGAGTTGGCGGCGCCAGTCGAGCGCGCCGTCGGGCGTGGTGAAGTCGGGCCGGTACGCGTTCGGTACCGGGATGGCGAAGTTGCCGGGCGCGGCCGGGCCGTACCCCTTGCGGCCCGCGCTGTACGTGGCGGACGCCGCCGCCTGCGTCATGCCGTGCCAGGAGCGGGCGAAGGAGACGATCTCGTGCCTGCCGGTGACGAGTTTCGCCATCCGGATCGCGGCCTCGTTGGACTCGGCGCCGGTCGTCAGCAGCAGCACCTTGTCCAGGGGCGTGGGCAGGGTGTCGGACAGCCGCCGGGCGAGGTCGACGACCGGTCGGCTGAGCATGCCGCTGTAGAGGTGGTCGAGGTTCGCGATCTGCCGCCGGACGGTCGCGACGATCGCCGGGTGCGAGTGGCCGAGGATCGCGCTCATCTGGCCGGAGGTGAAGTCCAGGATCTTCCGGCCGTCGGCGGCGTACACGAAGCTTCCGGCGGCGCGTTCGATGATCTCGGGGGTGAACTCGGGGCCGTAGCGCACGAGATGCCGTTCGGCGTCGGCCCAGAAGCTCTCGGCGGACGGCGGGGCGGACGTGACGGTCGCGGGGCCGGTGATCCCGCCGGGGGTCGTACCCGCGGTCGTACCGGAGAAGGCGCCGGTTGAGGTGCCGGTTGAGGTGTCAGTAGGGGACGTGGGGGTGCCAGTGCGGGAAGCAGCCATGTTCTCGACGGTAGGCGGCCCGCGAGCGTCACGTCCATCGCACATTTCCGGCTGTCCTGTTCGGTGAATCCGCACAAGAATGACCCCATGATGAATCCCTGGCGGCTGCGGCTGCTCACCCAGCTCGACACGCTCGGCACCATCCGGGCCGTGGCGCAGGCCGCCAGCCTGAGCCCGTCGAGCGTGTCGCAGCAGCTCGCCGTGCTGGAGACCGAGACCCGTACGCAACTACTGGAACGCACCGGGCGCCGGGTGCGGCTGACCTCGGCCGGGCTGATCCTCGCCCGGCGGGCGCGCGCCGTCCTCGACCACATGGACAGCGTCGAGGCGGAGCTGCACGGTTTCGGCGAGGAGCCGGCCGGACTCGTACGCCTCGGCGCGTTCCAGAGCGCGATCCACACCATGGCCGTGCCGGTCGTGACCCGGCTGGCCCGCGAACACCCGCGCCTCGACGTCGAGTTGCTGCAACTGGAGCCGCACGAGAGCATGCCGGCGCTGCGGGGCGGCGACGCGGACATCATCATCACCACCACCGACTTCGACGAGCTGCCCCTGGGCCCCGACCTCGACCTCGTCCCGCTGGCCAGGGACCCGATCCTGCTGGTCGTACCGCCGGAGCACCCCGCGGCCGGACGCGGCGCCGCTGACCTCGCGGCGTACGCGGACGAGCCGTGGTCCTTGGACATGCCGCAGTCGTACATGGCCGGGCTGGCCCTGCGGCTGTGCCGCCAGGCCCAGTTCGAGCCGCGCGTGGTCTGCCGCTTCAGCAACTACATGATGACGCTCCAGCACGTCGAGGCCGGGCTCTCCATCACCCTCCTCCCCGGCCTGACCGTGGCCCACAGCCGCTACCGCGTCGCCACCCGCGAGCTCGCGACCCCCGTCTCCCGCACCATCACCGCCGCGATCCGCCGCGGCTCCCCGCCCCGCGCGGCCGTCCACGTCGTTCTCGACGCCCTGCGCCAGATCACGGACCTCCCCCTGCCGTCACCTCTGTCCGGCTCCGTGGCCGGGCCGCCGGGCGCAGACCGCTCGCACATCGGCGAGGCTCCCCAGCGCCGCGACCGGTAGCTCCACCGTTCACGCCCTAAGGGCTGTCCCGTCATCCGCGGTGGATCAGCGTGCGGCGTCAGATGCGGTGCATCGCAAGGCGGAGGGTCGTCCTCATACCGGGTTGTATTCGGACGAGCCCGCCAACGCCGCGAGGTGCCGTAGCTGTCGTCGCACGCCCGCCGGGGATTACGGGACAGCCCTTAGCATCTGTTCCGCCCGCAGGGCCCGTCGACCGCCGCCAACCCGAGGTGTCCTCCATGACGCAGCTCGTCCGTCACGTCGTACGCGACCAGGTCGCGACGATCACTCTCGACTCGCCGCACAACCGCAACGCGCTCTCCTCCCGGCTGGTCGCGGAACTGACCGAGGCCCTGGAAGCCTCGGGCGCCGACGCCGACGTGCGCGCGGTCGTCCTCACCCACACCGGGCGTACGTTCTGCGCGGGCGCCGACCTGTCGGAGGCGGGCGGCGGCTCGATGACGGCTGCGACGCAGGCGATCGTCTCGCTGCTCGGCCTGATCGTGGAGCTGCCCAAGCCGGTGATCGCGCGGGTCACCGGGCACGTACGGGCCGGTGGGATGGGCATCGTCGGCGCGTGCGACATCGCGGTGGCCGACGAGGGCGCGTCCTTCGCCTTCACCGAGGCGCGAATCGGCGTCACACCCGCGATCATCTCGCTGTGCACGCTGGACGTCATGGAACCGCGCGCGGGCGCCCGCTACTACCTGACCGGCGAGACCTTCGACGCGGAGCGCGCCGCGCAGATCGGTCTGCTCACCTCGGCGACCCCGGCCGACGGGATCGACGCCGTCGTCACCCGGTTCACCGCCGCCGTCCGCGAGACCTCGCCGCAGGGTTCCGCCGAGACGAAGAAGTTGCTGACGGCGGACCGGCGCCGACGGATCGCCGCGGACGCGAGCGACCTCACCGCGCTGTCGGCGCGGCTGTTCGCCAGCGAGGAGGCGCGGGAGGGCATCCGCGCGTTCATGGAGCGCCGCCCGCCCCGGTGGCGCGCCGCCGGGTGACTCCACGCGGTACGGCCACGGGACCGCCGGGGCGTGGCCAGTGGCCCGGCGCCGACCTGCGCGTCCGCCGCTGGCTGCCGCTGCCGCTGCCGCCGGCTGCCGCTACGCCGACACGTCACCGATCGGCGCGGGCGGCGATCGAGCGGGCGCGCAGATGGACGGGGCGGTCGACCATGTGGCCGTCGACGAGCGTGACGTCGTCCTCGGTGGTGAGCTCGAGGACCCGCAGGGCCCAGGCCAGTTCGTCCGGGTCGGGGGCGAGGGCCTCGTGGACGGCGGGTACTTGGGCGGGGTGGACGCACAGCTTGCCGGTGAAACCGCTGTCGAGGGACGCACGGGCTTGGACCAACACCGTTTCGCGGTCGCGGACTTCGGTGCAGACGCCGTCCACGGGGGCGGGCAGTCCCGCGGCGGCCGAGGCGGCGACCAGGGCGAATCTGGCGGGGACGAGCCGCGCGGTGTCGTCGGGCCGCAGCCCCAACTGGGCGCAGAGGTCGAGGTGTCCGAAGACCAGGCGGACGACGCCGGGCGCCGCCGCGATCAGCCGGGCGTCGAGGACACCGACCGCCGTCTCGATCAGCGGGAGCACGGCGGAGCCGGGCGGCAGGGCGGCCAGGACCGCCGCGACCGTGGCCGCGTCCTCGGCTTTGGGGACGAGGACCGCGACGGGTGCGCCCACCGCGCCGAGCGCCGCCAGATCCGCCGAACCACGCGGTGTGCGGGGGTCGTTGACGCGGATCACCACGGCGGGTGCCCGGCCCAGCAGCGCCGTCGCGTGGGTCAGCGCGGCCTCCTTCGCGTCGGGCGGCACCGCGTCCTCCAGGTCGACCACCACCGCGTCCGCGCCGCTGGCGAGCGCCCGGTCGAACCGTTCGGGCCGGTCGCCCGGCACGAACAGGAAGGACCGGGCGCGGCCCAGCGCGTCCGCGACACCCGTACGGTCGCCTCCGCCGTACGGGCCGGCGCTCTCGGTGTCCTCGGAAGGTGCCATGGCTGACCCGCTCTCCTTCGATGGTGCCCGGTGGCGACTTCGATACTGCCCGGCGGCGACGGTGCGGCCAGCTCAGCCGGCGGCGGGTGCGGCGTCCCGCACGGTCATCCGTACGCAGCAACGCCCTTGCGACCAGGACTCGATGGCCAGGGCGCCGTCCTCCCGCCCGGCCGAGCCGACGGTGACCTCCTGGCCCGCGTAAGCCGTCGAGGTCAGCCGGTAGGTGAGGTGCGCCGGCGCGGCGCCGAGGCGGCGCCGGGCGTGTTCGGCGCACCAGAGGGCGAGCAGCGGGCCGTGGACGACGAGGCCGGGGTGGTGCTCGACCTCGCGGGCGTACGGGGCGTCGTAGTGGATGCGGTGCAGGTTGTAGGTGAGCGCGCTGTACGCGAACAGGTAGCGCTCGTCGGGGACATGGGCGGCCGAAGGGGTGACCGGGGACACCGCGGACACCGCGCTGCCGGTGGTGGCGGCGGGCGGACCGATGTCGGCCGCGCGGCGGTAGACGATGTCGCGCCGCTCCCTGATCCGGTCCTCGCCCGCGACCGACCAGACGTGCTCCTCGGTGACCAGCAGCAGCACGCCGGAGCGGCCCTCGCGCACCCGGACGTCGGCGACGCGGCTGCGCCGGGCGACGCGGTCGCCGACCCGCAGCGGCGCGACGACCTCCACCGTGCCGCCGCCGAACATCCGCCGCCGGTCGGCCAGCGGCGGCAGCAGCGCCCCGCCCTTGGGGTGTCCGTCGGCGCCGATCCGCTCGATCCCGACGGCGTCGCGCAGCAGCACCTCGTGCCAGAGCGGCGGCAGTTCGCCGCCCTCCCCGGGGGCAGGCACGTCCAACAGCGCGGCGAGCTTGTCGGTGGTCCCCCGCTCCACCGCGCCGCTGACCTGCGCGGGCTCCGGTCGCCAGGTGGCGGCGACCTTCTCGAATTCGGCGGCGGTCAACGGCCTCTCCCGCCCACGACCGGGCCGCGTACCCGCACGCTCGACGCCATGGCCACCGACCTTTCCTATATGATTTTCACAGATCGTACATGATGTAGAGTGAACGCCGTCCCAGCAGGGGAAACCGTCGGAGAACCCGGCAGGGAATCAGCGCAGAGAGTGGGTGCGGCCGGTGACGGACGGGCGCCGGAGGTCCGACGACGTCGCCTCGTACGTACGCGATCTGATCGTCTCGGGCGGGGTCGCGCCGGGTGAGTTCCTGCGGCTCGAACCGCTCGCCCAGCGGCTGGGCCTGAGCGTCACGCCGGTGCGCGAGGCGATGGGTCTGCTGCGCGGCGAGGGATTCGTGGAACTGGAGCCGAACCGAGGCTTCTTCGTACTGCCGCTGTCCCGCTCGGACATCGAGGACATCTACCGGGTGCACGCGTTCGTCTCGGGTGAACTCGCCGCGCTCGCCAGCCGTCGCCTCACCGCGGAGGCGCTGGACGGGCTCGTGGCGCTCCAGGAGGAGCTCATCGCGGCGCACCGGGCAGGCGACGCCGCGCGGGTGGAACAGCTCAACCACTTCTTCCACCGCGAGATCAACCGGGCCGCGGGCTCCCCGCGCCTGCTGTGGTTCCTGCGGACCGCGTCGCGTTACGCGCCCCGGATGTTCTTCTCCGGCGTCGACGGCTGGACGCAGGCGTCCGCGCACGACCACGAGGCGATCCTGACCGCGCTGGCGGACCACGATCCGGACGCGGCCCGTGCGGCGATGGCCGACCATGTCCGGCACGCGGGCGAACTGCTGGCCCGACACCACGAGAGCCGCTGACGCGGGCCCGACTCCGCTACGGGCAGCCGGTGTCGCACTCCTCGCCGACAGAGCGGGGGCGTCAGGCCGCGGCCTCGCGCACGTCGACCCGGTTGAGCGCGGCTTCGACACCCCAGCCGCACGCGATGCGGTGGCGCCTGCGACCGCTCCGGCGCCGAGCACCTGACGGACATCGGCGGAAGGCCCGCCCCACGTCCGCCCCGCGTCCCCGCCGCGTCCGCCCCACGTCCGCCCCGCGTCCCCGCCGCGTCCGCCCCACGTCCGCGCCGCGTGACGTCGTACGGCCCCCGAACCCTCCGCCCGGGGCGCCACCCGGCCGGTAATCTCCCAGCCATGGGAGAGCATCGCGGGCGCTCCGCGCGTCTGGTGCCGGGAATCCTGGCCGTCCTTCAAGCGCTCTGGTGGGCTGTGGCCGCACTGGGACGGGACGCGTCGCCCGGCCAGACCCGTACGGTGCTGGCCGCGGTGGCCGTCGCGGTCGCCTTCGGTGCGATGGCGCTCCGGCGTACCGCCCCGGCCGCGGCACTGGCCGCCGCGGTCGCCGCCGTCGTGGGCGCGGATGTCTCGCGGGTCCTGGCCTGGGCGCCGGTGACCGTGGCGGCGGTGCTCGTGGCGCTGTACTCGCTGGCCCTGCGCCGTACCGCGGGCGCGTCGGCGCTCGGGGCGCTCCTCGCCGCCCTGACCGTCGGCTGCCTCGTCCTGTGGCACGGCGCGGAACCCCGGATCGTGGCGGCAGGCGCCCTGCTGGCCTGTGCGGGCGCGGCGGCCGTGTGGGTACGGGGCCGGTCCCGCCGGTGGCGCAGGGCTCTCGGTTCCGCGCGGGAGGAGTACGCCCTGCGAGTCCCGGACCTGCTCCGGCACACCGCGCGCGGCGAACGCCGGGGTTTCGCAGCCGAGTTGCACGACGTGGTGGCGCACCGGCTGACGGGTGTCACGGTGTCGGCCGCCGCCGCGCTGCGGCTCGGACGTGAGGACCTGACGAAGGAGGCCACCCGGCACGCGGGCCACGAGGGGCGGTTGGCGCTCCTCGAACTCGACGCGCTGGCCGACGCGCTCGCGGTGCCCCGCCGCCTGGAGGAGGTCGACGCGCTGGTGGCGGCCTTCCCCGGCGTCCGCTACACCCGCACGGTCGCCGCCCTGGAACCCGTGGCGGAGCCCGCCGCGGCCTCGCTGGCCTTCCGCGTCGTCCGCGAGGCGCTGACGAACACCGTCCGGTACGCGGCCGGAGCGGCGGTGGAGGTGCGGCTGACCGCCGAGCGGGGCGACCTCGTCGTCCAGGTGCACGACAGCGGCGGCGCGCTCGCGGTCGCCGGCCTCGGCAGCGGCAGCGGCCTGACCGCGCTGGCCGAG
>NZ_MECL01000061.1 GCF_014596445.1 Streptomyces sp. CBMA29 | reverse complement strand
TGGCGATGGCGCTGGGGATGTTCGCGATGCTGCTGACCCTGTGACGGACTCGCTGCCGTGAGTCATGCGTCACATCGGGTCGTGGTCCGTCCCCCGTGATCCCCGCGCCTCCTAGGCTGATCACCATGACGGTCCCGTTCGTGCTGCTGATTCTCGGCGCACTTGCGGCGGCGATGGCGCCGCGTCTGCTGTCCCGTGCCAAGTGGCCGGAACGCGAACCGGTGCTGGCCCTGTGGGTCTGGCAGTGTGTGGTCGCCGCCGTACTGCTGTGCTGTGTGCTGGCCATGGCGCTCTCCGCCTCGGCCGCCTGGGCCGCGGTCCGCGGCAATCTCTTCGCGTTCGCCCCGAGCGGTGTGGTCGACGCCTACGCGCTGTCGGAGTACGGCCGCTGGGCCGGGACCATCGCCGTCCTGCTCGCGCTCGGCGGCGTGTGGACCGCGGCGATGCTCACCCGCGAGGTGCGCGGCACACGGTCGCGGCGCAAGCAGCGCCGTGCGGAACTCCGCGTGCGCGCGCCCCGGCTGCCCGGTGAGACCGTCACGCCCGGCGAGCGTCTGGTGGTCCTGGAGGACGCCCGCTCCGACGCCTGGTGGCTGTCCGGCGCCGAGCCCCAACTGGTCATCACCACAGCCGCGCTGCGCCGCCTGAAGGGCCGCCAACTGGACGCCGTGCTGGCCCACGAGCAGGGCCACGTACGCGCCAGGCACGATGTGCTGCTGCACTGCTCGGGCGCGCTGGCGGGCGGCTTCCCACAGGTGCCGGTCTTCGCCGCCTTCCGTGACCAGGTGCACCACCTGGTGGAACTGGCGGCCGACGACACGGCCTCGCGCCGCTTCGGCCGCCTCACCACCGCTCTCGCGCTGGTCGAACTGAACGCGGAACGCGGTGTCTTCGGCCCGTGCCCCACGCCGCTCGCCGCGCTGCCCGGCCGCGTGCACCGGCTGCTCGATCCCACGCCCCGGCTGCCGCTCGGCCAGCGGGTGCGGATGACGGCCTTCGCGCTGCTGGTCCCGGCGGTCCCGCTGCTGATCGCTTTCGGCCCCGGCCTCGGCGCGCTGACCTGAGCGGCGGCGGGCGAGGCGGGGACATGGCCGTCAAGGGCGTGATGTTCGACTTCTCCGGCACCCTGATGCGGGTCGAACCGGCCGAGTCCTGGCTGCGGTCGGCGCTCACCGCCGAGGGAGTCACGGCCACCGATGACGAGGTCGTGGCGTACGCCGGAACGCTGGAGCGGGCGGGGGCGCTGCCCGGCGGCGGACCGCCCGAGCGGATTCCGCCGCGCTGGGCGGCGGCCTGGGCGCGGCGCGACACCAGCGCGGCCGAGCACCGGGCGGCGTACGGCGGCCTGTCCCGTACCCTCGCGCTCCCCTGGGATGTGCACGACGCGCTCTACGACCGGCATATGGCGCCCGCCGCGTGGAATCCGTACCCCGACACCGAGCGCGTGCTGCGAGCCCTGCGGGACCGGGGCGTGCCGGTGGCGGTGGTGAGCAACATCGGATGGGATCTGCGGCCGGTCTTCGCGGAGCACGGGCTCGACGCGTTGGTGGACGTCTTCGTGCTGAGCTTCGAGCACGGCGTCCAGAAGCCGGACGAGCGGCTGTTCCGGATCGCCTGCGAAGGGCTCGGGCTGGAGCCCGCGGACGTCGCGATGGTGGGCGACAGCCGTGCGGCGGACAGTGGCGCCGCCGCGCTGGGCTGCCCGGTTTTCCTGGTGGACCATCTGCCGGTGACGGCACGTCCCGACGCGCTGCTCGGCGTCCTGGACCGACTGGCCTGATGCGGCGCCGCGCACCGTACGCGCCGAGCGCTCATGAACCGGCCGCTGAAGGGGCAAGCGCTTGCAGGACAAGAGCCTCGATGACAAGCGCTTTCGGGATCGGTGCCGGTCCCGGCGATCCCCCGCGCCGCCGGGACCGGCACCATCCCCCGTTTCCCGGACAGGGCGAAGCCCGCCGGGTTGCGCTGAGTATATTGGCTCGCAGCCAGTCAACGCAGGAGTAAATAATGTCCCCTCGGAGCGCATCGGTCAATGAAGCAATGCGTCAGCGTTCCCGGGAACGGCTGCTCCAGGCAACGGTGGAGCTGGTCGAGGAGCGCGGATACGCGGCCACCACGCTGGCGGACATCACCCAGCGGGCGGGGTCGGCACGCGGCCTGGTCTCGTACTACTTCGCGGGAAAGCGCGAACTGTTGCAGTCCGCCGTGCACCGGCTGATGCACATGGAACTGGCCGCCGCGCTGGACCGCGAGCCGCGGTCGGAAGACGGCCTGGAGCGGATGGCGCGGGCCATCGACGCGATTCTCGGCCTCACGCAGACGCACACCACCTTGATGCGTACGCACATGGCGTCGATCCTCCAGGCGGAGGGTTTCATCCAGTGCCCGGAGCAGCAGAAGCTCGCGGCGCTGCTGAGCCACGCGGTGGACGGCGCGGGGATCGTGTCGGGACCCGAGGGGCCGGAGGCGGAGTACCGGCTGCTGCGCGCCCTGCTGATGGGCGCGACCGTGGCGCTGCTGCTGCCGGGCGCTCCGATGCCGCTGGCGCGGCTGCGGGCCGAACTCTTCGAGCGGTACGGGCTGGAGTGGACGCTGGGGGTGCCGCCGAAGGGCGGTGCGGTGGCCCCCGCGAAGGTCGGCGCCAGCGGGGACGGGGACGGCGGGAACGGCGCGGACGGGCGGCCGGTGGGCTGAAATCGTGCGCCTCGACCAGGTCGGCGGGTGCAGGACTCTGCCGTGGCGCGTCCGGAGGGCGCATGCTGGTGACATCCCGCCGAAGGGAGCACCGCCGTGTTACGCGTCGCAGTCGTCGGTTCGGGTCCGAGCGGGGTGTACACCGCGGACGCGCTCACCCGTCAGAAGTCGGTGCCGGATGTCGCGGTTGACGTGCTCGACCGGTTGCCGTGCCCGTACGGCCTGGTCAGATACGGTGTCGCGCCCGACCACGAGAAGATCAAGTCCCTCCAGGGCAGCCTGCGCAAGGTGCTGGAGGATCCGCGGGTGCGCTTCCTCGGCAACGTCGGCGTGGGCCCCGCACCGCTGACGCCCGAGCGGTTGCTCGGCCTGTACCACGCGGTGGTCTACTGCGTGGGCGCCGCGACCGACCGCAGACTGGGCGTGCCCGGCGAGGAGTTGCCCGGCAGCTACTCGGCGACCCGCTTCGTGTCCTGGTACAGCGCGCACCCCGACGAGCCGCCGGACGGCTTCGCCCTGCGGGCCCGCTCGGCCGTGGTCATCGGCGTCGGGAATGTCGCGGTCGACGTGGCGCGCGTGCTGGCCCGGCGCGCGGACGAACTGCGGCGCACCGACGTACCGGAGGCCGCGCTGCGGGCGCTCGCCGACAGCCGCGTCACCGACATCCACATGGTGGGGCGGCGCGGGCCCTCGCAGGCGAAGTTCACCACCAAGGAGCTGCGTGAGCTGGGCGCGCTGACCGACACCGATGTGGTCGTGCGCGAGGACGAGTTGGCGCTCGACCCGGCGTACGCCGACCCCTCCGGTCTGCCGACGGCGGCCCGGCGCAATGTGGAGGTGCTGCGCTCGTGGGCCGCCCAGCCGCCGCGGGGACGGCCGCGCCGGCTCCATATGCGCTTCTTCCTGCGCCCCACCGCGTTCCTCGCCGACGAGGCCGGGCGGGTGAGCGCGGTCCGATTCACCCGAACGGGTCCTGACGGGCACGGCGGTGTGTCGGATACAGGCGGCGGCGAGGAGATCGACGCGGGACTCGTCCTGCGCTCGGTCGGCTACCAGGGGGTGCCGCTGCCCGGCCTGCCCTTCGACCCTCGGGGCGCGGTGGTGCCGAACGACGCGGGCCGTGTGCTGCGCGACGGTACGCCCTCCCCCGGCGAGTACGTGGCGGGCTGGATCAAGCGCGGGCCGACCGGTGTGATCGGCACCAACCGGCCGTGCGCCAAGGAGACCGCGACGGCGCTGGTCGCCGACGCGCCGGCTCTGCTGACGCGAGAGCTGTCGGCCGATCCGCTGGCGGGGCTGCGGGCCGCGGGCGTACGGCCGGTCGCCTGGCAGGGCTGGCTGGCGATCGAGGCGGCGGAGGCGCAGTGGGGCCGTTCCCTGGACCGGGGGACGGTCAAGATCCCCGACTGGGAAGGGCTGTTGACGGCGGCGGGCCACTCGTCGGCGGCGGCCGAGGGACCGGCCTGAGGCCCGTCACCGACGGGATACAGCGAGGGACGTCGAATCCGGGCACGTCGAACTCGGGCACTCGGATCCGGGCTTTCGGACACAGCCATTCGGATCCGGGCTTTCGGATACGGGCGCCCCACGCCTCACGGTCAGCCGTCGAGCCGGGCCGCCTGGCGGGCCGCCGCGTCGAGGACGCGGTCCAGCAGACCGGGGAAGAGCGCTTCGAGGTCGTCCCTGCGCAGCGCGTTCATCTTGGAGGTGCCGCGGTAGATCTGGCTGATGACGCCCGCCTCGCGCAGCACCCGGAAGTGGTGCGTGGTCGTGGACTTGCTGACCGGCAACGGCACGTCGGAGCAGGCCACTTCGCCATGGGCGGCGGCCAGATTGCGGACCACGATCAGCCGCATCGGGTCGGACAGCGCGTGCAGCACCTCCTCCAGCCGGATCTCCGCGGTGGCGGGGTGCTCCAGGGCGCGCGTGGCGGCGGTGGCGGCGCCGTACGTGACGTCGGGACCCGCGGTCGGCGGCGCGTGGGACGGAATCGGGAGTGTCATGAACGTCATATTACGATACCCGTCGTAGTTTGACGTCTGCCGTACTACGGTGTCTATCGTAGAAGCCGTCACCAGTGCGCGGCGACAGACCCCGACCGGTGGAGCCCCGCGACGCCAGTCCGACGACGAGGAGAGTGCCGTGAGCGCGCTGTTCGAGCCCTTCACCCTGCGGTCCGTGACCATTCCCAACCGGGCCTGGATGGCGCCGATGTGCCAGTACTCGGCGGCGACCGAGGGGCCCGACGAGGGGGCGCCCGGCGACTGGCACTTCGCGCACTACGCGTCGCGGGCGGTCGGCGGCGCCGGACTGATCCTGGTCGAGGCGACCGCGGTCAGCCCCGAGGGCCGGATCAGCCCCGCCGACCTCGGCATCTGGAACGACCACCAGGTGGCCGCCTTCAGCCGGATCACCCGCTTCCTCAAGGACCACGGCACCGTCCCCGGCATCCAGATCGGACATGCCGGACGCAAGGCGTCCATGGACCGGCCGTGGGCGGGCGGCGGCCCGTTGAGCGAGGACGAGCGCGGCTGGCAGCCGGTGGCACCGAGCCCGGTGGCGTTCTCCGACCAGTCCAAGGTGCCGACCGAGCTGTCGCAGGCGGACATCAGGGACGTCGTCGGGCAGTTCGTGGCCGGGGCCCGGCGCGCGCTCGCGGCGGGCTTCGAGGTGCTCGAACTGCACGGCGCGCACGGCTATCTGATCGGCGAATTCCTCTCCCCGCACAGCAACCACCGCACCGACGGCTACGGCGGCGCCTTCGAGAACCGGATCAGATTCGCACTGGAGACGGTCGACGCCGTGCGCGAGGTCTGGCCGGAGGAACTGCCCCTGTTCTTCCGCGTCTCGGCCACCGACTGGCTGGAGAACGGCGGCTGGACGGCGGACGAGACGGTCCGCTTCGCCAAGGAACTGCTCGTGCGCGGGGTCGACCTGCTCGACGTGTCCACGGGCGGGAACGCCTCGGGCGTACGCATTCCGCTCGGCCCCGGCTACCAGGTGCCCTTCGCGGCCCGCGTGAAGGCCGAGACCGGTCTGCCGGTGGCGGCCGTCGGCGAGATCACCCACCCCCGGCAGGCCGAGACGATCCTGTCCACCGGCCAGGCCGACGCCGTCCTGCTAGGCCGCGAGTTGCTGCGCACGCCGAACTGGCCGCTGCACGCCGCCCGCGAGCTGGGCTCCGAGGTGGAGGTGCCGCAGCAGTACGGGCGGGCCTTCCGCCGGGCCGGCCTCTGACCGGCCGTGCCCGGCGGTCCGCCGCCGGAGCCCTCGCACGCGGGCGGGTCCGATCCCTGTCCGCGGCACGGCCGTTGAGCCAGTAGAGTGACGGACCGTGACAGCGCGACCATTGAACGAGATCGTCGAAGCGGGCTGGGCGAAGGCGCTCGAACCGGTGGCGGACCGGATCGCGGCGATGGGGGACTTCCTCCGCGCCGAGATCGCCGCGGGGCGTACGTACCTTCCCTCCGGTGCGAACGTGCTGCGCGCGTTCCAGCAGCCCTTCGACGACGTCCGGGTACTGATCGTCGGGCAGGACCCGTATCCGACCCCCGGGCACGCGGTGGGGCTCAGCTTCTCGGTCGCGCCGGACGTACGGCCGCTGCCGGGCAGCCTGGAGAACATCTACCGCGAGCTGGGCTCCGACCTGGGGCTGCCGCGGCCGTCCAACGGGGATCTCACACCGTGGACCCGGCAGGGTGTGCTGCTGCTCAACAGGGCGCTGACCACCGCGCCCCGGCGGCCCGCCGCGCACCGAGGCAAGGGCTGGGAAGAGGTCACCGAGCAGGCGATCAGGGCGCTCGCCGCCCGGGGCCGTCCGCTGGTGTCCGTGCTGTGGGGACGGGACGCCCGCAATCTGCGGCCGCTGCTCGGGCAGTTGCCCGCGATCGAGTCCTCGCACCCCTCGCCGATGTCGGCCGACCGCGGCTTCTTCGGCTCACGGCCGTTCAGCCGCGCCAATGATCTGCTGGTCCGACAGGGTGCGCAGCCGGTCGACTGGCTCCTTCCCTGACATGTCTTGACGGTACTCTGCCCGGGTGACGACGCATCCCAATACTCCGGCGGGCTGGTACGCCGACCCGCAAGGCACCCCGAATCTGCTCCGCTACTGGGACGGCAAACAGTGGACGGAGCACACGAACCCCGGCCAGATTCCGCAGCAGCAGCAAGGCGGCGGCAACGCGTGGGAGCTGAATGTCAGCGGCGCCCCCGACCCGTCCAAGGTCCAGCGCCAGGTGCAGCAGCAGGCCGGGATAGCGCCGACCTCGTTCGGCGGCGGCACCCTGTTCACCGAGCCGATCCTGGTGGTGAACCAGAAGGCCAAGCTGATCGAGCTGGTCAACGAGTACAGCGTCTTCGACCAGCAGGGCCGTACCCTCGGCTCGGTCGTCGAGATCGGGCAGAGCACGGCGAAGAAGGTGCTGCGCTTCGTCTCCAGCGTGGACCAGTTCCTGACCCACAAGCTGGAGGTCAGGGACGCGCACGGGCAGCCGCAGTTGGTGCTCACCCGGCCCGCGAAGTTCATCAAGTCCAAGGTGCTGGTGCACCGCTCGAACGGTGAGCCGCTCGGCGAGATCGTGCAGCAGAACGCCTTCGGCAAGATCAAGTTCGCGTTCATGTACAACGGCCAGCAGATCGGTGCCATCAAGGCCGAGAACTGGCGGGCGTGGAACTTCGCCATCGTGGACCACACGGAGACGGAGATCGGCCGGATCACCAAGACGTGGGAGGGCCTGGCCAAGACCATGTTCACCACGGCGGACAACTACGTCCTCCAGATCCACCGGCCGCTGGCCGACCCGCTGCTGAGCATGGTCGTCGCCTCGGCGCTGACCGTGGACACCGCGCTCAAGCAGGACTCGCGCGGGCTCGGCTGATCCGTGCCCGCTTCCGCTGACTGGGTGCTCGGGATCGACTCCGGCGGTTCCGGCGTGCGGGTGGCCGTCGCCCGCGCCGACGGCGCCGAGGTGTCCGCGCCCGCCGTCTCGGCCCGCCCGGCCGTGACCGGCGAGCGCGGGATCGACGCCGCGAGCATGCTCGACCAGGTCGTGCCCCTGGTGAACGGCCTGCTGGACAAGGCCGGGGCGGGCACGCTGGCCGCCGCATGCGTCGGCGCGGCCGGTATGGCCACGCTCGGCACCGACCTGCGCGCCGTGCTGCCCGACGCCCTGGCCGCCGCCTTCGGGGTGGAGTCGCTGGCACTGGCAGGTGACGCGGTGACCGCGTACGCGGGCGCGCTCGGCCTGCGGCCGGGCGTCGTCGTCGCCGCGGGCACCGGCATGAT
>NZ_MECL01000060.1 GCF_014596445.1 Streptomyces sp. CBMA29 | reverse complement strand
CGCGCCCGCCGCGCCCGTCGCGCCGAGGAAGGCCGCCGCCGGCCGCCCATACCCGCCCGGCACCACGGTGTTGCGGATCGGCGACTGGTCGCGGCCCGTCGTGCGCGGCGACCAGGCGACCATCGACGCGTGCGAGGCGGCCGTACTGTTCGCGGGACCCGACCCGGCGCTCTCCGACGGCTACGAGATGCGGACCTCCGTCATCGTCGGCCACGACTACTGCGGCTACGACAAGCTCGCCCCGCTGCCGGTCGGCGCCCGCGTCACCCTGGACACCCCGAAGGGCACCCTGTCCTTCCACGTCTACGCCACCTACATCACCCCCGGCAGAGGCGGCCCCGACAACGGCCTCTACTGGGGGGACCTCACCCTCCAGACCTGCGTGGGCCCGGACACCGGCTTCAGCTATCTGACCCGCGACTGAACGGGCCTGACCCACCAGTGATATGACGTGCCGTCAAATCCCGGCCGCCGACGCCACATCCGCCTTCAGCGCGGCCATCACCTCGTCGGCCGTACGCCGCGCCGCGCCCAGACCGGCGGCCGAGGCGACCGGCACCACGACTTCGAGGTAGCACTTCAGCTTCGGCTCGGTACCGCTCGGCCGGACGACCACCCGCGCCGACTCGACGGCCCCGGCGCCCGCGAGGCGGTAGCGCAGCCCGTCCGTCGGCGGCAACTGCTCGCTGCCCTCGGCCAGATCGTCCGCCGACGTCACCGCGAGGCCCGCGAGCGCGGCCGGCGGCCGATCGCGCAGCCGGGCCATCGCGTCCGCGATCAGCGAGAGGTCGGCGACCCGCGCCGAGAGCTGGTCGGTGGCGTGCAGACCGTGGTCGAGCGCGATGTCGTCCAGCAGGTCGGTGAGCGTGCGGGAGTGCTGCTTGAGGGTCGCGGCCAGTTCGGCGATCAGCAGCGCCGCCGTGATGCCGTCCTTGTCGCGTACGCCCTCCGGATCGACGCAGTAGCCCAGCGCCTCCTCGTACCCGTACCGCAGGCCCTCGACGCGGGCGATCCACTTGAAGCCGGTCAGCGTGTCCCGGTACGCCAGGCCCGCGCCCGCCGCGATCCGCGACAGCAGCGACGACGAGACGATGCTCGCCGCCAACGTGTCGCGCCCGGCCACCGCCGCGCCCGTACGCACCAGGTGCACCGCGAGCAGCGCGCCCAACTCGTCGCCGCGCAGCGTCCGCCAGCCCGCGGGGGAGTCGCGGTCGGGTACGGCGACGGCGCAGCGGTCGGCGTCCGGGTCGTTGGCGATCACGACGTCGGGGCCGACGGACTGGGCGCACTTGAAGGCCAGGTCCATCGCCCCCGGTTCCTCCGGGTTCGGGAAGGCCACGGTGGGGAAGTCCGGGTCGGGCTCGGCCTGTTCCGACACGGGCGTCGGCGCGGGGAAACCGGCGCGGGAGAAGGCCGCCATCAGCGTCCGCAGCCCTACCCCGTGCATCGGCGTGTAGACCACGGACACCTCGCGCGCGCCGCCCTCGGCGACCACGCCCGCCGCGCGGGTCAGATACGCCTCCACCACGTCGGGGCCGAGCACCCGCCAACCGCCCGCCGCCAGCGGCACATCGGCCAACGCGCGCACCGCGGCGATCCGTTCGGCGATCTCCGCGTCGGCCGGGGGCACGATCTGCGAACCGTCGCCCAGATAGACCTTGTAGCCGTTGTCCTGCGGCGGATTGTGGCTCGCGGTCACCATCACTCCGGCCGCGGCGCCCAAGTGCCTGATGGCGTAGGCCAGTACGGGCGTCGGCAGCGGCGAGGGCAGCAGCGCGGCACGCAGCCCGGCGCCCACCATCACGGCCACCGTGTCGCGCGCGAAGTCGTACGACTTGTGCCGGGCGTCGTAGCCGACCACGACCAGGCCGTCCTCGACGCGCTCCCCGAGATACGCGGCCAGGCCCGCGGCGGCCCTGATCACCACCGCGCGGTTCATCCGCATCGGCCCGGCGCCCAGCTCGCCGCGCAGGCCCGCGGTGCCGAACTGGAGCGTGCCGCTGAAACGGTCCGCCAGATCCGCGAGCGCCTGCGCGCCGCGCGGGTCGGCCGGGCCCGCCTGCGCGGCCTCCAGGACGCCCGCCAGCTCCTGACGGGTGTCCGGGTCCGGGTCCTCCGCCAGCCACTGGCGCGCGCGCTCCACCAGCTCACGCCCGCCGTTTCCGCCCGCCATGCGCTCTCCGTTCCACGTGGGTCCGGGCCGCGCGGGCCCGCCCCTCCAGCCGATGCCGCCGCGCGGGGCGGCAGGGCCGGTCTTCACCGGCAGGGTCAGTTTTACGTACTGCCCCGCCCGTCCACCCGGCTTTACGCGCCCGCGGGCTCCCCGTGCCTACAGGCGACCGAGGACGCGCCCGAGCAGCGAACCCATCCGGGTCGCGGACTCGCGGCCCGCCTCCAGCACTTCCTCGTGGTTGAGCGGCGCGCCCGTCATGCCCGCGGCCAGGTTCGTGACCAGCGAGATGCCCAGCACCTCGGCGCCGGCCTCGCGGGCCGCGATGGCCTCCAGCGTGGTCGACATCCCGACCAGGTCGCCGCCGATCGCCCGTACCATCCCGATCTCCGCCGGGGTCTCGTAGTGCGGCCCGGGAAGCTGGACGTAGACGCCCTCCTCCAGGGTCGGGTCGATCTCCCGGCACAGCGTCCGCAGCCGCGGCGCGTACAGGTCGGTGAGGTCGACGAAATTCGCGCCCACTATCGGCGAGGTCGCCGTCATGTTGATGTGGTCGCTGATCAGCACCGGCTGGCCCGGCAGGTAACCGGGGCGCAGGCCGCCGCAGCCGTTGGTGAGCACGACCGTCTTGCAGCCGGCCGCCACCGCCGTGCGCACTCCGTGCACGACGCTGGAGACGCCGCGGCCCTCGTACAGATGCGTACGGCCCAGGAAGACCAGGGCGCGGACTCCGCCGATCCGCACGGAGCGGAGTTTGCCCGAGTGGCCCTCCACCGCCGGGGCCGGGAAGCCCGGCAGGTCGGTGATCGACAGCTCACAGTCCGCCACGCCCAGCTCGTCGGCCGCGGGCACCCAGCCCGAGCCCATCACCAGGGCGACGTCGTGGGTCTCGGCGCCGGTCAGCTCGCGCAGGCGGGCGGCGGCGGCGTCGGCCGCGGCGTAGGGGTCGGCATTCACAGAAGCGTTCACGCGCATGAGGGTAACCTGTCTCGGCCTACGCGCGTAGACGGTGCCCTGGGCTTACGAAGGACGGCTCCCCCGATGGGGGCCCCCTTTTTCCCGCCCGCCCGCCCGTGCGGGTGTGTTGTTCGTCTGCGGGTGCCGCTTGTGCCTGGTCGGTCCCGGTCCGGGGTACCTCCTCGAAATGCGGCTGCCTGCCCTTTGCTGATTCGGCACCCTTCCTGTCACCGCATTTCTGCGGGGGCACCCCGCCCCGTCCCCTCCGGTCCATCGGCGTCCGCCTGTCCGGTGGGGGTTGCCGAGGTGGGGGGTGGGTGGGTTTGGGTACGTCGGCGTCCGCCTGTCCGTAGATGGCCGGGGAGGGTGTCAAAGACCGCGAGTGCGCCCCGAGCATCCTCCGCCCACCCGGTGCCCGAGCCCACCCAGCGGACGCCGACGTACGGGCTGGCCCACCCCCCTCCCGGCCGCCCCCCCACCGGCAGCCGGACGCCGAGGTGCCCGAGCCCGCCCACCCCCACCGGCAGTCGGGCGCCGACGTACGCTGGCCCACCCTCTCCCGGCCGCCCCCCACCGGACCGTCGGACGCCGAGGTGCCCGAGCCTGCCTCCCGGCGGCCCCGGTTGGACGGCCGGGTGGCGCAGGGCCCGGCCCCCATCCGCCCCCCACATGGACAGGCGGACGCCGACGTACCCAAACCCACCCACCCCCCCCCCTCCCGCCTACCCCGGCTGGACGGCCGGGTGGCGCAGGGCCCGGTCCCCACCCACCCCCCTCCGCCACCCCCACCGGACAGGCGGACGCCGACGGGCCCGGAGGGGACGGGGCGGGGTGCCCCCGCAGAAATACGTTGACAGGAACGTCGCCGGATTCGCGGGGCCAGGTGTTACGGATTTCGAGGAGGTACCCCGGGCCGGGACCGACCAGGCACAAGCGGCACCCGCAGACGGAGAAAGCACCCGCACGGGTGGGCGGGCGGGGAAAGACAAGGCGCCGCAGGCGCTAGCAGGGCCTCTTGCGCAAGGACATGACGTAGTCGTGGGGAGCGCCAGCAGACTCGGCGGCGTCGGCCACCTCGCCGAGATAGCGAGCGGACGGCAGCCCGCCCTCGTAGTCGTTGAGAACGTAGAGCCAGGACGCGACCTCCCCGTCGAGCGTGTGAACGCGCACGGTGGTGCGCCGGTAGAGGCCCAGCGGCACGCCCTCCCAGCGATCGAGCGACTCCTCGTCAACGGGCGCGATGTCGTAGAGGCCGACGAAAACCTGGCTGTCCTGGTCCTCCACGAGAGTGGCCAGCGCGCCCTCCCACCCCATCTGTTCGCCGCCGAAGGTGAGCCGCCAGCCGTCGAGCCAGCCGGTGCCGCGCAGGGGGGAGTGCGGGGCGCGGCGGATCATCAGCCGCGCGTCGAGGTTGCTGGCGTAGGCGGCGTAGAGCGACATGACCACGAGAGTACGGGAGCACGCGGGCGCGACGGCCGCACGCCGTTTCGGGGTGTTCTGACGGCGGGCGACGGCGCGCGACGGCGCCCGGACCGGACAAGCGTGCCCCCTGGCGGAGAACACTTGGCGCGTGCGGGACAATGGGGTACGTGACAAGGATCGTGATCATCGGAGGCGGACCCGGCGGCTACGAAGCTGCCCTGGTGGCGGCGCAGCTCGGCGCGGAGGTGACCGTCGTGGACTGCGACGGTCTGGGCGGGGCGTCGGTGCTGACCGACTGCGTACCGTCCAAGACCCTCATCGCCACCGCCGAGGTGATGACGACGTTCGATTCGTCGTACGAGGAACTCGGCATCATCGTCGCCGACGACACCCCGCCGCTGGAGCGCGCGGCGCGCGTCGTCGGGGTGGACCTCGGCAAGGTCAACCGGCGCGTGAAGCGCCTGGCGCTCGCGCAGTCGCACGACATCACCGCGTCCGTGACGCGGGCCGGCGCCCGGGTGATGCGCGGGCGGGGGCGGCTCGACGGCTGTCAGACCGCCGCCGACGGCAGCCGCTGCGTGGTGGTCGAGGCCGCGGACGGCACGACCGAGCGGCTGACCGCCGACGCGGTGCTCGTGGCGACCGGCGCGCGCCCGCGCGAACTGGAGGACGCGCTGCCCGACGGCGAGCGCATCCTCAACTGGACGCAGGTCTACGACCTGGACGAGCTGCCCGAGGAACTGATCGTGGTCGGCTCCGGCGTGACCGGCGCGGAGTTCGCGGGCGCGTACCAGGCGCTCGGCTCGACGGTGACGCTCGTGTCGTCCCGCGACCGGGTGCTGCCCGGCGAGGACCCGGACGCCGCCGCCGTACTGGAGGACGTCTTCCGGCGCCGCGGCATGAACGTCATGGCCCGCTCCCGCGCCCAGTCGGTCAAACGCATCGGCGACCGGGTCGAGGTCGCCCTGGCCGACGGCCGGGTGATCACCGGCACGCACTGCCTGATGGCGGTCGGCGCGATCCCGAACACCTCGGGCATGGGCCTGGAGGAGTCGGGTGTGAAGCTGACCGACTCCGGTCACATCTGGACCGACAAGGTGTCGCGGACGAGCGCGCCCGGCGTGTACGCGGCCGGTGACGTGACCGGGATCTTCGCGCTCGCGTCGGTCGCGGCCATGCAGGGCCGGATCGCGATGTACCACTTCCTCGGCGACGCGGTGGCCCCGCTCAACCTCAAGACGGTCTCCTCGAACGTCTTCACCGACCCGGAGATCGCCACCGTCGGCTACACGCAGGCCGACGTGGACAACAAGCGGATCGTCGCCAATGTCGTCAAGCTGCCGCTGCTGCGCAATCCGCGGGCCAAGATGCAGGGCATCAGGGACGGCTTCGTGAAGCTGTTCTGCCGTCCCGGCACGGGCATCGTGGTCGGGGGAGTGGTGGTGGCGCCCAAGGCCAGCGAGCTGATCCATCCCATCTCGATCGCCGTCGACAACAATCTGACGGTCGAGCAGATCGCCAACGCCTTCACCGTGTACCCGTCGCTGTCCGGTTCGGTGGCCGAGGTGGCACGGCAGTTGCACACCCGCAAGGCGGCCGAGGCGGATCTGGGCTGACGGCCCCTCGCGTCATCCGCAAAGGCGCCGCTCGCGTCATCCGGAAAGGCGCCGTTTGCGAACGCACGGTCGGCGTATAGCACTTGCCGGTCTCTTTTGTGCACGACTTCCGTCATCTGGTGCAAAGTGCTGAAAGGCGACGGACGTTGGCGTTACTGTCGGTTCCGTGTTCGCTGCAGAACGTCGCCAATTGATCCTCGAAATGGTGCGGGCGAACGGGGCGGTCTCGCTCCGTGAACTCGCCCGTGTCGTCCAGACCTCAGAAGTGACCGTGCGCCGGGACGTGCGGGCGTTGGAGGCCGAAGGACTGCTGGACCGCCGGCACGGCGGTGCGGTCCTGCCCGGTGGCTTCACCAGGGAGTCCGGTTTCCCGCAGAAATCCCATCTAGCGACCGCGGAGAAGTCGGCCATCGCCGAACTCGCCGCCGATCTCGTGGACGAGGGCGAGGCCATCGTCGTCGGCGCGGGGACCACCACGCAGGAGCTGGCCCGTCGGCTCGCGCGGGTGCCGGGACTGACCGTGGTCACCAACTCCCTGCTGGTGGCACAGGCGTTGGCGCACGCCAACCGGGTCGAGGTAGTGATGACCGGCGGCACGCTGCGCGGGTCGAACTACGGCCTGGTGGGCAGCGGTGCCGAGCAGTCCCTCCAGGGCCTGCGGGTATCCCGCGCCTTCCTTTCCGGCGCGGGCCTGACCGCCGAACGCGGCCTGTCCACGTCCAACATGCTCTCCGCGAGCGTGGACCGGGCGCTGGTGCAGTCCGCCGCCGAGGTCGTCGTCCTCGCCGACCACACCAAGCTCGGCGCCGACACGATGTTCCAGACCGTGCCCACCGACCTCATCACCCACCTGGTCACCGACGAGCCGCCCGGCGGCGACGAGCGGGCCGGTACCGAACTCCAGGCGCTCGCCGACCGCGGCGTGCAGATCACCGTGGCGCCGCTGACCGGCGCGGACGCCATCGCCGCCGGACGTCCGCGCCACGACCAGCCCCTGCCGGGACCCCGGCGGCCCCAGCCCCTGCGCAGCGCCCAGCCGCTGCCCGGCGGCGGCCAATCGCTGGCCGGCGGCGGCACCGAGCCCACCCCGCGGCTGGCGGACGTCCGCCGCCGCTAGGGCTCCCCGCTCACCGGGGCTCTGCGCTACCGGAGCCCTCCCGCAGGCTCGGCGGCCTGAGATTCCTACGCCGGCCCCGCGGCCGTCTCCCTCACGGCCCCGCGGCCGGTGTCCTTCGCGGTCCCGCAACCGGTGCCCTGCCGGGTTCGCAGGCCGTCCAGGGTCAGCGTCATCAGGCGGGCGAACAGCCCCTTGTCCTCACGGTTGTTCTCCGCGGTCAGCACGATCGCGTTGATCAGCTTGAGCAGGTCGGACATGGTGGCGTCCGGCCTGATCTCGCCCGCGTCCTGCGCGCGCCGCAGCAGCGCCTCGCCCGACGAGCGCAGCAGCGCCTTGCACGCGGGCATCTTCGCGTCCGGCGCGGACATGATGGCCTTGGCGAGGCCGCGGTAAGCGGTGGAGTGCACGGCGACCGCGTAGAGCCACTTGGTGAGCGCGTCGACCGGGTCCTGCTCCTCCAGCAGCTCCTGCGCGCGAGCGTTGAGCTTCACCAGCTCCCGCTCGAAGACGGTGTTCATCAGCGTGTAGCGGTCCGGGAAGTGGCGGTACAGCGTGCCGATGCCCACCCCGGCCTGGCGCGCGATGTCCTCCAGGGCGACGTCGGTGCCGTGCACGAAGAATGCCTGGGTGGCCTCTTCCAGCAGCCGGTCGTAATTGCGCTGCGCGTCTGCCCGCATGACGTCATGCCTCCTGAAGTGCCGGTCCTCACGGCTCGCCCGTGCCCGCGGCGCGCCCACGTCCACGTCCACGGCTGACCCACGCCCACGCCACCGTGCCCGCGGCTCGCGGCTCGCCGGAACCCATCGTTCGTCAAAGCCCGCCCAAAAGCGATTGTAGAACCGGAGGCTGTCTCCGTATAGTTAACGGAGGAACCCTCCGTTTATTGCTCTCCGCTGGAGGCTTACTCAGCATGTCCACACCCACAGTGCGCGCGCTCTCCACCACGCCCCGCACTCCGTCCCCCGCCCGCGGGCGCCCGTCCATCGCCCTCGTGGCCATCGTCGGCACGCAGCTCATGCTGCTGCTCGACGCCACCGTGGTGAATGTCGCCCTGCCGGGCATCGGCACCCATCTCGGCTTCTCGCCCACCGGCATGTCCTGGGTGCTGAACGTCTACACGCTGGCCTTCGGCGGTCTCCTGCTGCTCGGCAGCCGGATAGGCGACCTGATCGGCCGCCGCACGGCGCTGATGTGGGGCGTCGGCGCCTTCACCCTCGCCTCCGTCGCCGGCGGCGTCGCCAACGACTCCACCACCTTGCTCATCGCCCGCGGCCTGCAAGGCGCCGCCGCCGCGCTGGCCGCGCCCAGCACCCTGGCGCTGATCGCCACCTCGTTCTCCGAGGGCGCGGAACGCAACCGCGCGCTGAGCGTCTTCTCCGCGATCTCCGGCGCCGGTTCCGCGATCGGCCTCACCGTCGGCGGCATGCTCACCGACTGGGGCTCCTGGCGCTGGGTCTTCTTCGTCAACGTCCCCGTGGGCCTGGCCATCGTGCTGCTCGCCCCGCGCTACATCAAGGAGACCGAGCGGCACCCCGGCGGCCGGTTCGACGTCGCGGGCGCCCTGACCGGCACCCTCGGCATGGCCTCCCTGGTCTACGCCTTCATCCGCGTCGGCGAGAGCCACTGGACCGACTCCCGCGCCCTGACCAGCTTCGTCATCGCCGCCGCCCTGCTCGTGTCGTTCCTGATCAACGAGACCCGCGTCGAGCGCCCGCTGGTCGTGCTGCGGCTCTTCCTGGACCGCAACCGCGCGCTGGCGTACGGGATCATGCTGCTCGTCCCCGCCGGGATGTTCGGGGTGTTCTACTTCTCCACCCAGTACCTCCAGACGTATCTGCACTACAGCCCGCTGCGGACCGGCTTCGCGTTCCTGCCGCTGGCCGGACCGCTGTTCGTCGCCGCCCGCATCGCCCCGCGCGCCCTCGCCCGCTTCGGCGCCAAGCGCGTCGCCGCCACCGGCGGCCTGTTCAACGTCGGCGGCACGGTCTGGCTCTCCACGCTCAACGCGTCCGACGGGTACGCGGGCGGCATCCTCGGCCCGCTGATCCTGATCGGTGTCGGCGTCGGCTTCACGATGATGCCGCTCAACACGTTCATCCTCTCCGGCGTCGAGCCGAAGGAGGCCGGCTCCGCGTCCGGGCTGCTCCAGACGATGCAGCAGGTCGGCGGCAGCCTCGGACTGTCCATCCTGGTCACGGTGTTCGGCACCGTCTCGCGCCACGCGCACAGCGAGCCGTTCATCCACGGCGCCACCGCCGCCTTCACCGCTGCCGCGGTCTTCACGGCCCTGTCCGTCGCCCTGGTCCTGGCGCTGCGCAGCCCGAAACCGGTGTCCCTGCGCTGACGCGTTGAACAGGTGGACGGTGCCGTTTCGACCGGTGCCGTTTCGACCGGTGCCGAGTCGACGGTACGGAGTCGACGGTACGGAGCCGCGCGCGGTCATCGGCGCGCGAACGCCGGTGGGGCCGGTCGTCGTGACCGGCCCCACCGGCGTGTCGTACGTACGGCCGCCGCCGTACCACCGCCTTCGTGCGTGCTGTGGCGTCAGTCCTTGATCTCGCAGATGACGGCGCCGGAGGAGACGGAGGTGCCGACTTCGGCCTTGAGGCCGATGACGGTGCCCGACCGGTGGGCGTTCAGGGGCTGTTCCATCTTCATGGCCTCCAGGACCACGATCAGATCGCCCGCGGTGACCTGCTGGCCCTCCTCGACCGCGACCTTCACGATGGTGCCCTGCATCGGCGACGGCAGCGCGTCGCCCGACACCGCCGCGCCCGCCTTCGCCGCCGTCCGCCGCTTGGGCTTGGCACCCCCCGCAGCAGCCGTCCGCGCCAGCGTCATCCCGAGCGACGCGGGCAGCGACACCTCCAGGCGCTTGCCGCCGACCTCCACGACCACGGTCTCGCGGCCCGGGGCGTCGTCCTCGTCCACGACCGCGCCGACGAACGCCGGGATCGTGTTGTCGAACTCCGTCTCGATCCACCGCGTGTGGATGGTGAACGGGCTGCCGTCGGTCGGTGCGAACGCCGGGTCGGTGACGACCGCGCGGTGGAAGGGGATCGCGGTCGCCATCCCCTCCACCTCGAACTCGCCCAGCGCCCGCGCGGCACGCTGCAACGCCTGCTCACGGGTGGCGCCGGTCACGATCAGCTTGGCCAGCAGCGAGTCCCACGCCGGACCGATCACCGACCCGGACTCCACACCGGCATCCAGGCGTACGCCCGGTCCGGTCGGCGCGTCGAAGCGGGTCACCGTGCCCGGCGCGGGCAGGAAACCCCGGCCCGGGTCCTCACCGTTGATCCGGAACTCCACCGAATGACCCCGCAGCGGCGGGTCGTCGTAACCCAGCGCCTCACCGTCGGCGATCCGGAACATCTCCCGGACCAGGTCGATCCCCGAGACCTCCTCGGTGACCGGGTGCTCCACCTGGAGCCGGGTGTTGACCTCCAGGAACGAGATCGTGCCGTCCTGGCCCACCAGGAACTCACACGTGCCCGCACCGACGTACCCCGCCTCACGCAGGATCGCCTTCGACGCGCTGTAGAGCTGGTCGACCTGGGCCTGCGACAGGTAAGGGGCCGGGGCCTCCTCCACCAGCTTCTGGTGACGCCGCTGCAAAGAGCAGTCACGGGTGGAGACCACCACCACATTGCCGTGCGTGTCGGCCAGGCACTGCGTCTCCACATGCCGCGGGCGGTCCAGGTAGCGCTCGACGAAGCACTCCCCGCGGCCGAACGCCGCGACCGCCTCACGCACCGCGGAGTCGTACAGCTCCGGGACCTCCTCCAGCGTGCGGGCGACCTTCAGCCCCCGCCCGCCGCCGCCGAACGCCGCCTTGATCGCGATCGGCAGCCCGTGCTCCCGCGCGAACGCCACGACCTCGTCGGCGCCCGAGACCGGGTCAGCGGTGCCCGCGACCAGCGGGGCGCCCGCACGCTGCGCGATATGCCGCGCCGCGACCTTGTCGCCCAGATCCCGGATCGCCTGCGGCGGCGGACCGATCCACGTCAGACCCGCGTCCAGGACCGCCTGCGCGAACTCCGCGTTCTCCGACAGGAATCCGTACCCCGGATGGACCGCGTCCGCACCCGACTCCGCCGCGGCGGCCAGCACCCTGGCGACGTCCAGATAACTGGTCGCCGGAGTGTCACCGCCCAGCGCGTACGCCTCATCCGCCACCCGGACATGCACAGCGTCCCGGTCCGGATCGGCGTACACCGCCACACTCGCGATCCCCGCATCCCGGCAGGCACGGGCAACGCGGACAGCAATTTCACCGCGGTTCGCGATGAGCACCTTGCGCACGATGGCTCCCTCCTTGAAACAAGCCGAGTTTAGGTACTGGCCACACTTGGTGCCGAGGCACCCCTGCACGTGAGCTTCCCCACACGGAGGGTGATCCATGGGCATGGAGAACCCGTGAACGCCTGCTCAGTCCACGGTAAGGCCCCGCTCGGGCCGATGTCCCGCACTCATCGGTGTGGGGGAGATCTCCCTGTAAGTCTGCGAAGAGACCTGACGTTCTTTTGTGGAAACCCTACGAATAGCGAGCGGAATCTTTGCCGTCGGTGTTTCCGGACCGGCCGCCGGTGTCCCCGAACGAGTGGGGTGACGTTCCGGATCGCGCGCCCCGGACTCCCCGTACGGGTGGAACGACCGGGGTGGCCAGACCCCTTGCCGCCGGTTGTACCGGTGAGTAGCCTGCGACAGGCGGGGGTACCAGCGGTAACCGGGCCCCGGACGACGGCCGAAGGGGACAGTGTGCGCAGAGGTATAGCCGTCGGCACCGCCGTGGTCCTTGTTCTCGAAGCCCTCACCATCGCCTTCGTGAACTGGATACTCGGCCTCGCCGTACGCCATCAGTCCATGTCGCTCGCCGGTCTCGACTCCGACGCCATGGCCATCGGATCGTGGGTGGGCGGCGCGCTGTTCGGCCTCTTCCTCATCCTGTGCGCGGTGCTCGTCGTACGGATAGTGCGCCGCGACGAGATGACCGGCCGGGCCGCCAGGATCGTGCTCATCGTCTGCGCTGTGGTGCACGGCGTGGTCGGCGCGCTGGTCGTCGGCCTGATCGGCTGGTACGCGTTCGTGGTGATGATGGTGATACTGGGCGGCCTCGTCGCCACGCTGCTGATGTACGCGCCGGAGGACCGGCCGCGGGAGGCGGCCGAGAGCGGGACCGCGAACGGCAACGGCGGCGAACTCCCCCCGCCCGCCACGGCCTGAGCGCCCACCCGGACCCCGACAGGCTCTCAGACCCACAGATCGGTGATCCGTACACCCAACTCGGCCAGCAGCCGTCGCAGCAGCGGCAGGGACAGGCCGATCACATTGCCCGCGTTGCCCTCGATGTCCTCCACGAAGGGCGCGGAGCGGCCGTTGAGCGTGAACGCGCCCGCCACGTACAGCGGTTCACCGCTCGCCACATAGGCGGCGACCTCTTCGTCGTCCGGCGTCCCGAACCGTACGGTCGTGGACGCGGTCTCCGAGACCTGCTTGCCGCTCGTCGTGTCGATCACGCAGTGCCCGGTCCGCAGCACCCCGCTGCGCCCGCGCATCGCCTGCCAGCGCGCCACCGCCTCGGCCGCGTCCTTGGGCTTGCCCAGCGCCTCGCCGTCGAGTTCGAGTACGGAGTCGCAGCCGATCACCAGCTCGCCGCCGTCGAGCGCGCCGCTCCCCACGACCGCGTTGGCCTTCGCCTCGGCCAGCACGCGGGCCAGTTCGGCGGGCGTGGCGGCCGTGATCGCGTCCTCGTCGACACCGCTGACGATCACGCGCGGGTCGAGGCCCGCCAGTTTCAGCAGCCCGAGCCGGGCGGGGGAGGCGGACGCGAGGACAAGGGTTCTGGAGCTGCTCATCGGCCCATCGTAGGCACTGACACCCGTACGGGGGACGCCGGTTCAGGACGCGGGTTCACGGCCGCGTCCCGGGCGGCGGCCCGGCGGCCCGGCGGTGCCGGTACGGGTACGGGTGCGGTTGCGGGCAGACCCCGACTCGGGCGGCTCCCGATCCGCCGGTCACGATCTCCAGGTCGCCACCAGCATGACCACGGCGGCTGCCAGCGCGATCACCAGCATCGCGCGGCGCAGCATCGCCTGCGCCTTGCGCATCTCCTCCGGCGGCTCGTCCCGCGGGTCCGACCACAACATGTCTCCAGGGTTGCGCCCCGGCGAACCGGAGCGCCTGAGTACGGATACTCAGGATCACCGTGTTACTGGTGTGACTTCCGCCGCCCGGTCCGACATCCCCGCCCGGTCCGACATCCCCGCCCGGTCCGACGTTCCCGCCCGGTCCGACATTCCGCTCACGCCGGCCAGGCCGACGCCCGCCACGCGCCGGGCCCCGGCGTCGGTACGCCGCGCGGCACGTTGCGCGCCGGGTCGGCCCAGCCGTCCAGCGGCGCCGGGCCGTCGGCGCTCTTCCCGGCCGCCGCGGCCCGTGCCTGGACGAGGGCGACGACGGCCGCCAGTTCCTCGGGGGTCGGGCTGCCCCGCTCCACCTTGATCACCATGAGCGCTCTCCTCCTCGGCTCGCGGGTCCCTGCCCTGCGGGTCCGGCGGGTCCTCGCCCCCCGGGCCCCGCACGGTCCGGCTACAGCGGGATGTTGCCGTGCTTCTTCGGCGGCAGGCTCTCCCGCTTGTTGCGCAGCGTCCGCAGCGCCTTCACGAGCTGCGCGCGGGTCTTCGAGGGCGCGATGACCGCGTCCACGTAGCCGCGCTCGGCGGCGATGTACGGATTCAGCAGCGTGTCCTCGTAGTCCGCGATGAGCCGCGCCCGCAGCTCCTCCGCCTCTTCCGGGGTGGCCGCCTCCGCCAGCGTGCGGCGGTGCAGGATGTTGACGGCGCCCTGCGCGCCCATCACCGCGATCTGGGCCGTGGGCCAGGCCAGGTTCAGGTCCGCGCCCAGGTGCTTGGAGCCCATCACGTCGTACGCGCCGCCGTACGCCTTACGGGTGATGATCGTGATCAGGGGAACTGTGGCCTCGGCGTACGCGTAGATCAGTTTGGCACCGCGGCGGATGATGCCGTCCCACTCCTGACTGGTGCCGGGGAGAAAACCGGGAACGTCGACGAAAGTGACCACGGGGATGTTGAAGCTGTCGCAGGTCCGCACGAAACGCGCCGCCTTCTCGGAGGCGTTGATGTCCAGACAGCCCGCGAATTGCAGCGGCTGGTTGGCGACCACACCCACAGGACGGCCTTCGATACGGCCGAGACCGGTGAGGATGTTCGGCGCGAACAGCGCCTGGGTCTCCAGGAATTCGCCGTCGTCCAGGACGTGCTCGATCACCTTGTGCATGTCGTACGGCTGATTCGCCGAGTCCGGGATCAGCGTGTCCAGTTCGAGGTCCTCGTCCGTGACGGCGAGATCCGTCTCGGCGGCGAAGGACGGCGCCTCCTGGAGGTTGTTGCTCGGCAGGTACGACAGCAGCGCCTTGACGTACTCGAAGGCGTCCTTCTCGTCACCGGCCAGGTGATGCGCGTTCCCCGACGTCGAGTTGTGGGTACGGGCGCCGCCCAGCTCCTCCATGCCGACGTCCTCGCCGGTCACGGTCTTGATCACATCGGGACCCGTGATGAACATGTGCGAGGTCTGGTCGACCATCACCACGAAGTCGGTGATCGCGGGGGAGTACACCGCGCCGCCCGCGCACGGGCCCATGATCAGGCTGATCTGCGGGATCACCCCGGAGGCGTGGGTGTTGCGGCGGAAGATCTCGCCGTACATGCCGAGCGAGGTCACGCCCTCCTGGATGCGGGCGCCGCCGGAGTCGTTGATGCCGATCACCGGGCAGCCGGTCTTCAGCGCGAAGTCCATCACCTTGACGATCTTCTCGCCGTAGACCTCGCCCAGCGCGCCGCCGAAGACCGTGAAGTCCTGCGAGAACACCGCGACCGGGCGGCCCTCGACGGTGCCGTAGCCGGTGACGACACCGTCGCCGTACGGCCGGTTGCTCTCCAGGCCGAAGTTGGTCGAGCGGTGCCGCGCCAGCTCGTCCAGCTCGGTGAACGACCCCTCGTCCAGGAGCAGTTCGATCCGCTCGCGGGCCGTGCCCTTGCCCTTGGCGTGCTGCTTCTCCACCGCGCGCCCGGAGCCCGCGTGCGTCGCCTCCTCGATACGGCGGCGCAGGTCCGCGAGCTTGCCCGCGGTGGTGTGGATGTCGTGTTCCTGCTCGGACTCCTGCTCGGACATGGAGGCGGCTCTCCTGCTCTCGGCGGGACTTTGATGACTGGCCAGTAACGCTGTTCCGTAGCGTAGTGGCGACTCTGGGGTACGAGCAGTGCGGCGTTGGACACACTCCCGTACCCGCCTCGTAGGGTGAGGACATGACGCCCAGCCGCTGGTCCGACCTGGAACGACCGCCGCTCAACGCCGCCGCGCTGCGGCGCGCGGTGGTCACCCCCGACGCGCTGTGGACCGCGCTGGACGTGGTGGACGCCACCGGTTCCACCAACAGCGACCTGGCCGCCCGCGCCGCGCGGGGCGCCCCCGAGGGGGCGGTGCTCGTGGCCGAGGAGCAGACCGCGGGCCGCGGACGGCTGGACCGCCGCTGGTCGGCGCCGCCGCGCTCCGGGCTCTTCTTCTCGGTACTGCTCCGACCGGGTGGCGCCATGGCCGCCCGTACCGCGTCCGACGGCACGCCGCTCCCGGCGCACGGTCCGGTGCCGGTGCACCGCTGGGGCTGGCTGCCGCTGCTCGCCGGGGTCGCCACCGCCACCGCCCTGTCGCGGGCCGCGGGCGTCGACACGGCACTCAAGTGGCCCAACGACCTGCTGGTCACCGTGGACGGCGAGGAACGCAAGGCGGGCGGCATCCTCGCCGAGCGCGCGGGCGGTGGGGGCACCGCCCGGACGGACTCCGGGGGAGGCGTCGTCATCGGCATCGGCCTCAATGTGTCGCTGCGCGCCGCCGAACTGCCCGTCCCCACCGCCGCGTCGCTCGCCCTGGCCGGGGCCAAGGGCACCGACCGCGATCCGCTGCTGCGGGCCGTCCTGCGCTCGCTGGCCGACTGGTACGGCGCCTGGCGCGCGGAGGACGGCGACCCCGCCGCGTCCCGGCTCCAGCAGACCTACGCGGCGGGCTGCGCCACGCTCGGCCGGGAGGTCCGCGCGGAGCTGCCGGGCGGCAAGGAGCTGGCCGGTACCGCGGTCGGGATCGACGGTGACGGCCGCCTGGTGATCGCCACGCCGGACGGCGCCGAGCAGCCGGTCGCCGCGGGCGATGTCGTCCACCTCAGGCCCGCGCGCTGACGCGGCGGGACGCCGTCGCGGAAAGCGGCTCGCGCGCCGTTATGTTTCGCGCCACGGGTGTCTCACGGGCGCCCCTGGTGAGAGTGAGCCACGGCACACCTGCCGTATCGTTGAGGGGCTGCGTCGTCTCGATGATCGGAAGGGCTGTGCGCAGGGATTCCTCAAGGGCCGGGCGGTGAGCGTGGAGAACGCGGGCACCCCGCCAGACGAGCCGCACGACTCGGATCCGGGTGCCGCCCCGGAGCCGGACGGCGTCGATCCCGCCGACCCTCCGACCGCACCGGACGCCGCGGACGGACCCGACCCCGTGGACGCGCCGGATCCGGCCGATTCCGTTGACGGCTCGGGCGCGTCAGATCCGGCCGACCCAGCTGGTCCCTCGGGTCCGGTCGATCCTTCGGACCCGGCCGATCCCGAGGAGCAGGGAGAGGCCGGAGAGCAGGGAGAGCAGGGAGAGCAGGGAGAGCCGGGCGAGGCGGGCGAGCACCCGCTGGCGCTGCGCCTGGAGCAGCTCATCCTCGGCGCGCCACGCCGCTACACCCCCTTCCAGGCCGCCCGCACCGCGGGCGTCTCCATGGACCTGGCCTCCCGCTTCTGGCGGGCCATGGGCTTCGCCGACATCGGCCAGGCGCGCGCGCTCACCGAGGCGGACGTCCTCGCCCTGCGGCGGCTGGCCGGTCTGGTCGAGGCGGGGCTGCTCAGCGAGTCAATGGCCATCCAGGTCGCCCGTTCCACCGGCCAGACCACGGCCCGGCTCGCCGACTGGCAGACCGACTCCTTCCTCGAAGGTCTCACCGAGCCGCCCGAGCCGGGGATGACCCGCGCGGAAGTCGCGTACCCGCTGGTCGAACTCCTCCTGCCGGAACTGGAGGAGTTCCTCATCTACGTCTGGCGCCGCCAGGTCGCCGCCGCCACCAGCCGGGTCGTGCAGTCCGACGACGAGGAGGCCGTCGACCGTCGGCTGGCCGTCGGCTTCGCCGACCTCGTCGGCTTCACCCGGCTCACCCGGCGCCTGGAGGAGGAGGAACTGGGCGAGCTGGTCGAGGCGTTCGAGACCACGGCCGCCGACCAGGTCGCCGCGTACGGCGGACGGCTGATCAAGACCCTCGGCGACGAAGTCCTCTTCGTCGCCGACGACCCCGGCACCGCCGCCGAGATCGGCATACGCCTCATCGAGACCATGACCGGCGACGACTCCATGCCCGCCCTGCGCGTCGGCATGGCCTTCGGCACCGTCACCACCCGCATGGGCGACGTCTTCGGCACCACCGTGAACCTCGCCTCCCGGCTCACCTCGATAGCGCCGCGCGACGCCGTCCTCGTCGACGGCGACTTCGCCGAGGCGCTGGGCGAGGCCGGTGACGCACCGCTGTCGGAGGCGGACGTGGACGCCGCCGAGGCGGAGAAGTACCGCTTCGCCCTCCAGCCGATGTGGCGCCGCCCCGTGCGCGGCCTCGGTGTCGTCGAACCCTGGCTGCTGTCCCGCCGGGACTGAGGTCCGCTCCGCCCCGACCGCGCCACGGGCGCGTGCTCCGGCCTGCCCGCGCCTCGCGTACCTGACGCCGTATCCCGCCTCCGCCGGGTCCCCTGGCATCCCCGCCCGGTTCATGTGGCGTGCCCTCTTGCCCACTGCGTTGGTTCCTTAGTACAGTAGGGAACCACCAGAGCAATGGAGGAATGATGTCACTCCTGGAAGAGGGCGGGCCGATCTTCGCCCAGATCGCGGCCGAGCTGGCGAATCAGATCGCCGACGGGACGGTGGGCGAGGGCGAACGCGTCGCGTCGAGCAACGAGCTCGCGGTCTTCTACCGGGTCAACCCGGCCACCGCGGCCCGCGCGCTCACCGCCCTGTCGGACGAGGAACTGGTGGAGAAGCGGCGCGGCGTCGGCATGTTCGTCGCGCAGGGCGCGCGCGAGCGGCTCGTGCTGGGCCGACGGCGGCGCTTCGCGGACCGGTACGTACGGCCGCTGGCGGTCGAGGCGGCGCGGCTCGGGATCGGGCAGGACGAACTGCTCGGCCTGGTACGCGACGAGCTGGCCTCGGTCGCGGTGACGTCGCAGGCGGCGGGCGCCACCGCGCCGAAGCCGAACCCCACGCCGTCCGCCGGGACACCGTCCGCCAGGGCCGCCACGGCCGCCGCCACGACCACGGCGGCGACGGTCGGGGGCGACACATGAGCCCCGTCGTCTCGCTGACCGGCGTCGGACGCGGCTTCCGCGACCACCAGGCGCTCACCGACGTCAGCTTCGCGCTGGACACGCCGTGCATCGCCGGACTGGTGGGCCGCAACGGCGCGGGGAAGACGACGTTACTGCGCATCCTCGCGGGCCAGGAATTCGCCACCGCCGGGACCGTGCACGCCTTTGGCGCCCCGCCGTTGGAGAACGACGCGGTGCTGCGCCGGATGATCCTCGTCCGCGAGGACCAGACGTACCCCGAGCTGAGGGTGCGGCACGCCATCGCGGCGGCCTCGCTGTTCTACCCGAACTGGGACCAGGAGCTGGCGGACACCCTGCTCGACGCGTACGAGCTGCCGCCGGCCCGGCCGATCAGGAAGCTCTCGCGCGGGATGCGGACCGCTCTCGGCATCACCGTCGGGCTGGCCGTCCGCGCCGAAGTGACCCTGTTCGACGAGCCGTACGCGGGCCTCGACGCGGTCGCCCGCTCGCTCTTCTACGACCACCTCCTCGCCGACTACGCCGCCCACCCCCGGTGCATCGTGCTCTCGACCCACCTCGTCGACGAGGCCGCCGAGCTGCTCGACCGCGTCCTGGTCCTCGACCGGGGCCGACTGGTCCTCGACGCGCCGACGGACGAACTGCGCGGCACCGCCACGACCGTCACCGGCCCCGCCACCGCCGTCGACCGGTTCATCGCCACCCGCGCGACGGTGAGCCGCCGCTCCATGGGCGCGCAGACCAGAGCGGTGATGGTCGGCCGCCTCGACGGGCGCGACCGCGAACTGGCCGAACACCTGCGCCTGCGGCTGGAGGAGTGCACCCTCCAACAGCTCGCGGTCCACGCGGCCGAGCGCCACGGCGAGCCCGGCGCCGGGCCCCACGACCCGTCCGGCCTCACGACTGCGAGGGCATCCTGATGCGTCCCACCCCGGTTCTCTCCGTCGTCCGCTATCTGCTCCTGGACCGCTTCACCTACCTCGTCCTGCCCTGGGAGTGGGCCGCCTTCGGCTTCGTCCTGGACGTGGTGATCCTGCGGCTCACCCCGGTGGCACACGCCGACCACCGCTGGGTCGGCGGCCTGGCCGCGGCCCTCCTCGTGATGTTCGCCGTGGGCCTCCAGACCGTCGCCCGCGCGCTGCCGTTCGCCCTCGCCCTCGGCGTCAGCAGACGCACCTACCTGCGCGGCGTCACCGCCCTGGCCGGGGCCCTCGCCGTGACCTTCGGGCTGGTCGTCGCGGTCGGCCAGATACTCGAACGCGCTACCGGCGGCTGGGGCATGCGCATGGCCTACTTCCGCGTCCCGTTCCTGCTGGACGGCGCCTGGTACGTCTCGTGGCTCACCGCCGCCGTCGCCTTCTTCCTGCTGTTCGTCTACGGGATGTGGTACGGCCTGGTCTTCCGCCGCGCCGGGCTTCCCGGCGCCACGGCCTTCGGCGGGGCGCAGCTCGGGGTGCTGGCCCTGGTCGCGATCGTCGCCACCTGGGCGCACGGCTGGAAGGGCATAGGCCACTTCTTCGCCGGGCTCACCGCCCTGGGGGTCACCGGAGTCCTCGCGGCCGTCGTCGCGGTGCTGCTGGCCGGGGGATTCGCGACCGTCCACCGTATGGCCGTGTGACCGTATGGATCCGAGGTGGCGCGAGCGCCGTCCGGCTGTGTGCGACGGTGCCGTCCCCCGCGGGGAGGGGGATGGCAGGATGGGAGTTCACGGTCGTTAACCGGAGGGCGGGCGAATGGAAGCGCAGGGGACGGCGGAACGGCGGTTCGGGGAGTGGGTGGCGGTCCGCCGGCACGGCGAGCGTGTCGCGGAACTGGTGCTCGACCGGCCGAAGGCGATGAACGCCGTCTCCACGGAGATGGCCGTCGCGATCGGCGACGCCTGCGCGGCGCTGGCGGCCGACCCCGGCGTCAGCGTCACGGTCCTGACGTCCACCCACGACAAGGCGTTCTGTGTCGGCGCCGACCTCAAGGAGCGCAACGCGTTCACGGACGCCGACCTCGTACGCCAGCGCCCGCACACCAGGGCCGCGTACACCGGTGTGCTGGAGCTGCCGATGCCCGCCGTAGCGGCGGTGCACGGCTACGCGCTCGGCGGCGGCTTCGAGCTGGCGCTCGCCTGTGACGTGATCGTGGCCGACGCGACGGCCGTCGTCGGCCTTCCCGAGGTCTCGGTCGGCGTCATCCCGGGCGGCGGCGGCACCCAACTGCTGCCCCGCAGGGTCGGCGCGGCTCGCGCCGCGGAACTGGTCTTCACCGCCCGCCGCGTACCGGCCGCCGAAGCGCTCGCCCTCGGGCTGGTCGACCAGCTCGCGGACGGGAACGACGCCCGCGCCGAGGCGCTGGCGCTGGCCGACCGGATCGCCGTGAATTCGCCGGTCGGCCTGCGCTCCGCCAAACGCGCGCTGCGCCTGGGCCAGGGCCTCGACCTGCGCGCCGGGCTGGAGATCGAGGACGCCGCCTGGCGCGCCACCGCCTTCTCCGCCGACCGTGCGGAAGGCGTGGCCGCCTTCAACGACAAGCGGCCCCCGCGGTGGCCCGGCGTGTGATCTCCGCGCGCGGCCACTGTGCGTAGTCGCCAGCGGCGGGCCGCAGCGCCGAACGGGCTCCGTTCGGCGCAGCCAGCGCTCCAAACCGGACAAATCTCCCTAGCCTGGACAGATGGTGGACGGGACGGCCGATCTCCGGCTTCGAGCGGTCGTCGAGCTGGCACAGGCACTGGCGACCGAGCAGACGCCGCTGGCCGCGGTACGGGCCGGGGCGCGGCGGGCGCGGCTCGCGATGGACGCGTCCTTCGCGGCGATCTCGACGTGGGAGCGGGAGACCGGGCGGCTGCGGGTCCTGGTCAACGACGGGGAGCTGGCGCCCGGCGAGGAGCCGGAGCCGGACGACGAGTCGTATTCGGTGCACGACTTCCCGGAGATCGTGGAGTTCCTGCACGGTGAGTGGGCCCGGGGCGGCGAGCCGCACGCCTGGGTCGAGACCGCCGACGGCACGGGCGCGTCGCCCGGCGGCAGCAGCTGGGGCCGGGCCGCGGCGCTGCGGAGGCGCGGCCGTGGCTCGTGCGTGGTCGCGCCGATCGTGCTGCACGGCAGGGCGTGGGGCGAGCTGTACGTGGCCAGGCGCGCCGGGGTGTCCGGCTTCGACCGCCGGGACGCCGACTTCGCGACGGTGCTCGCCGCCGTCATCGCGTCCGGGATCGCCCAGACCGAACGGCTCGCCGAGGTGCAGCGGCTGGCCTTCACCGACCCGCTGACCGGGCTCGGCAACCGCCGGGCCGTGGACGTACGCCTCGATGAGGCGCTGGAACGGCACCGGGCGGACGGTGCCGTGGTCAGCCTCGTGGTGTGCGACCTCAATGGTCTGAAGAAGGTCAACGACCGACTCGGGCACGCCGTCGGCGACCGGCTGCTGGAACGATTCGGCTCGCTGCTCTCGCTGTGCGGCGCCATGCTTCCCGGCAGCCTGGCCGCCCGTCTGGGCGGTGACGAATTCTGCGTCGTGGCCGTCGGGCAGGAGCCGGACGAGGTGGTCGCGGCGGCCGACGAGCTGTGCGGGCGGGCCGCGCAGCTCGACGTCGGCGAGGGCGTGGCCTGCGGTGTGGCGTCCACCGGCGACCCGATCGGGCCCGTGCGCTCGGCGCGGCGGCTGTTCCGGCTGGCCGACGCGGCGCAGTACCAGGCCAAGGCGCTGCGCGCGGCGCACCCCGTCGTCGCGGGGCGCGCCGGGCCCGAGGACCCCGTCGTCCGGCTCGCCGACTCGCCTCCGGCCCGCGAGGGCGAGCGGCGCCGCATCCGCGGCCACCGTCCTCGGCCGGACGGGCCGGGGGCGGGGCCGGAGAGCGCTGGTCGCAGGGGGGAGTGACAGGGCGGCTTTCAGTGCTTAGGGTGCGTGAATATGAATATGCATAACGTGGTCATCGGTGCGCACGGCGCCCCCGCCGACGACGTACTCGCCGTGGCGCGCGACGGCGCGCGGGTGGAGCTGGCGCCGGAAGCGGTGGCGGGGATCGCCAGGGCGCGTGAGGTGATCGAGGCGCTGGCGGCGAAGCCCGAGCCGGTCTACGGGGTGTCGACGGGCTTCGGGGCGTTGGCGGTACGGCACATCAGCCCGGAACTGCGGGCCCAGTTGCAGCGCAGCCTCGTACGGTCGCACGCGGCGGGGATGGGCCCGGCGGTGGAGCGCGAGGTGGTCCGCGGGCTGATGTTCCTGCGGCTGAAGACGCTGGCCTCGGGCCGTACCGGGGTGCGCCCGGTGGTGGCGGAGACGATGGCGGCCCTGCTGAACGCCGGGATCACGCCCGTCGTCCACGAATACGGCTCGCTCGGCTGCTCGGGCGACCTCGCCCCGCTGGCGCACTGCGCGCAGGTGCTGATGGGCGAGGGCGAGGCGGAGGGCCCGGACGGTACGGTGCGCCCCGCCGCGGAACTCCTGGCGGAGCACGGCATCGAGCCGGTCGTCCTGCGGGAGAAGGAGGGCCTGGCCCTCATCAACGGCACCGACGGCATGCTCGGCATGCTCGTGATGGCCTGCGCCGACCTGGCCCGGCTCTTCACCGCGGCCGACATCACGGCCGCGCTGACCCTGGAGGCCCTGCTCGGCACCGAGAAGGTCCTCGCCCCCGAACTGCACGCGATCCGCCCGCACCCCGGCCAGGCGGCCAGCGCCGAGAACATGCGCCGGGTGCTGGAGGGTTCGGGGCTCACCGGCCACCACCAGGACGACGCGCCGCGCGTACAGGACGCGTACTCCATCCGCTGCGCCCCGCAGGTCGCCGGCGCGGGCCGCGACACCCTCGCGCACGCCCGCCTGGTCGCCGAGCGCGAGCTGGCCGCCGCCGTCGACAATCCGGTGGTCCTGGTCGGGGGTACCTCCCCGGCCGAAGGCTCCGGGGGAGGCCGGGTCGAGTCGAACGGCAACTTCCACGGCGCGCCGGTCGCGTACGTCCTGGACTTCCTCGCCATCGCCGCCGCCGACCTCGGCTCCATCGCGGAGCGCCGCACCGACCGGCTGCTGGACAAGAACCGCTCGCACGGCCTGCCGCCGTTCCTGGCGGACGACCCCGGCCTGGACTCCGGTCTGATGATCGCCCAGTACACGCAGGCCGCGCTGGTCAGCGACATGAAGCGGCTCGCGGTGCCCGCGTCGGTGGACTCGATCCCGTCCTCCGCGATGCAGGAGGACCACGTCTCCATGGGCTGGTCGGCGGCGCGCAAGCTCCGTACGGCGGTCGACAACCTCACCCGGATCATCGCCGTCGAGATGTACGCGGCCACCCGCGCGCTGGAGATCAGGACCACGACGGGCGAGCAGCGCCTGGCGCCCGCTTCGGCCGCGGTCCTGGCAGCGGTACGCGCGGCGGGCGTGCCGGGCGCGGGCCCCGACCGCTTCCTGTCACCGGACCTGGAGGCGGCCTACCGCTTCGTACGGGCCGGGGAGCTGGCGCGCGCGGCGGAGTCGGTCACCGGCCCGCTCGCGTGAATCCGTGAGCGGAACCGGCAGCCGTGTGAGCGACGCCGTCAGAAGCTCTGGCGGGTGCGGCGGCCGGCGTTGACGATCAGCCCCGCGCCCGCCACCAGGAACGCGGCACCGCCGATGAGGTACGGCGTGGTGTCGATGCTGCCGGTGTCGGCGAGGCCGATCTGCTCCGCGGCGGAGCGCGTGGTGGCCGTACCTGGCGTATCTGTCGTACGGGCCGTGCTTGTCGTACTGGTGTGGGCCGCGGTCTTCGTGTGCGCGGAGGCCGCGGCGTCGTCGGGGCTCGCGCTCGCGGACGGGACGAAGAACAGCGCCGCGAGCGCGGCGGCGGCTGCTGCGGCGACATAGGGACGGGGCGAGGTCAACGGATCCCCCAGTTGGTGCGGCGAATTGACCGTAGGGGCAGATGGTAGTGACTTGGTGTGGCTCGTGGGAAGCCACGGCGAAGGCGCTTACGCTCCGTGGCATGAGCACTACTGAGATTCCCCGCGGCGAGAGCGGCCCGCGGTACGTACGCCTCCAGGTGGAACTCGTCCTGGAGGTCTCCGGTCCCGACGAGCTGCGCGGCGCGGCCCTGGACCACATCGGCGCCGACGAGTTCATGCCGCCGCAGGAACGGCTGCACGCCCGCGACGCCGTCGGCAAGGACGAGTCGGAGGCGCTGGCGTACCTCGTCGACCCGGCCGACCTGCTCTCGGCCGTGCCGGGCGTCGACCTCGTCCAGGCGTCGTGGTCGTGCGCGCACACCGAGTACGACCCGGACTCCGACGAGTGGGACCTCGACGAGGAGGACGCGGACGGGGACGACTAGGCGTCGGGGTCCGGGGGGCCGGGGCGGGGGAAGCGGAGCCGGACGCTCCGCGCCGAGCGGCCCGGAGGCGGCGCCCGGAAAGCACCTCCCACCTGCGCGAACGCGCCGCCCCCCGTCCCGTGCGGTCGGACGCGGCCCGCGTGCGTTACCCCACAATTCCGGCACTCGGGGCACGGTTAACGGCGTCGGCCTGTTTTCATGGCATATGGACGAAGCTCGTCATTCACCCGCGAGCGACCCCAGCCCATTGGAGACACGCGTGACGCCGCCCGACAACGCACATGCCCCCGCCAAGCGCTCGCCGTTCACCCGCCGCCGCACACTCGCGGCTGCCGCGGTGCTGATCGGCGGTGCCGTCACGCTGACGGCGTGCGGCGGCGGAGGCGGCGGCGACAAGGCCGCGGGCGGCGACAAGCCGACCAGCTCCGCCAGCTCGTCCCCGTCGGGCGGACAGTCCCCGTCGGCCGCCGCCCAGTCCAAGGAGGACGCCGCGGCGGCGAAGCAGGCGTCCGACGCGAAGATCACCATCACGCCCAAGGACGGCAGCACCGGCGCGAGCATCCACAACGACGCCAAGGTCACCGTGGCCGGTGGCACCCTGACCTCGGTCACGATGACGTCCAAGGCCACCGGCAACAAGATCGCGGGCACCATATCCGCCGACCGCACGAGCTGGACCCCGGACGCCGCGCTGGCCCGCGGCACGCAGTACGCGATATCGGCCGCCGCCACCGACTCCCAGGGCCGTACGGCCGCGGCGAACGGCACCTTCGCGACCGTCTCCGCCTCCAGCAGCTTCATCGGCTATTTCACGCCGGAGGACGGCTCCACCGTCGGCGTCGGCATGCCGGTCTCGATCAACTTCGACAAGGCGATCACCAACCGCGCCGCCGTCGAGGCCGCGGTGTCGGTGACCTCCAGCAGCGGCCAGCGGGTCGAGGGCCACTGGTTCAGCTCCACCCGGCTCGACTTCCGCCCCCAGCAGTACTGGCAGGCGGGCTCGCACGTCTCCCTCAAGCTCACGCTCGACGGCGTCAAGGGCGGCGCGGGCATCTACGGCGTCCAGGACAAGACGGTGAACTTCACCGTCGGCCGCTCCCAGGTCTCCACCGTCGACGCCGCGACCCACCAGATGACCGTCGTCCGCGACGGCAAGGTCCTCAAGACCATCCCGATCTCCGCGGGCGCCCCGGACCACAGCACGTACAACGGCCAGATGGTCATCTCCGAGAAGTACCAGACCACGCGGATGAACGGCGCGACGGTCGGTTTCACCGAGGACGACGGCAAGGGCGAGTACGACATCCCCGACGTCCCGCACGCCATGCGGCTCAGCAACTCCGGGACCTTCATCCACGGCAACTACTGGGGCAGCAAGTCGATCTTCGGCACCGTCAACACCAGCCACGGCTGCATCGGTCTGAGCGACACCAAGGGCGGCAAGGACGGCAGCACCCCGGCCGCCTGGTTCTACAACAACTCCATGGTCGGTGACGTCGTCATCGTCAAGGACTCCGCCGACAAGACGATCCAGCCGGACAACGGGCTCAACGGCTGGAACGTGTCCTGGGCGGCATGGACGGCTCCGCAGGCGTAAGTCCTCTACCGTCCTCTACGCCTCCTGCTGGAGGGCCCAGCCCGCCGGGTCCTCCAGCACCGTGCGTACGGAGCTGTACGCCGCGCCGCGCAGCACCCCGTCACGGCCCAGCCTGGACGTCACCACGTCCTCAGGGCGCCACTGCCGGTCGGTGACGCGGGCCGCCAGCTCCCGCCGGACGCCCGGCAGCAGCCACGGCGCCAGTTCGGCCAGCGGGCCGCCGACCACCACCGCCTGCGGGTCCAGCAGGTTCACCGCGCCGCTCAGCGCGATGCCGAGCGCCGCGCCCGCCTCCTCCAGCGCCTTCAGCGCCGCCGGGTCGCCGTCGGCCGCCGCCGCCCGCAGCGCCGGGCCGCCGCCCGTGCCCACCCCCGCCGCCCGCAGCAGCGCCTCCTCGCCCGCGTACGTCTCCAGGCAGCCGTGCGCGCCGCACGAGCACAAGGGGCCGTCCGGGTGTACCGGTACGTGGCCCAGCTCGCCCGCGAAGCCGCGGGCGCCGCGGAACAGGCGGCCCTCCACGACGAGGGCGGCGCCGATGCCGATCTCCGCGGAGACGTGCACGAAGTCCGCGAGCTTCTCGTGGCCGCCGAGCCACAGTTCGGCGAGCGCGCCGAGATTCGCCTCGTTCTCCACGACCGTGCCCTCGCCGAGGGGGGCCGCGACGGCCACGTCCTCCCAGCCCAGGTTCGGGGCGCGCAGGACCGTGCCGCGGTCCTTTCCGACCAGGCCGGGGACCGCCACTGTCGTGGCGACCGGGCGCAGGCCGCTTCCGGCCGCCTCCCTGGTCACCTTCGCCGTCAACTCGGCCAGTTCCGCCAGCACTTCGGCGGCCGGGCGGCCGCGGTTCGCCGCCTTCGCCTCGGCGTGGCAGCGGACGGTTCCGCGCAGGTCCACCACGCAGGCGGCCAGGTGGTCGACGCCGACCTCGGCGCCGAGGCCGGCGGGGCCGCGCTCGCTCAGGGCCAGGGCGGTGCCTGGGCGGCCGACGGTGCCGGGGCGCTGCGCGCCGCGCTCTTCCACCAGGCCGGCCGCCAGCAGTTCGTCCACCAGCGTCGAGACGGTTGCCCTCGTCAGGCCGACCTCTGCCGCGACGGCGGCGCGCGTGACGTTCTCGCCTGCCGCGAGGGCCCGCATGACCAGTGCCAGGTTGCGGCGCCTCAGGCCCGCCTGCGCGCCCATTCCCTTACCCACGCCGTCCTCCCCATCCCATCCCCCCAAGTATGTGCGGCTCCGCCGCAGACCTGTCTTTTCCCGCCCGCCCACCCGTGCGGGTGTGTTCTCCGTCTGCGGGTGCCGCTTGTGCCTGGTCGGTCCCGGTCCGGGGTACCTCCTCGAAATCCGTAACACCTGGCCCTGCGCATCCGGTGACCTTCTTGTCAACGTATTTCTGCGGGGGCACCCCGGCCCGTCCCCTCCTCGCCCGTCGGCGTCCGCCTGTCCGGTGGGGGTGGCCGGGAGGGGGGGTGGGTGGGTTCGGGTACGTCGGCGGTCGCCTGTCCGCTGTGGCTGAGGGGTGGCGGGGGTGGGTGGGTTTGGGTACGGCGGTGGTCGCCTGTCCGCTGTGGCTGAGGGGGGGAGGGAGTAGGTGGGGGCCGGACCCCTGCGCCACCCGACCCTCCACCCGGGTGGAAGGAGCCCGCCTCTCCGACCAACCGGAAGGGGGCACCGCGCAGGACGGTTCGCCGGAACAATCCCCACCCCCTCCGCCACCCCCGCCGGACAGGCACCCGCCGACGTACCCGAGAGCCCGCCCACCCCCCTCCCCGGCCGCCCCAACCAGCAGCCGGACGCCGAGGTGCCCGAGCCCCCCGCCCCCGCCGGGCAGGCACCCGCCGACGTACCCGAACCCACCCACCCCCCGCCCCCCCCTCAGCCCCCACGGACAGGCGGACGCCGACGTACCCGGAGGGGACGGGCCGGGGTGCCCCCGCAGAAATACGTTGACAGGAACGGCACCGGATACGCAGGGCCAGGTGTTACGGATTTCGAGGAGGTACCCCGGGCCGGGACCGACCAGGCACGGGCGGCACCCGCAGACGGAGAAAGCACTCGCACGGGTGGGCGGGCGGGAAAAAACGGGCGCCGCACCAGGGAGGGGGCGGATTCAGCGGGCGCCCGCCAAGGGGAGGGCGGAGGAGAGGCGCGCGAGGGCAGCGTCATCGCGGGGAAGGGGCGGGTGGAGAGCCCCGGCGGCGGTACCCCAGCGGAGCGCGATGGCCGAGGGAGCCTCCTTGGTGAGAAGAGCGGCGGCCTGCGCGGCAGCGCCCAGGGCGACCAACTCCGCCGCGCGCGGCACCTGAACGGCCCGCCCCGAAAGACGGCGAACGGTGTCGAGCCAGGCCGTGCCCCGGGCGCCGCCGCCGATGAGGAGAAGGGGCTGGTCGGAGGGGGCGGAGTCCACGGCGAGTACCTGGTCGAGGGCGGAGAGAAGCGCGAAGACGGCCCCGTCGTAGGCGGCCTGGAGCACCTGTCCGGCGGACGTGTCGTGGCGCAGGCCGGTCAGCAGCCCCGAGGCGTAGGGCAGGTTGGGCGTGCGCTCACCGTCGAGGAAGGGCAGGAAGGCGACGGAGCCGCCGGGCTCCACCTCCTCCCGGTCGAGCCGCAGGAGCGCGGCCACCTTGTCGACGGCCAGCGTGCAGTTGAGGGTGCAGGCGAGGGGGAGCCACCCCCCGTCGGCGGCGGCGAACCCCGCCACGGTCCCGGACGCGTCGGTGGGCCGCCGCCGCGAAACGGCGTAGACCGTACCGGAGGTACCGAGGCTGAGGACGGCGCGTCCGGGCCCGAGGCCGAGGCCCAGCGCGGCGGCGGCGTTGTCACCGGTGCCGGAGGCGACGAGGGCGCCGGGCCGCAGGGACAGACCGGCGGAGGCGGAGACGGCGCCCGCCTCCTCGCCGGGCCCGAGGACCGTCGGCAGCAGCGCGGGGTCGAGCCCGATCTCGGCGAGCAGCCCGTCGTCGTAGGTCTCGGTGCCCGAGGCCCACCAGCCGGTGCCGGAGACGTCACCGCGGTCGGTGACGGCGGCGCCGCCGAGGCGTTCGGTGAGGAAGTCGTGGGGGAGCCGTACGGCCGCTGCTGCTGCCGCGACCTCGGGCTCGTGCTCGGTGAGCCACGCCCACTTGGCGGCGGTGAAGCTGGCCGCGGGCACGGAGCCGAAGCGCTCGGCCCACCACTGCGCGCCGTGCCGTTCGACGAGCGCGGCGGCCTGCGGCGCGGACCGTACGTCGTTCCACAGCAGCGCGGGCCGCAGCGGGCGCCCGGCGGCGTCGAGGACGACCAGCCCGTGCTGCTGCCCGCCGACCGATATCCCCTCGGCGCGCGCCGCGTACTCCCCGGTCTGCCCGATCGCGTCGCGCAGCGCCGTCCACCACACCTCGGGGTCGGTCTCGCGTCCGGCCCCCGAGCTGACCGTGTGCGGCGCCTGCCCACTGGCCAGGACGGCGCCGCTGTCCACGTCGACGGCCAGCACTTTCGTGGACTGCGTGGAGCTGTCCACCCCGAGTACGACCCGTCCCGTCCCTGCTTTCGACCCCATGCGATTCCCGATCCCTTCGCGAGCGCCACTTCCCATCGCTGGCCTCGCATACTAATTTGTTTAACAGTCTGACGAATAGGAGCCAGTCGCAATGACTTCCGAGAGTCTTACCCCGGCCCCCGAGCACAAGTTCACCTTCGGCCTGTGGACCGTCGGCTGGCAGGGCCGCGACCCGTTCGGCGACGCCACCCGCGCCCCGCTGGACCCGGTCGAGTCCGTCAACCGGCTCTCCGAGCTGGGCGCGTACGGCGTCACCTTCCACGACGACGATCTGATCCCGTTCGGCTCGACGGACGCGGAGCGCGACGCGCTGGTCAAGCGGTTCCGGCAGGCGCTGGACACCACCGGGATGACCACCCCGATGCTGACCACGAACCTCTTCACGCACCCCGTCTTCAAGGACGGCGCCTTCACCGCCAACGACCGCGACGTCCGCCGCTTCGCGCTGCGCAAGACCCTCCGCAACATCGACCTCGCCGCCGAGCTGGGCGCGGAGACGTATGTGGCGTGGGGCGGCCGGGAGGGCGCGGAGTCCGGCGGGGCCAAGGACGTACGGCTGGCGCTCGACCGGATGAAGGAGGCGTTCGACCTGCTCGGCGAGTACGTCACCGAGCAGGGCTACAACCTGCGGTTCGCGGTCGAGCCGAAGCCGAACGAGCCGCGCGGCGACATCCTGCTGCCGACCGTCGGCCACGCGCTGGCCTTCATCAACTCGCTGGAGCGCCCCGACATCGTGGGCGTCAACCCCGAGGTCGGCCACGAGCAGATGGCCGGGCTCAACTTCCCGCACGGCATCGCCCAGGCGCTGTGGCACGGCAAGCTCTTCCACATCGACCTCAACGGCCAGACCGGCATCAAGTACGACCAGGACCTCCGCTTCGGCGCGGGCGACCTGCGCTCCGCCTTCTGGCTGGTCGACCTGCTGGAGACCGCCGGATACCAGGGGCCGCGCCACTTCGACTTCAAGCCGCCGCGTACCGAGGACTACGACGGGGTGTGGGCGTCGGCCGCGGGCTGCATGCGCAACTACCTGATCCTCAAGGAGCGCGCCGCCGCCTTCCGCGCCGACCCCGAGGTGCAGGCCGCGCTGCGCGCCTCGCGCCTGGACGAGCTGGCCCTCCCGACGCTCGGCGAGCAGGACACGCTGGGCGGAAGGCTGGCCGGACTGCTCGCCGACCGAAGCGCGTACGAGGACTTCGACGTCGAGGCGGCGGCCGAGCGCGGCATGGCGTTCGAAGCGCTCGACCAGCTCGCCATGGACCACCTGCTGGGTGTCCGCTGACCGCAGGCGACCACCGCCCTGGCCGGCGGCGGTCGGGAAGGGGACGCTGACGCCGCGCGAGCGCACGGCCGCCTGAGCCGGGCGCTCCGCGGGCCCCGCGCCCCCGGGGCCCGTACGAATGGCTCCCGCCGCCTCCCCGCCGCCGGTCGATCCGTCCGGCGGCGGAGAGGCGGCGCCGCGTTGTCGGTGCCCGGTGCCAGGCTGGACCGGAAACGGGCCGCACGCCCAAGAGCCGGGCCGACCCGCCCGGCCGCCCACCGTGCCGCCCGGCCCGCCGCGACCAGGGGAGACCGATGTCGGAGCCGACCGCGCCACTGCGTACGACCTTCACCGCCGTCGTCCTCGACGCGCCCGACGCGACGGCGCTCGCCGACTTCTACCGGCGGCTGCTCGGCTGGGAGGTCACCGCGCGGGAGCCCGACTGGGTCAAGCTCAACCCGCCCGGCGGCGGCACGGGCCTGTCCTTCCAGACCGAGCCCCTCTACACCCCGCCGACCTGGCCCTCCGCCCCCGCCGCCCAGCAGATGATGCTGCATCTCGACTTCGAGGTCACCGACCTCGCGGCGGGCACCGCCACCGCCCTGGCCTGCGGCGCCGCCCTGGCCGCGTACCAGCCGCAGGACGACACGCGGATCTTCCTCGACCCGGCCGGTCACCCCTTCTGCCTCTGGGTGCGCACCGAGGTCTGAGCCCCGCCGGGACCGAGGTCGCGGAGCCTCAGAATCCGGGCCTGGCCCGGATTCGCCGACCTCGGCGGGAATCTCTTCGAGAAGACCCCGAATCCGCGCGTGAGGTCTTCGGATCAGTGGTGTCTTAACGATGTCAGGGCCCATGAGGCCGCCACACGCACCGTAGGGTCGGCGTATTCGTACGATCCACCGTCGTGCGATCCGCGTCCGTGGATCCGCGCGACCCGGCCGGTGCACTGCGTACACCTGGAGATCCGGTTATGACCACGACGAAGGCCGAAGCGCCGGTTTCGGCCCAGCGCACCAGCACGGACCGCAACGACGACGGCGGCAAGGGGCAGGGCCTGGAGAAGCGAGCCGGAGACGCCTTCCGCGTGCCCGCCGAGCGCGGCCGTACGTCCATCGCCAATTCCGTCGTGGAGAAGATCGCGGGCATGGCGGCACGCGAGGTGCTCGGCGTCCACGACTTCGGCGGCAGCCTCGCCCGCAGCATGGGCGCCATCCGCGACCGCGTCCCCGGCGGCCGTCCCAACGTGACCCGCGGCGTCAAGGTCGAGGTCGGCGAGCGGCAGACGGCCGTGGACCTGGAGCTGGTCGTCGAGTACGGCGTCGCCATCACCGATGTGTCCGCCGACGTACGGGAGAACGTGATCTCCGCCGTCGAGCGCATGACCGGGCTCGAGGTCGTCGAGGTCAACGTCTCGATCGTGGACGTGCACCTGCCCGACGAGGACGACGAGACCCCCACCGAGGGACGAGTGCAGTAGCCGTTCTCCGGGAGCGCCGGGGCTGTCCCACCCCGGCGCCCCCGCACGCCGCTGCCGCTCGCCCGAACCCGGTGCCGTACGGCACACCCCCGTGGACCGCGATCACCTGTTGGACGGACGACGTTGACCTGCTTGTACGTGCCTCTGCTCGCCGCCGAGGACCCGGTGCGGTGCCGTGTCCGGTGAGGCGTCCGACGGGGCGCCGTCGCATGTGCCCCCGCCCGAGCCGGAGTTGCCGGTGTCCGGACGGGAGTCGCTGTTGTCCGGCCGGGAGTTGCCGGTGTCCGGCCGGGAGGAAGACCTGCTGGTCGCTCGCGCGAGCGAGGGCGACGACGAGGCATTCGAGATCCTGGTACGGCGGCACAGCGGCGAACTGCTGCGCCTGGCGCGCCGGTTGCTCGGCAACGACGCCGAGGCGGAGGACGCGGTGCAGGACGCGTATGTCAGCGCGTGGCGACGGCTCCCGGAGTTCCGCAGGAACGCGGCCTTCGGCACGTGGATGTACCGCATCGTGACGAACCGCTGCCTGAACGTCCTCAGGGGCCGCCGCCCCACCCAGCCACTGGACTCGATCCTCGAACCCGCCGCGCCCGAGTACCAGTCCTCGCCCGTCCGCGCCGCGGAGTCCGCCGCGTCGGCCGAGGCGCTGCACCGCGCGCTGGCCGGGCTCACCCCCGAGCAGCGCGCCTGCTGGGTGCTGCGCGAATTCCACGGCCTGTCGTACGACGAGATCGCCGCCGCCGTGGGGATCGGCGAACCGGCCGTCCGGGGACGGATCTTCCGCGCCCGCCGCTATCTGACGGAGGCGATGGACACATGGCGCTAGACGACGAACTCCTGGCCTGCGACGCCTCGTTGGCCGATCTGTGGGAGAGCGGCGAGCCCGCCCCCGGCCACGAGGACTGCCCGCACTGCCGGGACTCGCTCGCCGAACTGGCCCAGCTCGACCAGGCCGTGCACCAGGCGCTGGCGGTACGTGACCTGCCCGCGCCCGATCTGGCCGCCCGCGTGATGGACCTGGTGCGGACCGAACTGCGGCCCGGCCGCCTCGTACCGCTCGGCGACCCCGCGGCCGACGACTGGATCACCGAGACCGCCGCCGCCCGGCTCTTCCGGCAGGCCGCGGACGCGGTTCCCGGTGTCGTGGCCGGGAGTTGCCGGATCACCGCGGCCCGCGAGCCCGCGCGCTACGTCCTGCCGGGCCTGCCGCTGCCGCGCGTGCCGCTGCGGGTCCGCATCGAGGTGGCCATCGGCCTGCGCCGTACCGTCCCCGGGGCCGCCGCGGCCGTCCGCGAACGCGTCATGAACGCGGCGCACGCGGTGATCGGCCTGGACGTCGCCGTGGTGGACGTGTCGGTGGTGGACGTCCTGGACGACGACGACGAGGCGGCGGCCGGCCGCCCGCTCAACGACGCGACCTCTGGGGAGGGCTGACCCGATGAACCCGCTGACCCGCACACCGGAAGAGCGCGAGACCGCGACCGCCGCGGCCGCCGCCGCGGTCGACGTCCCCGGCGTCGCCTACCTCAGCCCGCGCCTGACCGACCGCCTGCGCTCGCGTACCGCCCCCGGTGTCACCGTGCGGTGGCGGACCGACCCCGCGCAGTGCGCGGTCACCGTCTCGCTGGCCGTGCGCACCGGCTACCAGGCGGCCCGGGTCGCCCAGCACGTGCGGAAGGCGGTCGTCGAGGCGGTCTACGCGACGTATCCGCAGACGCTGACCACGCCGGTCACGGTGTCGGTGACGGTCACCGCGATCGTCTGAGACCGCCGGTCCTTGGCTGGTACGTCCACGCGCGTGATTTCCGTCCGCCGACGGTGTCCAAGGGTGCGGACCCTTCGAGATTCGAGAGAGGACATCGACCGCCATGGACGCCACGGCTCCCTTCACCTGTCCGACCGCGCTGGACGACGACGGGATACTCACCTTCCGGCCGTGCGGTGAAATCGACCTCGAAGCCCGCCCGGCCCTGACCCAGGCCCAACTGGCGCTGCGCCCCGGCCTGCGCGGCGTCCACCTCGACTTCGACGCCGTCCCCTTCATGGACACGACGGCGCTGCGCTTCCTGAGCAGCCTGCACGCCCGCTGCACCGCCTTCGCGCTCCCGCTCCACATCACGGGCCTGCACCCCCAGCACCGCCGCATGCTCTCCCTGTCCGACTACCGCCTCCCCACCTCCCCGACCTCCCCCACAACAACCGCCTGACCCTCCGGGGGCGCCGCGGATTTCGGCAACGGCGGGCGAGGGGAGGGGGGTTGGAGGACAATCACGGCGCATGACGATTGATTACCGTAAGTCCTCCCGGATCGACTACCGCAAGAGACCGAAGCCGGGCGGTGGTGCGGCGATCAGTTTGGAGAAGGTCACCGACCGGGCTCCGGGCCTGGTGAGTCTGTACAAGACGGCGGCTGTGTCGCTGGCCAAGCACCGGGTGGGCGGGGAGCGGGCCGCGGTGTATCTGGTGCTCGACCGGTCGGGGAGCATGCGGCCGTACTACCGGGACGGGTCGGTGCAGCACCTCGCGGAGCAGACGCTCGCGCTCGCGGCGAATCTGGACGACGACGGGGTGGTGCCGGTGGTGTTCTTCTCGACGGAGATCGACGGCACGGCGGACATCGGCCTGGACGCGTACCGCGACCGGATCTCCCCGCTGCACGAGTCGATGGGGCACATGGGGCGCACCAACTACCACGTCGCCATGCAGGCGGTCATCGACCACTACACGGCCTGCGGGGCGAAGGACCCGGCCTTCGTCGTCTTCCAGACCGACGGGTCACCGTCGTCGAAGACCGCCGCGGAGCATGTGCTGTGCACGGCGGCCCGGCTGCCGATCTTCTGGCAGTTCGTCGGCTTCGGGCAGGACGAATTCCGCTTCCTCCACAAGCTGGACGACCTGCCGGTGCCCGCCCGCCGGGTCATCGACAACGCGGGATTCTTCGCCGCGGGACCCTCGCCCAAGGCCATCGCGGACGCCGACCTCTACGACCAGTTGCTCAACGAGTTCCCGCAGTGGCTCACGGCCGCCCGCGCGGCGGGCATCGTCTCCTCCGGCTGAGACGGCCGTCAGCGGGGGCTCGGGGACGGGACCAGGCCGTCGGCGACGAGACCGGCGAGGATGGCTTCGCCGAGGGTGTGGACGGCGGACTGGGGGCGGACCATGACGGTGATCTCCTTGATCAGCCCGGCGGGGTCGAACTGGAGCATGTCGATGCCGTGGATCTCCTTGCCGTTGACGGTGGCGCGGAAGAGCAGGATCGCGGACGGGGTGTCGGCGCCGTCACCGGTGCTCAGGGCGGAGCCGTCGAATCGGCCGATGTAGCGGAAGTCCTCGAAGGTCCTGACCAGGACGTGGAAGAGGCCGACGACGAGCGGCTTGCCCTCGAACGGGGTGAACTTCACCGGGCTGTAGAGCCGGATGTCGTCGGTGAACAGGCGGCTGAGGGCCTCGACGTCGCCCGACTCGGCGGCGGCGCGGAAGGCGGAGGGGTCTGCTGAGGTCATGGCGGCTGCTCCTTCGGTTCTGCGGTCCTGCGGTCCTGGGCACGGGTACGCGCGCGATACTCATGGATCTGAATAGTCACTTTCTTGAGTATCATGTCGAGCGTACAACGGACCGGGCGGACGGGAGGAGGCCGGGCGATGGCTTTGCGCCACGCGGTGCTCGCGGCGCTGCTGGACGAGGAGTTGAGCGGCTACCAGCTCGCCAAGGCGTTCAACGTCGGCGTGGCCAACTTCTGGCACGCGCTGCCCCAGCAGCTCTACGCGGAACTGACCAGGCTGGAGGGCGACGGCCTGGTCACCGGCCGGGAGGTGGTCCAGGACACGCGGCCGAACAAGCGCCTCTTCCAGGTGACCGACGCCGGCCTCGCCGAACTGGAACGCTTCGCGGCGGCGCCCGCGAAACCGTCCTTCATCCGTGATGAACTCCTGGTGAAGGTTCAGACCGCCGACCGCCTCGACACCGAGGCCGTCATCGCCCAGCTCATGGAGCGCGCCGCCTTCGCGGCGGCGAAGGTCGAGCTGTTCACGGCCCTGCTCGGCACGCTCCGCGGCGACCGGGACGAAGAGGACTTCCTGCGCCACGGCACCCGCATCGGCCCGTATCTGACCTGCCTGCGCGGCCTCGCCTTCGAGCGGGGAAACGTCGAGTGGTGCGAGCGCAGCGCGGCCGTGCTGCGCGCGAGGCTGTCGGCGCGCGCCTGACGGCGGCACTACGCTCGGGGCCATGAGCGACAAGCACATCGGGCACCAGGACATCGGGCACCAGCACTTCGAGACCCTCGCGATCCACGCCGGCCAGGCCGCGGACGCGCAGACCGGGGCCGTGGTGACGCCGATCTACCAGGTGTCGACGTACAAGCAGGACGGTGTCGGCGGGCTGCGCGGCGGCTACGAGTACAGCCGGTCGGCCAACCCGACCAGGACCGCCCTCGAAGAGAACCTGGCGGCGCTGGAGGGCGGCAGCCGCGGCCTCGCCTTCGCCTCGGGGCTCGCGGCCGAGGACTGCCTGCTGCGTACGATGCTCGCGCCGGGCGACCATGTGGTGATCCCCGACGACGCGTACGGCGGCACCTTCCGGCTCTTCGCGAAGGTCGTGGAGCGCTGGGGCGTGCGCTGGTCGGTGGCCGACACCTCCGACGTCCAGGCGGTACGGGACGCGCTCCGGCCGGAGACCAGGCTGATCTGGGTCGAGACGCCCTCGAACCCGCTGCTCGGCATCACCGACATCGCGGCGCTCGCCGGGGTCGCCCGGCAGGCCGGGGTGCGGCTGGTGGTCGACAACACCTTCGCGAGCCCCTACCTCCAGCAGCCGTTGGCGCTCGGCGCGGACGTCGTCGTGCACTCCACGACCAAGTACATGGGCGGGCACTCCGACGTGGTCGGCGGCGCGCTGGTCACCTCGGACGCGGGCCTGGGCGAGGAGTTGGCGTACCACCAGAACGCGATGGGCGCGGTCGCCGGGCCGTTCGACGCGTGGCTGGTGATGCGCGGCGTCAAGACGCTCGCGGTACGGATGGACCGGCACAGCGCCAACGCGACGCGGGTGGCCGACATGCTGGCCGCGCACCCGAAGGTGGCGCAGGTGTACTACCCGGGGCTGCCGGAGCACGCGGGGCACGAGGTGGCCGCCAAGCAGATGAAGGCGTTCGGCGGCATGGTGTCCTTCCGTGTCGTGGGCGGCGAGGACGCGGCGGTCGCCGTCTGCGACCGCGCGGAGCTCTTCACGCTCGGCGAATCCCTCGGCGGCGTCGAGTCGTTGATCGAGCACCCGGGCCGTATGACGCACGCCTCGGTGGCCGGTTCCGCGCTGGAGGTGCCCGCCGATCTGGTACGCCTGTCGGTCGGCATCGAGGCCGCCGACGACCTGCTGGCCGATCTGGCGCAGGCCCTCGGCTGAGGTCGCGACACGGTCCTGAGAACCCGAACTCCCGGGCCCGTACGGGCCCGACGCCTTTCACACGAAAGGCGTCAGCCCGTCGCCGACCACCAACTGCCGTCCGTCGGCGTCGTATGGGCCGAGTGGTCGGGCCAGGCCGCCGCGGCCAGGACGACACCGGCCAGGACGGCCGCGAACAGCACCAGCCACAGGGCGAGTCGCACGGCACGGCGACGGCGTACGATCCGGCGTCCGCGGGCGGCGGCGCGGGCGGTGAGGTCGAGCGGGACCACCGGGTGCGGGGTGTCCAGCAGGCGGCGCACCTCGTCGTCGCGGCGGTTGGGCAGGCGGCTCACGGCGCCACCGCGCTGGACTCGGCCAACTCCGTTGCCCCGGACGCCGGTTCTGACCCGCCGGGGGCTCTGCGGGCGCGCGCCGCGGCGGCGGCCACGGCCCTGGCCGCCGCGTCGGCCGCCGGGTCGTCGCCTTCTGGCCTGCTGCGCAGCGTGGCCGTCCCGCGGGCGCAGATGGCCCGCACCCGCTCGACGGGCAGGCCGAGTTGGGCGGCGGCCTGCTCCTCCGCGACGCCCTCGAAGTGCCGCAGCACGACGATCAGCCGCTCCTGGCCGCTGAGCCGGTCCAGCGTGCCGCCGCGGGGCCGCCGCCACCACGGGCGGTAGGCGAACCGCCGTACCAGCTCGCTCCTGGCCCGTTCGTACGGGTCCTCCGCGCGCATCGTGAACCAGTTGGCGTAGACGTGCGCGAGCGTCGCGGTCAGGAGGCGGTCGGCGGTCTCCGGGTCGCCCGTGAGCAGAGTGGCGGCGTGCAGCAGACGGCCCGCCGCTCCCGCGGTGAACGCCGCGAATTCGGCGTCCCGTCGGTTCTCCGCTGCCGCCCGGCGCTTCCCCACGCGGCCATGGGACGGCAACCGGGTGTTCCGGGTCAAGCCCCTTGCGTGTCTCCCCGCGCCCCCGTCGCGCCGCCGGTCCCATCCGTCCCGCCGGCCTCGTCGGCCTCGTCGGAGTCCGGCTCATCGCGCTGCCCCGCCCCGGTGTGCCAGTCGGAGAGCGAGGTGTTGAAGCGGGCCAGCAGCTCGGTGAAGATCTCCCGCTCCTGCGGGGTCCACTCGTCGGTGACCTCGGCCATCAGCCGTCGGCGGGAGTCGCGCACCGCGTCGAGCCGGGACCGGCCGCGCGGCGAGAGGGCGAGGACGACGGCGCGGCCGTCCTCCGGGTGCGAAGTGCGCTTGACCAGGCCGGTGTCGACGAGCGGGGCGACCTGGCGGGTGACCGTGGAGGAGTCGATGCCCATGGCCTCGGCGAGCGCCTTGACGCCCATCGGGCCTTCGCGGTCGAGCCGGTTGAGCAGCAGATAGGCGGCGCGGTCCATGGAGTTGCGGGCCTTGCCGACTCCGCCGAGCCGCGTCTGTTCCGCGCGACGGGCGAAAAGTGCGACCTGGTGCTGGAGGCGCTCAAGGAGTTCGGTCGAGGTCTCCGTGGGGTTGGACATGACCTTGAAGCTCGCGTTCTGTCGGTCCTGTGAAGGGGAACGGGAAGGCGGGAAGTTGTGGAGAAGAGTACGCGGCGCGGAAGGCCCCGTGACCCTTCACCGGCAATACGCCGCCCGCCCCGGCCCCGGCCCTGACACGGATTCCGGCCGCCCGGTGACACCCTTGGCCCCCGGCGGTGGCGGTCCGCCGGAGCTGGGAGACTGGGCCCATGGACAGTCCGGTGCCCGCAGCGTCCCCTTCGATCACCCTCGATGACGTGCGAGGAGCGCACAAAATGCTCTCCGGGGTGGCCCGTATCACCGCGATGGAAGGCAGTCGCCATCTGTCGTCGCTGGTCGGAGCACCTGTGCACCTCAAATGCGAGAATCTTCAACGCACAGGTTCGTTCAAAATTCGCGGCGCGTACGTCCGCATCGCGGGGCTCGGCCCGGAGGAGCGCGCGGCCGGGGTGGTGGCGGCCAGCGCCGGGAACCACGCCCAGGGCGTCGCCCTCGCGGCCTCCCTGCTCGGGGTCCGCTCGACGGTCTTCATGCCCGTCGGCGCACCGCTGCCCAAGGTGGCCGCGACCCGCGACTACGGCGCCGAGGTACGGCTGCACGGCGCGGTCGTCGACGAGACGCTGCGGGCGGCCATGGAGTACGCCGAGCGGACCGGGGCGGTCTTCATCCACCCCTTCGACCACCCGGACATCATCGCCGGGCAGGGCACGGTGGGCCTGGAGATCCTTGAACAGTGCCCCGAGGTCGGCACCATCGTGGTCGGCATCGGCGGCGGCGGTCTCGCCGCCGGTCTCGCGGTCGCCGTCAAGGCGCTGCGGCCCGATGTGAAGATCATCGGAGTGCAGGCCGTGGGCGCCGCCGCGTATCCGCCCTCGCTCGCGGTCGGCCGCCCGGTGGCGCTCGGCACGGTCGCCACGATGGCCGACGGGATCATGGTCGGCCGTCCGGGCGACATCCCGTTCGCCCTGGTCAGGGACCTGGTGGACGAGGTCGTGACGGTGACGGAGGACCAGCTCTCCTCCGCGCTGCTGCTCTGCCTGGAACGCGCGAAGCTGGTCGTGGAACCGGCCGGAGCCAGTCCGGTCGCGGCGCTGCTGGCCGCGCCCGAGGCGCTGCGGGGCCCCGTCGTCGCGGTGCTGTCCGGCGGCAATGTCGACCCGCTGCTGATGCAGCGCATCCTCCGGCACGGCATGTCGGCCGCCGGGCGTTATCTGTCCCTGCGGTTGCGTCTCACCGACCGGCCCGGCGCGCTCGCCACGCTCCTGGGGGTGTTGTCAGTGGTCGACGCTAACGTCCTCGATGTTAGCCATGTGCGCACCGACCCGCGGCTCGGCCTCACCGAGGCCGAGGTCGAGGTGCACCTGGAAACCAAGGGACCCGAGCACTGTGTCGCCGTGGGCGAGGCGCTGGAGAACGCGGGGTACACCGTCATCCGGTGACCGCCCCTGCGGGCGGACGCTCGCCGTCGTACGACCCGCCGCCGTGGGGGAATCGCTCGCCGAACCCCCTGCGGCGGCGCGCCGCTTACCAGGTTCCGCGGCGGACGTGAAATTGACTTGACGCGATATATCGCGTCTGTCATTCTCGCGTTCTATCGCGGTTCGCCGCGCGGTCCCAGGGCAGTCCCGGGGCGGTCCCGGGGCGGTCCGCCGCGCGCTGAGCGATGAGTTTCGGCCGTTCGGGCGGTCGAAGTCATGAAGCCGCACACAGCACCAGTCGTGAGAGTCGCACACCGCACCAACGGACGGAGTGACAAAATGCCGGGCGCCATCTATGCAGAGGGTCTTGTGAAGACCTTCGGCGATGTCAAGGCACTGGGGGGAGTGGACCTCGACGTGCCGGAGGGCACGGTCCTCGGGCTGCTCGGGCCGAACGGCGCGGGAAAGACCACCGCCGTCCGGGTCCTGACCACACTCCTGCAACCCGACAGCGGCAAGGCCGTCGTCGCGGGCATCGACGTACTGAAGCACCCCAACGAGGTCCGCAGGCACATCGGCCTGTCGGGACAGTTCGCCGCGGTCGACGAGTATCTGACCGGCCGGGAGAACATCCAGATGGTCGGCCAGCTCTACCAGATGAGCGCCAAGGCGGCCCGCGCGCGGGCCGACGAACTGCTGGAGCGCTTCAATCTGGCGGACGCCGCGAACCGGCCCTCCAAGACCTACTCCGGCGGTATGCGCCGCCGCCTCGACCTCGCCGCCGCGCTCGTCGTGAGCCCGCCGGTGATGTTCATGGACGAGCCGACCACCGGCCTCGACCCGCGCAACCGCCAGCAGCTCTGGGAGGTCATCCAGGAACTGGTCGCGGGCGGCACCACCTTGCTGCTCACCACCCAGTACCTGGAAGAGGCCGACCACCTCGCGCACGACATCTGCGTGATCGACCACGGCAAGGTCATCGCGCGCGGCACCTCCGACCAGCTCAAGGCGCAGACCGGCGGCGAACGCGTCGAGGTCGTCGTGCACGAGCGGGACCGCATCTCCGACGCTGCCCGCGCGCTCGCCGGATTCGGCAAGGGCGACGCGAAGATCGAGGAACACCAGCGGAAGATCACCGTCCCGGTGACCGGCGGCGCCAAGCTGCTCGCCGAGGTGATCCGCGACCTGGACGCGCAGGGCATCGAGATCGACGACATCGGCCTGCGCCGGCCCACCCTGGACGACGTGTTCATCTCCCTGACCGGCCACGCGGCCGAACAGGAGAACGCGACCGACGAGGAGACCGAGAACCCGGGCGGCCGCAAGGCCGACGCGTCCCGCAAGGAGGCAGTCAAGTGAGCGCCACGACCGGCATCGTGTCCACCTCCGCGCCCAAGGGCACGGGCGGCGTCGTCCAGTCCGTCAAGGACTCGCTGATCGTCGCCAAGCGCAATCTGATCCGGATGCTCCGCATCCCCGAGATGATCATCTTCGGGATGATCCAGCCGGTCATGTTCGTGGTGCTGTTCAGCTACGTCTTCGGCGGCTCCGTCGCCGTCGGCGGCTCGCTCAACGCCTCCGACTACCGCAACTTCCTGATGGCGGGCATCTTCGCCCAGACGGTCACCTTCGCCACGGCGGGCGCGGGCGCGGGCATCGCCGACGACATGAACAAGGGCCTGATCGACCGCTTCAGATCGCTGCCGATGGCGCGCGGCGCGGTCCTCACCGGCCGTACGCTCGCCGACCTCGTCCAGACCACGCTGACCGTCATCGTGCTCGCCATCGTCGGCGTGCTGGTCGGCTGGCGCATCCACAACGGTGTGCCGAAGATGCTCGGCGCGTTCCTGCTGCTGCTCCTGCTCGGCTACGCCTTCTCCTGGATCGGCGCGCTGATCGGCCTGTCGGTCCGCACCCCGGAGGCGGCCACCTCGGGCGGGCTGATCTGGCTCTTCCCGGTGACGTTCGTCTCGAACGCCTTCGTGGACTCCTCGCAGATGCCGGGCTGGCTCCAGCCGATCGCCGACTGGAACCCGTTCAGCGCCACCGTGCAGGCGTGCCGCGTGCTCTTCGGCAACCCCGGCGTCTCGCAGTCCAGCGCCTGGCCGATGCAGCACCCGGTGTGGGCGTCGCTGCTCTGGTCGGTGGTCATCATCGTGGTCTTCCGCACGCTCGCGGTCCGCAAGTACCGCTCGGCGACCGCGTAACGCCCGACGCCGCTGCGCAGCGCGTTCGCTGTCGTGTGCCGCCCGTGCCACGGGGACGGGCGGCACACCGCTGTCCGGTCAGCCCTCGTACGGCTCTCAGCCCTGGTACGGCTTCACGTCGAGGACCTTCACCGACGCGCTCTTGCCGTTGGGCAGTTCGTACGTGGCGTCCTCGCCCGGCTTCTTGCCCGCCACACCGCGGCCGAGCGGCGACTGCGGCGAGTACGTGTCCAGGTCGCTGGAGACGCCCTCGCGGGAGCCCAGCAGGAAGGTCATAGTGTCGTCGGGGTCGCCGTCGAAGGCGATGGTCACCACCATGCCGGGGGCCACCACACCGTCGTCCGCCGGGGCCTCGCCCACCTTCGCGGACTCCAGGATCTGGTTGAGCTGGCGGATGCGCAGCTCCAGCTTGCCCTGGTCCTCACGCGCCGCGTGATAGCCGGCGTTCTCCTTGAGATCGCCTTCCTGGCGGGCTTCCTCGATCTTGGCGACGATCTCGGCGCGCGCCGGACCAGACAGATGCTCCAGCTCGGCCTTGAGCTGGTCATACGCCGCCTGGGTCAGCCAGGTGACGTTCTCGCTGGTCTGGGTCACAGGTGCTCCTCGTCGGTACTGGTCATGTCGTGTGCCTGTCCCGCGGACTCCCCGCGGGGCGGTGTGTGCCGTCGCGCCCGTGGGGCCGACGGCTCGTCCCCACGGCCGGTGCCGGGGTGCGCCCCGATGAACAAGTCCATTGCCACCGGTCGCCGGGACGAAACCACGAGCCTAACAATTACTCGTCGGTCAAGTCGGTCAAGGGGACGGGAAACGAACGCGGGTGCCGGGGTGCGGGGTCAGCCGCGCGGGGCGGTCTGGCAGCTGACCAGCTCACCGGTCTCGCCGCGCGAGGTCGTCCGCACCGTGACGACGGTGTCGACCTGTTTGGCGTGCTGCGCCAGGCGCACGTCCTTGCGGCCGACCTCGTTGTGGTCGACGTCCACCGAGCGCAGGGTGCAGACGGCGACGGTCCCCGGGTCCTTGTGGACCTCCAGGTGGATCTCCACGGCCTGGTCCGATACGGCCTTGAAGGCGATGACCTGACCGCTGACCTTGGTGCCGGTGAGGGCGTGCCAGCCGTACCAGCCGACGCCGACGACCATCAGGGCGCCCAGCACGACGGCGGCGATCCGCAGCTTGCGGTCCGCCCGCGCGTCCGCGCCCGGACCGTACCTGCCGTCGGGCAGGGCGGGGCGGGCGCCCGGCTCACCGGGCCGCACGGCGGTCATAGGCTTTTCCTCCCGAGCGCGGGAACGGCGGAATTATTCGTCCCCTCACTCGGTCACTATAGGAGGCGCCCTCTCGGCCGACGGAGGGGGCTTAGAAGACGGGGGCTCGGCGCCGCTCGGACCCCGAAGACCTGAGGACCCAGCCTTGACTGAGCAGCTTCGACTGATGGCCGTTCACGCCCACCCCGACGACGAGTCGAGCAAGGGCGCGGCCACCATGGCCAAGTACGTGTCCGAGGGGGTGGACGTACTGGTCGCGACCTGCACCGGAGGCGAGCGCGGCTCGGTGCTCAACCCCAAACTCCAGGGCGACCCCTACATCGAGGAGAACATCCACGAGGTACGCGCCAAGGAGATGGACGAGGCGCGCCAGATCCTGGGCGTCCGCCAGTCCTGGCTCGGCTACGTCGACTCGGGACTGCCCGAGGGCGACCCGCTGCCGCCGCTGCCCGAGGGCTGCTTCGCCCTCCAGGACGTGGACGTGGCCGCGGGCACCCTGGTGAAGCTGATCCGTGAGTTCCGGCCGCACGTCATCACCACGTACGACGAGAACGGCGGCTATCCGCACCCGGACCACATCATGACGCACAAGATCTCGGCGGTGGCCTTCGACGCCGCGGGCGACCCCGAGCGGTACCCGGAGGCCGGGGAGCCGTGGACGCCGCTGAAGCTCTACTACAACCAGGGCTTCAACAAGGAGCGCACCCTCGCGCTGCACGAGGCGCTGCTCTCGCGCGGCATGGAGTCCCCGTACGGCGAGTGGCTCAAGCGCTGGGAGGAATTCGACCGCCCGGAGCGGCAGCTCACCACGCACGTGCCCTGCGCGGACTTCTTCGAGATCCGTGACAAGGCGCTGCTCGCGCACGCCACGCAGATCGACCCGGACGGCGGCTGGTTCCGTATCCCGATGGACCTCCAGCGGGAGGTCTGGCCGACCGAGGACTACGAGCTGGCGCAGTCCCGCGTGGACACCTCGATCCCCGAGGACGACCTCTTTGCGGGGATCGGGAGGGCCTAGGCGACAATGGGCGGGTGAACGCCTCCCACGGACTCAATACGCTGGTCCCGCTCGCAGCGACCGAGCTGGACACCAACAAGGTGACACCGGGGCTCCTCGGTTTCGTGATCTTCGCGGCCATCGCCGTCGGGCTGTGGCTGCTGATGAAGAACATGGGCAAGCAGATGAAGAAGATCGATTTCACCGAGGAGCCTGCGGTTCGCCAGCCGGATGACGCCCCTGCGGCCCCTTCCGCCAACGCCCCCGAGCCGCCGCGCCCCTGAAAAGGCACGTCCTGGGGGCGTCAGGTGGGGACGGCCATGACCATGCGGGCGGAGCGGCCGGGGGTCATGCCGAGGCGCCAGGTGTCCCAGGGGCCGCCGGGGGCGACGGTGCCGCGCTCCAGGAGGAGGGCGTACGCCTCGACGTACTCCTCGAGGTCCGGGTCCCGCCCGGGGTAGGTGTCGGCGAGGAGCGCGGCGAGGGCTGAGCGGGCGAGCGGCAAACCGTCCTCGGAGAGCAGCGGCTGGACGGTGGCGCGCAGGAAGACGGCCCAGTCGTGGCCGCGCCGGTCGCCGAGGTCCCGGAAGAGCTCGACGGCCTCGTCGAGAAGGGCGAGGGCCTCGGGCAGCCGCCCGTTCCCGGCGTCGATGACGGACAGCTCCACGCACGACCACGCCTCGCCGTGCGCGACCCCGATCCGGCGGAAGTCCTGGCGGGCGTCCTGGAGGAGCTGCCGGGCGAAGCCGCTGTTGCGCAGATTGCCGGTACGGGCCGCCCTCTGGTCGCGGGTGACCCGCGCGGAGTGGTGCCGGGCGCAGGCCAGCCCGTAGACGTCCCGCATGCGGGAGAACATCGTGCGGGCGCGTTCCAGGGTGCGCAGCGCCGAGTCGGTGTCGCCGGACTCCTCCAGCGCGTGCCCGAGGTAGTACAGCGTCCACGCCTCGCCGCGCGCGTCCTCGCAGGCGCGGTGCCGTTGCACCGCCTCGTCCAGGTCCTGGGCGGCCTGCCGGGCCTCGCCGCGCAGCAGCAGGGCTCGGGCGAGCTGCGTCGCGGTCCACGCGCCGCCGCGCGGGTCGCGGGCCAGCGCGTACGACTGCCCGGCGGCGCGCAGTTCGGCCTCGCCGAGGTCGAGCCGCCCGAGCCGCAGGTACACCTGCCCGAGCTGGAGGTGCGCCCACGCCTCGCCCTGCACGCTCTCGTTCTCGCGGTGCAGCGCCAGCGACTCGCGCAGCAGTTCCAGCGCCGTGCCGACCTGGCCCATGTCGCGCAGGACGGCGGCCAGCGCGTGCATCGTCCAGGCCCGGTCCTCCTCCAGTTCCGGGGTGGACTGGATCTCCAGTGCCTCGCGCAGCCTGCGCTCGGCCTCCTTGAGGTTGCCCTGGTGGTGCAGCGTGATGCCGAGGCTGTCCAGCGCGCGGGCCGCGCCCGACGGGTGCTGCGCCTCGAAGTACAGGTCGACCACCGACGTCAGCGTGGAGCGCGCCTTGTCCAGCTCGCCGAGCTGCCGGGCCGCGATGCCGGTACGCCACTGCACCGACCGCACCAGCACCGAGCGGTCCTCGTCGGGGCCCGACTTCTGCTGCCTGGCGGCCTGTTGGGCCTGCGCCATCTCGCTGATCTCGCCGAGCCGGTAGAGGTCGCCGCGCAGCAGGCAGTAGTCGCACAGCGCGCCGAGCAGCGCCTGCACGGCGGCCCGGTCGACGCCCTCGGTGTCGCGCAGCGCGGCGGTGATGAAGCTGGACTCCTCGTCCAGCCAGCGCAGCGCCAGTTCAAGCGAGGCGAAGCCGTGCTGGCCGAAGCGCCCGGCGCGGGTGGAGGTCTTGCCCTCGACCAGCCGGATGACGGTGTTCGCGAGGTCGGCGTACGAGCGGATCAGCCGCTCGTGCGCGGCGCCGCGCTCCACCGGGTCCTCCTCGTCCAGGAGCCGTTCGCCCGCGAAGGCGCGGACGAGGTCGTGCGGGCGGTAGCGGCTGCCGCGGACGTTCTCGAGCAGCCCCGCGGCGGCGAGTTCGTCGAGCCTGCGGGCGGCCTCGCGTTCGTCGGTGGCCATCAGGGCCGCCGCGGCGGCGGCGCCGAAGCTGGCGCGGCCGGCCAGCGCGAGGCGGCGCAGCAGGCGGCGGTTGGGCTCCGGCTGGTCGTGGTACCGCAGCGCGAGGACACGGTCGACCGGATCGCGCGGGCCGAACACCTCCAGGTCGGCGGCGAGTCCGGTCGCGCCGTGGTGGTCGGGGAGCGCGGCTCCGGCGATCCGCAGCGCTATCGGCAGACCCGCGCACAGGTCGCGCAGCCGCTCGGCCTCCTCCCGCAGCGGGGCGGCGCCGCCGCCCGCCGCGGCCAGTTCGCCCAGCAGCTCCAAGGTGTCGTCCGCGTCGAGCGCGCCGACGTCCAGGCTGTGCACGAAGGCGCCGGGCAGCGCCAGCTCCTCCGGGTCGAACGGTGTGCGGCTGGTGACCAGCACCAGGCTCTCGGACCGCTCGGGGACCAGCGTCCTGATCTGCGCCGCGTCGGTGGCGTCGTCCAGCACGATCACCACGGGCACGTCCCTGAGGTGCTGCTGGTACTGCTCGCTGAGCCGTCGCAGGTGCTGTTCCTGATTCTGCCGCTCGCGGAAGAGGAGCTGGTCGCGGGGCGCGCCGAGCCGGTTGAGCAGGTGCAGCAGCGCCTCCCTGGTGGGCAGCGGCGTCCTGCCGTCGCTCGCGCCGCGCAGGTCCACCACGCACGCGCCGCGGAACTGGTCCTTCAACTGCCGTGCGGTACGCACCGCCAGCGTCGTACGGCCGCTGCCCGCCTGGCCGTGCAGGACGACCACGGTGGGCCGTACCGCCGTGGACACCCGGGCCTGGTGCACCCACTGGGCGATCCGCGCGACATGGGCGCGGCGCCCGGTGAACGGGCCTTCCGCGTCCGGGAGATGGCCGAACGACTGCTCCAGTACGGCCCGTGTGCGGGCCGCCGCGCTCCGGTCGTTGCCCGAACGGCGCGGTGGGGAGGGCTGGTTGGGCACCTTGGAGGTCTTGGAGGGCTGCTTGCGGAGCGGTGCGGGGACCACCGCGCGCTGCGCCTCGATGAACGGCCGCACGCCGCGTCGGTCGAGCGCGGCGAGCCAGAGCAGCCGCAGTTGTTCGGGGCCGCCCGGTAAACCCTGGCCGGCGCCCGCGCGCCGCGCCTTTCCCTGCTTGCCCGCTCCGGTCAGCGTGACCGCTCCCGCCGCGCCGACCGCGAGTCCGGTCACCAGCGCGGGTCCCGCCGCGAGGCCGTAGCCGAGGTCGACTCCGAAGGCCACCGCGGCCGTTACGCCCGCGACCAGGCCCTGTACGCCTGCCGTGGCGCGCCCCGAGCGCTCCTGTGCCCCGGCCGCCTGACCGGCCTCCAACGCCCTGACGTACGCCCCGTACTCCTCGTCCGCCGTGGCCGCGATCTCCTCCAGCCGCTCCAGCCCCCGCGCCAGCAGCGCCTTCCCGTCCACGCCCTGCCCCTGCTGGGCCACCGCCCGCTCCAGCAGGCGCACCACCTCGGCCCGGTGCGGGGCGCGCAGCGCGGTCCGTGACTCCGGCACATGTCCTCCCGCGTACGGCTTCGACAACATCGACGTGCAGACAACCCATGAGTGGGTTTGGTGCCCACCCAGCGCCCGCGTCAAGCCCCCGCGGCCCTGTGGATCCCACAGCGCCGTCCCCGCGCGCCCCTCCTGGGCACGGAGCCGCCGTCGCCGCCGCGCGCCCGCGCGCGGTTCAGGTCCGCGCGGGGGAGGCGGGTTCCGGCCGCGCCGCGCCGGTGAGGGCACCGGTGAACAGGCCGATCAGGCCGATCAGACCGTAGGGCGCGTCGTCGCCGAGGCACAGGTCGAGCATTTCGTGCGCCTCGGCGTAGACGGGCTCGGTGCGCGCGGCGACGGCCTCGCCGAGTTCCGCGCCGCCGCCGGACGGCGGCATCACGTGGGCGGCGTCGCCGAGGCGGCGCTGTTCGACTCCGGCGCGGCGCTGGTGAACCACATCCTCGGCGTGGCGGGACAGAACGCCGCCAACGCCCGCCTGCTGCCGCCTGGACCGCCTGGTCCGCCTGGTCCGCCCGTGATCCGCCGGACAGGCCCTACGGCTTGTGAAACCCCCCGGCTCACGGGGAGTGGTTCCAGACCAGCAGCAGATAGCCGCCGAAGTACCCGGACACCAGCGTCAGCGTCGTCACGACCGTGACGGCCGTGCCGGTCCTGGCCTTGGCCAGCGCGACGGCGGGCGGGATGAGCAGCGGGAAGGCCGCGACGAGGAAGCGCGCCTTGGAGTGGTAGAAGCCGGAGCCGCCGATCGAGGTGGCCAGCAGCAGGAAGCTGAAGAGCAGCAGCGGCCAGGGCTGCCGGTCGAGCACGCCGAGGACGAAGAGCGCGACGGCCAGCAGCAGGACGACGGTCACCGCGTACAGGTCGAGCGCCGACGGCGTGCTGAGGATGTGCCGGGCGGTGGTGACGGTGAACCGGCCGCCGTCCCACGACGACCCCCAGCCGTCCTTCTGGATGTGGAACCAGCCGTCGAGCCGGTGCACCCGCAGGCCCACCCACACCAGGTAGCCGATCCAGCCCGCGGGCGCGATCAGCAGCGCCGCCCACGGGCGCCAGGCGCGCGGCGCGCGGACGATCGCGAACAGCGCGGCCAGGCAGACCACCGGCACCAGCGCGGAGGCGGTCGGCCGGGTCAGCCCGGCGAGCAGGCACAGGAAGGCGCTGGTCAGCCAGTGCTCGCAGAGCAGCGCGTACAGCGTCCAGGCGGCCAGCGCCGTGAACAGGCTCTCGGTGTACGCCATCGACTCGACGACGGCGTGCGGGAGCACGCCCCACAGCACGGCGAGCACCACCCCGGCGCGGTGGCCGTACAGCTTCGCGCCGACCGCGTAGATGCCCCAGGCGGCGGCCAGCGCGAAGAGCCAGCCCAGGACGACGCCGGTGGTCGCGGGCCCGGTGGGGGAGAGCGCGGCGGTCCCGCGCACCAGTTGGGGGTAGAGCGGGAAGAACGCCAGGTTGCTCTTGGCCGGGGCGCCGTGGTCGTAGCCGTGCTCGATGATGCCCAGGAACCACAGCGAGTCCCATTTGCGGCCCAGCAGCCCCAGCAGGCTCTTGTGATCCGACCGCGCCCACATCCACAGCATCGCGGTCGCGGCGAGCCGCACCAGCAGATAGCCGAGGACCGCGGGCGCCGCCGCGCGGGCCGCGCGCCGCAGCGCGTCCCCCCGGCCGGTGGCCTCCGCCGCGGGCGCCGGCCGGGCGTGGTCGAGCAGCGCCACGACGCTCCCTCTTTGGCGTGAAAAACCGTGCATACGGGTGAGGTGCAGAATTGCGGCAGTCTATCCGGTCGGTGAACGGAGGTTGACCGGTACCTGTCCGTCAGCTCGCCAGATAGCTCGTGGCCGCCGGGGCCAGCCGCAGCACGACCTCCCGGCCGGGCCGCAGATCCTGACCCGCCCGGGTCGAGACGGTGACCGGGAGATCCGCCGCGCGGACGACGAGTTCGAGCCGGTCGCCCAGGAACTCCGCCGACTCCACCACCCCCGCGTACGCGTTATCGCCCGTCGCCGCCTGCCCGTCGCCCGTGTCGTCAGCGCGTACGTCCACGTCCTCGGGGCGTACGCACACGAACCCGCCGTCGTGCGGCCGTACCTGCTCACCCGGCGCCGTACGGGCGCAGAGAACGAGACCGAGGTCCGTCCTGGCGAGCACCCCGCCGCCCGCGCCCGAGGACGCTTCCCGCACCGGGAACAGATTGGCGCTGCCGATGAAGTCGGCGACGAAGGACGAGCGCGGGTGGTCGTACAGCCGCTCCGGCCGGTCGATCTGCTCGACGCGGCCCTTGTTCATCACGATCACCGTGTCGGACAGGGCCAGCGCCTCGGACTGGTCGTGGGTGACGTACAGCGCGGAGACGCCGAAGCGCTTCTGGAACGAGCGCAGTTCCTGCCGGAGCTTGGCCCGCAGCTTGGCGTCGAGGTTGGACAGCGGCTCGTCGAGCAGCAGGACCTGCGGGTCGCCGAGCAGGGCGCGCGCCAGGGCGAGCCGCTGCTGCTGCCCGCCGCTGAGCTGGGTCGCCCAGCGGTCGGCGACCGCGTCGAGGCCCACCTGCTCCAGCATCTCCAGCGCGCGCCGCCGTACCTCGGGCCCCTTGGTCCTGTTGCGGCCGTGCCGCAGCGGGAAGGCCGCGTTGTCGATCACCCGCATGTGCGGCCAGATGCCGTACGACTGGGGCACCATCGCGATCGGCCGCTCCTCGGGCCTGACATCGCGCTTGCGCCCGGCGTCGAACATCACCTCGCCGCCCATCTCGATCCGGCCCTGCGAGGCCCGTTCGAGACCGGCGACACAGCGCAGCGTCGTCGTCTTGCCGCACCCGCTCGGCCCGAGGAGGGTGACGAACTGCCCCTCGGGGACCTCGAAGGAGATGTCGTCGATCGCGTACGTGGCCTCGGCGCCGGGCGACTGCTCGTAGGACTTGCGCAGCCCGGTGATGGCGATCGCGTTCTTCGTGTCCCTGTCCATCACGTGCACCTTGCTTTCTGTCATGCCTGCTTCTCCGCACTGCCTCGGTTGACGAGCCACACCGCCAGCGTGGAGATCGCCAGGATGATCACGGCGAGGGCGCTCGCCTCCGGGTAGTCGACGCTCGAACTGAAGGTGTCCCACAGCAGCACCACCAGGGTTCTGTTGTCCGCGCCGGTCAGCAGCAGGGCGATCGGCAGCTCGCCCAGGGCGTGCGCGAACACCCACAGCCAGCACTTCCACAGCGCCTGCCGCAGCAGCGGCAGCAGGATCGTCCGCGTCACCGTCAGCGGGCTCGCCCCCGTGACGCGGGCGGTCTCGATGAGGCCGTTGTCGAGCTGGAGCAGGGCCGTGTGGATCATCCGCGAACCGCGCGGCAGGAACCGCGTCACCAGCGCGACGACGATGATCCAGACCGTGCCGTAGATCGGCACGGGCAGATAGAGGTAGAGGAACAGCACGGCCGCGCCGAGGACGACGCTCGGGATGCCGAAGACCAGGAACGTGGCCTCGAAGAGCATCGTGCTGCCCCGGAACCTGTTGCGTACCGCGGCCACCGCGATCCACACCGACAGCGCGGTGGTGACCGTGGCGGTGACCAGGACGACCTCGCCGGTGTTGAACAGCACCTGCCCGATGTCCGGCGAGGACAGCACATGGCGGTAGGCGCCCAGGGTCATCGAGTGCAGGCCCGACCAGCTGAACGGCCGGGAGTACGGCGAGAAGCTCGTCCACAGCAGGGCCAGCACGGGCAGCACGATCGCCAGGAACATGTACAGCGAGACGACCACGCAGACCGGGACGCGCCACTTGCCGAGCGAGACCCGGTTCTGCCGGTAGCCCTTGCCGGTGACCACCCGGAACCGGTGGGTGTCCTTGATGCGCCGCCGGTAGACCAGCAGCATGGCGAGCGACAGCGCGAGGATCAGGACGCCGTACGTGCACGCCTGCCCGTAGTTGGCCACCCCGCTCGGCGGTTGCAGCGAGTACTGGATGAGGCTGCTGTAGACGAAGATCTGCTTGGGCAGGCCGAGGATCGCGGGGATCGCGAACCCTTCGAGCGCCACCACGACCAGCAGCATCGCCGCCGCCGACACCGCGGGCGTCACCAGCGGGAACACGATCAGCCGCAGCCGCCGCCACACCGGCGCGCCCACGGTCGCGGCGGCTTCCTCCAGTTCGGGGTTGAGCCGCGCGAACGCCGGGGCGATCATCAGGTACATGCTGGGCACCCCGAAGATGCCCATGACCAGGATCATGCCCGGCAGCGAGTAGACGTCCACGTGGATGCCGAGGGTCTGCCGGATGAGCATCGCCAGCGGACCGTTGGCGGGGTTGGCCACCAGGGCCCACGCGATCGCCATGACGGTCACCGGCACGGCCATCGGCGCGAGCGCGAGCGGGCCCAGGAAGGACCGCCCCGGTATGTCGGTGCGCTCGAAGAGATACGCCAGGCACACGCTGAGCACCAGCGCCACGACCAGTGCGCCCACGACGTACGCGGCCGTGTTGAGCGTCACCGTCAGGAGCCGGCTGGAGGAGAAGACCGCGCTGTAGTTGTGCAGCGAGAACCCCGGCACCTCGAAGGGCAGTTCCGTGGTCGACGCCTTGAAGCTGCTGTACAGCAGGATCACCAGCGGGACCAGCACGAGGTACCCGACCAGGACGACCATGGCGAGGTTGACCAGGGTGCCCGCCGCGCGCCGCTCCCCGTGCGGACGGCGGCCGGGCGGCGCCGGGGCGGGTGCCTGGTCGTCGCGTCCGACGGCGCCGGCCGTCGGCGCGTCACCCTCCTTGATTGTCGTCGGTTCCATCACGGCCTCCCGCGTCGTAGAACGTCTTCATGCGAATTCCTTGTCGGCCGGCCGGGCGATCCGTCAGCCGACATCGGTCCCGAGCGCTTTCTCGACCTTCGGGAAGAAACCGGCCAGGTTGTCGTAGTCCTTGAGCGACGTCGCGCCGTACCACTCCACATGGGCCGCGCACAGCGCCGTCACCACGGCGTTCCCGTCCGGGGCCGAGCAGTCGGTGCTCGCCGGAATACGGGAGTTGTACGTCTTGGCCAGCACGCTCTGCGCCTCGTCCGAGGAGAGGAACGCCGTGAGCAGTGCCGCCGCGGCGGGGTGCGGGGCGCCCTTGGGCACGTACAGATACGACTCGTTGGCGCTGGTCGGCGAGACCGGGGCGATCTCCACGGGGACGCCCTTGGCCTTCGCCGCCAGCACCAGATTGATCAGGCTGGTGCCGAGGTCGACCTGCCCCGACTCGATCGGGGCCGCCGCCGCGGTGAGGTTGGGGGAGTAGTGCGGCTTGAGCGGGGCGAACTTCTTCGCCCAGTCCAGCGCCTTGGCCTCGCCCATCGCGTCGTTGAGGTCCCAGACGGTCATGAACGACGCCCGCGACTCCGCCGAGACCTTCCCGTCGCCCCACTTGCCGTCCAGCAGGTCGTCCCAACTCGTGGGCACGTCCGCCGCCTTGACCTTGCCGGTGTTGTACGCCCACACCTTGGGCGTGGCCCACACGTACACGAAGTTCTTCGCGAACACGTCCTTCGCGCCGACGCCGTACTTCGCCCAGTCGACGTCCGCGGCCATCTTCACCGCGGGGCTCACGGTGAGTCCGCCGGCGTTGGCGACGTCGATGGAGACCTTCCGCGCGGCCTGTTCCACCTTCAGACGGCTGATCTGGTCGGGCGCCTTGACGTTGGTGTACTTGACCTTGATGCCCGGGTACGTCTTCTCGAACAGGTCGATGGCGGGCCGCATCTGCGCTTCCGGGTTCCAGGAAGCCCAGTTGACCACCCCTTCGCTCCTGGCCTCCTTGGCCAGGCCGCTCACCGTGGGCGGAAGGTCGGCGGTGCCGGCGCCGGTTCCGCACGCGGACAGGGACGCGGCGGTGACCAGCAGAACGCCTGCCACCGCGGAGAACCGGTGCCACCTCATCGTCGTTCTTCCTCTCTCGTGTTGGTCCACGCCCGTGCCGCGGCGCGGCCGGAGCGCGTGCTAGCCGACATCGGTGCCGAGCGCCTTCTCCGCCTTCGGGAAGAAGGTCGAGAAGCTCTTGTACTCGTCGAGGGTCTTGCTGCCGAACCACTTCAGATCCGCCGCGCAGATCGCCTTCAGCACGGCGTTCTCGTCCGGCTTGGAGCAGTCGGTGTCCACCGGGATACGGGAGTTGTAGGTCTTGGCCAGCACGCTCTGGGCCGCGTCGGACGACAGGAACGAGGTGAGCAGCACCGCCGCCGCCGGGTGCGGGGCGCCCTTGGGCACGTACAGGTATGACTCGTTGGCGTTCGTCGGCGACAGCGGAGCGACCGCGACCGGGGCGCCCTTGGCCTGCGCCTCCAGCACGAGGTTGATCAGGCTGGTGCCGATGCTGACCTGGCCCGACTCGATCGGGGCCTCCGACTGCGTGGTGTTGGGCGTGAAGTGCGGCTTCTGCGCCGCGAACTTCTTCGCCCACTCAAGGGACGTGGCCTCGCCCATCGACGGGTCCAGGTCCCAGACGGTCATGAACGACGCGCGGGACTCGGCCGAGATCTTTCCGCCGCCCCAGCGCGGGTCGAGCAGGTCGTCCCAGGTCTTCGGCAGGTCGGCGGCCTTGACCTTGTCCGTGTTGTAGGCCCACACCTTCGGCACCGACCAGATGTAGACCAGGTTCTTCTCGAAGACGTTGCCCTTGTCGATGTCGTACGCCGACCAGTCGATGTCGTCGGCCAACTGGAGGGACGGAAGCACAGTCAGGCCGCCCGCGTTGGCGACGTCGACCGAGACCTTCCGCGCGGCCTGCTCCATCTTGAGCTGGCTGACCTGGTCGGGGGCCTTGGTGTTGGTGTACTTGACCTTGATGCCGGGGTACTGCTTCTGGAACAGGTCGATCGCCGCCTGCATCTGGCTCTGCGGCTTGGGCGCCGACCAGGCGACCTCGCCCTCGCTCCTGGCCTGCTTGACGAGGTCGTTCATCGTCGTCGGGAGGCTCGCGGCGCCGGAGCTCTTCCCGCACGCCGACAGGGACGCGGCGGTGACCAGCAGCACGCCGGTGGCCGCCAGCAGCCGCAGCCGCCCGCTCTTCGTCGGGAGGTGTCTCATCATCGTCCCTTCCTCACCTGTTCCGAATCTGTTCCGGCGCGGCGTCATCGCGCGCCCACCGTCACTCCGTAGACCCGTGCGGCGTTGCCGCCGAGCACCGCCGCGCGGTCCGCGTCCGGCAGCCACGACAGGTGTGCCTCGATCCCGTCGCGCAGTTCCGCAAGCGCCCCGGCAGACGCCGGGTAGTTCGAGCCCCACATCACGCGCCGCGCGCCGAACATCGCGACCAGGCGGCGCAGCACCTCGGTGACGTCGGCGCCGGGTTCGTCGGCCAGGCGGCGCAGCGCGGGCGGGGTCAGCTTGAGGTGCACGCCCTCGAACGCGGCGAGCTGCCCGATCTCGGCCAGGCGCGCGTACGGCGGACCGCCCGCCGCGTCGGGGCGTCCCGCGTGGTCGAGCAGCACTGTCATGCCGGGCCGCGACCGCAGGACCTCGGCCAGTTTCGGCGCGTCCTTGGAGTGCATCTGGACGCACACCGGGACACCGCGCGCGGCCACGTAGTCCCAGACGGCCTCCATGCGCGCGTCCGAGACACCGGAGCCGGGCGTGGGCACCTTGGTCGTACCGTCGGACACCCGGATACGGACCCCGCGGAAGCCGCGCTCCTCGATCCAGTGCCTGAGGGTGTCGACGGCCGAGTCGGCGAGGAAGTCCACCGAGCAGACCCCCACCAGGCGGTCGGGGTGCAGCGCGAGGGCGTCGGCGGCGTACCGGTTGTCGAAGCCGTAGACGGTGGACGCCTGGACGAGCGCGGCGCGCTCCACGCCCGCCGTGTCGAGGGCGCGGATCAGACCGTCGATGTCGACCGGGCGCTCCTGCGACCACTGCGAGCGGGCGCCGCCGAGCGGCTGTGCGGGGTAGGCGTCGGTGTCCGCGGAGATGGCGTGGGTGTGGGTGTCGAAGTAGTGCATCGGTTCTCCTGGGAACGGGAACGGCGGCGGAAGCGGGCGCGGGCGCGGAAGTAGGCGCTGGAGCAGGCGCGGGAGCGGGCGCGGCGGCGAGGACCGGCGGCGGGGCGGCGGGTCAGCGGGGACCGGCTCACGCCCGCGCCACGTACTTCGTGAAGTCGGCGAAGAGCGATTCGGCGGTCATCGCGGTGCGGATGACCTCCTGTTCGCGGGCGTAGCGGATCGCGGTGTCGAGGGTGGCGAGCAGGGTGTCGGTGACGCCGTGCCGGATGACCACGTCACGGACGGTGGCCGGGGTGTCGGGCCTGGCCAGGTCGATGGATCGGGTCAGCGCCCGGTAGACCGCGCGGACGGCGTCCGGCCGGGTCTCCAGCAGGTCGCGCCGGACGACGGCGAGGTGGTTGACCGGGATCCAGCCGTGCTCGGCGAAGTGCGCTTCCTGGCGCGCCTGCCAGTCGGGGATCAGCGGCGCGAGCCCTTCGACGTGGTCCGCGGAGCGCGCCCCCATCACCACGGCCGCGAGGTCTCCGGCGCGCATCAGGTCGACGAGCCTGCCGTCGGTGCGCTCGACGTTCGCGGGCTCCCGGGCGCCGGTGACGTGGGGTCCCTCCGTCGTCACCCAGGTGACGTCCCGCGACGCGAGGCCGTAGGTGTCGCTCAGCAGGCCGCGGACCCACAGCCCGGTGGTCTGGCTGTAGGCGCGCACGCCGACACGGCGTCCGCGCAGGCCGGCCGGGGTGAGGCCCGGCTGCGCGGTCGAGACGGAGCGGTGGTGGTAGTTGCCGTGCAGGACGACCGGCAGGGCCACGACGGGACAGCCCGCCTCGACGGCCTGGAGGAGGGTCGCGACGGCGAGTTCGCACACGTCGTAGCGCTGCTCGCGCACCATCGGGGCGAACGCCCGGTGGATGGGCTCCACCTCAACGAATTCCAGGGCGCAGCCGTCCGGCACGACCGTCCCGTCCTTGACGGCCCGGGTGTGGGCGTAGTCGCGGAGCGCGACCTTGAGCGGGTCGACGGGTGCGCCGGGCTGACTGTTCATCGGCTTCCTCCGAACTCTTTGAAGTGCACTGCCGGTTGACGCGCCCGGCTCCGGATCTCCTCGGGTCCCCGCCACGGGGAGGGGCGGCGGGTGAGGCCGCGTGCCGTCCGTCCGGGGGTGGCGGTGACGGCTGGATTCAGCTGCTGACGCGGCCGTTGCCGCCGCTGGTGATGTCGCTGTTGATGCAGTGAGCGGCCCTGCCCGAATCCGAGATTGTCGGACAAGCGGTGACGGGAACGTAACACCGCCGACTTAGGGCTGCAAGAAGTGTGCCGGTTTTTCCTGCAACATCTTGTCGGTGCGGGTCGACGGTGTTACGTTCCCGTCATCAGTTGTCGGACAATGTCTACGGCGCCTGGTGTCACCGGTGAGTGAACGCACAAGAACGACAGCGGACTTCCGGACACCTGACCGCCCCGTTGCCGCCCCTCTCCCCAGACGCCACGCCCGCCGCCGAGTGAGGTTCGCCGCTTTGATATCGATCACGGAAGAGATCGCCGTACCCAGCCCTCCCGACCGCGTGTGGGAGGTGGTCTCCGACCCCTCGGACGTCGTGTCCTGCATCGGCGGCGCCGAACTCGGGCCGTCGCACGACGACGGGTCGTTCGACGCGACGCTGGCCGTCAGATTCGGCGGAATCCGGGTCAAATTCGCCGCCCGGGTCTCGCTGGACCTGGACGAGCCCGCACGCGAGGGACGGCTGTCGGCCCGCGGCAAGGACGGGCAGGGCGCCACCCGCTTCAGTGCCCACGCCACCTTCCGCGTCGTGCCGGGGGAGGACCCCGGCGCCTCGCTGGTCAGGTGCGACGGCGAGATCCAGCTCAACGGCAAACTCGCCAAGCTGATCGAGTCGGGCGCGGGCGCGGTGGTCTCCCGGATGACCAGGGAGTTCACCGAGGAGTTCGTCCGGCTGTGCGCGGGGCCCGCCGGGGCCGCGGCACCGGCGGAGACCGCCACGGACGCCGCCCCCGTACCGCCCGCGGTCCCGGCCCCCGTAC
>NZ_MECL01000059.1 GCF_014596445.1 Streptomyces sp. CBMA29 | reverse complement strand
GCCCCCGCGCAGCCGCCGGGCCCGGCGGAGCGCGTCGCCCGCTTCCGTTCCGGCTGCTCGCCCGACGCGTTCCGCCTCGCCTGCCACCTCGCGGCGGCCCCGCTGAGCCTGCCCGTCATGCGGCTCGTCCAGCAGGCCACCGTCCCCGGCTCCGGCCAGACCGACCTCGCCGAACTCTTCCTCTCCGGCCTGATCGAGCGCCGCGATCCGGCCTCCGGCCCGTACACCGACCCCGACGAGGTCGTCTACGACTTCGCCCCCGGCGTCCGCGACGCCCTGCTCGCCGAGCTGACCCGTACCGAATCCCTGCACGTCCTGGACGACGTCCTCGCCCGGGTCTCCGGCCGCGTCGCCGCCACCTTCGGCGGCACCCTGGACTTCCGCGCGCTCGCCTCCCTGGCCGTCGACGCCGCCTCGGCCCCGGCCGAGGCCCCCGCCGAGTCCCCCGCCGAGGCCCCCGAAAACGGCGCCACCGGCCGCCTGCTGCCCGAACGCAGCCTCCCCTTCGCCGAGGTCGCCGCCGCCGTCCTCAGCGGCGCGGGCGGCCAGCACCGGGCGCTGGCACGGCAGTTGACGGCAGCGGCGCAGGGCCGCGCGCTGGACGTGCTCGACGCCGGGCGGCAGGAGGGGGCGGCAGCGGCGCCGCACGCCTCCACCGTCCCGCACCCGGAACGCCTCCTCCCCGTCCCGCCGGTCACCAGCCCACCCGATCCCGTGCGGATGATCGGCCGCGCCCCCGAACTGGACGCCCTGAAAAGGACGTTGCGGCCCTCGCCCGCCGACCGTGCGCAGGACCACCGCTGGAGCACGCCGGCGGTCGCCGTCGTCGTCGGCGCGAACGGGTCGGGCCGCACCCGCCTGGTGCAGGAGTACGTCCGCGAGTACGGGCCCCGGCACGGCTTCGTCCACCGGATCGACGCACGGACCCGGCAGAGCCTGCGCGAAGGGCTGGCCGCGCTGGAGTCCGCACTCACCCCGGACGGGGAGCACCGCTCCCCACCCTCCACGGACGTCGGGGAACGGCTGCGCGAACACCGTGACTGGCTGCTGGTCTTCGACCGGGTCCGGTCCTACGGCGACGGCCTGCGCGAGGCGCTGGAGGAATGCCTTCCCCTCTACGGCCGGGGCTCGGTGCTGTTCACCGTGGCCTCCCTCGACGGCGTCCGCGACCCGTCGGGCCTGGGCGCCGTCGTCACCCTCGGCGAACTGACCCGCGCCGAGATCATGGACCACCTCACCGCGAGCATCGAGCCCGGCCTGCTGGCCCTGGACAGCTCCGCCCCGAGCAGGCTCCACGAACTGGCCCAGCGCATGCCGGCCAACCCCGGCGCGCTCCAGGCGATCGACGTACGGGCCGAGTTCAGCCGCCTGTTCGGCAGCCCCGAGGAACCGGTCCTGCCGCTCTACGAGTGGGCCACCGCCAAGGGCGACCGGGGCCTTGCCGGTTACGTCCGGGACGGCAGCGTGTGGCTGGCGGCGGCCGGTTACGGCCGGCGTGTGCACCTGTGGGACGCGGCCGGGGGCGCGGGACCGGGCGTACCGCTGGAGGGCGGTCCCGACGCCGTACAGACGCTCACCGTCTTCCCCGACGCGAACGGCCGTCCGCAGGCCGCCGTCGCGGGGACCGGCGGCGCCGTCTCCCTCTGGGACCTCCTTTCGGGCACATGGAGGCGCACCCTCACCGTCAGCTCGCTGTTCGGGGCGCGCCTCCTGACGACCTTCACCAACGCGGACGGACGGCTCGTCCTGGTCACCACGGACTCTGACATCGCCCTGCGCTGCTGGGACCCCGAAACCGGCACCGAAATCGGCTCGGCCCTCACCCCCCTCGTGGGGCGCGTCCGCGCCCTCACCTTCTTCACCGGCCCCGGCGCACGGCCGCTCTGTCTCCACGTGACCGGGGACCACCCGCCGGAGAACCGCACCATCCGCCTCAGGGACGCCACCAGCGGCGAGGAGGTCGACAGCGACCTGCCAGAACGGCTCGGACGGGTGGACGCGCTCACCACCGTCCACGTCAACGGCCGGCCCGACCTGATCGCGGCGATCGACGACGAGGGCACGGTCACCCTCTGGGACACCGCGTCCGCTCAGGCGGTCGGCACCGTCGCCACCGGGGACACCAGCCGCGTGGTGGCTGTCACGGCCTTCAACGGCACGTACGGCAGGCCCCTGCTGGCCACGGCCTCGTCCTTCGGCCGCGCGCGGATCTGGGACGTGGCGGCGGTGACGGCGGGCTTCACGGCGCGGGAGGCGGCCGACGCCGGTCCGTTCTCCCCGGTGCTTCCCCTCACCCCCGACCTGTTGCTCACCCTGTGGCTGCTGGACTTCCTCGACACCGGCGACGGCGTGGCGGGAGCCACGGTGTCCGCGCTGTGGGCGTCGTGGCCGCAGGGACGCGGTCCGTCCTTCGAACTCCTCGTCGACACCGCGCGGTTGGTGGACGGCAGCCTGGCCGAGGCCGACGGGACGGCGCTCCGGCTGGCCGAGTCCGCCCGTACCGCCGTGCGGGCCCGGGTGACCCGCCAGGACGCCGCGCGCTTCCGGCGCGCGCTGGTCGAGACCCTGTCCCGCTTCTACCCGGAGCCGACCACCGATCCCGCGACCTGGACCGCGTACGAGAGCGGGCCGCCGTTCGGCGAGTTGGTCGGGCGGGTCCTGGACACCCGCGAGGACCAGGTGCTTCCCACCAGCGACCCCGTCCTCACGCTGCTCGTGAGCTGGAGCCGGTATCAGCTGCTGCACGGCTCTCCGGCGGAGGCCGAACGGCTGGCCCTGATCGCGCTGGGCGACGACAGGCCCCTGTCGAGGTCGCTGTTCACCCCCAACGAGCGCCAGAGCTGGCGGATCGTCTCCCTGCGGGCGCGGATGGCGCGCGGCCTGGTGCGGCGGTCGCTGGAGCGCTGCACCGAGATCGAGGCGGCGCCCGGCGCCGGGCGCGGTTCGCCTTCCGCGAAGGAGGAGGCCGCGCTGGCCCGAGCCGAACTCGCGCTGTGGTGCGGCTCGTTGGGTTCGGCGAAGGAGGAATACCTGAGGCTGGAGCCGACGGCGAACCGGCGCGCTCGCCGCCTCGTCCGTCAGGGTCTGCTGAGGCACGCGCTCGTGACCGGCGATCTCAGCCGGACGTCCCGGTCGTACGGCCGGTCGGCGGAGCCGTCGTCGTCCTGGGGCAGTCGCAGGGACGACATGACGGCGGAACTCCTCGACGGCTGCCGGGACTCGTTCCTCGACGCCTCGATCGCTGCCGCCAGGGACGAGGTGTCATCGTCCGCCATCGGCGCCGCCGTGCCACTGGCCGAGGAGGCCCGACTGCGGTTGCGCCTCGGCGTCGCCGACAGCGGTACCGAGGCCGACATCGCGTCTTTGGCCACGTCTGCGACCCGCGAGCACTTCGATCTGTACGTGGACCTCACCGAATTGCTCGCGACAAACCTCGCGCAGTACGCGTCCGGCCCCCAGTGGTCCGAGCGGGAACCGTACAGCGACGACCGGTGGTATCCGTCCATCACCCGGGCCCAACGGCACATCGATGCGATGCGGCCCTTCCTGGAGCGCACGAACGCCGAACGGCCGCATCTCTACGCGCGGTTCAAGACGGCGGAGGGCCGTGTGCTGCTGGCATCGGGATCTCCTGAGGCGGCGGCCACACTGGAGCTCGCGCGGGTCGCCACCTTGGACGTCTACGGCCCCGGGTCACCGCTGCTGCCGGGCCTGGAACTGCTGCTGACCCGCGCCCGCGAAATGGCCGGCGACCGGCGGAGCGCGCAAGAGCACCTGTCCGCCGCCGAGTCGCTGCTCGACAGCCTCTACGGCGACAGTCCGCACCAGGACCGGGTGACCGCGCTGCGGGCCAGGTCCGTTCTGACACCGAGGCGATCGGACGCGCGGGCCGCCGCCGGGCAGGCCCAGCGGATGGCGGCGCGGCTGCTGGCAGACGACCAGCAGGGCTGACCGCGGGGCAGGCCGTCACGGCCCGGCCTTCAGCGCCAGCCACAGCTCCATCCGCACGTCCGGGTCGTCCAGCGAGCGGCCCAGGATCTCCTCGACCCGGCGCATGCGGTAGCGCAGCGTGTGGCGGTGGACGCCCAGGTCGGCGGCGGCGGCGTCCCATTGGCCGTGGTGGGAGAGCCAGGCGTGCAGGGAGGCGACGAGGTCGCCGCGGGAAGTGGCGTCGTGGTCGCGCAGCGGGCGCAGCAGACCTTCGGAGAAGGCGCGGACGGCGTCGTCGGCGAGGAGGGGCAGGACGGAGCCCGCGCCGACCTCGCCGTGTTCGACGAGGTTGCGGCCCCGGCGCAGGGCGACGGCGAGGGCGCGTTCGGCCTGGCGGTGGGCCTCGGGGACCTCGGCGGGGAGTACGGGCGCGGACAGTCCCGCGGCCAGCGCGTCCTCGGCCTCGGCGAGGTCGGCGGCGGTGGACAGCGCCATGGACTCCTCGGCGGCCAGCACGATCAGCCGGGGGCCTTCGCGGACGGCGAGGAGGGCGTCGCCGGAGCGGGAGGCGACGGCCTCGGCGCGTTCGCCGAGGAGGGTGACGGCGTCGGCGCCCGCGGTGGCGTGGGCCTCGGCCGGTTCGGCGATGAGCACGCGTACCGGGTGGTCGAGGAGGCTGCCGTAGAGCGTGCCCGCGACGCTCCGGGCGTGGCCGGGCTCCCCGGCGAGCAGCATCCGCAACAGGGCGGCGGCCAGGCGCTGTTCGGCGTCCTGGAGGGTGCGGGACTGTTCGAGGGAGAGGGTGAGCAGGGCGACGGCGGCGTGGACGACGTAGCGCGCGGCGGTGTCGAGGCGTTCCTCGGTGCCGACGGCGAGGAAGCCGCGGGGGCGGCGGCCGGTGCCCAGCGACTGGAGTTCGACGCGGTCCTCGCTGCCCGCGGGTCCCGCGACGGCGGCGCTGGCCGGGGCGGGCGTGTCGCGCAGCCGGTCGATCTCGCCCGCGAGCCGGGCGGCCCTGCGGCCCGCCCAGTCGGGGGCCGCGGCCAGGACGGCGCCCGAGGCGTCGTAGAGCGCGGCCCAGCCGTCGAGGTGCTGGGCGAGGCGGCCGAGCAGCGCGGCGGTGCCGTCGGGGGCGAGGGCGGCGCGGGTCAGTTCGCGCTGGGCCTCGAAGCCCGCCGTGACGGCCTTGTACTGGTCGGCCGCGACGGCCGCGGAGACGGCTTTGCTGATGGCGATGAACGGGGTCTTGCGCGGCACCTCGAACAGCGGCAGCCGGGCGGTCTCCGCCGCGGCCACCAGGGCGGGGGGCACGGCGTCGTGGCCGACCCCGACGCCGAAGCCGAGGCCGACGACTCCGGCCGCCGCCAGCCGCGTGACGTACGCGCGTATGTGCTCCGCGTCGTCCACGGGCAGTTTCAGGCCGGTGGTGAGCAGCAGTTCGCCGCCTTCCAGGTACGGTCCCGGGTCGTCCAGCTCGCTGGTGTGGACCCAGCGCACTTCGGTCTCCCCCAGCCGGTCGCCTCCGGCGAGGACGGTGAGCTTGAGGACCGAGTGGTGGGCGAGGGACGCGAGCGTGAGGGGCATACGTACCTGGTACGTGAGGAGGCCGATTTTTGGCCGACCGGGAGCGGTCGCCACCCCCAATTGTGCCGCACCGTCCAGCGGCCGGCCCGCACTGCCCCGCCGCCGCCCCACAAGGCCGGGCCCGCGCGCCCGGTCGCTGCCCCGGCGCTACCCCCGCAGGTCCACCAGGATCGGCGGGGCGCTCTCCCCCGCGGTGGTCGTGAGCGAGACCACGGCCTGTCCGGCGGGGACGGTGTGGGCGAGGTCGGAGGCCGACCAGCGTTCGCGCTCGACCTCGCGGACGGTGACGGCGTCGGCGGTGACGACCCGGCCGGTGATCATCCGGCGTGCCACGCGGTTGACGCGCTGCGCCATGCCGCCCGACTGGTCGGCGCGGGTGACCTCGCGGGTCTCCACCCGCGTGGTGCCCCAGGACTCGGCGAAAAACTTGCCGTCCCAGGGCGTGACCCCGGCCAGGGACATCCGGCAGCCCGCGGCGGCGACGAGCGGGCCGCGCAGGTGCTCGGGCACGTCGGCCAGGGTCCGCAGGCCGAGGACCATGCCCGCCGTGGTGGACGGCAGGGCCGCCAGCGCGCGGACGGTCTCCGCGGTGACGGCCTGGCCGATGTCGTCGACGATCAGGCAGACGAACCGGGTCAAGGTGCGCTGGGCGCGGACGGCGGCGGTGAACTGGGCGAGCAGCAGCCGGACGAGGATCCGGGAGGCTTCGGCGTGGCCGCGTTCGGGCAGTTCGATCCGCACCCGGATGGGGTGGACGAGCGCTTCCATCGAGAACGGCCGGGCCCGGTCGGGGGCGCCGAAGGATCCGGCGAAGGCGGGCCGGTCGAGCAGCGCGATCCGGTTGGCGAGGTCGCCGCCGATGTCCCCGGTACGGGCGGACTGCCGCTGCCTGGCGTCGAGTTCGCGCAGCAGCGCGGGCGCGCCCGCCGCGGCGACGGCGCGGCGCAGGTCCTCGTACGCCTCGGGGGCGCCGTCCAGCAGCTCGCGGAGCACCGGCACCGGGGGGAAGCGGCCGTGCGCGGCGGCGTAGGGGCCGAGGAGCTGGGCGAGGGCGGCGACGGCGCGCCGCTGTTCGGCCTCGGGGCCGTCGACGAGGGCTTCGGCGAGCAGCCAGGCGGCCATGTCGGGGTCGGTGGTACCGCCGTACAGGTCGAGGCTGTAGCGGGAGGCCGGGTCGCCGGGCGCGATGATGACGTCGTACGCCTCGTGCGGTCCGAGGTCGGTGTCCGCGCCGGCCACGACGACGACGGCGGCGGCGCCGGTGAGCGCCTGGAGGCAGAGCGACTCGGCGGCCGGGCGCATGACGCGGCGGGTCCTGTCGGCGCCGGGCGGGCCGACGACGAGCAGTCCCGTACCGAGCAGTGCGGGGTCCAGGGCCATGCCGGAGCCGCGGTACTGGAAGCCGTTGCGGTCGTCCTCGACGCCGCGGCCGATCCTGACCTGGCCGCCGAGCAGGTCGTGCGGGGCGGTGCGGGCGGGCAGGTCGCGCTCGCCCGACGGGTGGAGGCAGGCGCCGCCGCCGAGGCGCCGGACCTCGTCGGTGAACGCCAGAACCTCGCGGGGGCGCTGCCGGGTCTCGTCCCACGAGTGCCGGACGCGGACGCAGTCCACGTCGTTCATCCGGCCCAGGCCCACGTCCCGCGCCAGCCGGTCGGCCGCGTCGGAGCGCCCGGCCGCGCGCAGTTCCGGCCAGTCCGCGGGGGTCGCCCCGAAGGGGTCGGCGCCGGTGCGGGTGTACGAGGGGGCGGCGGGGCGCGCTCCCGCGGTGTCCTCGGGCTGCCAGCCGGGGATGCCGAACCAGCCGCCGAACTTGGCGCAGGGCCAGGCGATCAGCGCGGCGACGAGGGCGTAGATGGCGTAGGTGACCGCGGCGGCCCGGTTGGGGTTGCCGCCACCGCTTATCCACGAGTACGGGAAGAGGTCGAGCACCGTGTCGAGGACGGGCACGTAGCCCGTCCAGCTCAGTTGCCACACCAGGGCGCCCGCGGCGAGCGCGAACCAGCCGCGGCGCGCGGGGGTGTCGAGGAAGCGGCGGGCCGCCTCGCCCCAGTTGCCGAGCCTGCCGGTGATCCAGACGATCACGGCGGCCGACAGCACGCTGTAGAGGTTCTGGGTGAAGACCTCGGGGCGGGACTGGTGGCCGCTGAACGACCAGCTGTGCGGGGTCAGGATCTTGAGCGGGAACTGCCACCAGGGCAGGAAGCCGTTGTTGCGCAGGGACCAGATGAGGATTCCGGCGAGGAGGGCGAGCGCGGCGCGGCCGATGACGCGGCCGTCGGGGACCCGGTCGGCTTCGTTGGGCACGTGCCCGTAGGCGTACACACCGGGCGCGTCGGAGATCCGCGGGGTGCGCAGCCAGCGCTCGGTCTCGGACATCGGCGGTGCCTGTTTGGGCACGGGGGGCGCGGCGGCCGGGCTCGGCGCCGGTGTCCCGGCGGGCCGGGGCGGCACCCCGGGCCGGTGGCCGTACCCGTGCGCGCCCTCGTGATCCATGGCATCCATGGTGCGTGCCCCTCGCCCCTCGTCGCCGACGATGCGCTCAATGTAGTCGAGCGGCTACCGCCGTAAAAGGATCTTGCCGGTGGCGGGCGGTGGCACGCCGCGGCGCGCGCACTGGCCGTTACGGCGAATCGTCGGTGGGCAGTGTTACCTATCGGCGTATGCGGGCGGGCCGGGACGCGGCCTAGCCTGCGGGAAGAGCTGAAAAGTCCGCAGAGGTACCGCAGAGGTACCGCACACGTTCCGAAGAGATTCCGCGGAGACACCGCACAGACACCGCCGCCCGGCGTGAGGAGAGCACCCGCCATGACCGCACTTCCGCAGGAACGCAAGCTGGTCACCAGCATTCCCGGCCCGAAGTCGCAGGAGCTGTCGGCGCGCAAGAGCGCCGCGGTCGCGAACGGGGTGGGGGTGACGCTGCCGGTGTACGTGACGCGCGCCGGGGGCGGCGTGGTGGAGGACGTGGACGGGAACCGGCTGATCGACTTCGGCTCCGGGATCGCGGTCACGTCGGTGGGCAACAGCGCGGAGGCCGTGGTGCGGCGGGCGACCGCGCAGCTCGCCGACTTCACGCACACCTGTTTCATGGTGACGCCGTACGAGGGGTACGTGGAGGTCGCCGAAGCGCTGAACGAGCTGACGCCCGGCAGCCACGCGAAGAAGACGGCGCTGTTCAACTCGGGCGCGGAGGCGGTGGAGAACGCGGTGAAGATCGCGCGTTCGTACACCAAGCGCCCGGCGGTCGTGGTGTTCGACCACGGCTACCACGGCCGGACGAATCTGACGATGGCGCTGACCGCGAAGAACATGCCGTACAAGGAGGGCTTCGGGCCGTTCGCGCCCGAGGTGTACCGGGTGCCGCTGGCGTACGGCTTCCGCTGGCTGACCGGGCCCGAGCACGCGGCGCGGGAGGCGGCGGCGCAGGCGATCGACATGATCACCAAGCAGATCGGCGCGGAGCACGTGGCGGCGATCGTGATCGAGCCGATCGCGGGCGAGGGCGGCTTCATCGAGCCCGCCAAGGGCTTCCTGCCGCGGATCGCGCAGTTCGCGAAGGACAACGGGATCGTCTTCGTCGCGGACGAGATCCAGACCGGCTTCTGCCGGACCGGTCAGTGGTTCGCGTGCGAGGACGAGGGCGTGGTGCCGGATCTGATCACGACGGCGAAGGGCATCGCGGGCGGTCTGCCGCTGGCGGCGGTGACCGGCCGCGCGGAGATCATGGACGCGGCGCACGCGGGCGGCCTCGGCGGCACCTACGGCGGCAACCCGGTGGCCTGCGCGGCGGCCCTGGGCGCGATCGAGACGATGAAGGAGCTGGATCTCGCGGCGAAGGCGCGGCGGATCGGCGAGGTGATGAAGGCGCGGCTGACCGCGCTCCAGGAGAAGTTCCCGGCGATCGGCGAGGTCCGCGGGCGCGGCGCGATGATCGCGGTGGAACTGGTCGAGCCGGGCACGACCACCCCGGACGCGGCGCTGACCGGCGCGATCGCCCGCGCGTGTCACAGTGCGGGCCTGGTTGTCCTCACTTGTGGCACCTACGGCAACGTGTTGCGTTTCCTCCCGCCGCTGGTCATCGGGGAGGATCTGCTCAACGAGGGCCTCGACATCATCGAGGAGGCCCTCGCCGGGGTGTGACCGGCGGTAAGGAACGGGGGGACGTGAAGAACGTGTGCGGGCCTGATGGCGGAGGGGTGATCCCTGGCCTTGTGGCCCTTCGGGTGACGTACGGTTTCAGCAGAACACCCCGCTCGGGGCGGTCTCCGAAGGAGATCATCACGGGCGACACCGCGCCGGTGTATCCCCAACACCGGCTCAGCAGTGCCCTCGCGCACGACACCGCCGGGACCGTAGGCCCCGGCACTCCTCGCCGATCGGTCGGCCGTTCGTCCCACACCCCCCGGGACGGGCGGCACGGCGGTCGCCTTGGCCGCCCCGGAACTCTCCCCCCTGTTCCGGGGCGGCTGACTTTTCTCCTGCTGCTGAGCGCCGTCGGCGCCGCCCTGTTCTCCCTGCTCACCTGGCAGGTCGAGACCGGCGGGCGGCTGGTCGGCCGCGACTGGACCGTACTCGGCTGGTTCCGCCGGGCGTCCGCCGCGCATCCGGGCGCGCACGGCACCGCGCAGGTCGTGAGCGACTTCGGCAATATCGAGGTGGCCGTGCCGGTCCTGCTCGTCGCGGTCGTCGCCGCCGCGGTGCTCGGGCGGCGGGCGGCCGTTGTCCGGTGGTGGCTGCCGCCGCTGGCCGCCTGTGTGGCCATGGCGCTGCTGCCGGTCGTCGTCGACACGGTCAAGTCCGCGGTGCACCGGCCCGCGCCCGGCCGCCTCGTGCCCCGGCTCGACGGCTACGGCTACTTCCCCTCCGGTCACGCCGCGACCTCCGCCGTCGCGTACGGCCTGGCCCTGCTGCTCCTGCTGCCGTACGTGCGCCGCCCCGCGGCCCGGACCGCCTTGACCGTTCTCACCCTCGCCCTCCAGGCGGCCGTGGGCGTCGCACTGGTGTGGTGCGACTTCCACTGGCCGCTGGACGTGCTGGCGAGCTGGTTCCTGACGGTCACGCTGGTGGCGTGGGCGGCGGCGGCCGGACTGTTCAGCCACGCGCCGGGCGACGCCGCCGCAGATCTCAACTGTTCGTCGGGAAGCCCAGATTGATACCGCCGTGCGAGGGATCGAGCCACCGCTGCGTGACGGCCTTGCCGCGGGTGAAGAAGCGGACCCCGTCCTCGCCGTAGGCGTGCGTGTCGCCGAAGAGCGAGGACTTCCAGCCGCCGAAGGAGTAGTAGGCGACCGGTACCGGAATCGGCACGTTGATGCCGACCATGCCGACCTCGACCTCGTGCTGGAAGCGCCGCGCGGCGCCGCCGTCGTTCGTGAACAGCGCGGTCCCGTTGCCGTACGGGTTGGCGTTGATCAGCGCCAGGCCCTCCTCGTACGAGGCGACGCGGACGACGGAGAGCACCGGGCCGAAGATCTCGTCGTCGTAGACGGACATGCCGGGCGTGACGCGGTCGAAGAGGGTGGGGCCGAGCCAGAAGCCGTCGGCGGTCTCCGCGCCCGAGATCGGGTGCTTGCGGCCGTCCACGGCCAGTTCCGCGCCGTCCGCGACGCCGGAGTCCAGATACGCGGTGACCTTGTCGCGGTGCACGCCGGTGACCAGCGGGCCCATCTCGGAGCTCGCGGCGCAGCCGGGTCCCACGGTCAGGCCCGCGACGCGCTGCTTGATCCGCTCGACCAGGCCGTCGCCGACCGGGTCGACGGCGACCAGCACGGAGACCGCCATGCAGCGCTCGCCCGCGGCGCCGAAGCCCGCGTTCACGGCGGCGTCGGCGGCCAGGTCCAGGTCGGCGTCGGGCAGCACCAGCATGTGGTTCTTGGCGCCGCCGAGGGCCTGGACGCGCTTGCCGTACCGGGTGCCGGTCTCGTACACGTAGCGGGCGATCGGGGTGGAGCCGACGAAGGAGACGGCCTTGATGCCGGGGTGTTCCAGCAGGCGGTCGACGGCGGGCTTGTCGCCGTGCACGACGTTGAAGACGCCGTCGGGCAAGCCCGCCTCCTGCCAGAGCCCGGCCATGAAGTTGGCGGCGGAGGGGTCCTTCTCTGACGGCTTGACGACGACGGTGTTGCCCGCGGCGATGGCCAGCGGGAAGAACCACATCGGCACCATGGCGGGGAAGTTGAACGGCGAGATGATCGCGACCGGGCCGAGCGGCTGGCGGATCGAGTAGACGTCGATGCCGGTGGACGCCTGCTCGGTGAAACCGCCCTTGATCAGTTGCGGGATGCCGCACGCGTACTCGACGACCTCGATGCCGCGGGCGACCTCGCCGAGGGCGTCGGAGTGCACCTTGCCGTGCTCGGCGACGATGACCGAGGCGAGTTCGTCGCGGCGGGCGTTGAGCAGTTCGCGGAAGGCGAAGAGGACGCCGGCGCGCTTGGCGACCGAGGTGTGCCGCCACTGCTGGAACGCGTCGAGGGCGGCGCCGACCGCCGCGTCCACGACGTCGGCGGACGCGAGGTCCACCTGCCCGGTGATCGCGCCGGTCGCCGGGTCGTACACGTCGCCGTGCCGTTCCGCGCCGCCGGTCCAGCCCTTGCCTGCGATCCAGTGGGTGATGTGCTTGGTCGTCACGGGCTGACCCTTCCGTCGTTGTCTCATGTCAGTCTCCCCAGGCCGGGGAGGTGGTCACAAGCACCGCGCGGTGGGCGCGCTCCGCGGTGCGTTCCTTCAGTCGCCGCCCGCGATCTGGGCGGCGGCCTCGTGCATGGCCAGTTCGAGCAGCACCGGGTCGGTGAGGTGCCCGCTGCCGTCCGGCGGCACCAGCCACCGCACCCCGCCGGTGGCCCGGCCCGGGTACGGGACGACGATCCAGGTACCGCGGCCCGCCGTCCGTACGCCGGTGGCCAGCCAGCGCGCCGCCGTGCCCGGCGGTACGAAGAACCCCATCCGGGAGTCGCCGAAGTCGGCGAGCACCGGGCCCGGCCGCTCCACGAGCCGGGTCAGGACGTCCAGGGTGGGGTAGCCGAGATCCCCGGTGAGGATCAGGACGTCCCACAGCTTCCCGGCGGGCAGCAGCGTGACCCCGAGGGGGTTGCGCTCCCACTCCCACCGGCAGCTCACCGGGTCCACCGCCACCGACACCAGCCACTCGACCGCGCTCTTCGCACCGGTGCTGACCATGACCGGCTCCTCCGTCTCTTCCGCCCGACGACCGCCGTGGACGGTCGCTGTCATGGAAGAGAGCGGGTTGGGGGCCGATCATTACGCGGGTTTCGCTACTCATTGGTAGTGAAGTGGCTCACGCCGCATGCCGGTTGTGCGCCGGGGCGTCACCGCGGGTCCGCGCCGAGCGGCCCTCGTGCCCCTCCCGGCCCTAGCTGTCGAAGCCGAGCCCGGCGCGGTCCATCGCCTTCAGCCACAGATTGCGCCGCCCTCCCGACCGGTCGGCGCGGGCCAGCGACCACTGGGTGATGCCGATCCCGACGGTGGCCAGCGGCTCCGGCGGGAACGGCAGCGGCTTCCTGCGGACCATCTCCAGGCGGGTCCGCTCGGTCTCCTCCCCCGCCAGCAGGTCCAGCATCACGTCGGCGCCGAAGCGGGTGGCGCCCACGCCCAGCCCGGTGTACCCGGCCGCGTAGGCGACCCGGCCGCCGTACGCGGTGCCGAAGAAGGCGGAGAAGCGCGAGCAGGTGTCGATCGCGCCGCCCCAGGTGTGGGTGAAGCGGACGTCCTCCAACTGCGGGAAGCAGGTGCGGAAGTGCTCCGCCAGCTTCAGGAAGGTCCCGGGCCGCTGGTCGTACTCCGCGCGCATCCGGCCGCCGCGCGGATAGACCGCGTCGTAGCCGCCCCACAGGATCCGGTTGTCCGCGCTGAGCCGGAAGTAGTGGAAGTGGTTGGCGCTGTCGCTCAGGCCCTGGCGGCCCTGCCAGCCGATCGCCGCGAGCTGCTGTTCGGTCAGCGGTTCCGTCATCAGCGCGTAGTCGTAGACCGGCACGGTGTACGGGCGGGCCCGGCGGACCAGTGACGGGAAGACGTTGGTGCCGAGCGCCACCTGGCGGGCGGTCACCCTGCCGTACGGGGTGCGGACCCCCAGCGCCGTGCCGTAGGCGGCCAGGTCGCGGGCCGGGGTGCGCTCGTAGATCCGTACGCCCGCGTCGGCGGCCGCGCGGGCCAGGCCCCAGGCGAGCTTGGCGGGGTGCAGCATGGCGACGCCGCGCCGGTTGTACAGGCCGCCGAGGAAGGTGGGCGAGTCGACTTCGGCCCGGACCTGGTCGCGGTCCAGCAGTTCCGCGTCCAGGCCGTGCTCGGCGGCTTCCCCGGCGGCCTCGCGCAGTTCGTCGTACTGGTGCGGCTCGGTGGCCACGTCGATCTCGCCGGTCCGCTCGAAGTCGCAGTCCAGGCCGTAGCGGGCGACGGCCTCCTCGATCGCGTCGAGATTGCGGTCGCCCAGGCGCTGGAGCAGGTCGAACTCGTCGGGCCAGCGGGCGAGTCCGTTGGCGGCGCCGTGGGTGAGGCTCGCGGCGCAGAAGCCGCCGTTGCGCCCGGAGGCGGCCCACCCGATCCTGTCCCCCTCGACCAGCACCACGTCCCGCAGCGGATCGCGCTCCTTGGCCAGCAGCGCGGTCCACAGCCCGCTGTAACCGCCCCCGACCACCAGCAGGTCACAGCTCTCGTGGCCGGTGAGCGCGGGGTGCGCCTGCGGCCTGCCGGGGTCGTCCAGCCAGTACGGTCGGGGCTCGGCCTCGGCGAGCGAGCGGGCTGCGTCCATGGTTCTCACACCTTCGTGATGCGCGGGTCTGCGTCGGGAATGCCGGGGCGGTACGGGTCAGGTGCGCGCCCTCCTGCGGCTGCTGCCGAGAAGCTGCCCGGCCAGTACGAGCAGCACCGCGATGACGAACATCGCCGTACCGATCACATTGACCTGGACCGGCGTGCCGCGCTGCGCGGAGCCCCACACGAACATCGGGAAGGTGACGGTGTTGCCCGCGTTGAAACTGGTGATGATGTAGTCGTCGAAGGAGAGCGCGAAGGACAGCAGGGCGCCCGCCGCGATGCCGGGCGCGGCCAGCGGCAGGGTGATCCGCAGGAACGTCTGCGTCGGGGTGGCGTAGAGATCCTGCGCGGCCTGCTCCAGACGGGGGTCCATGCTCATCACGCGGGCCTTGACGGCGACGACGACGAAGCTCAGGCAGAACATGATGTGCGCGATGAGGATGGTCCAGAAGCCGAACTGGATGCGCATGTTGAGGAAGAGGGTGCCCAGCGAGGCGCCCATCACCACCTCGGGCATCGCCATCGGCAGGAAGATCAGCATGTTGGTGGTGGCGCGGCCCCTGAAGCGGTAGCGGGCCAGCGCGAAGGCGGTCATCGTGCCGAGCACGGTGGCGCCGATCGTCGAGTAGACGGCCAGCTTCAGGCTGAGCGTGAGGGAGTCGCACATGCCCGCGACGTCGCAGGGGTGCTGCCAGGCGTCGGTGGAGAACCGCGTCCAGGTGTAGTTGTAACGCCCGTTGGGCTTGTTGAAGGAGAAGAGCAGCACCACGAGGTTGGGCACGATCAGGTACGTCAGGGTGAGCACCCCGGCGATCACCACGAGGTTCTTGCGCAGCCAGCGGATCGGACGCATCAGACCAGTTCCTCCGTTCCCGCGCGGCGGACGTAGACCATGACGATCGCCAGGATGACCGCCATGAGGATGAACGACAGGGCGGCGGCCGTCGGGTAGTCCAGCACCCGCAGGAACTGCGACTGGATGACGCTGCCGATCATCTTCTGGTTGGTGGAGCCCAGCAACTCGGCGTTGATGTAGTCGCCGGAGGCCGGGATGAAGGTGAGCAGGGTGCCGGCCACCACGCCCGGCATGGACAGCGGGAAGGTCACCTTGCGGAAGGTGGTGAACGGGGTCGCGTACAGGTCGCCCGCCGCCTCGTGCAGCTTGCCGTCGACCCGCTCGAGGGACGTGTAGAGCGGCAGGATCATGAACGGCAGGAAGTTGTACGTGAGGCCGCAGACCACCGCCAGCGGGGTGGCCATCACCCGGTTGCCCTCGGTGATGCCCAGCGCGGACGTGACGTCCAGCAGGTGGATGTTGTTCAGGAACGACACCAGCGGGCTCTGGTCGGCCAGGATCGTCTCCCAGGCCAGGGTGCGGATCAGGAAGCTGGTGAAGAAGGGCGCGATCACCAGGATCAGCACCAGATTGCGCCAGCGTCCGGCCCGGAAGGCGATGGTGTACGCCAGTGGGTAGCCGATGCCCAGGCACAGCACGGTGGCGATGCCGGAGTAGACCAGCGATTTCACGAACTGCGGCCAGTACTCGCGGAAGGCGTCCCAGTACGTGGCGAAGTGCCAGGTCACCTTGAAGCCGGCGTCGAGCGAGCCGGTCTGCACCGAGGTCGACGCCTGGTAGACCATCGGGGCGACGAAGAAGACCAGCAGCCAGGCGACGCCCGCGAGCAGCAGCAGATACGGGATGCGCCGCCGTCTGCGGGCGGCCTTCTTCAGGGCGGCGGGCAGCGGGGCCGCCTCGGCCGGCGCCGGCGGCCCGGTGACGGGCGCGGTCGCTGCGCTCATGCGGCGGCCTCTCCCTCGTCGGTGTCGGTGCCGGCGTCGATGTCCTGGTCGGCGTCGAGGCCGAAGGTGTGCTCGGGGTTCCAGTGCAGGACGACGGGCGCGCCGGGCACCAGGCGGCCGTCGCGTTCCACGTTGGGCACGAAGACCTCCAGCTCCGGGCAGACCGGGCTGTCGATGACGTACTGCGTGGAGACGCCGATGAAGCTGGAGTCGACGATCCGGCCGCGCACCCGGTTGCGGCTCTCGGCTATCTCGTGCTCGTCGTCGCTGTGCGCCAGGGTGATCTTCTCGGGGCGGACCCCGGCCAGCACCCGGCCGCCGGTCGTCACGTCGACGCGACATCGGGCGGCGGGCAGGGTCAGTTTCTGGCCGGCGGCGGTGAGCTGGAGTTCGCCGCCGCTGACGCCGGTCACCTCGGTCTCGATCAGGTTGGAGGTGCCGAGGAAGTTGGCGACGAAGGTGGAGGCGGGGTTCTCGTAGAGGTCGGCGGGCGCGCCCATCTGCTCGACGCGTCCGGCGTTCATCACCGCGACGGTGTCGGCCATCGTCATGGCCTCCTCCTGGTCGTGGGTGACGTGGATGAAGGTGATGCCCACCTCGGTCTGGATGCGCTTGAGTTCGAGCTGCATCTGGCGGCGCAGCTTGAGGTCGAGCGCGCCGAGCGGTTCGTCGAGCAGCAGCACCTGGGGCTGGTTGATCAGCGCGCGGGCCACGGCGACGCGCTGCTGCTGGCCGCCGGAGAGCTGGTGCGGCTTTCGGCGGGCGAGCGCGCCGAGCTGGACGAGGTCCAGCATGTCGCCGACCTGCTTCTTGACGGATTTGATGCCGCGGCGGCGCAGTCCGAAGGCGACGTTCTCGTAGACGTCGAGGTGCGGGAAGAGCGCGTAGTTCTGGAAGACGGTGTTGACCGGGCGCTTGTACGGCGGCAGGGCGGTGACGTCCTGGCCGCCGAGGCGTACGGAGCCGGAGGAGGGGTCCTCCAGGCCCGCGATCATGCGCAAGGTGGTGGTCTTGCCGCAACCGGAGGCGCCGAGCAGCGCGAAGAAGGAACCGGCGGGCACGGCGAGGTCCAGCGGGTGGACGGCGGTGAAGGAGCCGTAGGTCTTGCTGATCCCGGTGAGGCTGACGGCGTCGTCGGCCGGGGTCTTGGGGGTCGTCATGAGGTGTCCCGGAAGTCGTCGGGGAGTGCGGGCTGCTGGAGCGCCGGTCAGGCGCCGGTGAGCTTGGAGAACTTCGCCTCGTACCGGGTGTCCTCGTCCTCGCTGAGCGAGCGGAAGGCGTGCGACGTGGCGTTCATCTGGGCGTTCGGGATGATCAGCGGGTTGGTGGCGAGCGACGGGTCGATCTTGGCCAGTTCCTCGCGGACGCCCATCACCGGTGACACATAGGTGGTGTAGGCGGCCAGTTCGGCCGCGATCCGCGGCTGGTAGTACCAGTCGATCAGCCGCTCGGCGTTGGTCTTGTGCCGCGCCTTGGCGGGGATCAGCAGATTGTCCGTGGAGGTCATGTAACCGGCGGCCGGGAAGGCGTACTCGATGTTCGGGTCGTCGAGCCTGAGCTGCACCAGGTCACCGGCCCAGGCGACACAGGCGGCGATGTCGCCCTTGCTCAGGCCGTCGGTGTACTCGCCGCCGGTGAACTTGCGGATCTGCCCCTTGTCCACCGCGCCCTGGATGCGGTTGAGCGCGGCGTCGTACTCGTCGTCGGTGACGGTCTCCGGCTTCTTGCCCATGTCGAGCAGCGTCATCCCGACGGTGTCGCGCATCTCGGAGAGCATGGCGGCCTTGCCCTTGAGCGCCGGGTCGTCCAGCAGTTGCGACACCGAGGTGACCTTGCGGCCCTTGGTGACCTTCTTGTTGTAGGCGATGCAGGTGGGGATGCCGGCCCAGGGGTAGGAGTAGGCGCGGCCGGGGTCCCAGTCGGGGCTGCGGAAGCGCTGTTCCAGGTTGGCGAAGGCGTGCGGCAGGTTCGAGGGGTCGAGCTTCTGCACCCAGCCGAGCCGGATCATCCGGCCCGCGAGCCAGTCGGTGAGCACCATCAGGTCGCGGCCGGTGTCCTGGCCCGCGGACAGTTGCGGCTTGATCTTGCCGAAGAACTCGACGTTGTCGTTGATGTCCTCGGTGTAGGCGACCTTGATGCCGGTGGCCTTGGTGAACTGGTCGAGGCTCGGGCGGTGCTTGCCGTCGTCGGTGACGTCGATGTACTGGTCCCAGTTGGAGAAGTTCACGACCTTCTCCTGCGCCGAGTGGTCGGTCGACGCCGTGGTGTCGCCCTTGCGGCCCGCGGCCGGGATGCCGCACGCCGTCAGTCCCGCCGTGGCGACGGTGCCCAGCCCCGCGGCGCGCAGCAGCGTCCGGCGGCCGAGGGCGCCGCGCCCGCCGGTCATGCTGCGGAGTATCGCCGCGCGCACCGGCGGGGACAGGGTCTCGTACTGCTCCATGGGTGGTGCCCTTCCGCTATCGGTCTCCGAAGACGGTGCGGTGCCAGTCCTTGCGCGCCACCGCGGTGTTGTCGAACATCACGTGCTTGACCTGCGTGTACTCCTCGAAGGAGTACGTGGACATGTCCTTGCCGAAACCCGAGGACTTCGCTCCGCCGTGCGGCATCTCGCTGACGATCGGGATGTGGTCGTTGATCCAGACGCAGCCCGCGGTGATCTCCCGCGCGGCCCGCCCGGCCCGGTAGACATCGCGGGTCCAGGCGGAGGCGGCCAGGCCGTACGGGGTGTCGTTGGCGTACGCCAGGCCCTGATCGTCGCTGTCGAACGGCAGCACCGCCAGTACCGGGCCGAAGATCTCCTGCTGTACGGCCTCGCTGTGCTGCGGCGCGCCGGTGAGCAGCGTGGGCCGGTAGTACGCGCCCGCCGCGAGCTTGTCGCCGGGCGCCGCGCCGCCGGTGACGACGGTGGCGTACGTACGGGCCCGCTCGACGACGGCCGCGACGCGGTCGCGGTGCGCGAAGGAGATGAGCGGGCCGAGGTCGGTGGCCGGGTCGGCGGGGTCGCCGAGCCGTACCGTCGCCATCAGGTCGGCGACGGCGGTCACGAAGGCGTCGTACAGCGGGCGCTGGACGTAGGCGCGGGTGGCGGCGGTGCAGTCCTGGCCGCTGTTGATCAGGGCGGCGGCGACCGCGCCGTGCACGGCCGCGTCGAGGTCGGCGTCGTCGAAGACCACGAAGGGGGCCTTGCCGCCGAGTTCGAGGTGCAGGCGCTTGACGGTGCCCGCGGTGAGCCGGGCGATCCGGGTGCCGACGGCGGTGGAGCCGGTGAAGGACGTCATGGCGACGTCGGGGTGGGTGACCAGGTGCTCGCCCGCGCCCTGCCCCGTACCGGTGACGATGTTGATCACGCCGTCCGGGATTCCGGCCTCGGTGGCGGCCTCGGCGAACATCAGGGCGGTCAGCGGGGTCAGCTCCGACGGCTTGAGCACGATGGTGTTGCCCGCCGCGACCGCCGGGAGGATCTTCCACCCGGCCATCTGGAGCGGGTAGTTCCAGGGGGCGATGGACCCGATGACGCCGACCGGCTCGCGCCGCACGTACGAGGTGTGGTCCGGGCTGTACTCGCCTGCCGCCTTGCCCTCCAGGTGGCGGGCGGCCCCGGCGAAGAACGCGGCGTTGTCCACGGTGCCCGGCACGTCGAATTCGCCGCTGAGCTTGATCGGCTTGCCGCACTGGAGGGTTTCGGCGCGGGCCAGTTCACCGGCGCGCGCGTCGAGGGCGGCGGACAGCCGGTGCAGCGCGGCGGAGCGCTCGCCGGGCGCGGTGGCCGCCCAGCCGGGCAGCGCGGCCTTCGCGGCGGCGACGGCGGCGTCCACGTCGGCGGGCCCCGCGGTGGCGTACGTCCACACCGTGCGGCCCGTCGCCGGGTCCACCACGGAGTGCGTGTCGCCGCTGCCGCCGGTTCGCGGGCGGCCGTCGATGTACTGGGCTCCGCCCGCGAACCGTTTCGCCACGTCCGTCACGTGGTCCATCACGTTCTCCTCGCCTCCGCGCCCACTCCTGGCGGCGTGGCCGAACTCTGGATTGATCGCCGATCCTGGCAGAGGAACCGTCCTTCAACAAGTGATTCCGTTGTTGCCTTTTGGTTACGCGACGAATTCTGTGTGAATCCGACCGTCGCGGCGATCCCCGGCGGCATGACCGGGTGACGGCTGGGGGCCGTGGTGCGACGACGGCCGTCCCCGGCCGTCCCCGGCCGCCGTCGCGGCGCCGCCGCCCGCCGTCCCCGCGCCGTCTCCCGGTGCCGTTTACGATGAACCGCACCGATCGGACCCCTGGGAGGACCCCCGCATGCCCGACACCGCGCCCGGCTCCGGCTCCGGCCTCGAGACCTTCATCGCCGGGCTTCCGAAAGCCGAGTTGCATGTCCACCACGTCGGCTCCGCGTCACCGCGGATCGTCGCGGAACTGGCCGCCCGGCACCCGGACTCCGCGGTCCCCGCCGATCCCGCCGCCCTCGCCGACTTCTTCACCTTCAAGGACTTCGCGCACTTCATCCAGGTCTACCTGTCGGTGGTCGACCTGATCAGGGACGCCGAGGACGTACGGCTGCTCACCTTCGAGGTGGCCAGGGACATGGCGCGGCAGAACATCCGGTACGCGGAGCTGACCGTCACCCCGTTCAGCTCGACCCGGCGCGGCATCCACGAGCAGGCGTTCATGGAGGCCATCGAGGACGCGCGCAAGGCCGCGGAGTCCGAGCTGGGCGTGACCCTGCGCTGGTGCTTCGACATCCCCGGCGAGGCGGGTCTCGCCTCCGCGGAGCAGACCGCGCACCTGGCGCTCGACCTGCGCCCCGAGGGCCTGGTCTCCTTCGGTCTCGGCGGCCCGGAACTGGGCGTGCCGAGGCCGCAGTTCAAGCCGTACTTCGACCGGGCGCGCGCCGCCGGTCTGCACAGCGTGCCGCACGCGGGCGAGACGACGGGCCCCGAGACGATCTGGGACGCGATCAACGAACTGGGCGCGGAGCGCATCGGCCACGGCACCAGCGCGGTACGCGACCGGCGGCTGCTCGACCACCTCGCGGAGCAGCGCATCCCGCTGGAGGTCTGCCCGACCTCCAACATCGCCACGCGCGCGGTCGCCGAGATCGACCAGCACCCGATCAGGGAGATGATCGACGCGGGCGTGCTGGTCACGGTCAACAGCGACGACCCGCCGATGTTCGGCACCGACCTCAACACCGAGTACGCGGTCGCCGCCCGGCTGCTGGACCTGGACCGGGCCGGGGTCGCGGCGCTCGCCAAGAACGCCGTCGAGGTCTCCTTCCTCGATCCGGCGGGCAAACGGGCGCTGGCCGCCGAGATCGACGCGTACGCGGCGGCGTGGCGGTGACCGTCGCGGTCTCCCACCGCGGCGACCCGTACCACGAGCGCGAGAACACGCTGCCCTCCGTACGGTCCGCGCTGCTCAAGGGCGCGGGCGCGGTGGAGGTCGACGTGAAGCTGACCGCCGACGGCGTGCCGGTGCTGCTGCACGACGAGACGCTGGACCGGCTGTGGAAGGTGCCGGAGGCGGTCGGCGACCTGTCGTTGAACGACGTCGTGGACCTCACCGACGGCCGCGTGCCCACGCTGGCGGACGCCTTCGCCGAGCTGCTGCGGCACCCCGGCGGCGGCCGGATGATGCTGGACCTGACCTCGGTCGGCCAGGTGAAGGCGACCGTGGCCGCCGTGGCGGAGGCGGGCGTCGGCGACCGCGTCTACTACTGCGGCGGGCTCGGCGCGATGCTGACGGTGCGCGACCTGGACGCGTCGGCGGAGATCGCCATGACGTGGACGACGGTGGCCCCGCCGCCGCGCTCGCTCCTGGACGAGCTGGGGCCGCGGTGGATCAATCTGCGCTTCGGGCTGATCGACAGGGCCACCGTGCGGTGGGCCGCGGACAACGGGCTGCTGGTCGGCGCGTGGACGGCGGACTGGCAGCGCAACATGACCCGGCTGCTCGACCTGGGCGTGGACGCGATCACCACGAACCGGCTGGACGCCTTGCAGCGGCTGCTGCGGCGGCGCGCCTGACCGGACCTCCGCCACCTCCCCCGCGGGGCCGCCCGCGGGGGAGGCCGGACGGCAGGCTCAGCCGTCCAGCGAGGTCATCACGTGCTTGATCCGCGTGTAGTCCTCGAAGCCGTAGCCCGACAGGTCCTTGCCGTAGCCGGACCGCTTGAAGCCGCCGTGCGGCATCTCGGCGACCAGCGGGATGTGGGTGTTGATCCACACGCAGCCGAAGTCCAGCCGCTTGGACATCCGCATGGCGCGCCCGTGGTCCTTGGTCCACACCGAGGACGCCAGCGCGTAGTCCACGCCGTTGGCCCAGGCGACGGCCTGCTCCTCGTCGGTGAAGGACTGGACGGTGATGACGGGGCCGAAGACCTCGCGCTGGATGATCTCGTCGTCCTGCCGCAGCCCGGACACGACGGTCGGCGCGTAGAAGTAGCCGCGGTCGCCGACCCGGTGGCCGCCGGTCTCGACCTTGGCGTGCGCGGGCAGCCGCTCGATGAAGCCGCTGACCTGGGCGAGCTGGTTGGCGTTGTTGAGCGGCCCGTACAGCACGTCCTCGTCGTCCGGCAGGCCGGTCCTGGTCTCGGCGGCGGCCTTGGCGAGGGCCGCGGTGAACTCCGCGTGGATCGACTCCTGGACCAGGACGCGGGTGGCGGCGGTGCAGTCCTGCCCGGCGTTGAAGAATCCGGCGACCGCGATGTCCTCGACGGCCTTGGCGATGGCCGCGCTGTCCAGGTCGTCGAAGACCACGACGGGCGCCTTGCCGCCCAGCTCCAGGTGGACCCGCTTGACGTCCTTGGCGGCCGATCCTGCGACCTCCATGCCCGCGCGTACCGAACCGGTGATGGAGGCCATCGCGGGCACCGGGTGCTCGACCATCGCCCGGCCGGTGTCGCGGTCGCCGCAGACGACGTTGAAGACGCCCTTGGGGAGGATGCCGCCGAGGATCTCGGCGAGCAGCACGGTGGAGGCGGGCGTGGTGTCGGACGGCTTGAGGACGACGGTGTTGCCCGCCGCGATGGCCGGGGCGAACTTCCACACGGCCATCATCATCGGGTAGTTCCAGGGCGCGACCTGCGCGCAGACGCCCACCGGCTCGCGCCGCACGATGGACGTCATGCCCTCCATGTACTCGCCGGCCGAGCGGCCTTCGAGCATGCGCGCGGCGCCCGCGAAGAAGCGGATCTGGTCCACCATCGGCGGGATCTCCTCGCTGGCGGTCAGTCCGATCGGCTTGCCGGTGTTCTCGCTCTCCACCGCGATAAGCTCCTCGGCGCGCGCCTCGATCGCGTCGGCGACCTTCAGCAGCGCCTTCTGCCGCTCCGACGGGGTGGCGTCGCGCCACGCGGGGAAGGCCGCCGCCGCGGCGGCCATCGCCGCGTCCACGTCGGCCGCGCCGGACAGCGGCGCGGTGGCGTACGCGTCGCCGGTCACCGGGCTGACCACCTCGGTGGTGCGGCCGTCCGCGGCGTCGCGGAACTCTCCGTCGATGTAATTGCGCAGAGTACGGAGTTCGGTCACGGCGCTTGCTCCCTGGTCGTACGAGTCCGGTGTCCACGGGCTGAGACGTTCCCCAGCTTAGCCGCAGGACTGCCGTATTCGACACACCCATCCCCCCTCAACAACCGATTCGGTACCACAGAGGGCCGTCGGCGACGATTTTCATCGTGAAGGGCTTGCGCGACCGTCGACCTCTCCTGCACAGTGGGGCGCGTGGCCACTCGGGACAAGAACGGCGGGGCGCCGTCGATAGACGCGGTGTCGAACGCGATCATCGAACAGCTCCAGCAGGACGGACGCCGTCCGTACGCGACGATCGGCAAGGCCGTGGGCCTGTCCGAGGCGGCGGTGCGGCAGCGCGTACAGAAACTGCTCGACCAGGGCGTCATGCAGATCGTCGCCGTCACGGACCCGCTCACGGTGGGGTTCCAGCGGCAGGCGATGGTCGGCATCAACGTGGACGGGGACATCGACCCGGTCGCCGAGACCCTGGCCGCGCTGGACGAGGTCGACTACGTCGTCATCACCGCCGGTTCCTTCGACCTGATGGTGGAGATCGTCTGCGAGGACGACGACCACCTGCTGGACCTGGTGAACAAGCGGATCCGGGCGCTGCCCGGCGTCCGCTCCACCGAGACCTTCGTCTATCTCAAGCTGCGGAAGCAGACCTACACCTGGGGAACCAGATAGCCATGACCTCCACGAACCCCGCACCGTCCGCGAACCCCTCGGGTTCGTCCAAGACCGCCCACGACCACCTGTGGATGCACTTCACCCGCATGTCGTCGTACGAGAACGCCCCCGTGCCGACCATCGTGCGCGGCGAGGGCACGTACATCTACGACGACCACGGCAAGCGGTACATCGACGGTCTGTCGGGGCTCTTCGTGGTCAACGCCGGTCACGGCAGGCACGAGCTGGCCGAGACCGCGTACAAGCAGGCCCAGGAGCTGGCCTTCTTCCCGATCTGGAGCTACGCGCACCCCAAGGCGATCGAGCTGGCCGAGCGGCTCGCGCACTACGCGCCCGGCGACCTCAACAAGGTCTTCTTCACCACCGGCGGCGGCGAGGCCGTCGAGACGGCCTGGAAGCTCGCGAAGCAGTATCACAAGCTGACCGGCAACCACACCAAGTACAAGGTGATCTCACGGGCCGTCGCCTACCACGGCACCCCGCAGGGCGCCCTGTCCATCACCGGGCTGCCCGCCCTGAAGGCCCCTTTCGAGCCGCTGGTCCCCGGTGCGCGCAAGGTGCCCAACACCAACATCTACCGCGCCCCGATCCACGGGGACGACCCCGAGGCGTTCGGCCGCTGGGCCGCCGACCAGATCGAGCAGCAGATCCTCTTCGAGGGCCCGGACACCGTCGCCGCCGTCTTCCTGGAGCCGGTGCAGAACGCGGGCGGCTGCTTCCCGCCGCCCCCCGGCTACTTCCGGCGCGTCCGCGAGATCTGCGACCAGTACGACGTGCTGCTCGTCTCCGACGAGGTCATCTGCGCCTTCGGGCGGCTGGGCACGATGTTCGCCTGCGACAAGTTCGACTTCGTGCCCGACATGATCACCTGCGCCAAGGGCATGACCTCCGGGTACTCCCCCATCGGCGCCTGCATCATCTCCGACCGGCTCGCCGAGCCCTTCTACAAGGGCAGCAACACCTTCCTCCACGGGTACACCTTCGGCGGCCACCCCGTCTCGGCCGCCGTCGGCATCGCCAACCTCGACATCTTCGAGCGCGAGGGCCTCAACCAGCACGTCCTGGACAACGAGGGCGCCTTCTTCGACACCCTCAAGAAGCTCAACGACCTGCCCATCGTGGGCGACGTCCGCGGCAACGGCTTCTTCTACGGCATCGAACTCGTCAAGGACAAGGCCACCAAGGAGACCTTCACCGACGAGGAGACCGAGCGCGTCCTCTACGGCTTCCTCTCCAAGGAGCTGTACGCCGCCGGCCTCTACTGCCGCGCCGACGACCGCGGCGACCCCGTCGTCCAGCTCGCCCCGCCGCTCACCTCCGACCAGTCCCTCTTCAACGACATCGAGGGAATCCTGCGAAGCGTCCTGACGGAGGCCTGGACCAAACTCTGACGCTGCGCTGGCGCAGTACGCACCCCTTTGGGGCAAACCCTCCTCCGCAGGAGGAACCGGGCGTCGGGTGACGTCACCCGGATGAGCGGTACGGGCGGGGCCCGTCGTCGTGCCTGCGGGCCGCGAGGCCGTACCGTGCCTAACCTCCCCGGAGGGGATTGGTTCGCGAACCGCGGAGGTAACGGCATGGTGGCCCCGCCGGACAATGACGTGTTGTGGGCCCGTTCGCTGCGCCACGCGCACGACGGGTCCCCCGCGCTGCTGGGTGTGTCGCTGGGCGTACGGCAGGGCGAGATCCTGGCCGTCGTGGGTCCGCGAGGCGCGGGCAAGTCGACGCTGCTGCGCTGCCTGTCGGGGCAGTTGGTGCCGGACGAGGGCGAGGTGTGGTTCAACAGCTCCCCGGTCCACACCCTCCCCGAGCCGGCCAGGGACGAGCTGCGCAGGGACCGCTTCGGCTGGGTCGGCAGCACCTCGCAACTGCTGCCCGAGCTGACGGCCTGGGAGAACGCGGCGCTGCCGCTGCTGCTGCGCGGCACCAAGTACCGCGCGGCCAGGGCCGCGGCGCAGGAGTGGCTGGACCGGCTCGACATCGGGGCCGCCGCCCGCAAGCGCCCGGCCGAACTCCTCCAGGCCGAGCGCCAGCGGATCGCGGTGGCCCGCGCGCTGGTCACAGCCCCGGAGATCGTCTTCGCCGACGACCCGGGCGCGCCGCTGCACCGCCCCGACCGCGCGCTGGTGATGCGGACCCTCACCAGCGCGGCCCGCTCGCACGGCATCACCGTCGTGCTCAGCGCCTGCGATCACGACATCGCGCCCTTCGCGGACCGCGTGATCCCGCTGCTCGACGGCCGGGTCAACGCCGCGATGCCCGCGCAGGAGCGGGATTCAGAGACGACGGCCACGACGGCCACGACCGCCACAGCGACGACACCGCGGGCCGCGTCCGTATGACCTTCACTCTCCCCACAACCCGCGCCCGCGCTCATGTGTGGCGGCGGCCCGTGTCGGAAGGGAGCCGGGCGTGCTGAGTTTTCGTGTCGTACGCGGGGCGCGGTACACCGCGCTGGCACGGTGGGTGCTGGTCGCCGCCGCGTCGGCGGCCACCGGACTGCTGCTGCTGGCCGCTCTGGGATACGCCCTCGGGCACCCGCACCGCCCGGCCGACGCCGCCGCACGCCTGACGTGGTGCGCCCTGCCGGTCGTGGTGACCGTACAGTTCGCGGTCGCCGCGGGGCGGGCGGTGCCCGCGCGATGGCCGCGTCCCGGACTGGCCGCGGTGGGCCTCGGCCGGGTCGGTGTGGCCCTGCTCGCCGCGTCCGCGACCGCCCTGACC
>NZ_MECL01000058.1 GCF_014596445.1 Streptomyces sp. CBMA29 | reverse complement strand
GGAGGAATAATCCCAGTCGCGCACAGCGTCCTCGCTGTGTTCTGTTCTTCAAAGGAACCTCGTCTCGTAACGAGACGGGGTATCAACATATCTGGCGTTGACTTTTGGCACGCTGTTGAGTTCTCAAGGAACGGAAGCTTCCTTCAGACCGTTTCACCGGCCCTCCGGGCTTTCCCTTCGTCGTGTCTCCGACTTTAGCAGAAGCTATTCGGTCGGAATTACCAACCCCATTTCGAGCACACACGTTTCCGCGGGTCTCGTCGAGGCGGTTGTGCCAACGTACTGGAGCGGGCCCCCGGATGCAAATCCGGGGGCCCGCTCCTGGTCCAGTGGTTGACGAGGCGTCAGACCTCAACCACCACAGGGAGGATCATCGGTCGCCGACGGTAGGTGTCGGAGACCCATTTGCCGACCGAGCGGCGGATGAGCTGCTGGATCTGGCGTGCTTCCATCACCCCGTCGGAGGCCGAACGGGACAGCCCCTCCTCGATCTTGGGGATGACGGCGGCGAATGCGTCGTCCTCGATCCCCGAACCGCGGGCGTGGATGTTCGGGCCGCCGACGATCTTGCCGGTGGTCGAGTCGACCACCACGAAGACCGAGACGATGCCTTCTTCTCCGAGGATGCGGCGGTCCTTCAGCGACGACTCCGTGATGTCGCCGACGGAGAGACCGTCGACGTACACGTAACCGGCCTGGACCTTGCCCGCGATTTTGGCGACGCCGTCGATGAGGTCGACGGCCACGCCGTCCTCCGCGATGACGCAGCGGTTCTTGGGGATGCCGGTGAGCTGGCCGAGATCGGCGTTGGCACGCAGGTGTCGCCATTCGCCGTGGATCGGCATCAGATTGCGCGGCTTGCAGATGTTGTAGAAGTACAGCAGTTCGCCGGCCGAGGCGTGGCCGGAGACGTGGACCTTGGCGTTGCCCTTGTGGACAACGTTGGCACCCCATCGGGTGAGGCCGTTGATCACGCGGTAGACCGCGTTCTCGTTGCCCGGGATGAGGGAGGACGCGAGGATGACGGTGTCGCCCTCGACGATCCGGATCTGGTGGTCGCGGTTCGCCATCCGGGACAGGGCGGCCATGGGCTCGCCCTGGGAGCCGGTGCAGACGAGGACGACCTTCTCGTCCGGCAGGTCGTCGAGGACCTTGACGTCCACGACGAGTCCGCTGGGCACCTTGAGGTAGCCGAGGTCGCGGGCGATGCCCATGTTCCTGACCATCGAGCGGCCGACGAAGGCGACCTTGCGGCCGCGTTCGTGCGCGGCGTCCAGAACCTGCTGGATGCGGTGGACGTGGCTGGCGAAGCTCGCCACGATGATCCGCTTGTCCGCCTTGGCGAAGGTCTGCCTGAGCACCTGCGAGATGTCGCGCTCGGGTGCGACGAAGCCGGGGACCTCGGCGTTGGTGGAGTCCGCGAGGAGCAGGTCGATGCCTTCCTCGCCGAGCCGCGCGAAGGTCGGCAGGTCGGTCAGGCGGCCGTCCAGCGGGAGCTGGTCCATCTTGAAGTCGCCCGTGACGACGACCATGCCCGCCGGGGTGCGGATGGCGACGGCCAGCGCGTCCGGGATGGAGTGGTTGACGGCGACGAATTCGCAGTCGAAGGGGCCGATGCGCTCGCGCTCGCCCTCCTTGACCTCCAGCACGTACGGCCGGATGCGGTGTTCCTGGAGCTTGGCCTCGATCAGGGCGAGGGTCAGCTTGGAGCCGATCAGCGGGATGTCGTCCTTCTCCCGCAGGAGGAAGGGGACTGCGCCGATGTGGTCCTCGTGGCCGTGGGTCAGGATGACGCCGACGACGTCGTCGAGGCGGTCCCTGATGGAACTGAAGTCCGGCAGGATCAGGTCGACGCCGGGCTGCTCTTCCTCGGGGAAGAGCACTCCGCAGTCGACGATCAGCAGCTTGCCGCCGAATTCGAAGACCGTCATATTGCGGCCGATTTCTCCGAGGCCGCCGAGCGGGGTGATACGGAGGCCGCCGTCGGGCAGGGTCCGCGGGGGGCCGAGTTCGGGGTGCGGATGGCTCAAAAGTCTCTCCCTACCACGCGCGCCGCCGGGCCCTCCTGGGTCGCGGCGCGCGTGACATCGTGTTTTTCCGTACGTGTGCGGCAGTGCGCATCGTCGGCTGTGCGGTAGTTCCGTTGTGCGGTTGTTCCGTTGTGCGGTTGTGCGTGTTCGGACCTATTAAGTTGTGAAGTCTGTGGTCAGAGGTCTACCCCGCCTGCGGCGAGATCCCTCCTGAGCAGTTCTGTGGCGGCCTGGTCCAGCTCCACGAGCGGAAGCCGGAGCGGGCCCGCGGGCAGTCCGCGCAGCGCGAGGGCGGTCTTGGCGGTGACGACGCCCTGGGCGCGGAACATGCCGGTGTAGACCGGCAGCAGTCGCTGGTGGATCTCGGCGGCCTTGGCGACGTCGCCGCTGGTGTACGCGTCGAGGAGCGCGCGCAGCTCGGCGGAGACCAGGTGGCCGACGACGGAGACGAAGCCGGTGGCGCCGATGGAGAGCAGCGGCAGGTTGAGCATGTCGTCGCCCGAGTACCAGGCCAGGCCGCTGCGGGACATCGCCCAGCTCGCGGCGCCGAGGTCGCCCTTGGCGTCCTTGTTGGCGACGATCCGGGGGTGTTCGGCCAGCCGGACGATGGTCTCGGTGTCGATGGGGACGCCGCTGCGGCCGGGGATGTCGTAGAGCATGACGGGCAGCCCGGTGGCGTCGGCGATGGCGGTGAAGTGCCGGTACAGGCCCTCCTGCGGGGGCTTGTTGTAGTACGGCGTCACCGCGAGCAGGGCGTGGGCGCCAGCGCTTTCCGCCTGGCGGGCCAGTTCCGTGCTGTGCCGGGTGTCGTTGGTGCCGGCTCCGGCGACGACGAAGGCGCGGTCTCCGACGGCTTCCACGACGGCCCGCACGAGCTGGGCTTTCTCCGTGTCGCTCGTGGTGGGCGACTCCCCGGTCGTGCCGTTGACGACGAGACCGTCGTTCCCGGCGTCCACGAGGTGGGCGGCGAGCCGTTGCGCGCCGTCGAGATCGAGGGCGCCGTCCGCGGTGAACGGCGTGACCATTGCGGTCAGGACCCGCCCGAAGGGGGCCGTGGGGGTGGAGGTCGGAGCCATGGGTCCACGCTACTCGGTGTGTGTACGGGCATGCAGCCTCGGGACCTGCGCAAAGGACTCCGGCGGTGCCTGCTCGGGGGTTCAAGCAACGCCGGAGTCCGTTTCAGCAGCCTAGATGAACTTCACGAATGCCTGCAATCTGAACACTTCGGACATTTGACTGCGGTCGCGCCGATCGGTTCCGGCCGTTACGGTGCCACCCGGCCGTTCGCGTTGAACGCCGCGTGTGTCAGCGGCATCAGACCCGCCCACGCGGCCTCCATCCGCTCCCCCACCATCTCGATCTCCCGTTGCGGGAACGACGGCGTGGCCGCCAGTTCGTGCTGCGTCCGCAGCCCCAGGAAGTGCATCAGCGACCGCGCGTTGCACGTCGCGTACATCGACGAGAACAACCCGACCGGCAGCGTCGCCCGCGCCACTTCCCTGGCCACCCCGGCCGCCAGCATCTCCTGGTACGCCGCGTACGAATGCGCGTACGACTCCTCCATCGCCCCCCGCACGGCCTCGTGCTGCTCCGCGGTGCCGTGCACGAACTCGTACTTCCCCGGCCGCCCCTGCTGCACCAGCTTCCGCTCGGGCCCCGGCACGTAGAACACCGGTTGCAGCTCGCGGTAGCGGCCGGACTCCTCGTTGTACGAGTTGTGGACGACGATCCCGTTGGCGAGGAAATTGTGCCAGGGACCGGCCACGGACAGGTCGTACGTCATCTCCTCCCCGTCGTCGGCGATGTCGACGATCGCGTCGGGCACGGCCACCCCGATCGTGCCGCCGTGCTGGGCCAGCGCCTGCTCGCTCGCGCTCTTCGTGGCGTGGCAGTCCTCGCAGGCCGGGGCCAGATTCCGCTCGTCGAGAGCCTTCGTCAGGTCTCCGCCGACGGGAACAACATGGTCAAGAGCCAGCGACTCCCGGGGGAAGGTCCGCGCGCACAGGTGGCACGTATCCGTCTCCGCGATGAGCCGGGTCCGCTGCATCGACGTCCACACGCCGATACCCCGTCGCAGGCTGGGCGGCACAAGCCCCTCGGAGGGACTGGGCGCCGTCCCGGCGGTCATCACGGCGTCCCCTGCCGCCAACTCGCCCGCCTTGCGCCAGCCGTCGGGGGTGAGGACGGCGTGATCCACCGAGCAGCGCAGCGTACGGCCGCTCCGCGTGGTGATCCGGATGAGGGACTTGACTCCGGATTCCATGACATCGACGATCCGCGCACGCTGGGCCCGGAGCGTGTCCTCGTCGTAGCACCGCACCTGGTCGCGGTGAACCGATTCGAGCCTGCGCAGCCGGGCGCCGGGGTGCTCCTCCCGGAATTCCGCCATCGCGCTGTCGGCGGCCTCCCGGCTCTCGTACAGCCCCAGGTAGTGGTTCTCGCCCTGCCAAAGGACCTGGGCCATCCACTTGCCCGCTCTGGCGTGCCACGTGGCGCCTCCGACGGAGAGCGGCATGCGGTCCTCCACGCCGTGGTGCCACAGGTCGTAGAGGTCCTTGATCTGCCGCCGACGGAGACTGCCCCCCTCGCTCTCCAGTGTGATCTCGGTGTCGCCCGCCAGACACCAGCCGACGCGGTGGCGCATGAACTCGCGGAAGACGAAGATCGGGGCGCTGACGAAGAAGGTCATGGAATTGTGCTCGAAGGGGCTGCCGTGGCGGTCGCGCATCAGGTAGTTGATCAGGCCCTTGGAGCGCTCGGGGTCCTTGGTCAGCTCTTCGAGGGACTGCTCTCCGGCGGTGGAGACCCGGGCCGCCCACAGGACGTCGCCGTCAGAGGCGCTGTGCTTGACGAGGTCGACGGTCACGTCGTCACGGAACTGGACGGGGACGGTGGTCCCGGTGGTGGTCTCGGTCGGCACCCGAGGTCCTTCCTGCTTGGCGGCTGTGCGGTTGAGCCGTTGTGCGGTTGGGCGGCTGTTCTGTCGTGCGGCGCCAGCCTATTCGCTCCGTATGACAGCGTTCGTCGGGCGGGCCAGGGCCGATCGGACGACCCGAGGTAGCCGCGGCGCCGCGCGGCGGGCTAGCCTCACCCGTCATAGCCCGCTCGTGCCGGAAGCCGCCGGAAGCTGCCGGAAACCCGAAGAGGATTCCCCGCGTGTCCCTCCCCCACAATTCCACCACCGCCTTCGTCGATGAGCTCACGCCCGGACGTGCGCTGCCGCACGCCGAGCAGGACCGCTGGATGCGGCCCTACCGTCCAGGACCGTGGCGGGTCGCGACCGCGGCGCTGCTGCTGATCCTGGCCTCGTATCTGCTGTTCGCCGCGCTGATCATGGTCGCCGCGGGAAGCGGGCAGGGCGGCGTCACATGCCTGCTCTCGGCGTTCGTGATCATCGCGGTCACCCTGCGGCTGCTGCGCGTGGGTGTGTGGGTGAGCGGGAAGGGCCTGCGCCAGGTGGAGTTCTTCTCCACCTCGACGGTGTCGTGGAGCCAGGTGGTCTCGGTGCGCACGGCGCAGCAGCCGGTGCGGGTGCTGGGGCTGCCGCGCAGCGTGCAGGGGCAGGCGCTGGTGATCACCCGGCGCGGGGGGCGTCCGCTGCGGCCGATGCTGACCGACCACAACGCGGACTTCCTCGGCCGGGTCGAGGCGTTCGACCTCGCCGCCGACGCCATCGAGGGCTGGGCCGCCGAACTGCGCTGAGCCGCGCTCAGCTTCACCCTCCCGGGTGCACGGCGCGGATGAAACTGACCGGGCACCACCCGTACGAGAAGGCGCGCCTGGTCACGGCCGCCTGGTCACGACTGGCTAGACCCGCTCGCGCGCCTCGCGTCCGTCGTGCAGCGCGATGGCCCGCTGCATCGCCTTGCGGGCCCGCGGGGTGTCGCGGGCGTCGAAGTACGCGACGGCGAGGCGGAACCAGTTGCGCCAGTCGTCCGGCGCGGCCTCGGTCTCTGCCTGCCGCTTGGCGAACACCGCGTCGGCCGAGTCGCGGTCGATCCGGCCGCTGGGCGTACGGACCAGTTCGTCCACGGGCAGGCCGCCCTCAGCCTCCAGTTCACGGCCGAGCCGTCCGGCGTGGCGGGCGAACTGGGTGGTGTGCCAGAGGAACCAGGCGCCGATCAGCGGCAGGACGAGCACGGCGACGCCGAAGACGACGGTGACCGGGCGGCCGTCCGCGATGAGCAGCACCCCGCGTTCGCCGACCAGCACGAAGTAGAAGACCAGCACGACCGCGGACACGGCGTAGCTGAGTTTGGCGCGCATGACGGTTTCCGTCCTCCGGTTCGGTCCTCCGCGTCAGCCCTCGTCCGGCTGAAGCGCGCGGTGGTCGTCCGAGAGGAAGTGTTCCAGGCCGAAGGTGAGGCCGGGGACACCGGGCACGGTACGGGCCGCGAGCAGGATGCCCGGCATGAAGCTGCTGTGGTGCAGCGAGTCGTGCCGGATGGTGAGGGTCTCGCCGGTGTCGCCGAAGAGCACCTCCTGGTGGGCGAGCAGGCCGCGCAGCCGTACCGAGTGCACCGGGACACCGTCGACGTCCGCGCCGCGGGCGCCGTCCAGGGCGTGGGTGGTGGGGTCCTGCTGCGGGGCGCGGCCCGCCTCCGCGCGGGCGGCGGCGATGAGCTGCGCGGTACGGGTGGCGGTGCCGCTGGGGGCGTCCGCCTTCCGGTTGTGGTGCAGTTCGATGACCTCGACGCTCTCGAACCAGCGGGCGGCCTGCTGGGCGAAGCGCATGGTGAGGACGGCGCCGATGGAGAAGTTCGGCGCGATGAGCACCCCGGTGGCGGGCGAGGCGGCGAGCTGGCCGCGCAGGGTGTCGAGCCGCTGCGGGGTCCACCCCGTGGTGCCGACCACGGCGTGGACGCCGTGGCCGACGCAGAACTCCAGATTGCCCATGACGGCGTCGGGGTGCGTCAGGTCGACGGCGACCTGCGTACCGGACTCGGTCAGTGTCTCCAGCCGGTCGTCGCGGTCGATCGCCGCGACGAGGTCGAGGTCATCGGCCGCCTCGACCGCGCGTGCCGCCTCTGATCCGATCCGGCCCTTGGCGCCGATGACGGCCACACGGAGCTTGCTCATCGTTGTCCTGTCCTCGTCCTTCGCAACTCACATCGGTGTCTGGCATCGGTGTCTGGCATCGGTGTCTGGCATCGGTTGACGCCGCGCGCCGCGGCTCCCGCGAGCCGTTCCGCTACGCGAGCGCCTCGCGCAGGCGCGCGCTCTGCTTCTCCTTGAGCGGCCCTATGGCGGCCAGCGACGGCCGCTGGCCCAGTACATCGCGGGCCACCGCGCGCACGTCGTCCGGGGTCACCGCGGCGATCCGGCCGAGCAGGTCGTCGACGGACAGCTGCTCGCCCCAGCACAGCTCGCTCTTGCCGAGCCGGTTCATCAGCGCGCCGGTGTCCTCAAGACCGAGCACCGTGGAGCCGGAGAGCTGGCCGATCGCGCGGCCGATCTCCTCGTCGGTCAGGCCGTGTTCCGCGACCTGGTGCAGCTCGTCCCGGCAGATCTTGAGCACTTCCGGCACCCGGCGCGGCTGGCAGCCCGCGTAGACGCCGAAGAGGCCGCAGTCCGCGAAGGACGAGGTGTACGAGTACACCGAGTAGGCCAGACCGCGCTTCTCGCGCACTTCCTGGAAGAGCCGGGAGCTCATGCCGCCGCCGAGCGCGGTGTTGAGCACACTGAGCGCCCAGCGCCGGTCGTCGTTGCGCGACAGGCCGGGCATGCCGAGGACGACATGGGCCTGCTCGGTGCGCCGGTCGAGCAGTTCGAGGTGGCCCGCGGCGCGGAGCGTACGGCTGCCGGAGCGCGGCGCCAGCGGGACGGCGTCCGGGTCGTGCAGGGCGCCCGCGTCCTCGAAGGCGCGGCGGACCTGGCGGACGACGGCCGCGTGGTCGACGTTGCCCGCGGCGGCGACGACCAGCCGCGTGGGGTCGTAGTGCCGCTTGTAGAAGCGGGCGACCTGGTCGCGGGTGAGCGCGTTGATGGTCTCGACGGTGCCGAGGACGGGGCGGCCGAGCGGGGTGTCGCCGAGCATCGCGGTGGTGAACAGGTCGTGCACCTGGTCGCCGGGGTCGTCCTCGGTCATCGCGATCTCCTCCAGGATGACGCCGCGCTCGGCGTCGATGTCCTCCTGGCGGATCAGCGACCCGGTGAGCATGTCGCAGACCACGTCGATGGCCAGCGGCAGATCGGTGTCGAGCACCCGCGCGTAGTAGCAGGTGTACTCCTTGGACGTGAAGGCGTTCATCTCGCCGCCGACCGCGTCCACGGCCGCGGAGATGTCCAGTGCGCTGCGGCGCTCCGTGCCCTTGAAGAGCAGGTGCTCCAGGTAGTGGGTGGCGCCGTTCAGCACCGGGGTCTCGTCGCGGGAGCCGACGCCCGCCCAGATGCCGAAGGTGGCGGAACGGACGGTGGGCAGCGTCTCGGTGACGACGCGCAGCCCGCCGGGCAGGACGCTGCGCCGTACGGTCCCGATGCCGTCGGTGCCCGGGAGGAGGGTCCGCGTGCGGACGGCCCGCCCCTTGGTGGAGGGGCGGGCCGTCACTGCGGTGGAGCGGGTCGTCACTTCTCGGACTCGTCCTTCGCGTCCTCGGCGTCGTCTTCGCCCTCGATGACCGGGATCAGCGAGAGCTTGCCGCGCTGGTCGATCTCGGCGATCTCGACCTGCACCTTGGCGCCCACACCGAGAACGTCCTCGACGTTCTCGACGCGCTTGCCGCCGGCGAGCTTACGGATCTGCGAGATGTGCAGCAGGCCGTCCTTGCCGGGCATCAGCGAGACGAACGCGCCGAAGGTGGTCGTCTTCACGACCGTGCCCAGGTAGCGCTCGCCGACCTCGGGCATCGTCGGGTTGGCGATCTGGTTGATCACCGCGCGGGCCGCCTCGGCCTGCGAGCCCTCGGTGGCGCCGATCAGCACCGTGCCGTCGTCCTCGATGGAGATGTCGGCGCCGGTGTCCTCCTGGATCTGGTTGATCATCTTGCCCTTGGGGCCGATGACCTCGCCGATCTTGTCCACGGGGATCTTGATGCTGATGATCCGCGGGGCGTTGGGGGACATCTCGTCCGGGACGTCGATGGCCTCGTTCATCACATCGAGGATGTGGAGGCGGGCGTCACGGGCCTGCTTCAGCGCGGCGGCCAGCACGGAGGCGGGGATGCCGTCGAGCTTGGTGTCGAGCTGGAGCGCGGTCACGAAGTTCTTCGTGCCGGCGACCTTGAAGTCCATGTCGCCGAACGCGTCCTCGGCGCCGAGGATGTCGGTGAGCGCCACGTAGTGCGTCTCGCCGTCGATCTCCTGCGAGATCAGGCCCATGGCGATACCGGCGACGGGGGCCTTGAGCGGCACACCGGCGTTCAGCAGCGACATGGTGGAGGCGCAGACCGAGCCCATCGACGTGGAGCCGTTGGAGCCGAGCGCCTCGGAGACCTGACGGATCGCGTAGGGGAACTCCTCGCGGGTCGGCAGGACCGGGATCAGGGCGCGCTCGGCGAGCGCGCCGTGGCCGATCTCGCGGCGCTTGGGCGAGCCCACGCGGCCGGTCTCGCCGACCGAGTACGGCGGGAAGTTGTAGTTGTGCATGTAGCGCTTGCGGGTCTCGGGCGCCAGGGTGTCGAGCTGCTGCTCCATGCGGAGCATGTTGAGGGTGGTGACGCCCAGGATCTGGGTCTCGCCACGCTCGAACAGCGCGGAGCCGTGCACGCGCGGGATGGCCTCGACCTCGGCGGCCAGCGTACGGATGTCCGTGACGCCGCGGCCGTCGATACGGACCTTGTCCTTGATGACGCGCTGCCGGACCAGCTTCTTGGTCAGCGAGCGGTACGCGGCGGAGATCTCCTTCTCGCGGCCCTCGAACTGCGGGAGGAGCTTCTCGGCGGCCAGACCCTTGACGCGGTCCAGCTCGGCCTCACGGGCCTGCTTGCCGGGGATGGTGAGCGCCTGGGCCAGCTCGCCGGTGACGGCGGACTCCAGGGCCTCGAACACGTCCTCCTGGTAGTCCAGGAAGATCGGGAACTCGCCGGTGGGCTTGGCTGCCTTGGCGGCCAGCTCGGACTGCGCCTTGCAGAGCGTCCGGATGAACGGCTTGGCGGCTTCGAGGCCCGCGGCCACGATCTCCTCGGTCGGCGCCTCGGCGCCGCCCGCGACGAGCTGGATCGTCTTGGCGGTGGCCTCGGCCTCCACCATCATGATCGCGACGTCGCCGTCCTCAAGGGTGCGGCCCGCGACGACCATGTCGAAGACGGCGTCCTCGAGCTCGCTGTGGGTCGGGAACGCGACCCACTGGCCCTTGATGAGGGCGACGCGGACGCCGCCGATCGGGCCGGAGAAGGGCAGGCCCGCGAGCTGCGTGGAGCAGGAGGCGGCGTTGATCGCGACCACGTCGTACAGGTGGTCGGGGTTGAGCGCCATGACCGTGCAGACGACCTGGATCTCGTTGCGCAGGCCCTTGACGAAGGACGGGCGCAGCGGGCGGTCGATCAGCCGGCAGGTGAGGATCGCGTCCTCGGAGGGGCGGCCCTCGCGGCGGAAGAAGGAACCGGGGATCCGGCCGGCCGCGTACATGCGCTCCTCGACGTCCACCGTGAGGGGGAAGAAGTCGAAGTGCTCCTTGGGATGCTTCGAGGCGCTGGTGGCCGACAGCACCATGGTGTCGTCGTCCAGGTAGGCCACGGCGGAGCCGGCGGCCTGACGGGCCAGGCGGCCCGTCTCGAAGCGGATGGTGCGGGTGCCGAACGTGCCGTTGTCGATAACGGCTTCGGCGTAGTGGGTCTCGTTCTCCACTATGGGGATTCTCCTCGTCCATGCCCGCAGGGCGTTTCCCTGGCGGGCCATCGGTGGAGGGGCGTCCTGTTACCGGTGCCGGTCTTCGATCGAAGCCTCCGGGGCGTGTGTCTTCCGGAGGCCACTACCGAGGACCGGCTGTTCGGCGATCAGGAGGACGCTCCTCCTCATACTTGATACTTGCTAACCATTGCACCAGACGACGGAGACATCACGCACTTCATGTGCGCGCTTCGTCGCTCGGCGCGTATATGGCCACTACGGCAATGCTCTGCGCGTACACGGCGCGTACACGGCGCGTATCGCGTATCAGGCGGATATCGCGTATACGGCAAAGGGGGAGCGGCCCCGACTCGCGGGTACCGCTCCCCCTCCACGGCGTCTTAGCGAACGCCCGCGGCGCCGGCACGGATGCCGAGGCGCTCGCGGAGCTCACGGAAGCGCGTGATGTCCTTCTTGGCCAGGTACTGCAGCAGACGGCGGCGCTGGCCGACCAGGATCAGCAGACCACGACGCGAGTGGTGGTCGTGCTTGTGGGTCTTGAGGTGCTCGGTCAGGTCCGAGATACGGCGCGAGAGCAGAGCGACCTGGACCTCGGGGGAGCCCGTGTCGCCCTCCTTGGTACCGAACTCGGCGATGATCTGCTTCTTCGTCTCGACGTCGAGCGACATACGGACTCCTCAGGTATCAGTGGCCTCCGAGCGCCCCCGGTATTCATCGCGGGGGATGCTTCGTTGACTCGCGAGGCGCGGGATCACGGGGTGTGAACACACACGTGACCGTCACCCAGAGTACCAGCCCGCGGCGGTCCGCTTACCCGCGGGTCATCTCCGGGCGCGGGCAGGTCGTCTCCGGGCGCGGGCAGGGATGCCGCCCGGCGCGTGAGGGTGCTGTGCGAGGGGCACTCACCCATGAGGGCGGGCCTGACATCGGAAGGCTACCGACGATTAGTCTTGCCCCTGACGGGGAGGGGGATCGGACATGGGATGCGTGGGTATGCGCGCAGCGGTGCGGTCCCGCGACGGTGTCCCGCGCCGACGAGCGGCCTTTCCCGGGCCGGACTCGTCGCGGGGACACGGTGAAGCAGCAGACCAGGAGGCATTGTGAGCAGCGATCGGGACGACAGCCGCGTGGGCGGGGCCGGCCCTGTCGAGGACCGGGGCGACGCCGACTACACGGGTGAGTTCAGCCTGGGTGACGCGGCGCCCGCCTGGTACATGGGAGACGCGGGCGGCTCCGCGGACGCCGACGACGCCGACAAGGCGGCGGAGAGCGGCCCGGGATCCGGCGTGGGCGCCGGTTCCGGTTCCGTTCCTGTCACGGATTCCGGGTCCTTCACAGGCTCGGGCCCGCAGACGGGTGCCCGGTCGGACCGGCGCTCGGATACGGGTGCCGCCGGTGCCTCCCCCGCTTCTGTTCCCGGCTCCGGGCCGGGGGCGGGCCTGACGGGTGGCGCGGCCGGTTCGTCGGGTTCGTCGGGTTCGTCGTGGTCCGCCGCCGCCGTGCCGTCGCTGCCCACGCCCACGCCTGGTCCTTCGGCGGCGGCGGCCGAACCGTCCTGGTCGGCCGCGGCCGTACCGTCGATCCCGGTTCCGCGCGCCGAGTCGGCCGAGTCGGCGGGCGAGCCCGCGCGCGCGTCGGCAGGCCCGGACGGCTCGGACCGCTCGGAAGATGCGGCGAGGCGGGACCCCGAGTCCGTGCCTGCGGCTGGAGCCGCGGGCACGACCGGGCCGGAGCCGGTACGGGCTTCCGCGCCGGGGTCCGGTACGCCCGGTGGTTCGGGATTCCCCGCTTTCGGGGGCCGCGAGGACGGCGTGCCTGACGCCACGGTGCGTTTCTCCGCCGCCGCGCTGCGGCGCGAGGTCGAGGAGCGTGAGGCCGGCAAGCGGAAGCCGCCGGAGCCCGCGAAGCCTGCCGCGTCCTCTCTTACGTCCTCTACGTCCTCGTCCGCCGACGACGACGAGCCCGCGGAGGCCAAGCCCGCCGCGCCCGCGCCCGCGCCCGCTGCCGCGAAGGCGTCGGAAGCTTCGGAGCCGTCAGAGCCCTCGGAGCCCTCGGAGCCCGAGGCTGAGGAGGCCCCGGCCGCGCCCCGTGCCCCGGTCTGGGTGCCGCTGCCCGGCGCGGCGGACGCCCACCCGTGGGCGCCCGGCGCACCGCGCGGACCCGTACCGCCGCTCCCCCCGGACTTCGAGCGCGCGGAGCCCTCGCGTCCCACCCCGGACAGCTCCCCGGCCGCCCCGCAACAGGGTTACGGCTTCCCGCCCGTAGCCGACGCCCCCGCAGCGCCCCTCCACCCGGGCGGCCCCAACCCGCCGACACCGCAACAGGGTTACGGCTATCCCCCGGCAGCCAACGCTCCAACGGCCCCTCCGGCCGCCCCCCCGCACCCCGGCGGCCCGAACCCGCCGGCACCGCAACAGGGATACGGCTTTCCCCCGGCCGCCGACACTCCCGCAGCACCCCTCCACCCGGGCGGCCCCAACCCGCCAGCACCCCAGCCGGGTTACGGCTTCCCGCCGCCGACCGGCGAGCCCGCCGCGCCGCCGGCCGCACCGCTGCATCCCGGCGGCCCCAACCCACCTGCCCCGCAACAGGGATACGGCTTCCCCCCGGCCGCCGACACTCCCGCAGCGCCCCTCCACCCGGGCGGCCCCAACCCGCCGACACCCCAGCAGGGTTACGGCTTCCCGCCGCCGACCGGCGAGCCCGCCGCGCCGCCGGCCGCACCGCTGCACCCCGGCGGCCCCAACCCACCTGCCCCGCAACAGGGATACGGCTTCCCCCCGGCCGCCGACGCCCCCGCCGCACCCCAGCAGGGATACGGCTTCCCGCCCGCCGCGCCCGCCGTGCCCGCGCAGCAGGGGAACGCGGGTCCTGCGGCAGCGGCGCCGTTGCAGAGCTTCCCGCCGCCGACCGGGCAGCCGGTGAATCTCCCGGCCCGCCAGGAGCCCCCGGCCGCCGCGCAGCCAGGTCCGGGCCAGCAGTCGGGCCAGCAGCCGGGCCAGCCTGTGCCGCCGACCGGCTACGCCCAGCCGCAGCCCCACTCTCAGTCCCACTCTCAGCCTCAGCCTCAAGCGCAGCCGCCCGCGCCGGTCGCGGGGACGCCGGACGCGCCGCAGGGCCAGGGGTACGGCTTCCCGCCGCCCTCGGCGCCGCACGCCCCGGTCCCGCCGCCCGCTCAGGTCCAGCCGCCGCAGGCTCCGGAGCCGCAGGACGCGGTGCCCGAGCCGAACGACGCGGTGCCGCAGGACGCCTCAGAGCGGAATCTGCCCGCGCCGACCGGCTTCGGAGCGCCGCCGCAGGGCGGGCCGCAGCCGTACACAGCGGGCCCCGTACCGTCGGGGCTGCCGCACGAGCCGGTGGCGCCGCAGCACGGCGCGGGTCCCGCGCAGGGCAGCGGTTACGGCTTCCCGCAGCACGCGCAGCCGGGCCAGGATCAGGCGGCGCCGCTCCAGCCGCTGCCGCAGCAGGGCGGTTACGGCTTCCCGCAGCCGGGGCAGCCGCATCAGCCACAGCAGCCCGCGCGGCCCGGCCCGCAGGGTCAGCAGCAGGCCCCGCAGCCTCCGCAGCCGCAGCCGGCGGCACCGGCCGACCCGCGGATGGGCGGCTGGCCCACCGTCACGCCCGACCAGCGGCAGCCCACGACACAGGGCGGCACGCCGCTCGGCTACACGGCGGCCGTGGAGCTGTCGTCGGACCGGCTGCTGCGCAATCCGCCCAAGCCGAGGCGCGCGGGCGCGAACGCGCAGCCGTCGCGGTTCAAGATCGGCGGCAAGAAGGAAGAGGCGGAGCGGCAGCGGAAGCTGGAGCTGATCCGTACACCGGTGCTGTCGTGCTACCGGATCGCGGTGATCAGCCTCAAGGGCGGCGTGGGCAAGACGACCACGACGACCGCGCTGGGCTCGACGCTGGCCTCCGAACGGCAGGACAAGATCCTGGCGATCGACGCCAACCCGGACGCGGGCACCCTCGGCCGCCGGGTGCGGCGCGAGACGGGGGCGACGATCCGCGACCTCGTACAGGCGATCCCGTACCTCAACAGCTACATGGACATCCGCCGGTTCACCTCGCAGGCGACGTCGGGGCTCGAGATCATCGCGAACGACGTGGACCCGGCGGTCTCGACGGCGTTCAGCGACGAGGACTACCGGCGGGCGATAGACGTGCTGGGCCGCCAGTACCCGGTGATCCTCACGGACTCCGGCACCGGTCTGCTGTACAGCGCGATGCGCGGAGTCCTCGACCTCGCCGACCAGTTGATCATCGTGTCGACGCCGTCTGTGGACGGCGCGTCCAGCGCGAGCACCACGCTGGACTGGCTGTCGGCGCACGGGTACGCGGAGTTGGTGTCGCGGAGCATCACGGTCATCTCGGGGGTCAGGGAGACCGGCAAGATGATCAAGGTAGACGACATCGTGGCGCACTTCCAGACCCGCTGCCGCGGCGTCCAGGTGGTGCCCTTCGACGAACACCTCGCCGCGGGCGCGGAGGTCGACCTCGACATGATGCGGCCCAAGACCCGCGAGTCGTACTTCAACCTGTCGGCGATGGTCGCGGAGGACTTCACGCGCGCCCAGCAGGCGCAGGGTCTGTGGACGGCCGACGGGGCCAACCCGCCGCCGCACCAGGCACCGCCGATGCCGGTCCAGGGCGGCGGCCAGGCCGGTCCCGGCTACGGCCCCTACGGCGCTCCGCAGGGCGGCTACCCCGCGCCGCCACCGCCGCAGCAGGGCGGTTACCCCCCGCCGCAGCAGCCCCAGCAACCGCAGCAGGGCGGCTATCCGGCACCCCAGCAAGGCGGTTACCCGGCGCCGGGACAGCCGGGTCAACCGGGTCAGCCGGGACAGCACGGCCAGCCCGGTGCGTACGGCGGCCCGCCGCAGGCGCCGCAGCCTTACCCGCCGGGCCAGCAGGCGGCGCCCGCGCCCTTCCAGCCGCAGTCGCCGCAGCCCCAGGCCCCGCAGCCGCAGCAGGG
>NZ_MECL01000057.1 GCF_014596445.1 Streptomyces sp. CBMA29 | reverse complement strand
GCTGACGGCGGCCGTCGTGGTCGGCGGCGGGGTGCTGCGGCGCAGGCCGTGGCTGTGCGTGGTGTGCGCGTTCCTGCTGCTGCTCGCGCTGGTGCGGCCGGTGGAGTTGCCGAGGTTCGTGGCGGGCTGGCCGCCGGGCGGCTGGCGGTTCGCGATGTGCGACGTCGGGCAGGGCGACGCCCTGGCGCTGTCGGCGGGTCCGGGCGCGGCGGTCGTGGTGGACGCGGGGCCCGAGCCGGACAAGGTCGACCGCTGTCTGCGCGACCTGCGCGTCACCTCCGTGCCGCTGCTGATCCTGACGCACTTCCACGCCGACCACGTGGACGGTCTGCCGGGGGTGCTGCGGGGCCGCAGGGTGGGCGCGATCGAGACGACGGTGCTGGGCGAGCCGCCGCGGCAGGCCGCGGCCGTACGGCGGGAAGCGGCGGCGGCCGGGGTGCCGATGGTGCTCGCGGCGGCGGGAGAGCGGCGCGGTCTCGGCCCGCTGGAGTGGCGCGTGCTGTGGCCGCCGCCCAGCGCGGCGGCGCTGCCCGACAACGGGCCGAACGACGCCAGTGTGGCGTTGCTGGTCCGTACCGGCGGTCTGACGCTGCTGCTGATGGGCGATCTGGAACCGGCCGCGCAGGAGCGGCTGTTGGCGCAGGTGCCGGATCTGCCGCGGGTCGATGTCCTGAAGGTGGCGCACCACGGGTCGGCGTATCAGTACAAGGACCTGTTCGACCGGGTGCGGCCACGGCTCGCGGTGATCTCGGTCGGCGCGGACAACCCCTACGGTCACCCGGCGGCCCGGACGGTCGCGGCGCTGCGGGCGCTGGGGGCGGTGGTGCTGCGGACGGATACCGACGGGTCGATCGCGGTGGCCGAGGACGGGCGGGGGGAGCTGCGGACGAGCGTGGCGGGGAAAGCGGGGAAGGGGCCAGGAACATAAAGGTTTCTTTGTAAAGAAATGCTTGTAAGCAAAGCTTTCTAAAGATAGCTTTAGATACATGGAGGACAAGCCGATGGAGTCCAAGGTCCAGCTCACCGACCCGCGCGCCCTGCGCGCCTACGCGCACCCCACACGGATGTCGCTCGTCGGGCTGCTCCGCAGGGAGGGGCCGTTCACCGCGACGCGGGCGGCGGAGCTGACCGGCGAATCCGTCGCCAGTTGCTCCTACCACCTGCGGATACTCGCCAAGTACGGCCTGGTGGAGGAGGCGCCGCCCGGCCCCGGGCGGGAGAAGCCGTGGCGGGCCACGGCCGAGTTCACGAGTTGGCCCGGCTACTCCGAGGACACGGCGGTCGCGTCGGCGGCCGAGGCGCTGACGGTCGCCGTCGCCGAGAACTACTTCCACCGGATGACCCGGGCCATCGAGACGCGCGGCGCACTGCCCCGGAAGTGGCAGGAGGCCGAGCGCTTCACGGACACGTCCCTGTACGTGACACCCGACGAACTGACCGCGCTCGGCGAGGAGATCGACGCGCTCCTGGCCCGGTACGCCGACCGGATCAACGACCCGGCCCGCCGCCCCGAGGGCGCCCGGCGGGTGCCCTACCTCCAGATCGGCTACGTCGACCCCGAGCGCCCCGAGCGCCCCGAGGACGGCCGCCCTCCGGAGCCCGACCCCGAGGAGAGGTGATCGCCGTGGTGCCGGAACTGCTCAGGCAGCGGCCCTTCCGGCGGTACTGGACGGGCCAGACCGTCTCGGTGCTCGGCGACCAGATCACCTTCCTGGCCATTCCGCTCGCCGCAGTCCTCGTGCTGCACGCCGACGCGGCCCAGATGGGCTGGCTGTCGATGGCGGGCCTGCTGCCCGCGCTGCTGTTCTCGCTCCCGGCCGGGGCCTGGGCCGACCGGCGCGGGCGGCGCAGGCAGACCATGATCGCCGCAGACCTGCTGAGGGCGGCGCTGATGGTCTCGCTCCCGGTGGTCTACGCCCTCGGGGCGCTCACCCTGGCACAGCTCTACGCGGTCGCCTTCGCGGTCGGGACGCTCGCCGTGGTCTTCGACGTCTGCAACGCGACGCTGTTCGTGTCGCTGGTGCGCCCCGAGGAGTATGTGCGGGGCAATTCGCTGACCAGCGGCAGCCGGGCCTTCTCGTTCGTGGCAGGCCCCAGCGTCGGCGGCCTGCTCGTGCAGGTGCTCGCCGCCCCGCTCGCGCTGCTCGCCGACGCCTGCTCGTATCTGGTCTCGGCCGCGCTGCTCGCGCGGATAGCCCCGGTGGAACCACCGGCCGCGCCGCCGCGCAAAGGGCACTTCACGGCGGGGCTGCGCTTCATCTTCCGCTCCCGTGTCCTGCGGTCGATGGTGGCCGCCGCGGCGACGGTGAACTTCTTCAACTTCGTCTTCCACACCCTGGTGATCCTCTACGCCGTCAATCAACTCGGCCTAAATGCGGGGCTGTTGGGCATGGTCATCGGCGCGGGCGCGGTCGGCAGCGTGATCGGCGCGGTGCTCACCGGACGGATCGTGCGGGCGATCGGGGTCGGCCCGACCGCGGTCCTCGGCTTCGTCGGGTTCCCCGCACCGCTGATCCTGATCCCGTTGGCGTCCGGGCCGACCCCGATGCTGCTCGCCGCCTTCTTCGCCGCGGAATTCGCCTCCGGCTTCGGCCTGATGCTGCTCGACATCGCCAACGCCTCGCTCCAGAGCGCCGTCATACCCGACGCCCTGCGCTCCCGGGTCAGCGGCGCCTTCCGTACCGTCAACTACGGTGTCCGCCCGCTCGGCGCGCTCGTCGGCGGCACCCTCGGCAGCGCGATCGGGCTGCGCCCGACGCTGTGGATCGCCACCGTCGGCGGCCTGCTCAGCGTGCTGTGGCTGCTGCCCTCGCCGATACCCCGCCTACGCGAACTCCCCGACGAGGAGCCCGACCCGGCGGCGGAAGCGGAAGCGGAAGCGGAAACGGATGCGGAAGTGGAAACGGATGCGGCGGCGGATCAGAAGACGGCGGCAGCGGCGTAGGGCCGCGCACCCGGCGCCGCTACTCCAGCCAGCCCTCGAACTCCGCGGCCAGTGCGTCCAGCGCCGACGGGTCGAGACCGCCGTCGCTGTCCTCGACGACCACCAGCCACTGGGCGTCCTCGGCGTCGTCCTCGCCCGCGAGGGCGTCCCGGACCAGGCGCGGCTCCTCGCGCGGGGCGAAGCGCGCGGTCAGCAGCTCGGCGACCTCCTCCGCGGCCTCGCGATCGGGCAGCACCAGCACATGTCGTACGTCGCTCACCGCACCAGTGTCCCCGACGCGGTCCGGCGATGTCCGACCCCCGTGGGATGCTGGGCGACGATGGCCAGGAAGACTGCTTCAGACGACCCGCTCGCTCCGCTCACGCTCGCCGTGGGCCAGGAGGACCTGCTGCTCGACCGCGCCGTGCGCGAGGTCGTCACGGCGGCCCGCGCGGCCGACGCGGACACCGATGTGCGGGACCTGGCCCCCGAGGCGCTCCAGCCGGGCACGCTGGCGGAGCTGACCAGCCCGTCGCTGTTCGCCGAGCGCAAGGTCGTGGTGGTGCGCAACGCGCAGGACCTGTCGGCGGACACGGTCAAGGACGTCAAGGCGTATCTGGCCGCGCCCGTGGAGGAGATCACGCTGGTCCTGCTGCACGCGGGCGGCGCCAAGGGCAAGGCGCTGCTGGACGCGGCGCGCAAGGCCGGGGCACGCGAGGTGGCCTGCCCGAAGATGACGAAGCCCGCGGACCGGCTGGCGTTCGTGCGCGGAGAGTTCCGTACGCTGGGCCGCTCCGCGACGCCCGAGGCCACCCAGGCCCTGGTCGACTCGATCGGCAGCGACCTGCGAGAGCTGGCGAGCGCCTGCGCGCAGCTCGTGGCCGACATCGAAGGCACCATCGACGCGGCCGTGGTCGCCCGCTACTACACCGGCCGCGCCGAGGCCACCGGCTTCGAGGTCGCCGACCTCGCCGTCACCGGCCGTACCGCCGAGGCGCTGGAGCGGCTGCGCTGGGCGCTGTCCGTCGGCCAGCCGCTGCCCGGCATCACCTTCGCGCTGGCCTCCGGCGTCCGGGCCATCGGCAAGCTCGCCTCCGCGCCGCGCGGCGCCAACCCCGGCCAGCTCGCCAGGGACCTCGGCATGCCGCCGTGGAAGATCGACCGGGTCAGACAGCAGATCCGCGGCTGGTCCGCGGACGGCGTCTCGACCGCCCTGCGGGCCGTCGCCGAGGCCGACGCGGCAGTCAAGGGCGGCAGCGCCGACCCCGCCTACGCCCTGGAGAAGGCCGTCGTGACCATCGCCCAGGCATCCCGCGCCCGCTCCTGACCGGAGACCGGACTGCCCAGTCCTCGTGAGCAGTCCTCGTACGGCAGCCCTCGTACAACAGAACCGCCCGTCCGGGAGTCCCGGACGGGCGGTCGAAGTCAGTGCTCTCACTGGGTGCGGTCGCGCCCGCGTGGCGAACGCAGATCGTGCGCGACCGCGGTGGTGCGAAGTGCGGGTCCGGGCGGTAGAGGGGCCGCTGGGTCCGGTTGCCCGCGATGAATCGAAAGAGCGGAGATCAGAGAGCGGAGACCGATTGAGCCAGCGCCGACTTCTTGTTGGCGGCCTGGTTCTTGTGGATGACGCCCTTGCTGACGGCCTTGTCGAGCTTCTTGGCGGCGAGACGAGCGGCCTCGGTGGCCTTCTCGGCGTCACCGGCGGCCACGGCCTCGCGGGTGCGACGGATCGCGGTCTTCAGCTCGGACTTGACGGCCTTGTTGCGCAGGCGCGCCTTCTCGTTGGTCTTGTTCCGCTTGATCTGGGACTTGATGTTCGCCACGAAAGAGCCTTCTCAGGTTCGATTGATGCTTGAGTTTGCTGCTTGGGGTTTGCTACTCGGGTTTACTGCTGGGCACTGAAACGAGCAGGTGCCTCGGGTTAGAGGGCACGAGGCACAGTGCTCCAGGCTACCAGCCGTTCACAGGACGGCCCAAACCGGTGCCGGTCCCGCAACCATGGGACGATAGCCCTTACGCCAGCCCCGCTCGCCCCGAGCGACCAGCCCGCCCTACCTGCCGCCCGACCCGCCGCCCGACCCGAGAAAATGGACCCTGCGTGCCCGCGACCCCTTCCCATGTGCCGGAGCCGAGCCGTACCGACCCGGCGTTGATCCGCAACTTCTGCATCATCGCGCACATCGACCACGGCAAGTCCACCCTCGCCGACCGGATGCTCCAGCTCACCGGCGTCGTCGACGCACGCCAGATGCGCGCCCAGTACCTCGACCGGATGGACATCGAGCGCGAGCGGGGCATCACGATCAAGTCGCAGGCCGTCCGGCTGCCCTGGGCGCCGACCACGGGCGACGGCACCGGCAGCACGCACATCCTGAACATGATCGACACACCGGGCCACGTCGACTTCACCTACGAGGTCTCGCGGTCGCTGGCCGCCTGCGAGGGCACGGTCCTGCTGGTCGACGCGGCGCAGGGCATCGAGGCGCAGACCCTCGCCAACCTCTACCTGGCGATGGAGAACGACCTGACGATCGTTCCCGTGCTGAACAAGATCGACCTGCCGGCCGCCCAGCCGGAGAAGTTCTCCGAGGAGCTGGCCAACCTCATCGGCTGCGACCCGTCCGATGTGCTCAAGGTCTCGGCGAAGACCGGCGTCGGCGTGGACGCGCTGCTCGACCGGGTGGTCCAGGACGTGCCGCCGCCGGTCGGCGTCGCCGACGCGCCCGCCCGCGCGATGATCTTCGACTCGGTCTACGACTCCTACCGGGGCGTGGTCACCTACGTCCGTGTCATCGACGGCCGGCTCGGCAAGCGTGAGCGGATCAAGATGATGTCCACCGGCGCCACCCACGAGCTGCTGGAGATCGGCGTCTCGTCGCCCGAGATGAAGCCGCACGACGGTCTCGGCGTCGGCGAGGTCGGCTATCTGATCACGGGTGTGAAGGACGTACGGCAGTCCAAGGTCGGTGACACCATCACCACCTTGAACCGCGGCGCGACCGAGGCGCTGGGCGGCTACAAGGACCCCAAGCCCATGGTGTTCTCCGGCCTCTACCCGCTGGACGGCTCCGACTACCCCGAGCTGCGCGAGGCGCTGGACAAGCTCCAGCTCAACGACGCGGCGCTGGTCTACGAGCCGGAGACGTCCGCCGCCCTCGGCTTCGGCTTCCGCGTCGGCTTCCTCGGCCTGCTGCACCTCGACGTGATCCGTGAGCGCCTGGAGCGCGAGTTCGGCCTCGACCTGATCGCGACCGCGCCCAACGTGGTCTACCGCGTCGTCATGGAGGACCGCACCGAGTTCACGGTCACCAACCCCAGCGAGTTCCCCGAGGGCAAGATCGCCGAGGTCTACGAGCCGGTGGTCAGGGCGACGGTGCTGGCGCCCACCGAGTTCATCGGCGCGATCATGGAGCTGTGCCAGAACCGGCGCGGTTCGCTACTCGGCATGGACTACCTCTCCGAGGACCGGGTCGAGATCCGTTACACCCTGCCGCTGGCCGAGATCGTCTTCGACTTCTTCGACAACCTGAAGTCCAAGACCCGCGGCTACGCCTCGCTCGACTACGAGCCCACCGGCGAGCAGAGCGCCGACCTGGTCAAGGTCGACATCCTGCTGCACGGCGACAAGGTGGACGCCTTCTCCGCGATCACCCACAAGGACAAGGCGTACGCGTACGGCGTCCGGCTGGTGGCCAAGCTGCGCGAGCTGATCCCGCGGCAGAACTTCGAGGTGCCGATCCAGGCCGCCATCGGCGCCCGCGTGATCGCCCGCGAGACCGTCCGCGCCATCCGCAAGGACGTGCTGGCCAAGTGCTACGGCGGTGACATCTCGCGCAAGCGCAAGCTGCTGGAGAAGCAGAAGGAAGGCAAGAAGCGGATGAAGATGGTCGGCAACGTGGAGGTGCCGCAGGAGGCGTTCATCGCCGTCCTGTCGACCGACTCCGAGGGCGAGTCGAAGGCCAAGAAGTAGTGAGGTAAACGGGGCATCCGGGGCAATCGGCGGGCCTTCCCCTCTTACGCGCCGGGCGTCGGCCCTCTACCCTGATCCGACGTAGGTTACTGGTGAGTTAAGAACACAGGCGCGGGCCCGGAGGTTGTCGTGACCGACACACAGACGTTGATCGAGAATCGGCCGCCCTCCGTGGCGACGCTCTTTCTGGAGCGCGTGACGGCGACCCCCGACGCGGAGGCGTACCGTTTCCCGGTCCCGTCCGAGAGCGGCCAGGGTCCCGACACCTGGCAGGCGCTCACCTGGGGCGCCGCCGCCGAGCGGGTCCACGCCATCGCCGCCGGCCTGATGGACCTCGGCATCCGGCCCGAGGAGCGGGTGGCGATCTCCTCCAATACCTCGGTCGACTGGATCCTCGCCGACCTGGGCATCCTGTGCGCGGGCGCTGCCACCACCACCGTCTACCCGAGCACCAACGCCGACGAGACCGCGTTCATCCTCGCCGACTCCGGCAGCCGCGTCCTGATCGCGGAGAACGCGGCGCAGCTCGCCAAGGCGCGCGAGCGCCGGGCCGAGCTCCCCGAGCTGACGCATGTCGTGGTCATCGACGCGGCCGGGGCGGCCGACACGGACGGCGACGGCTGGGTGCTGTCGCTCGACGAGCTGATCAAGCGCGGCGCCGCCTACCTGGAGCAGCACCCGGCCGCCGTCACCGACGCCGTCGCCGCCATCACCAAGGACCAGCTCGCCACCCTCATCTACACCTCCGGCACCACGGGCCGCCCCAAGGGCGTACGGCTGCCGCAGGACTGCTGGGCGTACATGGCGCGCGCCATCGAGGCGATCGGGCTGCTCGACGAGAACGACGTGCAGTACCTGTGGCTGCCCCTCGCGCACGTCTTCGGCAAGGTGCTGACCGCCGGGCACATCACCGTCGGCCACGTCACCGCCGTCGACGGCCGCGTCGACAAGATCATCGAGAATCTGCCGGTCGTCCAGCCGACCTATATGGCCGCCGTGCCGAGGATCTTCGAGAAGGTCTACAACGGGGTCGCCGCCAAGGCCAGGGCGGGCGGCGGCGCCAAGTACAAGATCTTCCTGTGGGCGGCGGAGGTCGCCCGCGAGTACGCCAAGGCCGCGCAGAGCAGCATGCGGCTGACCGGCGTCCCGACCGTGCCGGTCGGCCTGCGCACCAAGCACGCGCTCGCCGACAAGCTCGTCTACGCCAAGATCCGCGAGGCGTTCGGCGGGAAGCTGCGCGCCTGCGTGTCCGGCTCGGCCGCGCTCGCCCCCGACATCGGCTACTTCTTCTCCGGCGCCGGAATCCACATCCTGGAGGGCTACGGCCTCACCGAGTCCAGCGCCGCCAGCTTCGTCAACCCCGGCGAGTCGTACCGCACCGGCACCGTCGGCAAGGCGCTGCCCGGCCTTGAGGTCCGGATCGCCGAGGACGGCGAGATCCTGTTGCGCGGCCCCGGCATCATGCAGGGCTACCACGGGCTGCCCGAGAAGACCGCCGAGGTGCTGGAGTCCGACGGCTGGTTCCACACCGGCGACATCGGCGAGCTGTCGCCCGACGGCTTCCTGAAGATCACCGACCGCAAGAAGGACCTGATCAAGACCTCGGGCGGCAAGTACATCGCGCCCGCCGAGGTCGAGGGACAGTTCAAGGCGGTGTGCCCCTTCGTCAGCAATGTCCTGGTCGTCGGCGGCGGCCGGAATTTCTGTACGGCGCTGCTCGCCCTCGACGAGCCCACCCTTCTCGTCTGGGCCGCGGAGCACGGCCTCGAAGGCCGCTCCTACGCCGATGTCGTCGGCACCGACGAGGTCCGCGAACTCATCGCCGGTTACGTCCAGCGCGTCAACGACAGCCTCCAGCGCTGGCAGCAGATCCGCGAATTCCGTGTCCTGCCCCGTGACCTCGACATCGAGCACGGCGACCTCACCCCGAGCCTGAAGCTCAAGCGCCCGGTCGTCGAGCGCGAATTCGCCCCGCTGATCGAGGAGATGTACGCCGGAGCGCGCGAGGCGTAAGCCCGCCACGGGCGGCGCGCAGGGTACCCCTCGCGGGCGCGCCGCGCGCGCAGTTGGCGGGGCGGGGACCGGTTCGGGGGATCCCGGGGGTCACGCGGCGCGTTCGGACGGGTTCCGTGTGTCACGGTGTGTGCGTTGTCGCCGCATCCCCGGGAGCCGCCTGTGAGGCTCGACCCGCCACGCCCCCGCGAGGGCACCGGCACCCGTACCGCCAGCACCCGTACCGGCGCCGATATCGGTACGAGCACTGGTACCAGCACCGGCACTGGTACCAGCACCGGCACCGGTATCAGCACCAGCACCGCCGTCGGCACCACGCTGCCCGGCAACCAGCTCGCGGCGGGCGCCGCCCGGCGCTTCCTGCGGGCCGCGCTCGCCGACTGGACGAGCCAGGGCCTGCCGGAGGCCGCCGCGTTCGCCGAACAGGTCGTGGACGACGCGATCTTGCTGGTCAGCGAGCTGGTGACCAACGCGGTGATCCACGCGGGCACCACCGTGGACGTCCTGTGCCGGCTGGAAACGAGAGCGGAAACGAGAGCGGAGGCGGCGGCGGAGGCGTTCGGGGACAGCGGGTCGCGCGAGCCCGGCCTGGTGATCGAGGTGTCCGACCAGTACCCGGCACGGGTGCTGCGCGGCGACGACCGGCCGGACCCCGGTGACCACAGGGAAGGCGGTCGCGGCCTGCAACTCGTCGCCGCCCTGTCCGACGCCTGGGGCATCAGCTACCGCCGCGACCGCAAGACCGTCTGGTACCGCCTCGACCTCACCGGCCCGCCCCCGCCCGCCGGGGGTGAGGAGCCGCCCCCGCCCGCCGGGAGCGAAGGGCGCGAGGAGCCGCTCCGGCGCGACCTGCGGGCCGCCGCGATCCTCGCGCCCGCGCCTGCCGGCTCCGCCCGAAAAGCGGACTCCGACTGGATCAACCGCGGCTCCCTGTCCTTTCTCGCCGAGGCGTCCGACCTGCTCGCGGGCCAGCTCGACGAGGACAACGTGGCCGTGCTGGCGACCCAGCTCCTCGTGCCGCGGCTCGCGGACTGGTGCGCGGTCTGGCTCTACGGGACCGGCGGGCGGCCACGGCTGTCCAGCGTCTGGCACGGCGCGGAGCACCGTATCGACGGCCTGCGCGCCGTACTGGAGAAGTCCCCGCCCCCGCCGGGCCTGCGCTCAGGCACCCGCCTCGGCGGCGCCATGCCGTGGCCGTGGCCGGCCACCGACGACAGGTGGGAGCACGGCGGCGCGCTGGCCGTACCGCTGGTCGCCGCCGGGCGCTGGCACGGCACGCTGCTGCTCGGCCGCACCGGCCTGCTCGGTCTGCCGGGCGAGGTGGTCGGCCTGGTCGAGGACTTCGGGCGCCGGGTCGCGCTCGCCGTGGACACCGCGCGGCAGTACGCCCGCCAGGCGATGATCAGCACCGTTCTGCAACGCGGCCTGCTGCCGCCCGCCGCGGGCCGTATCCCCGGCGTCGACCACGCCGTGGTGTACGAGCCGACCGCGGGCGACTGGGTCGGCGGCGACTTCTACGACCTGTTCCCCGCGGGCGACGGCCGCTGGTGCTTCGCCCTCGGCGACGTCTGCGGCAACGGCCCCGAGGCCGCCTCGCTGACCGGCATCGCCCGCCCGGTCCTGCGGCTGCTGGCCCGCGAGGGCTACGGCGTCCCCGACGTCCTCGACCGGCTCAACAAGGCGCTCGCCGACGAGGCCGCCACCGCCCTGATCGGCGAGACCGGCGACTGGGAGGGCGGCCAGGCCCGCTTCCTGTCGCTGCTCTACGGCGAGATCGTGCCGTACGCCACAGGCCGCGGCGCCCGCTGCACGCTCGCCTCGGCCGGTCACCCGCTGCCGTTGGTCCTCACCCCGGACGGGCGGGTGCGCGAGGCCGCGCGCCCGCAGATGCTGCTCGGCATCGGCGACGACACGCGGTACGACTGCGAGTCCTTCGACCTCACGCCCGGCGAGACGCTGCTGTGCGTCACCGACGGCGTCACCGAACGCCGCCGCGGCCACCGGCAGTTCGACGACGACGACGGTCTGGCGGCGGCGCTCGGCGGCTGCGTCGGGCTGAACGCCGTCGCCGTCGCGGAACGCATCAGGCGCGCGGTCCACGAGTACGACGACGCGCCGCCCGCCGACGACCTGGCGCTGCTGGTCCTCCAGGCCGTGTGACCGCACCGGACCCGGGACCCGAGCGGTGCCGGGACCGTACGGATTCAGGCACCTCGCGCGTACCGGATACTGGACAGATGCCTTCCGTACTGCCTGATGGTGAGCCCGTGCCCGCGGACGGGACGCTGCCCGCGCACGCGCTCGACGGGGCGGCGGACCGGCCGCTCGGTTTCTACCTGCACGTGCCGTACTGCGCGACGCGCTGCGGCTACTGCGACTTCAACACCTACACCGCCACCGAGCTGCGCGGCTCGGGCGGCGCCCTCGCCTCCCGCGAGAACTACGCGGACGTGCTCACCGACGAGATCCGGCTGGCCAGGAAGGTCCTGGGCGACGACCCGCGCCCGGTCGAGACGGTCTTCGTCGGCGGCGGCACCCCGACGCTGCTGCCCGCCGCCGACCTCGTCGGCGCCCTGGCCGCGATCCGCGACGAATTCGGCCTCGCCGACGGCGCCGAGATCACCACGGAGGCCAACCCGGAGTCCGTCGACCCCGGCTACCTCGCGGAACTGCGCGCGGGCGGCTTCAACCGGGTGTCGTTCGGGATGCAGAGCGCGCGGCAGCACGTACTGAAGGTGCTGGACCGCACCCATACCCCCGGGCGGCCCGAGGCATGCGTCGCCGAGGCGCGCGCCGCCGGATTCGAGCACGTCAACCTCGACCTGATCTACGGCACGCCGGGGGAGTCCGACGACGACTGGCGCGCCTCCCTGGACGCCGCCGTCGCCGCGGGTCCCGACCACGTGTCCGCGTACGCGCTGATCGTCGAGGAGGGCACGGGGCTCGCCCGGCGGATCCGGCGCGGCGAGGTGCCCATGACCGACGACGACGTGCACGCCGACCGCTACCTCATCGCGGACGAGCGGCTGGCCGCCGCGGGCTTCAGCTGGTACGAGGTTTCCAACTGGGCCACCACCCCCGCCGGGCGCTGCACCCACAACGAGCTGTACTGGACCGGCGCCGACTGGTGGGGCGCGGGGCCCGGCGCCCACAGCCACGTCGGCGGGGTGCGCTGGTGGAACGTCAAGCACCCCGGCGCCTACGCGCAGGCCCTCGGCGAAGGACGCTCACCCGGCGCGGGACGGGAGATCCTCACCGCGCAGGACCGCCGCGTCGAGCGCGTCCTGCTGGAACTGCGCCTCGCCGACGGCTGCCCCCTCGACCTCCTCGCCGAGGAGGGCGCCCGCGCCGCCGCCCGCGCGGTAACGGACGGCCTCCTGGAGGCCGGTCCTTACGCGGACGGCCGCGCCGTCCTCACCCTGCGCGGCCGGCTGCTGGCCGACGCCGTCGTACGGGACCTGGTGGACTAGAGACTCCTTATACGGCGCCGTCACGAAGTTTTACGGCGCTGTCACGAAGTCGATCAGCTCCTCGACCCTGCCCAGCAATTCCGGCTGGAGGTCCTTGTACGTGTGGACCGACGCCAGGATCCGCTGCCACGCCTCACCCGTGGTCATGTTCCAGCCGAGGCTGCGGCAGATCCCGGTCTTCCAGTCCTCGCCGCGCGGGACGCGCGGCCACTCCCGGATGCCGACGGAGGCCGGCTTCACGGCCTCCCACACGTCGATATAGGGGTGGCCGACGATCAGGACGTTCGCCCCGGTGACCGCCGCCGCGATACGGGACTCCTTGGAGCCCGGCACCAGGTGGTCGACCAGGACGCCCAGGCGGGCGTCGGGACCCGGTGAGAAGGAGTCGACGATGGCCGGGAGGTCGTCCACCCCCTCCAGGTACTCGACCACGACGCCCTCGACGCGCAGGTCGTGCCCCCAGACCCGCTCGACCAGTTCCGCGTCGTGCTTGCCCTCCACGTAGATCCGCCCCGCCCGCGCCACCCGCGCCTTGGCGTCGGTGACCGCGATCGAGCCGGAGGCGGACAGCAGCGGGCCGCGCGGGCCCGGCGCCTGCGGGCGCACCAGGGTGACCTGCTTGCCGTCGATGAGGAAGCCGCGCGGCTCCATCGGGAAGACACGATGTTTGCCGAAGCGGTCCTCCAGAGTGACCGTCAGCCCCTCGGCGGTCTTCTCCACCCGCACCACGGCCCCGCAGAAACCGGTGCCGACCTCCTCCACCACCAGATCCCGCTCGGCGGCCACCTCGGGCGCGGGCGTACTCCGCTTCCATGGCGGAGTGAGATTTGGGTCGTCGTAACTCCTGCTGCGCATGAGGGAGATCGTAGCCAGGGCGGCTACGCGACGGACCCGAAGCGGGCCGCCAGCGCGTCGCGCTGGGCCCGTACGAAGCGGGCGTCGACCACCGCGCCGTGACCGGGCACGTAGCGGGCGGTCTCGCCGCCGAGGGCGAGCAGCGCGTCCAGGGTGCCGGGCCAGCGGTCGGGCGCCGCGTCGTCGTCGGCCTGCGGCTCGCCCGACTCCTCGACCAGGTCGCCGCAGAAGACCACCGCGGGATCGCTCGGGGTGGCGCCCGGCACGACCACCACCAGGTCGTTGCGGGTGTGCCCCGGGCCGGGGTGGACCAGCAGCACCGGACGGTCGCGGCCCAGGTCCAGGGCGTACTCACCGCTGACCTGGTGGCCGGGCAGCACCAGGGCCTCGGCGGCCCGCGCCGCCTCCGCCGGGTCGGTGCCGAAAGCGACCGCCGACTCGCGCAGCGCCTCCCGCTCGCGCCGCAGCAGCGCGGTCAGCGACGTCTGCCCGTACACCTCGGCGCCGGGGAAGGCCGCCGTGCCGAAGACGTGGTCGAAATGGCCGTGGGTGAGCGCGACATGGGTCACGGTCCGGCCGGTCAGCGCCTCGACCTGGGCCCGCAGTTCGGCGCCCTCCCGCAGCGTGGAGCCGGTGTCGACCAGCAGCACACCGTCGTCGCCGACCACCAGTCCGATGGTCACATCCAGATGCGGCAGCCGCCGCCGCGCGACACCGGGAGCCAACTGCTCCCACCCCGTGCCCTCCGCCGGCTCCGCCGGTTCCGCAGATCTCACGTGACCGACGCTATCGCCGCCGCGCCCGCGCCGCCCGTCGTCCCCGCCGCCTCCTCCCGCGCCGCCCTGTCACCCCGGACCGCCGCCCATCCCGCCACACTTCGCCCACCCGTACGGTGCCCTTGCCTCGCCCTCGCTACCTCGCCGTACACTTGCTCCGGGGCGGCTGGCACTCGAAACGCAGGAGTGCCAGGCCAGGGCGGTTTCAAGGACCGGTAGACGGACGAGGCCATACGGCTGGAGGTGCGCGATGCTGAGCGAACGCAGGCTCGAAGTGCTGCGTGCCATCGTCCAGGACTATGTCGGGACCGAGGAGCCGGTCGGCTCCAAGGCGCTCACCGAACGGCACCGGCTGGGCGTCTCGCCCGCCACCGTACGCAACGACATGGCGGTCCTGGAGGACGAGGGGTACATCGCCCAGCCGCACACCAGCGCTGGCCGCATCCCCACCGACAAGGGCTACCGGCTCTTCGTCGACAAGCTCGCGGGCGTCAAACCGCTGTCGTCGGCCGAGCGCCGCGCGATCCAGAACTTCCTGGACGGCGCGGTCGACCTCGACGACGTGGTCGGCCGTACGGTACGGCTGCTCGCGCAGCTCACCCGGCAGGTGGCCGTCGTGCAGTACCCGTCGCTGACCCGCTCGTCGGTCCGGCACGTGGAACTGCTGCCGCTCGCGCCCGCCCGGGTGATGCTCGTGCTGATCACCGACACCGGCCGCGTCGAACAGCGGCTCATCGACTGCTCCGCGCCGATCGGCGAGACCGTGCTCGGCGACCTGCGCGCCCGGCTCAACAGCCGGGTCGTGGGCCGCCGCTTCGCTGACGTGCCCCCCCTGGTCCAGGACCTGTCGGACGGCTTCGACCCGGACGACCGCCCGGCGGTCACCGCCGTGCTCGCCACGCTCCTCGAAACGCTCGTCGAGGAGACCGAGGAGCGGATCATGCTCGGCGGCGCGGCGAATCTCACCCGGTTCAACCACGACTTCCCGCTGACGATCCGGCCGGTGCTCGAAGCCCTGGAGGAGCAGATGGTCCTCCTCAAGCTGCTCGGCGAGGCCAAGGACTCCGGCATGACGACCGTACGGATCGGTCACGAGAATTTTCACGAGGGGCTCAATTCCACTTCGGTGGTGACGGTCGGCTACGGTTCGGGCGACGAGGCAGTCGCCAAACTCGGCGTGGTCGGACCGACCCGCATGGACTACCCCGGAACGATGGGAGCGGTACGCGCAGTGGCACGTTACGTCGGACAGATCCTGGCGGAGTCGTAAGTGGCCACGGACTACTACGCCGTTCTCGGCGTGCGCCGCGACGCAGGCCCGGACGAGATCAAGAAGGCGTTCCGCCGGCTCGCCCGCGAGCTGCACCCGGACGTCAATCCTGACCCCAAGACGCAGGAGCGGTTCAAGGAGATCAACGCCGCCTACGAGGTGCTCTCCGACCCGCAGAAGAAGCAGGTCTACGACCTCGGCGGCGATCCGCTGGCCGCCGGTGGCGGAGGCGGCGCGGGCGGTTTCGGCGCGGGCTTCGGCAACTTCAGCGACATCATGGACGCCTTCTTCGGGCAGTCGCAGCAGCGCGGGCCGCGCTCGCGCACCCGGCGCGGCCAGGACGCGATGATCCGGCTGGAGATCGAGCTGGACGAGGCCGCGTTCGGCACGACCAAGGACATCCAGGTGGACACCGCCGTGACCTGCGGCACCTGCAACGGCGAGGGGGCCGCGCCCGGCACCGCCGCGCAGACCTGCGACATGTGCCGTGGCCGTGGCGAGGTCTCCCAGGTCACCCGGTCCTTCCTCGGCCAGGTCATGACGTCCAGGCCCTGCCCGCAGTGCCAGGGCTTCGGCACCGTGGTGCCCACCCCCTGCCCCGAGTGCGCGGGCGACGGCCGCGTCCGCTCCCGCCGTACGCTCACCGTCAAGATCCCCGCGGGCGTCGACAACGGCACACGTATCCAGCTCGCTGGCGAGGGCGAGGTCGGCCCCGGCGGCGGCCCCGCCGGTGACCTCTACGTCGAGATCCGTGAGGTCCCGCACGCCGTCTTCCAGCGGCGCGGCGACGACCTGCACTGCACGGTCACCATCCCGATGACGGCCGCGTCCCTCGGCACCAAGTGCCCGCTGGAGACGCTGGACGGCCTGGAGGAGATCGACATCAGGCCCGGTACGCAGTCCGGCCAGTCCATCCCGCTCCACCAGCGCGGTGTCACGCACCTGCGCGGCGGCGGGCGCGGCGACCTCGTCGTGCACGTCGAAGTCCTCACCCCCAGCAAGCTCGACGCCGAGCAGGAGAATCTGCTTCGGCAGCTCGCCGTCCTGCGCGGCGAGGAACGGCCCCTGGGGCAGTTCGCGCCGGGCCAGCAGGGCCTCTTCTCCCGTCTGAAGGACGCCTTCAACGGGCGCTAGCGCGCCCGCGCTCCTCCCGGGGGTTCCCCCTTCGGGGGGAGCCGGTCTTTTCAGGGGAGCTGGTTCTTTCAGGGGGGCTGGTTCTTTCAGGGGGGCGGGGGTTCCCCGCGCCACTGAGAAACGAGGCACTGCCTCACGTGAGGCAGACGCGGGGGCCGCGCCCTGCACGGGGTACCGCACCTCGCCGGGAGGCGGCATGGCACGATGAACGGCATGTCCGCGTTGACCGATCTCTCGTCGTTCTCGGCGTATCCGATCATTCAGGCGCCGATGGCCGGAGGCGCGTCGAATCCGCAGCTCGCCGCGGCCGTGGGGGCGGCGGGCGGCCTGGGCTTTCTGGCCGCCGGGTACAAGACGTCCGACGCGATGTACGAGGAGATCCGGCAGGTCCGGCATCTCAGCTCGCACCCGTTCGGGGTGAATCTGTTCATGCCGCAGCCCGCGACGGCGGACCCGTCCGCGGTCGCGGTGTACGCCGAGCAGCTGGCGGGGGAGTCCGCCTGGTACGGGACGCCGCTGGGCGACCCGGACAGCGGGACCGACGACGCGTACGACGCGAAGGTCGCGATCCTGCTGGAGGACCCGGTGCCGATGGTGAGCTTCACCTTCGGGTGCCCGGAGCGCCCGGTGCTCGACGCCTTCGCGAAGGCCGGTACGTACACGGTCGTGACGGTGACCTCGCCGTCCGAGGCGCTGGCCGCGCAGTGGTCGGGGGCGGACGCGGTGTGCGTCCAGGGCGTGGAGGCGGGCGGACACCAGGGCACGCACCGCGACGACCCGCAGCTCGACGGCGCGGGTTTCGGGCTGCTGTCGCTGGTGCCGCAGGTACGCGAGGCCGTGCAGCTGCCGCTGATCGCGGCGGGCGGGCTGATGCGCGGCGGGCAGGTCGCGGCGGTGCTCGCGGCGGGCGCGGACGCGGCGCAGCTCGGCACGGCGTTCCTGGTCTGCCCGGAGTCCGGGGCGAGTCCGCCGCACAAGCGGGCCGTCACCGATCCGGTCTTCGCCCGCACCGAACTGACCCGCGCCTTCTCCGGGCGGCCCGCGCGCGGGCTGCTCAACCGCTTCATCCGCGAGCACGGGCCGTACGCGCCGCCCGGCTACCCGCAGATCCACCACCTCACCTCCGGACTGCGCAAGGCCGCCGCCGCGGCGGGCGATCCGCAGGGCATGGCCCTGTGGGCCGGTCAGGGTCACCGGCTGGCCCGTGACGTCTCCGCCGGACGCCTGGTCGAACTCCTCGTCGAAGAACTCCACGCCGCCCGGGAGGCGCTCGCATGACGGCCCCCGTCTTCCTGGTCGAACCCGCCGCGCTGGACGGCTCCCCGTCCACCGTCACCCTCACCGGGCCCGAGGGGCGGCACGCGGTCTCCGTGCGCCGCCTCACGCCCGGCGAGGCGATCGTCCTCACGGACGGGGGCGGGCGCGGTGCGTACGGGGTCGTCGCCGCCGTCTCCGGCAAGGACGTGCTCGACGTCGAGGTACGGCAGACACGGGTCGAACCCGAGCCCGCCGTGCGCATCACCGTCGTCCAGGCGCTGCCCAAGGGGGACCGCGGGGAGCTGGCCGTCGAGACCATGACGGAGGCCGGGGTCGACGCCGTCGTTCCCTGGGCGGCGGCCCGCTGCGTCACCCAGTGGCGCGGGGACCGGGGCGCCAAGGCGCTGGCGAAGTGGCGGTCCACCGCGCGGGAGGCCGCCAAGCAGGCGCGGCGCCTGCGGTTTCCTTCCGTGGCTGACCTGATGACGACCCGTCAGGTCGCCGGGCTGCTGGCCGGCGCGGAATTCGCCGGGGTCCTCCATGAGGAGGGCTCGGCCGCCCTGGCCTCCGCCGTCCTGCCCGCGTCCGGGTCGGTCGTGCTCGTCGTCGGGCCAGAAGGCGGGGTCTCCGCCGAGGAGATCGCCACGCTCGCCGCCACTGCCTATCGCCTGGGCCCCACCGTCCTGCGCACCTCCACCGCCGGTGTGGCCGCCGCCTCCGTCCTCCTCGCCCGCACCGGCCGCTGGTCCTGACCTCCCCCACCCACCCGCCCTCGCGTCCTCAAGCCCCGGACGGGCCGAACAGGGTTGAGCGCCCGATGAGTTCACACGCCGAGCGGGCGGGGAGGCACCCGTAAGGGGAAGGTCCTGCCTTCGGGGGATTTACGGGAGGGCGGTCGCGGGCGGAGCTTGGGGGGATGGGACGGATGGGGACATGGGGAGCCGGGGGAATGGCCGTAACGGCCGCCCTCGTGGCGATGACGATCAGCGGATGCGACCCGGCGGACGGGCTGGGGGCCAGCGCGGTGTCGGCGACGACCGACCAGTTGGCGACGCGGGCGCTCAAGAAGGACAACATCGACGTGAGTTGGCTGTCGTGCAGCGCGACGACGGGCAAGGCCGAGGACAGGGTCGACTGCCTCGGCCGGACCGACCACGACGAGAAGATCACCGTAAAGGGCACGGTGACCAAGCAGTTGGACGACAAGTGCGTCCAGGGTCACCTGACCGCGGTGGTCGGAAAGAAGACCGTGTTCGATGTACGGGGTCTCGGAAACTGCTCGGCGCAAACATGATCGCCGTCGCTACGGGACAGCCCATAGGCTGGCGCGGTGACCGACCACGACCAGCACGTGACGCGGCAGCCGCGCCCGAGCGCGCCGCAGCCCTCGTACCTCCGACACCCGCACCCGCACGGCGACTTCCTCGCGTTCGCCGCCGAGGACGACGTGTGGGTCGCGCCGTTGGACGGCGGCCGGGCGTGGCGGGTGAGCGCCGACAACATGCCGGTCGGACGGCCCAGGGTCTCGCCCGACGGCGAGTGGGTGGCGTGGACGTCGACCAGGGACGGGGCGCCCGAGGTGCACGCCGCGCCCCTGGAGGGCGGCCAGGCAAGCCGGTTGACGTACTGGGGCAACGTACGGACGGCCGTGCGGACCTGGACGCCGGAGGGCGAACTGGTCGCGATCACGCCGTACGGCGAGGCGTCCTCGCGGCGGACCTGGGCGCGGGCGGTGCCGCTGGACGGCGGACCCGCGCGGACCCTGCCCTACGGCCCGGTCGGCGATCTCGCGTACGGCCCGGACGGCGCGGTGCTGATCCAGTCGCCGACGATGAGCAGGGAAGCCGCCCACTGGAAGCGCTACCGCGGCGGCACGGCGGGCAAGTTGTGGATCGACCGCGCGGGCGACGGCGCCTTCGAGCGGGTGCACCAGGACCTCGACGGCAACATCGAGTGCCCGATGTGGGTCGGCGGCCGTATCGCGTTCCTGTCCGACCACGAGGGCGCCGGAGCCCTCTATTCGAGCCTGCCCGACGGCACCGACCTGCGCCGGCACACCCCCGCCGACGGCATCGACGGCTTCTACGCGCGCCAGGCCGCCACCGACGGCGCCCGCGTGGCGTACACGGCCGGGGGCCGCGTCCATCTGCTGGACGACCTGGCCGACCCCGAGGCGGCGCCGCGCGAGATCGAGGTACGCCTCGGCGGCCAGCGCGCCGACCTGCGGCCGTACCCCGTACGCGCCACCCGGCACCTCGGCGACGCGCGCCCTGACCACACCGGCCGGGGCAGCGCCCTGGAGATCCGCGGCACCACGCACTGGCTGACCCACCGCGGCGGCCCGGCACGGGCGTTGGCGGCCGACCCCGGCGTCCGTACCCGGCTGCCGCGGGTGTTCGGACAGGGCGGCGCCGACGGCGAGCAGCAGGTGGTGTGGGTCACCGACGCGGACGGCGAGGACGCCCTGGAGGTCGCCCCCGCCGTCGGCCTGCCGACCGGCGCCGCGCCGCGCCGGCTCGCCGCGGGCCGCCTGGGCCGGGTGCTGCGCATGGAGGTCTCGCCGGACGGCCACCGCATCGCCGTCGCCTCGCACGACGGCCGGGTGCTGCTGGTCGAGACGCAGACCGGCGAGGTGCGCGAGGTGATCGCCGGTGACTCGGGCGACGCCTCCGGGCTCGCCTTCTCTCCCGACTCGGCCTGGCTCGCCTGGTCGCAGCCGGGCCCCGGCGAGCTGCGGCAGTTGAAGATCGCCGCCACCGCCGACCTGTCGGTGGCCGACGCGACCCCGCTGCGGTTCAACGACTTCTCGCCCGCCTTCACCGCCGACGGCCGCCACCTGGCGTTCCTGTCCGAGCGCGCCTTCGACCCGGTCTACGACGCGCACGTCTTCGACCTGTCCTTCCCCAACGCCTGCCGCCCGCACCTGATCACGCTGTGCGCGACGACGCCCTCGCCGTTCGGCCCGCAGCGCTACGGCCGCCCGTACGACGCCGACGACGCCGACGAGGACGGCCCGGCCGGCTCGTCCGGCCCGTCCAGGGAGGAGCAGGACGGCGCGGGTAAGGAGAGCGGCGGCGAGGGCAAGAAGGACGACCGGCCGCGTACGCCCGTCACCCGCGTCGACCTGGAGGGCCTGGCCGACCGGATCGTGCCCTTCCCCGTCGAGGCCGGGCAGTACTCGGGGCTGCGCGCCGCCAAGGGCGGTGTGCTGTGGCTGCGCCACCCGCTGGTCGGCGCGCTCGGCGCGGCCCTGGCCACCACGGACGCCCAGCCGCCCCACACCGTGCTGGAGCGGTACGACCTGGCGCAGCTCCGTATCGAGGAGATCGCCGACGACGCCGACGCCTTCGCGGTCACCGGCGACGGCGCCAAAGTGCTGCTCACCAACGGCTCGCGGCTGCGGATCACGCCCGCCGACAGCAAGTCCGACGCGGACGACGAGTCCGGCGGCTCCGTCACCGTCGACCTGACCCGAGTCCGGGTCACCGTCCGCCCGCAGGACGAGTGGCGGCAGATGTACGACGAGACGCACCGGCTCATGCGCGACAACTTCTGGCGCGCCGACATGGGCGGTGTCGACTGGGCGGCGGCGGGCGAGCGCTACCGGCCGCTGCTCGACCGGATCGCCACCCACGACGACCTGATCGACCTGCTGTGGGAACTGCACGGCGAACTGGGCACCTCGCACGCCTACGTCATCCCCTCCGGCGGCCACTTCGACCCGCTGCACCGGCAGGGCCTGCTCGGCGCGGACATCTCCCGTACGGAGGACGGCGGTTGGCGGATCGACCGGGTGCTGCCCGGCGAGTCCTCCGACCCGTACGCCCGCTCCCCGCTGGCCGCGCCCGGCGTCGCCGTCCGCGCGGGCGACCTCCTGCTGGCGGTGGACGGCCACCGCGTCGACCCGGTGACGGGACCGGGGCCGCTGCTGGTCGGCACCGCGGGCAAGCCGGTGGAACTGACCGTCGCGCCCGCCGCGGGCGGTCCCGTACGCCATGTCGTGGCCGTACCGCTCGCCGACGAGGACCCGCTGCGCTACCACGACTGGGTCGCCGACCGCCGCGCCCACGTCCACCGCGCGTCCGGCGGGCGGCTGGGCTATCTGCACGTGCCCGACATGGTCGGCAGCGGCTGGGCGCAGCTCCACCGCGACCTGCGCGTCGAGGTCGCCCGCGAGGGCCTGGTCGTGGACGTCCGCGAGAACCGGGGCGGCCATACGTCGCAGCTCGTCGTGGAGAAGCTGGCCCGCCGGGTCGTCGGCTGGGACCTGCCGCGCGACGCGCACCCGGTCAGCTATCCGCAGGATGCCCCGCGGGGGCCGGTCGTGGCCGTCGCCAACGAGTTCTCCGGCTCCGACGGGGACATCGTCAACGCCGCGATCCGGGCTCTCGGCATCGGCCCTGTGGTCGGTACCCGCACCTGGGGCGGTGTCATCGGCATCGACAACCGGTACCACCTGGTCGACGGGACGGCTGTCACGCAGCCGAAGTACGCCTTCTGGCTGGAGGGGTACGGGTGGGGGGTCGAGAACCATGGCGTCGATCCGGACGTCGAGGTCGTTCACGCTCCGCAGGATTCGGTTGCCGGTCGTGATCCGCAACTCGACACTGCCGTTGCCATGGCGCTTGCCGCGCTGGAGGAGGTCCCGGCCAAGAGGCCGCCGGCGCTGCCGGACGTCGCCGGCTGATCCGTCCTACGGTTCGCCGTTCTGTTGTCTTGTTTTTCCCGCCCGCCCACCCGTGCGGGTGTGTTGTTCGTCTGCGGGTGCCGCTTGTGCCTGGTCGGTGCCGGTCCGGGGTACCTCCTCGAAATGCGGCTGCCTGCTCTTTGCTGATTCGGCGCCCTTCCTGTCACCGCATTTCTGCGGGGGCACCCCGGCCCGTCCCCTCTGGGTCCGTCGGCGTCCGCCTGTCCGGTGGGGGTTGCCGGGAGGGGTGTGGGTGGGGGCCGGGCCCTGCGCCACCTGGCCGTCCAGGCGGGCGGGGGGCTTATCGGCGAGCCGCCGCGTGCTTACGTGCACCCTGGGGGCGCGCAAGGCCCGTACTTCACCCACCTGGTGGACGGTCGGGTGACGCCGGGCCTGTACCTTCACCCTCCTGGTCACGCAGGTCCCACAACACCTCACGCACCCGGTTTCGCCCACCCGGCTGGACGTCGCGTGGCGCAAGGCCCGGCCCCACCGACTCCCCTCCCCCTGAGCCCCAGCGGACCGTCAGACGCCGCCGTACCCAAACCCGCCCACCCCGGCAGGTGGACGCCGACGTATCCGAGTCCACCCACCCCGGCAGGTGGACACCGACGTACCCGAGCCCCACCCACCCCCACCGGACCGTTGGGTGCCGCCGTACCCAAACCCGCCCACCCCCTGAGCCACCCCGGCAGGTGGACGCCGCCGTACCCGAGCCCACCCACCCCAGCCCCCACCGGACAGGCGGACGCCGATGTATCCGAGCCCGCCCACCCCAGCCTCCCGCCCACCCCCACCGGCGGGCGGCCGCCGACGTACCCGAGCCCACCCACCCCCCTCCCGCCCACCCCGGCTGGACGGTCAGGTGGCGCAGGGCCCGGCCCCCACCCACCCCCCTCCCCGGCAACCCCCACCGGACAGGCGGACGCCGATGGACCCGGAGGGGACGGGGCGGGGTGCCCCCGCAGAAATACGTTGACAAGAAGGTCACTGGATACGAGGGGCCAGGTGTTACGGATTTCGAGGAGGTATCCCGGGCCGGGACCGACCAGGCACGGGCGGCACCCGCAGACGGAGAAAGCACCCGCACGGGTGGGCGGGTGGGCGGGAAACACAAGCCGCACAGCGGCGAACCGCGAGCGGCGGATAGCATGCACGCGACCCGTATCCGTACGAAAAGGGGGCCGCCACCATGGCGGGAGAGCCGCAGGCGGACTGCCTGTTCTGCAAGATCGTGGCCGGCGAAATCCCCGCGACGATCGTCCGTGAGACCGAGACCACCGTCGCCTTCCGCGACATCAGCCCGCAAGCCCCGACCCACGTCCTGGTGATCCCCCGCGTGCACTACCCGGACGGCGCCGCGCTGGCGGCGGCCGAGCCCCTGGTAGCCGCCGACCTGCTGCGCGAGGCGGGCGAGGTCGCGGCGCAGGAGAAGGTCGACACGACGGGCTACCGGATCGTCTTCAACACCGGCCCCGGCGCCGGACAGACCGTCTTCCACGCGCACGCCCACGTACTGGGCGGGCGCGACCTCCAGCGGCTGGTCTGAGGTCCGGCCTTTGTCGGTACGCGAACTGGTCGTCCTCGGCACCGCCAGCCAGGTGCCGACCCGGCACCGCAATCACAACGGCTACGTCCTGCGCTGGGACGGCGAGGCGATCCTCTTCGACCCCGGCGAGGGCACCCAGCGGCAGATGCTGCACGCGGGCGTCGCGGCGCACGACCTCACCCGGATCTGCGTCACGCACTTCCACGGCGACCACTCGCTGGGCCTGGCGGGTGTGCTCCAGCGGATCAGCCTCGACCGCGTACCGCACCCGGTCACCGCGCACTACCCGGCCGGCGGGCAGCGCTTCTTCGAGCGGCTGCGGTATGCCACCGCGTACCACGAGGCCGCGGACCTGCGCGAGGCGCCGGTCGCGGCCGACGGGGTCCTCGCCACCACCCCCGCGTTCACGCTGGAGGCGCGCAAGCTCTCCCACCCGGTCGAGTCGTACGGCTACCGGCTCGTCGAACCCGACGGCCGCCGGATGCTCCCCGGGCGGCTGGCCGAGCACGGTGTCGCGGGTCCCGACATCGCCCGGCTGCAACGCGACGGCAGCCTCGACCGTGTGACTCTCGACCGTGTCACTCTCGACCAGGTCAGCGAGGTCCGGCGCGGCCAGCGCTTCGCCTTCGTCATGGACACCCGGCTGTGCGAAGGGGTCCACGCCCTCGCCGAGGGCTGCGACCTGCTGGTCATCGAGTCGACCTTCCTGGACGAGGACGCGGGACTGGCCGCCGACTACGGTCATCTGACGGCCGGTCAGGCCGCCGCCGTGGCGCGGGAGGCGGGCGTACGGCACCTCGTCCTCACCCACTTCTCGCAGCGCTACGGCGATCCCGCCGTCTTCGAGCGGCAGGCGAGGACGGCCGGTTACCAGGGCGAGCTGACCGTCGCCCACGACCTGATCCGCGTCCCGGTCCCGCGCCGCCGCTGAGCCCGAACTCCCCTTGAAAGCGAACCCCGCCATGCCCCCCATCCCCAAGGCCGAACTGCACCTGCACATCGAGGGCACCCTGGAGCCCGAGCTGGCCTTCGCGCTCGCCGCGCGCAACCGGGTCGCGCTGCCGTACCCGACGGCCCAGGCGCTGCGGCAGGCGTACTCCTTCACCGACCTCCAGTCCTTCCTCGACCTGTACTACGCGCTGATGGCCGTCCTGCGCACCGAGGAGGACTTCGCCGAGCTGATGGGCGCGTATCTGGCGCGGGCGGCGGAGCAGGGCGTACGGCACGCGGAGGTGTTCTTCGACCCGCAGGCGCACCTCGCGCGCGGGGTGCCGATCGGGACGGTCGTGGAGGGCCTGGCCGGGGCGCTGGAGCGCGAGGGGCGGCGGCACGGGATCAGCGGCGGCCTGATCATGTGCTTCCTGCGGGACGAGTCCGAGCGGTCGGCGCTGGACACCTTCGAGGCGGCGCGCCCGTACTTCGGCTCGGGCGCCGGCCCCGCCGTCATCACCGGCGTGGGCCTGGACTCGGCGGAGGTCGGGCACCCGCCCGCGAAATTCCGCGAGGTGTACGAGCGGGCGGCGGCCGGGCTGCGCCGGGTCGCGCACGCGGGGGAGGAGGGGCCGCCCGCGTACATCGGCGAGGCCCTCGACGTGCTGGGCGTGGAGCGGATCGACCACGGCATCCGCTGTCTTGAGGACCCGGCGCTGGTGGCCAGGCTGGTCCGCGACCAAGTGCCGCTGACGGTCTGCCCGTTGTCCAACGTCCGCCTGCGCTGCGTCGGTTCACTGGCCGCCCACCCGCTGCCGCGCATGCTCGCGGAGGGCCTGCGCGTCACCGTCAACTCCGACGACCCCGCCTACTTCGGCGGCTACGCGGACGACAACTTCGCGGCGGTGCGCGCCGCCCTCGCTCTCACCGAGGAGGACGAGCGCACCCTGGCCCGTAATTCGTTCCTCGCCGCCTTCCTCGACCACGACGAGCCGCGCAGGGCGGCGTGCCTGGCCGAGGTGGAGGCGTACGCGTTCGGCTGACGCCTATTCCGCGTCCTACGGCAGGAAGTACATCGGGTTCGGCAGCTTGAAGGACTTGTCCGCGTAGCCGCCGGTCAGGTCGCTGTACTGGTCGCCGAAGTTGCCGACGATGTTGTAGCCGAGCGACTCGATGTGCTTGCGGGTACCGGACTTGTACTCGATGGTCGTGCACGTCGAGCCGCACGGCAGGTACGACGGCGGGCTGGCCGCGTTCTTCAGGTAGAGGTGCGCGGTGTCGGCGGCCGGCTTGTAGCCGACGGCGGCCAGATTCCGTACGGTGTCGGCGCGTTGGGCCTCCGGGCGGCCGGTGACCCAGAAGACCGTGATGCCCTGGTCCGCCGCCCAGTTGGTCAGCTTCTCCATGCCGAAGACGGCGTCCATGTTCTTGTTCGCGATGTACGCCGAGTTGCTGGCGGGCGTGTAGGCGAAGCCCACCTCCAGCTCGTAGTTGTACGTGTTCAGGCTCGTGTCGTCGACGTCCAGCACGATGGCGGGCTTGGCCGCGTGGCCGTTGTGGCCGCCCTTGCCGCCGTGGCCGACCTCGTGGGCCAGATACTGCTTGGCCTTGGCCTCGATGCCCGCGACCTGCTTGGCGTAGTTGCTGCTCGGCGACGCGAAGTGCTCGCCCGAGGCGTCCACGGTGTCGCCGTAGTACGCCTTGATCTCACTGACCACGTCGGTGAGGTTGGGGATCTGCTTGTCGCTGCGCGGCACGGAATCGTGGGCGCCGGCGACGCCGACTCCGTAGACCGTGGCGCCCAGCGACGCCGCGACCACGGTGACGGCCAAGGTGCGGGTGCGGGCGGAGAGTCGGACTCGGGGCATGACGGTGCTCCTTCAACGCTCGGTTGGTGCCGGTGAACCTAGACCCGTCGATCCTGGCTGGTCAAGGGAGGTCTACGCGCGTGGCGCCGAGTATGGGTACCGCGAACCTGTTTCCCGTGAGTTAACCCGCAGTTCAGAGGCCGTTGCACCGGGCGGGTCGGGACAGGCGGGCGCCGATCCGCGCCGGCCGCCGGTCAGCGCCCGGCGGCCCGTCAGCACCGGCCGTCGTCGGGGAGCGCCGCCGCCAGGATTCGCGCCGCCACCGCAGGGGAGTCCACCAGCGGGTGCAGCGCGAGCGCCCGCAGCGCGGCCCGGCGCGAACCCGTGGCCGCCGCCTCGATCGTCGCCCGCTCCACCGCCTTCAGCTCCAGCATCAGCCCCGCCTGGTGCTCGTCCGGCGCCGCCACCGGCAGCGGCCTCGCCCCGAACGCGCCGACCTCGCACGGCACTTCGACCACGGCCTCCGGGTCGAGGAACGGCACCGCCCCGCCGCCCGGCACATTGAGGATCAGCGTCGTCCGCTCGTCCCGCGCGATGGCCCGCATCAGCGCGAGCGCCACCCGGTCGTAACCGCCGCCGTCCAGATCGTGCGGGTCGCGCTCCCAACCGCCGGACGCGGAGCGGCTGTCCGCCATGTACGTCTCCTCGCGCTCCAGCCGGGTCCGCTCCCACCACTCGTGCGCCCGGCCCGGCTGTTCGTCGGCCGCGGCGAAGAACGCGCCCTGCTGCCGGTCGAGGAACTCGCCGCGCGTGGCGTCCGCGGCGCGCACCGCGGCCAGCGACTCGCGCCGGAAGTAGTAGTAGTGCAGGTACTCGTTGGGCAGCGAGCCCAGCGCCGCCAGCCACTCGGGGCCGAAGAGCCGGCCCTCCTCGAACGTGCCGAGCGCCGCCGGGTCGGCCAGCAGGCCCGGCAGCAGATCCGTCCCGTCGACCGTCAACTTCCGCAGCCAGCCGAGGTGGTTGAGGCCCACGTAGTCGTAGCCGAAGCCCGGTCCTTCCGGGTCCGCGCCCGCCGCCCGCGCCGCCCGCCGCACCAGCCCCACCGGCGAGTCGCAGATCCCGATCACCCGCGGGCCCAGCACCCGGCTCATCGCCTCGGTGACCATCCCGGCCGGATTCGTGAAGTTGATGACCCACGCGTCCGGCGCCACCGCCTTGACGCGTTCCGCCACCGCCGTCGCGACCGGCAGCGTCCGCAGCCCGTACAGCACCCCGCCCGCGCCGACCGTCTCCTGGCCCAGCACGCCCTGCGCCAGCGGCAGCCTCTCGTCCGAGACACGGCCCGCGGTGCCGCCGACGCGGATCGCCGAGAAGACGAACCGCGCTCCGCGCAGGGCGTCGTCCAGGTCCGTCGTCGCCCGTACCGGCGGGCCGCCCGGCATCGTGGCCAGTACCGCCGTGATCACCCGCAGCCGCCGCGGGTCCGTGTCGTACAGCACGACGTCACTGACCGTGGGGTCGTCGAGCAGGGCTCGGTACACGAGGGGGACGCGGAAGCCGCCGCCCCCCAGAATCGTCAGGCGCATGCGCGGTGACCTTCCGTCCTGCCCGGCTGATGTCGTCCCCCGGATCTTCCCCCGACGGGGGCTTGTCGCGCAGTTCCTCCCCCACCGGCGGCGCGGTCCTGCCGTGCGGTTCGCCGACCGACATCAGGTGGCGGTACGTGCAGCCCCGGGCGCGGACGCCGTGGCACAGTGACCGGATGGACGACATGCCCGTTCTCGACCCCCTTGGCACGCTCCGCGCGGCGGGCGACCCGGGGACCGACGTCTATCTGACCGGCACCGTGTTCCTGGACATCATCTTCACGGGACTGGACAGCGCGCCCGTACGGGGCACCGAGTCCTGGGCGCGGGGGATGGGTTCGAGCCCCGGCGGGATCGCGAACATGGCGACGGCGCTGGCGAGGCTGGGGCTGCGGACGACGTTGGCGGCGGCGTTCGGGGACGACGTGTACGGCGACTACTGCTGGGACAGCCTGTCGTCGGGCGAGGGCATCGACCTGGAGCCGTCGCGGCGGATCCCCGGCTGGCACTCGCCGGTGACGGTGTCGATGGCGTACGAGGGCGAGCGGACGATGGTCAGCCACGGGCACGAGGCGCCGCCCGCGCAGGAGTCGGTGCCCGCCTGTCCGCCGCCCGCGCGGGCGGCGGTGGCGTCGCTCGGGCACCACGGCAGGGCGGGCGACCAGGAGCGGGACCAGGAGTGGATCGGGGCCGCCGCCGCCTCGGGGACGAAGGTCTTCGCGGACGTCGGCTGGGACGAGACCGGCCGCTGGGACCCGGCGGACCTGGATGGGCTACGGCACTGCGCCGCGTTTCTGCCGAACGCCGAGGAGGCCATGCGGTACACCCGGACGGCCTGCCCGCGCGAGGCCGCCAGGTCCCTGGCCGAGCGGGTGCCGCTCGCGGTGGTGACCCTCGGCTCCGAGGGCGCCTTCGCCGTGGACTCCGGCAGCGGCGAGACGGCCGAGGTGCCCGCCCTGATCGTGGAGGCCCTGGACCCCACGGGCGCGGGCGACGTCTTCGTCGCCGGATTCGTGACCGGCACGCTCGCCGCCTGGCCGCTGGCCGACCGGCTGGCCTTCGCGTCGCTGTGCGCGGCGCTGTCCGTGCAGGAGTTCGGCGGCTCGCTGTCCGCGCCCGGCTGGGCGGAGATCGCCGCCTGGTGGCAGCAGACGAAGGCGCGGGCGCGGGCCGCCGCCGGCCCTGGCCCCTGCGACCCCGCCTCCCCGCTCGGCCGCTACGCCTTCCTCGACGCCCTGCTGCCCACCGACCCCCGGCCCTGGCCGCTGCGCCGCGCGGTCCCCACCGTCGGCTTCCGCCCCGCCTGAGCCCTGCCTGAGCTCCGCCTGAGCCCTGCCTGAGCCCTGCCTGAGCCCTGCCTGAGCCCTGCCCGAACCCCGCCTGGGCCCCGCCTGAGCCCCGGCCCGACCGGGCGCTCCCCGCGCCCCTTCCGCCGCGGGCACACCGCCAAATCCCCTCGGCGGGCGCGGCGCGGCGTCGTACGCTTGGAACCCCCAGGCCCCTCCGGGCTTGCCGATCAGCAGAAAGCGGGATGAGCAGGCCCTAGCGCCGGCCCATGACTCAGACACCGACCAAGCAGCAGCCGCAGCCGCCGCAGCAGGCGCGCGCCCACTTCGTCGTACCGGCCAAGCACCCCATGGTGACCGTCCTGGGATCGGGAGACGCTCTCCTCCGCGTGATCGAGCAGGCGTTCCCGGCCGTCGACATCCACGTCCGCGGCAACGAGATCAGCGCCGTCGGCGAAGCCCCCGAGGTGGCCCTGGTCCAGCGGCTCTTCGACGAGATGATGCTGGTGCTGCGCACCGGCCAGCCGATGACCGAGGACGGGGTGGAACGCTCCATCGCCATGCTCAGGGCCAACGGCACGGCGGTCGACCCGGACGCGGAGACGCCCGCGCAGGTCCTCACGCAGAACATCCTGTCCAGCCGCGGCCGCACGATCCGCCCCAAGACGCTCAACCAGAAGCGTTACGTGGACGCGATCGACACCCACACCATCGTCTTCGGCATCGGCCCCGCGGGCACCGGCAAGACCTACCTGGCCATGGCCAAGGCCGTCCAGGCCCTCCAGTCCAAGCAGGTCAGCCGGATCATCCTCACCCGCCCCGCGGTCGAGGCGGGCGAACGCCTCGGCTTCCTGCCCGGCACCCTCTACGAGAAGATCGACCCGTACCTGCGCCCGCTCTACGACGCCCTGCACGACATGCTCGACGCCGACTCCATCCCCCGCCTGATGGCGGCGGGCACGATCGAGGTCGCCCCCCTCGCCTACATGCGGGGTAGAACCCTGAATGACGCGTTCATCATTCTCGACGAGGCGCAGAACACCAGCGCCGAGCAGATGAAGATGTTCCTCACCCGGCTCGGCTTCGACTCGAAGATCGTCATCACCGGTGACGTGACGCAGGTCGACCTGCCGAACGGGACGAAGAGCGGGCTGCGGCAGATCCAGGACATCCTCACCGATATCGAGGACATCCACTTCTCCCGGCTGACGAGCACGGACGTGGTGCGCCATAAGCTGGTCGGACGCATCGTGGACGCCTACGAGCGCTACGACGACAGCATCGCCGGCGCGACCGGTGCCAACGGAAAGTAACCACTTCACCATCATGGCGATCGACGTCAACAACGAGTCCGGCTGGGAGATCGACGAGCGGGCGGTCCTGGACGCCGCCCGCTACGCCCTTCAGCGCATGCGAATCCACCCGCTCTCCGAACTGTCGGTGATCGTGGTGGACGCCGACGCCATGGAGCAGCTCCACATGCAGTGGATGGACCTGCCGGGGCCGACGGATGTCATGTCCTTCCCGATGGACGAGCTGCGTCCGGGGAAAGAGGACGAGGAGCCCTCGCAGGGGCTGCTCGGCGACATCGTGCTCTGCCCCGAGGTCGCCAAGAAGCAGGCGGAGGAGGCGCCGACGAAGCACTCCATGGACGAGGAGCTGCAACTGCTCACCGTCCACGGCGTCCTCCACCTGCTCGGGTACGACCACGAGGAAGCCGACGAGAAGGCCGAGATGTTCGGCCTCCAGGCGGCCATTCTGGACGGCTGGCGTGACGAGCAAGGGGCCGAGGGCCCGTCACCCGCGCCCACCACCCACTGACGCCGACGGTGACTTCCGCATGATCGTCTCCGCTGTTGTCCTGGTCGTCGTCGCCTGGCTCGCCGCCTGCGCCGAGACCGCCATCGCCCGGGTGTCCCGGTTCCGCGCCGAGGACGCGCTGCGCTCCGGCCGCAAGGGCGCCGCCAATCTGCTGGCCGTGGCCTCCGACCCGACCCGCTACCTCAATGTCGCCCTGCTGCTGCGGGTCGGCTGCGAGACGGCCGCGGCCGTCCTGATCACCGTCGTGTGCGACCGGCACTTCGACAGCACCTGGGAAGTCCTCGCCGTCGCGATCGGCGTCATGGTGCTCGTGTCGTACGTGGCCGTCGGCGTCTCGCCGCGCACCATCGGCCGCCAGCACCCGATGAACACCGCGACCGCCGCCTCGTACGTCCTGCTGCCGCTGGCCCGCGTCATGGGCCCGGTGCCGGGGCTGCTGATCCTGCTGGGCAACGCGGTGACGCCCGGCAAGGGCTTCAAGCGCGGCCCGTTCGCGAGCGAGGCCGAACTGCGCGCGATGGTGGACCTCGCCGAGTCCGAGTCGCTGATCGAGGACGATGAGCGCCGGATGGTGCACTCGGTCTTCGAGCTGGGCGACACCATCGTCCGCGAGGTGATGGTGCCGCGGCCCGAACTGGTCATGATCGAACGGTTCAAGACGATCCGTCAGGCCATGACGCTGGCGCTGCGCAGCGGCTTCTCCCGTATCCCGGTGACCGGGGAGAGCGAGGACGACGTCGTCGGCTTCGTCTACCTCAAGGACCTGGCGCGCCGGGTGCACATCAACCGCGACTCGGAGTCCGAGCCGGTCTCGACGCTGATCAGGCCCGCGTCCTTCGTGCCCGACACCAAGAACGCCGGGGACCTGCTGCGCGAGATGCAGCAGGAGCGCAACCACGTGGCCGTGGTGATCGACGAGTACGGCGGGACCGCCGGGATCGTCACCATCGAGGACATCCTGGAGGAGATCGTCGGCGAGATCACCGACGAGTACGACCGCGAGACGCCCCCGGTCGAGGAGTTGGGCGACGGCTCGTACCGCGTCACGGCCCGCCTGGACATCGGCGACCTCGGTGACCTGTACGGGGTGGAACTCGACGACGACGACGTCGAGACCGTCGGCGGGCTGCTCGCCAAGTCCCTCGGCCGGGTCCCGATCCCCGGCGCCACCACGGTGGTGCCGCTGCCCGAGGACGGGTCGGGCGACCGCGGTACGGCCGCGCTGCGGCTGACGGCCGAGGCGCCCGCGGGCCGCCGCAACCGTATCCACACCGTCCGGGTCGACCCGGTCGCGGAGGTCCCGGCCCCCTGAGGACGGGTCGGCCCCTCAGGGGCGGCTCCGCTCGGCGAGGAAGCGGCGGGCGTGGGCGAGGAACGCCTTGGCGGCGGGGGACGCGCCCGCGTGCTCCCGCCAGGCCAGCGCCAGCCGGGAGCGGACCGCGGGCCGGGTCAGCGGCAGGACGCGCAGGGCGGGACGTGCGGCGGCGAGACCGGCCGGGAGGAGCGCGACGCCGAGGCCGCGCTCCGCGAGGGCGGCGAGGACTTCCGGGTTGCCCGCCTCGAAGGCGATCCGGGGCGTGAAGCCCGCCGCCGCGCACGCGGTGTCGACGGCGGCCCGCAGTCCGGTACCGGTGGGCAGGACGATCAGGGGCCGCCCGTCGAGCGCCTTGACGGGCATGGTCCGGCGACCGGCCAGCGGGTCGCCGGGCGCGACGGCCGCCACCAGCGCGTCGTCGATGACCGTCTGCGTACCGATGCCCTCGGGCGGTTCCCCGGCGAGCCCGGCGAAGGCCAGGTCGTAGCGCCCGTCGCGCAGCCCGGCCAGCAGCCGGTCCGAGGTGTCCTCGCCGAGCGTGATCTCCACCCCCGGACACGCGTCGTGGAATCCGGCGAGCATCCCCGGCACGTCCATGTCGGCGCCCAGCGAGGTGACGGTGCCGATCGCGACCCGGCCGCGTACCAGCCCGGTCAGCTCCTGCGCCGCCAGCCGCGCCCCGGCGACGGCGTCGAGCGCGGCCCGCGCGTACGGCAGCACCGCGCGCCCGGCCTCGGTGAGCCGCACGGTACGGCCGGAGCGGTCGAACAGCGGCTGCCCCAGCTCCCGTTCGAGCTGTCTGACCTGCGCGCTGATCCCCGGCTGCGCCACGTGCAGCAGGGCCGCCGCCCGGGTGAATCCCGCCTCGTCCGCCACCGTCACGAAGTATTCGAGCTGCCGCAGTTCCATAACCAGAGATGCTAGCTCGCAGAAGATCCAGATCTTGGACTTATGGACGGAGGCCGTCGAGAATGGACAGTGGGGGAACCGAGGAGCACACGAGGGAGCGCCACACCATGACCGAGAACCGCGCTGACGCCACCCACCCGGAGGACATCGCCCGGCTGTTCGTGGAGCGGGTCAACTCCGCTGACCTGGAAGGGATTCTGGAGCTCTTCGAGCCGGACGCGGTGGTCGCCTTCCCGATCGACCGCCCGTCGCAGGGCACGGCGGCGCTGCGCGAGCTGTACGCGGGGCTGCTGGCCGCCGAGCCGGTCTTCGAGGTCGAGGAGCCGCTGCCCACCCTGATCAGCGGTGACCTCGCGCTGACCTCCACCCGCCCGAAGGACGGTACCGGCGGCCGGGTCCAGGTCGCCCGCCGCCAACCGGACGGCCGCTGGCTGCGCGTCCTGGACCGCCCGGAGAGCTGACGTCTTCTACGTACCGAAGGTGCCGATCATCGACACCAGGTTGGCACTGGCCGCCGAGATCGACGTGGCCAGGCTCGTATCCGCCAGATAGAACCCGAAGGCTCCGCAGACCAGGGCGTGTGTCGCCTTCATTGACCCCTTCCGCTTCAGGAAGAAGGCCGCGACGGCGAGCACGATGACGAAGGGCAGGTGCAGCAACATGGGGATCACCTCTAACGAGGACGGACTGCACGACCCACGCTAAGCACGGTTCGCTGTCCGCGCATCTTCGGTCACCTGGAGTGACGGAACCGGGGCGCACCTCCGCGAAGGCGCGTCCGGGGCGACGGATAGGGTCGGCGCATGAGCGATGCGACCGTGGATCCGGAAGACCAGAAACTCATCACGCTGGCCCGGTCGGCCCGCGCCCGTAACGGCGCGTCGGAAGGCGCGGCCGTCAGGGACGAGATGGGCCGGACCTACGTGGCGGGCCCGGTGGCGCTGGAGTCGCTGAATCTGAGCGCGCTCCAGACGGCGGTCGCGATGGCGGTCGCCAGCGGCGCGGCCTCCCTGGAGGCGGCCGTCGTGGTGACGGCCGAGGAGACGGCCGCCGACCGGGACCGGGCCGCCGTCAGGGACCTGGGCGGCCCGGACACCCCGGTGATCCTCGCGGCCCCGGACGGCAAGGTCCGCAGCACGGTCACGGCGGGCTGACGGGCCGGAGGGCTGCTGAAAGGGCCGGAAGCTGCTGACGGGCCGGAGGCTCCGGAGACTACAGCGCGTCGGGTCCGCGCTCCCCTGTCCTGACGCGTACGGCCGTCTCGACCGGCACCGCCCACACCTTGCCGTCACCGATCTTGCCGGTGCGGGCCGCGGCCACGAGCGTCGCGATGACGGTCTCGACGTCGGCGTCCTCGACCAGCACCTCCACGCGGGCCTTGGGGACGAGGTCGACCCGGTACTCGGCGCCGCGGTAGACCTCGGTGTGGCCGCGCTGGCGTCCGTAGCCGCTGGCCTCGGTGACGGTGAGGCCGTGCACGCCCATCTCCTGGAGTGCGGTCTTCACGTCGTCCAGTTTGAACGGCTTGATGACCGCGGTGACCAGCTTCATCCGAGGGTGCTCCTGTCCGTGACGTGAGCAGCGGCCTTGTGCGCGGGGAGCGACGTGCCGTGCGTCAGTACGCCGTGATCGTAGGCGGTCTCGGCGTGCACGGTCAGGTCGAGGCCGGTCCGTTCTTCCTCCTCGCTCGCCCGGAAGCCCATCAGCCGGTCGATCGCCCGCCCGATGCCGTACGTCACGGCGAAGGCATACGTCCCGACCGCCACGATGGCGACGGCCTGCTTGCCGAGCTGGCCGAGGCCGCCGCCGTACAGCAGGCCCTCGGGGCCGCCGGTCATGGTGGCGGTGGCGAGCAGGCCGATGAGCAGGGTGCCGACCACGCCGCCGACGAGGTGGACGCCGACCACGTCGAGCGAATCGTCCACGCCCCAGCGGAACTTCCAGCTCACGGCGTACGAGCAGAGCACCCCGGCGGCGAGCCCGACGACCAGCGCGCCCACCATGTCGACGCTGCCGCAGGACGGGGTGATGGCGACGAGACCGGCGACCGCGCCGGACGCGGCGCCGAGCGTGGTGGCGTGCCCGTCCCTGCGCTTCTCGACCAGCAGCCAGCCGAGCAGCCCGGCGCAGCCCGCCGCCTGGGTGTTGACGAAGGCGGCGGCGGCCAGGCCGTTGGCGCCGAGCGCGGACCCGGCGTTGAAGCCGAACCAGCCGAACCACAGCAGGCCCGCGCCGAGCAGCACCAGCGGCAGATTGTGCGGGCGCATCGCGTCCTTGCGGAAGCCGAGCCGCGGCCCGAGCACGATCGCCAGCGCGAGCCCGGAGGAGCCCGAGCACACCTCCACGACGGTGCCGCCCGCGAAGTCCAGGGCGCCCAGTCTGTCGACGATCCAGCCGCCGGTGCCGAACACCCAGTGCGCGACGGGTACGTATACGGCCAGCGTCCACACCACGACGAACACCGCCCACGCGCCGAACCGCGCGCGGTCGGCGACCGCCCCGCTGATCAGCGCGGCGGTGATGATCGCGAAGGTGAGCTGGAAGGCGGCGAAGAGCAGGGTCGGCACATGGCCGGTGACGGTCGTCGGGGTGATGCCGTGCATCCCGAGGTGGTCCAGGCCGCCGATCAGGCCGAGGCCGCCCGCGTCGGGGCCGAAGGCGAGGGTGTAACCGGCGATCAGCCAGACCACGGTGACCAGCGCGATCGACACGAAGCTCATCATGAACATGTTGAGCACGCTCTTGCTGCGGACCATGCCGCCGTAGAAGAGCGCGAGGCCGGGGGTCATCAGCAGGACCAGCGCGGTGGCGGCCAGCAGCCAGGCGGTGTCGCCCGCGTCGATCGCGGGCCCACCGGCGGACAGGAGCAGCACGGGGGAGTCCCTTCCATGGACGTCTGACGGCTGAGCTGAGGATGAGCGTCACGGGCGCGTATTTCCGGTTGTGGGCATACGTGTTTCCGCCGTGTTTCGTGTTGCGCGAGGGTTTCCGGCCGCTGACCGTGCCGTTACGCGCCGGCCGCCGTCGGTTCCGCGGGCGGGTGTCGGGCGCCGTACGGGCGGGGGCGGGCTCACGCACCCCCGTCTTCGGGGAGAATGGGCGCATGAGCGCTCGTACCCAGCCCGCAGACACCCCGCACCGGTCCGGTTTCGCCTGTTTCGTCGGCCGCCCCAACGCCGGGAAGTCCACCCTCACGAACGCTCTGGTCGGCCAGAAGGTGGCGATCACCTCCAACCGGCCGCAGACCACCCGGCACACCGTGCGCGGCATCGTGCACCGGCCCGACGCCCAGCTCGTGCTGGTCGACACCCCGGGGCTGCACAAGCCGCGCACGCTGCTCGGCGAGCGGCTCAACGACGTGGTGCGCACCACCTGGTCCGAGGTCGACGTGATCGGCTTCTGCCTGCCCGCCGACCAGAAGCTCGGCCCCGGCGACACCTTCATCGCGCGCGAGCTGGCCGGGATCAAGAAGACGCCGAAGGTCGCCATCGTCACCAAGACCGACCTGGTCGACGGGCGGACGCTGCGCGAGCAGCTGCTCGCCGTCGACAAGCTCGGCCACGACATCGGCATCGAGTGGGCCGAGATCGTGCCGGTCTCCGCGACCGGCGGCGACCAGGTCGAGCTGCTGGCCGACCTGCTGGTGCCGCTGCTGCCCGAGGGCCCGCTGCTCTACCCCGAGGGCGACCTCACCGACGAGCCCGAGCAGGTCATGGTCGCCGAGCTGATCCGCGAGGCCGCGCTCGAAGGCGTACGCGACGAACTGCCGCACTCCATCGCGGTCGTCGTCGAGGAGATGATCCCCCGCGAGGGCCGCCCCGAGAACCGGCCGCTGCTCGACATCCACGCCAACCTCTACATCGAGCGGCCCAGCCAGAAGGGCATCATCATCGGCCCCAAGGGCGCCCGCCTGAAGGAGGTCGGCATGAAGTCCCGCACCCAGATCGAGGCCCTGCTGGGCACCCCGGTCTTCCTCGACCTCCACGTGAAGGTCGCCAAGGACTGGCAGCGCGACCCGAAGCAGCTCCGCAAACTCGGGTTCTGACCTGCGGTCGGCTCGGGAATCGGGGCCGGGCCCCGACGAACCGATCCCTTCCGCGCTCCGCCCCGGAGTCCTGACCTGCGGTCGGCTTGCGGGGTGTGACCCTGATGGGCTGGTCGGCTGCGGGCCGGCGCGTGCGCGGGCCCGGCCTGGGCCTCGGCACGGGCACCGTGTGGCCGCAGCCGGTCAGGCGGGTTCGGCGGACGTGCGTCGCCTGTGCCGGGCAGGTGGGGTCCGGCGGCTGTGCGCCCCCCGGGGAGGGGTCAGGCGGGGTTCGGCGGACGTACGTCGCCTGTGACGGGCAGGTGGGGACCGGCGGTCGTGTGCCCCCCCCCGGGAGGGGGCAGGTGCGGGTTGTCGGCTGGGCGCCCCCCCCGGGAGGGGTCAGGTGCGGTCGGCGTCTGCCAGGCGGGTTCGGGCGCTGGGGGCGGGCAGGGGGCTCGCGCCCTTGATCGTGCGGTGCAGGGGGGAGGTCTCGGCGCGGCGGATGCCGGGGAGTTCGGCGACGGGTCCGGTCAGGTAGCGGTAGAGCGCGCTGGCGTCCTGGCAGTTCACGGAGGCGTAGACGTTGGCCGTGCCGGTGGTCGCCGCCGCGAAGGCGATCTCGTGGTGGGCGGCGAGCGCCGCCCCCACCTCGGCCAGATGGGCGGGCTCGACCTCCAGCCACAGCCCCGTCCGCAGCGCGGGCTGGAGCGCGCGGCGGGCGAAGTCCAGGTCGTAGTAGAGGACCCCGGCCGCCCGCAGTTCCGACATGCGCCGCCGTACCGTCGTCTGCGACCAGCCGGTGACCTCGGCCAGTTCGGCGGCGGGCGTCCGGCCGTCCACCGCGAGCGCGTCGAGGAGCGGCTGGTCGTCGGGGGCCAGCGGAAACGGCGCCGTGCTCTCCGGGGCCGGGGCCTGCGCGTCTTCCACGGCCAGCGCCCGCGCCTCGTCCGCGCTCAGCCAGCCCGCCTTGGTCACCGGGCTCAGATCCTGCCCGAAGAAGACATGCAGCATCGCCTGCGCGGTGACCTGCACCACGCGCGGTGTGCGCGGCAGCTTCTGGAGCAGCAGCGAGTCGTCCCCCTGGGAGAGCGCGGCCTGCACCAGGCAGAAGATCTCGGTGCCGCCCGAGATGAGGCTGACCCAGCGGGTGTCGGTACGCCGGGCCAGTGCCTCGCTGACCGAGGCCGCCGCGTCCGGCGTGCAGCGCACCCGTACGAACCACGGCGTCACACCGATCCGGTGCGGGTCGGTCAGGCCCACCACCCGCAGCATTCCGCTGGTGCGGAGCCGGCCGTAGCGGCGGGCCACGGTCTGGTCCGAGACGCCGAGCACCTCGCCGATCCGGCGGAACGGAGCCCGGCCGTCGATCTGGAGGGCGTGCACGACCCGGTGGTCCAGCTCGTCGAGTCCCTCCAGCATGTCCCATGTCGTGTCGGATTCCATCGGTCAAGGCTAGAGGATGTCGGATTCCGCCGCCAAAGCGTCGCTGGCTGTGGCGCGGACCGGCCGTCACGGATCGTGGGAACCGCTGCACCCCACGATCCGCACGATCCGCCGGACCTCGCGGACCCCATGAGGTCCGCGAACCCCACAGGGCCCGCGAGGTCCGCTCCCGAACGGAGTTCCACCCATGCGCAAATGGCTGCCCCTCGTGGCGATCTGCCTGGGCGCCTTCATCCTGCTGGTCGACGTCACCATCGTGAACGTCGCCCTGCCGAGCATGGCGTCCGACCTCGACGCGTCCTTCACCTCCTTGCAGTGGGTGATGGACATCTACGCGCTGGCGCTGGCCGCCCTGCTGATGGTGGCGGGCTCGCTCGCCGACCTCTTCGGACACCGGCGGATCTACGCGGCCGGGCTCGTCGTCTTCGCCCTCGCCTCGCTGGCGGCGGCCCTGTCGCCGAACACCGCCGCGCTGATCACCGCGCGGGCCGTGCAGGGCGTGGGCGGCGCCGCGATGTTCGCCACCTCGGCCGCGCTGGTGTCCGCGACCTACCACGGCCGCGACCGCGGCACCGCCTTCGGCGTCTGGGGCGCGGTCAACGGCGCCGCCGCCGCTGCCGGGCCCATCCTCGGCGGCCTGCTCACCCAGGGCTTCGGCTGGCAGGCGATCTTCCTGGTCAACCTGCCGATCGCGGTCGTCGCCGTCGCGCTCACCCTGAAGGTGCTGCCCGCCGGGCGGCGCGGCGCCGGACGCCTGGACCTGCCGGGCGCCGCCGCCTTCACCCTCGCCGCGGCCTCGCTCACGTACGCGCTGATCCGCGGCGGCGAGCACGGCTGGACCGAGTCGCTGACCCTGACCGCTTTCGCGGTCGCCGCCCTGGCCGTCGTCGGCTTCGTCGCCGCCGAGGCGAGGTCCGCGCACCCCATGCTCGACCTGGCGCTGCTGCGCCGCGCCAGCTTCTCCGGCCTGCTCGGCGGCGCCCTGCTCTACCAGGCGGCGGCCTTCAGCGGCCTGGTCTACCTCTCGCTGTGGCTCCAGAACGTCCTCGGCCTCAGCCCGATCCGCGGCGGTCTGGCCCTGATGCCGCTGGCCGGGGCGTCCTTCCTGGCCGCGGCCGTCGCGGGCCGGCACATGCACCGCCTCGCGCCCCGGCTGCCGATCGCCGGCGGTCTCGTCCTGATCGCGGCGGGCTGCGCGGTGCTGTGGCTGTCCGTGCACGCCTCGTCCGGGCAGTCCGCCCTCTTCGCGGGCCTGGCGATCGTCGGTGTGGGCGCGGGGCTGGCCACCCCGGTCCTGGTCTCGGCCGCCGTGGAGGCCGTGCCCCCGCAGCGCGCGGGCATGGCGGGCGCGGCCGTCAACACCTTCCGCCAGCTCGGCATGACGCTCGGCATCGCGGTCTTCGGCGCCGTCTTCACCTCCCGGCTGCGCGACACGACCTCGGGCGGCGGCTCGCTGCGGGCCGGATACGCCTCGGGCCTGGACCGCATCTCCCTTTACGCGGCGGTCGCCGCTCTGGCCGGAGCCGTGGTCGTCCTGGCCACGCTCCGCCCCGCCGCTGCCGCTCCGGCCGCTGCCGCTCCGGCCGCTGTCGATGGGGCCTCGGCCGGGGCTGAGGGAAAGCCCCAGGTCAGCGCGGCGGAGGAGGCGGCCACCGGCCTGAAATGACAGCCACCGACCGCTTCATCCGATTCACCCGCTTTTGAGTGACCGGCGCCACATATGACGGACACACAATGTGCCCCCTCTTTCACGCACCGCGACAGAGGGGGCACCCCCCTGTGATCCCCTCGATAGGGCGTAGGTCACATACGAAGCCGCTTAGTACGCCGCGGCTGCCGTATTGACGGGAAAACGCCTCCTCCCGACCCCGTCTACGAATGCAATCCGTAGACGGGGTCTTTGACCTGTGAATTGCCCGCCTCTAACAATTCACTGGTCCGCTACGGAGGAAGAGGTAATTCCCGAATGCAGCTCCCCACGATCCCGAAGAAGCTCCCTACGTTCACCGCGTTCAACCGGATGCCGAAGAAGCACAAGTTCACGGCCGCCGGCGCTGTCGCCGCTGCCGCAGTCGTGCTGACCGTCACCGGTCTGGAAGCGACCGCAGGTGCCGGTTCGGCGACCGCGGCGAGCAACCCGACCGGGTTCTCGGTCTCCACCGGTACGCAGGTCAAGGACCTGAACGCGCAGACCGGCCTCGCGTCGCAGAAGTCCATCAGGGACGCCGCGCAGAAGAAGACCGACCAGGCCAACGCGGCGAAGAAGGCCGAGGCCGCCAAGCAGGCCGACGCCGCGAAGAAGAAGGCGAGCGCCGAGGCGGCCAAGAAGAAGGCCGCGGCCGACGCCGCCGACCGCGCGAAGCAGAAGTCCGCCGCGAACCGCTCGACCAAGCGCGCCCCGGTCGCCGCGAAGAAGGCGGCCCCCGCCGCCGCGCCCAAGACGCAGACCGCCGCCAAGTCCTACTCGAACAACCTCGACGGCTGGATCAAGCAGTCGCTGGACATCCTGCACTCCAAGGGAATTCCCGCCAGCTACAACGGAATTCACAAGAACATCATCCGCGAGTCCAGCGGTAACCCGAAGGCCATCAACAACTGGGACATCAACGCCCGGAACGGCATTCCCTCCAAGGGCCTGCTCCAGGTGATCGACCCGACCTTCAAGACCTACCACGTGTCCGGTACTTCGTGGGACATCTACGACCCGGTCGCCAACATCACCGCCGCCTGCAACTACGCGGCCGACCGTTACGGCTCGATGGACAACGTGAATTCCGCGTACTGACCGTCCCCGCGAAACCCCACCCCGGAAGGGCGGCGAGGCCCCACGGCCGCCGCCCTTTCGGCGTTCCTGCATGGCCGCGACGGGAGTTCCGACCGTGAACGGGGCTCAGCTGCGGAGCTTCTGCGGGGCTCCCGGTAGTACTGCGGTCGACGACCAATCCGTTGTCGCGCCATACGAGAATCCGGTCGTAAGATCACGCCGCTGACCACGACCAGCAGAATCCCGCCGACATGGGCGGCGTACTGGTGTGCCTGCTGCCCTTCGAGGAAGACTTCCAACTCCGCTGATCTATCAGCCAGGTCGACCAGGTGAAGGTCAAGGAACCGTCCAGTTGGCGTACGGCGACCGATGCGACGGAGTTGCGAAACAATCGGATATGCGCCAGGTGGCACGAGACGACTCGTGCGAGCGGAGTATCTCCTTAGCGGGAAGCCAGGCAGGTCGCAGTGCCTATGCTGTACGTGCTACGCGGGAGACGGCATCGGCAGGGCTGGTGAGGCAGTCACGCTCACGTCTTGACGATCTTTCGCATCGGCTTGGGCAATGGGTGGTTTATCGTGCTGACAACGAAGCCTCGCAGCGCATCCTGGGTGGCCTTGTTCGTTGCGAACAGGGTCATGCCCATGATCCCTCGGGTCAGCAGGACGTGGTAAGCATTGCGGACGCATCGCTCGACATCAAGGTCGGCGATGCCCTTCTGTCGTAGCTTCGGATCGCACGTCTCAGTCCGCCGCACATTCAGTTGATGTCCGTCCCACACCAGGTCTGGGCCGATGATCACACCGACCCAGTCGAACTCGAACGTCTGCGCCGTGTAGACACACCCGATCTGGCCCGCTCCCCTAGGATCTGTTGCCCACAGGTTCGCCGAAGGGGCATCGGGCACGTGTATGCCGGGCTTTACATTCCACGGCCGCTTCCAACCGCCGATGATGACATCCGTAACCAAGACACCGCCTTCGGGCTTACTCCAGGGCCAGCAGAAGCCCGCGACCATGCGTGTGCGCATGCCCTCCAGCTGGCGAGCCGCGAGGAACTCCTCCATTTCTTCAGGCGAGTCTGCCATTCGGATCTGCATGCGCCCGTCGGGAACCCACGGCTTCGGAGTGCGTGCGTCGAGGCTCAGTAGGTCGAGCACCCACTCGCGGAAGTACGCGCTGCCCTGTGCGCGGAACATCATGCTGCCCAGATTGATGACTGTATGGTGAAGCCCCAATGCCTTCGCCCTGCCGACCAGATATTCGGCTGTGCCGACCTCGTCGGGGCGAAGTGACTGCCAGTCGTCGAGCAGGAAAACCGGCACCCGGGCCGATGCGATGATCTCGTCGGCCTGCGGCAGCGGATTGATCCGTTTCTCGTGCGGGGTGTACTGGCCGTTTGAATCTCGCCGGATCCGGTGCGCCTCGTCGCAGATCACCACGTCGCGACTGTCCGGCGCGAGCTTGGCGAGCTCGATGAAGTACGTGAACAGGCGCCTGGCCGCCCGCTCACGCTTCCCCTTCTCCCGGGGTTTCGGGTCGCGTTCGTACTCGGTACGCAGAGTCGTGGTGAGTGCCTGTGCTCCGGAGGCGTGCACGGCGTCCCATCCGGCGAGCGTGAGGGTGCGCAAGAGTTCTAGCGCGATCGCGCTCTTCCCGCTGCCGGGGCCGCCGCGAACGATGATCACCTCCTTGGTGCCGCTCTTCTGGATACGCCGAATCGCATCGTGTACCTCCTGGTGAGCCATCTCCTGCTCGTCGAGGAGCGGGAAATACTCAGACGCTCGCAGGCGGAGACTGGTGGCGGCATCGACGATTTTGGGGAGCTCGTACTCCTTGGAGTTGAGCAGTGCCTCGGCCGCTTCGCCGCCTGGAGCGGCCGCGAGCCTCGCACGAAGCATCTTCCGAAACGCTTCAAGCCGGTCCAATGTGTAGAGGCGGCCATGAATATTCTCGGGCAGATCGAACAGCCTCTGCACGTCGGCGTCGTGAGCGTTGTGCATGAGCACTGCTCCGACGACGCGCTCCGGGTTTCCGCGCAGGACAGCCTTATACTCCATCAGGTATTCGCAGTACTTCTGGACCTGTCGGACTGGGTGCAGTTTCCATTCGTCGTACCCGAGGTCCACCGCGACCGAGCGCTCCGAGTTGGTGTCGGCTTCGCGCTGCTGCTTCAGTTCGATCAGTACGTACGAGGGTTCGTGGCTGCCCGGGTGCACCCCGGCCAGCAGCACATCCACGTCCGTGTTGTTGTGCGGCAGGCGGAACTCCACGAAGACTTCGACCTGTCCCAGCCCTCCCTCGACCAGCGCGTTGATCACCGGCGGGAGACTGTTCTCCCAAGAGTCGATCAGGGAAGGTCCGGGCTCCTTGTTCTTCTTGTGTCCAAATTTGTACGACTCTATGAGTCGCTTGGTGAGTGGCCGGTGAGTCTTTCCCGGCAGCCACTTGATCTCCTCGGCCAGCGCAGAGGCGGATTCCCGTACTAGGTAGGACGACAAGAGTTTCTCCCACGGCACACGAAATCTCGTGCGGGTGGGGGCATGTCCTCAGACGGAAGCCCGGCGGGCCGCGACAACGCGAGAACGGTATCGCGGCTCGCTGACACGCGACAGTTGGTTCCGGTGGAGGACGACCCGGATAAACCCGGACACCGCCGAAGGTTCGCGCGATAAGGTTCAGCTCGGGATGCTGGGCCGCCGTACCGGCGACGAACACCGCGGAGGTCGGACCGTGACGGCAGTGGGAAGTTCCTCGAGACCGAAGCCCGAGCCGCCGCCGGGGCCAGGGAATCAGTGGAATCAGGAGAGTCCCTCCCCGTACCCATGGGAGCAGGACGCACTCGATCATGTGCGCGCCCTCATGCCGCCCGCCGAACCCTACCGAGCGTGGGCCACCTTCACCTTCACCGCACAGTCCGGCCGGATCAACGAGTGCGACCTGCTCGTCGCTGTGCCCGCGGGTCTCTATCTCGTGGAGATCAAGAGCCATCCCGGTCGGCTGGAGAACCGCGGCGCGACGTGGAACTTCCACGGGCCCGACCGCATGCGGACCATCAAGAACCCACTGCACTTCACCGACGCCAAGTCCAAGGATCTCAAGTCGCAGCTGCAATGGGCCGCCAGACGGCTGCGGATCCGTGGGCCGTTGCCGCGGATCGAGCCTGCGGTCTTCCTGTCGGCGACGGACCTTGACAGTCGGCTCGACGAGGTGCAGCGACTGCGGGTCTTCGGACGGGACGACGGCGCAAGCCGACTGCCCCGGATCTGGCAGGACTTCCTCGGTCTTGCGCCCGAGCGGCCGGAACGCCGGATCACCGCCGAATTCTCCCGGCGTGATCTGCCGCGCATGCTGAAGGAGATCGGCATCCGGCAGTCCACTTCCCACCTTCGGTTCGGCGAGGCGTGGCGCATGCAGCCGCATCCCCTCGACATAGGTCCGTCATGGGAGGACCGCCTGGCCAAACGCGTCGATGGCCTGGTGCAAGAGGAGGGTCGGGTACGGATCTACCTTGTCGGCCAGCAACCCACTGACGCTGCCAAGAAGGCCACCACACGTGCGGCGACGCGCGAGTACCAGGTCTTGCAGGGCATCAATCACCGCGGTATCGCCGCGGCGGTAGAGATCCGCGAGCACCTCGCGGGCCCGGCCATTCTGTTCCGGCACCGTGAGACGGACCTCCGCCTCGATCAGTATCTCGACACGCACGGTGGCCATCTCACGCCTGAGATGCGCCTGGACTTGGTACGCCAGCTCGCCGAGGCCGTGCGCTACGCACACAACCGTTCGCTCTTCCACCGTGCGCTTTCCGCCCGCTCTGTGTACGTCTCGTGCCGTCCTGACGGCTCCCGGCCGGAGCTGCGCATCACCGACTGGCAGACAGCGGCGCGGGACTTCGACACCAACGCCACCCTGCTCAGGTCGCTCGGGAACGAATCACTGGACGGCGGCTTCGTCGAGGACGCCGCGCAGACCTACCTCGCCCCCGAGTACGAACAGCCGCATCCCGATCCGCTCGACCTGGACATCTTCGGCCTCGGAGCCGTCTCGTACCTGATTCTCACCGGCGAGCCGCCGGCCGCGCAGCGCAGTGCCTTGCGTGAGCGTCTCGCGGCGGACTCGGGGTTGCGCCTCATCGCGGTCGCCGACGGCGTCTCGGAGCAGCTGGACCAGTTGGTCTTTCAAGCAACCCAGGCCGACCCCGACCTGCGCCTGACTCCGGTCGACCGCTTCATCGAACTTCTCGACCAGGCGGAGAAGGAGAATACGGCTCCCGAGCCCTCAGCGGTCATCGATGTCGATCCGCTGACGGCACAGCCCGGACAGACTCTGGACGGTGAGTGGCTCGTACGCAGGACGCTGGGCACCGGGGCCACGGCCCGAGCGCTGCTTGTCGAGCGGACGGTGGAGGACGAGGAGGGCGAGACTCATGAGCAGGAGCGCGTCTTCAAGGTCGCCCTCGATGAGGAGAAGGCTGAGCGGCTGCGCGCGGAGGCCCGAGCATTGGACGAGGTGGGCGGCGGGAACATCGTCCAGCTCCGAGGCGGTCCGCTGGAGATCTGCCGTCGTACGTTGCTCGTCCTGGAATACGCGGGCGAACAGACGCTGGGCGCCCGGCTCCGCAGCAAGGGAAAGCTCAGTTATCACGAGTTGGAGCGCTACGGCAATGACCTGTTCACAGCGCTCGACCAGTTGGCAGCCAAGGGTGTCAGACACCGCGACATCAAGCCGGACAATCTCGGTCTGTACCGCAGGGAGGACCGTATCTGGCAGCTCAAGCTGTTCGACTTTTCGCTGGCGGAAGTCTCCGACCAGGACGTGTCCGCGGGTACTCGGGGCTACCTCGACCCCTTCCTCGGTAGTGTGCGGCGTTCACGCTACGACGACTACGCCGAACGCTATGCCGCGGCGGTCACGCTGCACGAGATGGCCTCTGGCGAGAAGCCGCTGTGGGGCGGCGGGCAGACTGACCCGGTCGCCAACGAGGAGGCCGAACTCACCATTGCCGGTGAGCTGTTCGAGCCGGCGCTCACCGACGGCCTGACCGCGTTCTTCCAGCGGGTACTTCACCGTGACACCGAGCAGCGCTTCGACACCCTGCGACAGATGCGCGACGCCTGGTACGAGATCTTCCGCGCGGCGGACGCGCGGCGCCCGGTCACGACCCCCGACACCGTCGACACAGTGGCGGAGTCGGTGGATGCGGCCCGCGATGCCGCGGCCGAGGTCGCGACTCTGGAGACATCCCTTGACGCGGCGGGCCTCAGCCCCCGTGCGGTGTCGGTGGCGGACGGCCTCGGGGCCACCAAGGTGCGCGAACTGATCGACATTCAGCCGTACATCATCAGCAAGGCCAGGGGTGCGGGCGCCCTGGTGCGCAAGGAGTTGAACCGGCGGCGCAAGCAGTGGGCCGCGGGACTGCGCGACCAGCCCGTTCCGGCCGCGGTGCCGCCGGTGGGGGAGGCCGATCTGAAGGCGTCGTCGGGCGGCGGAACCGCGGCCGAGGCCAAGCCCACGTCGATCGACGAAATGGCGGCACGCCTTGCGCCGCCACGTGGCCGTAAGGGCTCGCACCGCTCAGAGGTCGTCCGGCTCACGCTCGGCCTGCCGTCCGAGACGGGCGGTGCCTCGCCGCTCGGGGCCTGGCCGGTACAGAAGCATGTCGCCGACCGGATCGGCATCCAGCAGTCGCAGGTGTCCCGGTATCACCGCGGCGCCATCGCCGATTGGCACGATCTGGACTGGCTCGGCGGGGTCCGGAAGTCGCTGGTGGAGATCGTCGAGGCCAACGGGCGCGTGATGACTGCCCAGGAACTCGCCTTCAAACTGCGGATTCAGTACGGTGCGGACTCCAGCGACGAGCGGTGGGTTCTCGCGCAGGCCCTCGCTGTCGTCAGGGCCGCCGTCGAGGCGGAGGCATGGGAGGCGGAGGCCGAGGACGGTCGGAGCCACGAGCCGCGCCTCGCCTGGCACCGGCGCGAGGAGACAGTGCTGGTCGCTGCGGAATCCCTGCCGGGCACGGACGATCCGAGCACCACGGAACTGGCCAACTACGCGGCGGCGTTGGGCCGGGAAGCGGAACGCCTTGCGCACGACGAGCCGCTGCCAGGCAAGGCCGCGGTGGTGCGCAGGCTGAGAGCGGTGTCCGCTCCGGCCGGGCTTCCGCCGCTCGCCGACACGATCTTGGTGGAGCTGGCCGCCGCGGCGGCCCCCACAGCGGCGGCGAGCCCGCGCCTTGAGCTCTACCCCCGTGACCTTTCGCTGGAGCGCGCGCTCCGGATTTCCCAGATCGCAGTGGGAGTAAGCCACCAGAACGGCATCACCGCCCAGGAACTGAACAATCGTCTACGGGCGCGCTTCCCTGGCCTCGGGCTTCTTGCGCCTGGCTCCGAGCCGACGCATGTGGAGCTGGGCGACGCCCTGCGCGACGCGCGGTCCGCGCTGAGTTACGACCCCGAGCGGAAGAAATTCTTCCCGCCGCCTGTCGAACAGGCCGCAGCCTCGAGGACGTCGACCGCTGCCACCAGCCTCACCCGCCGCTCCGACGTCGCGGCAGGGCCGGGCGATGACCCGTTCGCGGGGACCAAGTCGCAACTCACCGCCTCGATCCGCCGTGGAGGCTTCCTCGCAGTGACCGTACGGGGCGTGCTCCTGCCGGGAGTGGCCGAGGCTCTGGCGGCGAACCACGATGTCGAACCGGTTGACGTCGGCAGCATGTTCCTCGGCGAGTTCCGCCGACTGGCGGAGGAACGGCATCAACCGTGGGAAAAGGTGCTGGGCATCGACGCGCGTTTCACCGCCACCGGCCGTATCTCACAGGGACTCGCCATATACGTCGGTGAGGTGTGGCGCCGGGTCGAGGTGCGCCTCCTCGCCCTGGCCGCGCCGCGCGCCGTGCTGTTCCTCCATGACGCGGGTTTTCTCGCCCGCTATTGGGAGCAGGGAGGCCGTGACCTGCTCATCGGCCTCCAGGCTGCGGCCCGCCGCCCTGCCCAGTCCCCGCATGGCCTCTGGCTGCTGATTCCGGTGGAGACCCGAAGCCAGGCGCCGAATCTCGACGGTCGGACGGTGGAGTGCATCGGCGGAGACGCGGAGCGGATTCATCTGGAGAAGGAGTACGTGAAGGCTCTGCTGGCAGTGGGGCGTTCCGTGGATTGACGGACGGTTGGTACGCCGTCCGGGAGCGATCAGAGCAGGCCGTTCTGGCAGCCGCGTACGACGTCGTGTGGCCCGTCCGCACGGATTCCGCGATGAGGCGGAGTGAGCCCCACACGTCGACTCCGTGGAGTTTGCCGATGCGGCGGGCGTCACCGTCGTCGTTCACTGCGATGGCGTCGTGCAGGTCCGCCCATGCCAGGACCGTGGCCTCGCCGCCGTTGCGGTGGCCAGGGGCAACTCGCTCGGTCCAGGTGACGAGCGTCAGGACTACGGTACGTGCGACTGATTCATCGTCAGCTTCCCCGAGGGCGACGACGTTGAGCCAGCCCAACTCGCCAGTGGGAAGGCTATGGCGTTCCAACTCGCCACGGACGACGCGAGACGCGGGGCGCGCGGGCCGATCGGGCCCGGAGCCCCGGTCATGGAAGAGGCTCCTCCAATTTCCGGCTCGGCAGTTGGTCTTCGGTGATGGCTCCATAGAGCAACTCCACCGTTCGGGCTGCGTTGATGACACCCTCCTCCCAGGCGGCCAAGGTCGCCTGGCGCCACTTTGACCCAGTGGCCCCGACCTCCAGGTCGGGTACTGGGACACTGCCGTGGGCAGCGAGAAAATCTCCCTTTTGCGGCGTGTCTGCCTTCTGGCGTTGAGCTTCCGCGCGATCGAGCAGGTCCAGATCGCGTGACCTGTTGACCACGGCGCTCCAAGAGAGTCGGTAGGTGGCAGCCAACCCGAGCAGAACTGACCTGGGGCTCTCGCCTTCTTCGACACGCACCCAGGCATCGTGTACGACCTGAGAGGGGAGAAGGAACTCCCCCGCGAAGCGGTCGATGCGCTCCTCTCGCTCCTCGCGACTGGCCGACACTCCCGCGTCGCTGTGGTGAGCGTCCTGGAGAAGGTGATGGCCGAGCTCGTGCGCTGCGGTCCAACGTCGTCGGCCGGGGTCGAGTCTGCCGCTGATCACCGCGACGCCGTACCCGTCGCAGAGCAACGAAGCGCCCTCGGCTGCCTCATCAACGACGGTCAGATACAAGCCGAGCCGCTCCACGACATCGGCCAGTGGGCCGAGCGGGTCGGAAGTCTCTCCCAATACCCCGCGGGCCACCTGCGCGAGTGTAAGCGGATCGACCTCCGCCGTGCCGCGCCGCAGTTCGGCGTCGACCGCAGGGGGCGAGAGGTAATTCTGCGCGACGAGCCATGAGGCGGCGCGAGCATGCTCCTCCAGCTGGGCATCTAGGCGATACCTGGACTTGGAAGCGTCGTCGGCCGTCTCCTCCAACGCCGTCCGCCGTGCAACGAGAGCGGCGGGTGGGCGCGAGACCAGATGCGCCAACGGGACACCCAGCGCCTCGGCGAGCCGGAACAGTTCCAGCGCGGTGATCCTGCGCTCGCCCGCCTCCATCCGCACCACGGCCGTACGGTCCAGACCTAGCCGCGATGCCAGCTCTCCCTGGTTCAGGCCCGCAGCCAGACGCGCCTCGGCATACGCTCGCCTACTTCCGCCCAGCTCTCCACGGTCTCCATGTGTGCGATTCCCGCACACATGGAGATGCGCAAGGGGTGCTTCCTGCCGTGACTGGGCCGGATGAAGCCGGCACTCCTTGCCACATCCAGTAGGGGCTCGGGCCGGTCCTCAGACTGGCAGGATGGGGGTCGAAGCCTCCAGGTTTGGTACGCCGTGGGGCACTGGGTGTGCTGCGAGAGGGATGCGCGGAGTGACGACTAGTACGGGTACGGGTACGGACGCGATGGGCGTGAACCGGGTGGGGCTGCTCAAGGACCTGAAGAAGCAGGTCAGGAGCCTGGAGGGCGACCTCAGGGAGCGTAGCGACTCCGTCGAGGAGTTCCGGACCCGGCTGGCCGCCGAGTACGCCCGCGCCCGCGAGGGCAAGCGGACCGCCGCCACGTACGGTGCTTGGCGCGACGAGCGCGTCACCCAGGCGGCAGCCGCCTGGGTCCTCGGCTGCGTCTTCGTCCGCTTCTGCGAGGACAACCGCCTCATCGAGTGGCCCTTCCTCGCCGGGCCGAAGGACCGCCTGCGCGACGCGGAGGAACGTCACGAGGCCTTCTTCCGCGAGAAGCCGCACCTCAACAACCGCGACTGGCTCGAAGCCGCCTTCCACCACCTCGCCGCCGCGAACGAGACCGCCGCCGGGCTCTTCGACGAGGCCCACAACCCGCTGTGGGGCCTCACCCCCAGCTACGAAGCAGCGACTGACCTGCTCACCTTCTGGCGAAGCCGGGACGCGGCCGGGGAGATCCTCTACGACTTCACCGACCCGTCATGGGACACCCGCTTCCTGGGCGACCTCTACCAGGACCTCAGCGAGCACGCCCGCAAGACCTATGCGCTGCTCCAGACGCCGGAGTTCGTGGAGGAGTTCATCCTCGACCTGACGCTTGAGCCCGCCGTCGAGGAGTTCGGGCTGGCGCCGGAGGGCGGGCTGCGGACGATCGACCCGGCCTGCGGGTCCGGCCACTTCTTGCTGGGGATCTTCGCGCGGCTGGTGGAGAAGTGGAGGGCGAAGGAGCCGGGCACGGACGAGTTCGTCATCATCCGCCGCGCCCTGGACTCGGTCCACGGCTGCGACAAGAACCCCTTCGCGGTGAGCATCGCCCGTTTCCGCCTGCTGATCGCGGCGATGCGGGCGGCGGAGGCGAAGACGCTGGCGGGGGCGCCGAGTTTCCCGATCAACGTGGCGGTGGGGGATTCGCTGTTGCACGGGCGCTGGGGCGCGGGCGTTCAGGCTGCGATGGACCTCTTCTCGGAGGAGCGAGAGGAGGACGAGGGGGCTTTCGAGTACGCGACGGAGGACGTCGGCGAGTTTCAGAAGCGGGTGGACCTGCTCGGTCCTGCCACATACCACGTAGTGGTGGGCAACCCGCCCTACATCACGGTGAAAGACAAGGCCGAAAACGCCAGCTATCGCAAGTACGACGCGTGTTCTGGAAAGTACGCACTGACTGTTCCCTTCGCTCAGCGCATGTTCGGCTTGGCGGTGTGGAGTGTGGGTGGCAGTACAGGTGGCGGCGGATACGTCGGCCAGATTACTGCGAACTCGTTCATGAAGCGCGAGTTCGGCAAGAAGCTGATCGAGAACTTCTTCCGGCTTGAAGTTGAGCTGTCCCACGTGATCGATACGTCCGGGGCGTACATTCCGGGGCACGGGACACCGACGGTCATTCTGGTAGGGCGGAATCGGGTGCCGAACCCGGAGCGGACGGTTCGGGCCGTGTTGGGAGTGCGAGGGGAGCCGTCACAGCCGAAGGTGGCTGCGGAAGGCGTTGTCTGGCGGGCGATCGTTGACCAGGTGGGAATGCTGAGCGAGTCCGATTGGGTGTCGGTGGAGGACGCTCCGGCTGACGGACTGGCGGCGCATCCTTGGTCGGTTAGCGGAGGCGGCGCGGGAGAGGTCATGGTAGCTATCAAGCGCGGTGAGGTTACCGTCTTGGCTCGACGGACTGCGTATTCCGGATTCGTCGCCATTACAGCCGAAGACGATGCCTTCTTTGTCTCAGATGTAGCAACTGTCCACCGGTTGATGTTGGAATCTGCGCGCCCCATGGTAACCGGTGACATCGTACGCGATTATGTGTGCGATAGTGCGTTGCTGTCTGCTTGGCCCTACGGTGATGATCTCCTCCCGCGCCCGCTCGTGGAGATGTCAAATTATTGGCGCCATGTGTGGCCTAACCGCAACGTTCTGCAGAGGCGGAAGCGATTCGGTACGCCCATCGAAGATATCCCCTCCTTGGTCTGGCATGAATATGGTGAATTGTATCGCGAGAAACTGCGGACTCCATTGTCGATCACGTTTGCGTTCGTGGCTACGCACAATCATTTTGTGCTCGATCGTGGCGGGAAGGTATTCAAGCAGTCCGCGCCGGTGATCAAGCTGCCGGAGGGGGCCAGTGAGGACGAGCACCTGGAGTTGCTGGGGGTGCTGAACTCCTCGACGGCTTGCTTTTGGTTGAAGCAGGTGAGTCACGACAAGGGTAGCCAGGGGGTGAACGAGGGCTTCAAATCGCAGGAGTGGGAGCGATTTTACGAGTTCACCGGGACGAAGCTCCAAGAGTTCCCCCTTCCCGCCAGGCTGCCGCTCGACCTGGGGCGGGAATTGGATGCACTCGCCCAGAATGCGGCGACCCACGAACCCTCCGTCGTGAGCGAGGGCGTCCCCACACGCGAGGCGCTGGACGTTGCTCGTGACGAGGGCGCGCGCGTGCGGCGGCAGATGGTTGCGCTGCAAGAGGAGTTGGACTGGCGGGTGTATGGGCTGTACGGCCTGCTTACGGAGTTGGAGACGGGTCGAGTCGTTGCGCCTTCGCCTGATGCGGGTAGCGTTCCCGAAGTGAGGCTCGGGGAGCGGGCGTTCGAGATCGTGCTGGCGCGGAAGGTGGAGCGGGGTGAGGCCGAGACCGCGTGGTTCGTGCGGCACGGGTCGACGCCCGTCACGGAGATTCCGGAGCGGTGGCCGGACTGGTACCGGGAGATCGTGCAGGCGCGTATCGACACCATCGAGAGCCGCAAGGACATCGCGCTGATCGAGCGGCCGGAGTGCAAGCGGCGGTGGTCGTCGGAGCCGTGGGAGAAGAAGGAGAAGGCGGCGCTGCGGACGTGGCTGCTGGATCGGGTCGAGCGGCGGGATCTCTGGTACGGGTTGCGGGAGGGGATGGAGCAGCCGAGGACGCAGAGTGTTGGCCAGCTCGCTGACGCGCTGCGGGAAGACGCCGAGTTCAACTCCGTCGCCCAGCTATATGCCGCTGACCACATGGGCAAGCCGGACCTGCCGCTTGCCGCCGTGCTGGCGGACATCGTCGCGGACGAGCACGTTCCGTACCTCGCCGCCCTGCGCTACAAGGACACCGGCCTCCGGAACCGTGAGCAGTGGGAACAGGTCTGGGAGTTGCAGCGCAAGGAGGACCAGACCGGCCAGCGGCTCGATATCGCTGTGCCGCCGAAGTACAAGCCCGCCGACTTCCAGAAGACCTCGTACTGGTCCCACCGGGGGAAGCTGGACGTCCCCAAGGAGCGGTTCATCTCCTACCCTGATGCGAGCCCGGACGGCGACACCAGTCTGCTGCTTGGGTGGGCCGGGTGGGATCACAAGGATCAGGCGCAGGGGCTGTTCGGCGTGATTGATGAGCGGACGAAGCAGGGTGGGTGGGGGACGGAGCGGATTACGCCGTTGCTCGCGGGGGTGTTGGAGGTCATGCCGTGGGTGAAGCAGTGGCATGGGGAGTACGACGCGGAGTGGGAAGGTGTGCCCGCCGACGAGTACCAGGCGTACTTCGAGGAGTTGCGCGGCAAGCACCAGGTGAGTGAGGCGGAACTGCGGGCCTGGCGGCCGGAGAAGAAGACGCGGGGGCGGAAGACGGCGGCGTCAAAGAACGTCGTGGCCGAGCAGGACGCGCTGGACGCGGAGTAGGTGAGCGCCGGTGGCGGCCCCAAGCGGAAGAGGGGCCGCCGCTCCGGTCAGATGCGCTCGGCCGCGTATATGAGGAAGGCCGACCACTCGGCAGGGCCGAACGCGAGCTGCGGGTCCTTGGGGTCCTTGGAGTCGCGCACGCGGACCATGCCGAGGGACGCTGCCACCTCGACGCACTCGGGGCCCTCATTGCTGCTGTAGCTACTCTTGATCCAGTGCGGTCCGGCAGCAGAGTCGGCAGAGGGTTCAGTGATCATGTCTCTCCCAGGACCTTCTCGATGAACGTCAGGGACTCTCGCGGGGTGAGAGCCTGCGCTCGGATAATCCCATACTGTGCTTCCAACGTCCTGATCTCATCTCGGCTGGTGATCACACGGTTGAAGTTCTGTATTTCGACGTGGCCGAACGTTGGGCCGTTCTTGGTGTCGAGTAGGAGGAGTTGGCCACCCATTCCCGCGTGGTCCTCCCGATCCGTCGGCATCACCTGGATCTCGACGTTCCGCAACTGGCCCACCTCCAGAAGCCATTCGAGTTGGCGCCGCATCACCACCCTGCCACCGAGCGGGCGCCGCAGCGTCACTTCTTCCTGGACGAAGCTCAGGATCGGCGCGGGCCAGCTCGTGAGGATCTTCTGACGGGCCATTCGTGCCGTGACGTACCGCTCGATCGTCTCCTCGTCCAGCAGCGGGCGGCGCATGCTGTACAGGGCGCAGGCGTAGTCCTCGGTCTGGAGGAGGCCCTGGATGTTGTGGTTGCTGTATGCGCCCATGGAGACCGCCCTGGCCTCCAGCTTCGCCAGGTCGCGGACCTTCCGTGGGTAGCGCGCTTGCTCCACGTCCTCCTTGAAGGCCGCCAGCAGGCCGTCCGCGCTGAGCACTTCGTCCGCCGCGTCCAGGAAGCCCGGCTTGGGTGCACGGCGGCCCCGCTCGACAGAGGACACCAACTCCTTGCTGTAGCCGATGCACTGGCCCAGCTCCGCCTGCTTCAATCCGGCCCGCTCGCGCCAGAGCTTGACCTGTTTGCCGACCGTCTTGAGGATGTCGCTCGCGCCCTCCTCCCAGTCCTGGTCGTCCATGTCGCCGTCCGTCTGCGCTGACTCCGTCGTCATCGGACCCGCCTCCACCGTTCACGTGCCTGCCGGACGGCGTCCGCCGTCTCTCGGGGTACGCGCCGGACGGACCGGACGTACCGGATCGGCGGCCGGACAGCTCACTCCCCGTACCGGCGCCGCTACTTCTCAGCGTAGATACGAATGAGCACGCTCTGTCACATGACAGTGAAAACGCCACCCAGATCCCTGCCCCGGACCCGGAGTTGGTGCTCCGACTCTCCGCCACCAGGTGCGGTGCGCGGCTCGCCCGACACCTGGCGGTGCGTCAACTCGACGTGTGGGGGCTGCCGTACGGCAGCGCCGTGTCGGACACGGCGGCCACAATCGTGGCCGAGTTGGCCGCCAACGCCGTCACCCACGGCCGCGTTCCCGGTCGGGACTTCGAACTGCGGGTCGCTCTCGGCCCGGAGGCGGTCCGCGTCGAGGTGAGCGACGCGCGTATCGAGCGGAAGCCGCCCGTGCCTGCGGACATCGCGTCGCCCAGTGGGGACGCCGAGGCCGGTCGGGGGCTGGTACTCGTCCAGGCGCTGTCGCAGGCGTGGGGCGTGGCCCCGCGGGAGGTGGGCAAGACGGTCTGGGCGGACATCGCCAGGTGCCCTTGAGGTGTTGGGTGCGGGGGAGAGCGGGGCGGCGGCTACTCCGGTCCCACCAGGTTCCTCAGCTCCGCGCGCCCTGCCCGCACCACCCGCAACCAAGAGGCGATGTCGGTATCTGGCGGCAACGGCTGGTCGGCGATGATGTCGCGGATGCCGTACGGCCGGGCCAGCCAGAGCCGGAGGGCGTGCCAGTCCCGGCGGCGACGGGCGCTGAGTTTCTGGTCCCACGGCTCCTTCTCGTAATCCGTGGCGTCGAAACCGCAGGCAGCCAGGATGCCGGAGCGGCGAACGAGGCAGGGGAAGCAAACTCCGCAGTTGGTGTACTTCCTGCCACGGCGTATGGGCGGATGGCCACAGCTCAGGGTGTCCGCGAGAACGGTGGGGGAGATGCGGGCATCCAGGGCCTTGCGACAGACCTCGCCCTTGGTGAGCCTCGCCAGAGGGTTCGTCACGGTGACGGCGCCGCCGATGTCGCGGATCGCGCTGTTGAGCAGGTGCAGGCTCCATGGGTGCACCGACCTGGTGGACAGCGCGGACGTACGAGCCGCGGTCAGCGGCGGATTGAGCGCGACCTGGCCGTTCTCGGGGATCTGGACAGAGGCTACGCGGCTCGCGGCAGCCGCGCGGACGGCTGTCGCCACGTAGAGGAGACCGCGTGGACGGGAGGAGAGCTCGACTGTCTTTCTGCCGCCTTCACCTCGTGGCATTTGGCTCGGGGTAAGGCGGAGGACTCGGCGACCGGACTCGCGGGCACGGCTCTTCACCGCCTCGTGGACACGTTGCTGGACGTCTCGTGCCTTGGGCTCATGGAATCCGACGAGCAGCAGCGGACCCTGACCCGCGACCGCCGCCCGCTCTGCCGCCCAGCTCAGCGAGTCGAGGCCGCCGGAGAAAAGTGCGATCTCATCCGGGCGCCAGTCGCGCCCGGACGGGAGCGGGGCCTGGGCGGGCTGCGACGGCAGCACACGCGTCAGCAGTTCCCATCTGTCTCCGGTGAGTACACCAAGCAATGATTCGACAACGTCTCCGGCCCCTCCGTCTTCCTGCCAGCGCTCGGGTTCTGAGACCGGCACCGACAGCCGTAGGTTCCGGGTCCAGCGATCGGCCGTCGGCTCCCTGGCGACGAGTTTGTCGGCGAGGAAGGCCGCCCGCGCCACCCGTAGTAGGTCGTCGGCCCAGGCGGGCGCGGGCCCCTCGAGGAAGTGGTGGCCGGTGATACGAACCTCGCGTTCCCGGTAGCTCGCCTCACCGATCGGCCACCAACCAGGGCCTGCGGGAGGTTCGTCGTCGTGCGCTCGCCACCAGAAGGAGGAGCTCTCGTCGGCCGACCTCATGCGGCATCCCCCTCGTCCTGGATGAGCGAGTCGATGCCGAAGCCGAGGATCTTCCCGACCGTGCCGGGGACGAGGCGGCGGGCCATGTCGGACAGTGGTGGGACCTCGACCTCCCCGGACAGGGCATCGGTCGCGGCTTTGGCCGCGCCGGGGTCCTGATCGGCGGCGATCTCCTCACAAGGGTTGGGCACGAGCGAGACAATGCGCTCGGCGATCTTGTCGGCGATCCGGTCCTCCGCGTCCACTATGACCAGGACGGGCAGCGTCAGTTTGATCTTCTCGGCGACCACCGACTGGAGGAATTCGGTGACGAGATCCGCGAAGAACCACTGGTAGAGGAAGCAGAGCAGCTCGCCGAACCAGCCGCGGCCCGCCAGCTCTGGATCGCTGACGGCGTCCCGCACCTCGGGATGGGTCTCCAGCAGTCGCCGTACTGAAGCCCCCATGGCACGGCGTACCGCGGCGTCGGCGATGCTGGTGCCGTCACCGGCCACTTGCCGGGTCAGACCGGTGACGAACGCGTCGGCGTAGTCCTGCCAAGGTTCTGCGGGGTCTGGCCGGATCAGCCCTGCCGGTCCTTCGGTAGCGAGAACGGCCATGGCTCCGGCAAGCCGGTCGCCTGCCGAGCGTGCGGTGTCCCGCAGGCCGAACGCGGTGGGATCTCTGCGGCAGGCGTCCCACAGGTCCTCGATCGCCGCGTCCACGGTGGCGCCGGGGTCGGACCGGTCGGTGTCCCAGCGAGCGAGCCGAGTGCTCAGGCCGCGCCACCGAGGGCCTTGCCACCGCGTGGACGTGCCCATCTGCCGTACCCCCTCGATCCGGCAACCGCTGCTCATTCAGTGCAACATCCGGCGGGGAAGCGGGATAGGGCGCGACTCGGCCATGTCGGCCTGATCGGATAGAGGCGGGGGAACGGGCTATTCCGGGCGGCGCCTCGGCCTGGGCTGACAGAATGATTGCGCGCGTAGTTGTTTTTGCGCGTACTTGCCAGAACGTCTGCCCCGGAGAACGCGAGCTGCCGATGACTACCAGCGAACTCTTCCTGCGCGATGTCATCGACATCAAGGAAGACGTCCATGCCGGCGACTTCAAGGTGGAGCTCTCCGGTGGCTTCACCGAGACAGACCAGCGGGTGGCGGAGTACGTCGTCACCGACCAGTTGCAGACTGCCTTCAGACGAGCCCTGGGCCTGGTCGGAGCCGCGGTCAGGACCGGCACCTCGCACGCGGCGTATCTGCACGGCTCATTCGGCGCCGGTAAGAGCCACTTCCTGACCGTCCTGCACGCCGCGCTGAACAACCATCCCGCCGCGCGGGCGAAGCGACGGTTGCAGGAAGTGATCGCTGAGCACGACGAGTGGCTGCGGCGCAGCAAGTTCCTGATGGTGCCCTACCACCTGGTCGGCTCGGTCGACCTGGACTCCGCCCTGCTCGGTGGATACGTGGCCACCGTACGGAAACTGCACCCCGATAAGCCGACACCTGCGGTGTACCGCGCGGACGCCGCCATCGCGGACGCGCGTCGGCAGCGGACGTTCCTCGCGGACGACACGAAATTCGCACAGTGGCTGAGCAGCGGCGGCGTCGCCGTCACACCGAGCGGTGTCGCGGCTGCCGCCGCGGAAGAGGACGATCTCGACACCACCGGCTTCGCGACGGCTGTTCCCGTTCCCGGCGGGTGGACGACGGCAGACCTGGACCGTGCCTTCGCCGCCCCTAAGGATGACCCGCACCGCGAGGCCCTCGTCTCCGCTCTGCTGTCCGGTCCCATGGCCGCGTACGCCACCGGCGCCCGTGGCGACAAGAACGCGTTCATCCCGCTGGAGAACGGTCTCGCGGTCGTGTCGCGGCACGCGCAGAGCCTCGGCTACGACGGAATCGTGCTCTTCCTGGACGAGCTGATCCTGTGGTTGCAGGCACACATGGGCGAGCAGGACTTCGTCCGCGACCAGGTGCAGCGGCTGGTGAAGCTGATCGAGTCGGGCGACAGCGACCGTCCGGTGCCGATCATCTCGTTCATCTCCCGGCAGCGTGACCTGTCCCAGCTCATCGGGTCCGATGTCGCCGGTGCCGAGGTGCAGAATCTGGAGCAGCAGGTCCAGTACCTGGCCGGCCGTATCGACGTCGTGGACCTCGAGGACAGCAATCTCATCGAGATCATCAAACACCGTGTCCTGGCGCCGAAGCCTGGCATGGAAGCCGCGCGGGCCTCGGCGTTCGCCGCCGTGGAGTCGTCCGCCGACGACGTGCGGCAGGTGCTGCTCGACGCCAGCGGCCGTACCGAAGCGACCTGGGAGGACTTCCGGGATGTCTATCCGCTGTCTCCCGCCTTCCTCAACGTCCTGGTGGAACTGGCCGGTGCACTCCAGCGCGAACGCACCGGGCTCAAACTCGTGGAAGAGACCCTGCGGCGGCGGCGCGACGACCTGAAGATGGGCGAGCTCATCCCGCTTGGCGATCTCTGGGACGTCATTGTCGACGGCACCGGGGAAGCGTTCACAGCGCGGCTCCGGAAGGAGGCCGAGACTGCCAAACGCTTCCACGCGCGGGTGCACAACCACCTGCTCGCCAAGTACGGATCGGCCGACGACGTCCGTTTCAAGGGCGATGAGCGCCTGGTCAAGACACTGCTGCTGGCGGCGCTCGCACCGAACGTGCCCGCGCTGTCCCGACTCACGGGCGACCGGCTGGCCGCTCTCAACCACGGTTCGATCAGAGTCCGGCTGGGAAGCGCCGGATCGCTGGCCGTCAAGCGGCTCAAGGAACTTCAGGCGGAATTCGGCGAGCTGCGCAGCGAGGGCGGCTCCGACCCCGTGTTCCATCTGCACCTGGCGGATCTCGACGTCGAACCGCTGCTCGCCTCCGTGAGCGAGGGCGAGGGAATGGGCCCTTGGCGGGTGTGGGTGAAGGACCGGCTGTGGGACGCCCTCGGTATTCCGGATGCACAGGCGTTCATCAGCGAGCGCGAGATCGTCTGGCGGGGTACGAAGCGCACCGCAGAGTTCGTGTTCGGCAATGTCAGCCGGATCGGCAGCGTCAGCCTGCCCGATGAGCAGTTCGCACCCCAGACCGAGGGCAACATCCGGTTCGTCATTGACTACCCTTTCGCCGAACAGGGCTACCCCAGCGACGATGTGCACCGCGTCGACACGATGAAGCAGGACGGGAAAGCGGCGCCTACCCTCGTATGGCTCCCGCACTTCCTGGCCGAGCAGAAGCGGCATCAGCTCGTCCGCCTGCTGAAGATGGACTATGTGCTGGAGCGCGACCGGCTCACCGAGCTCACGCCGACCAAGTCCGCCGACGAACGTGTGCAGATTCGGCACCAGCTCAAGGCGCAGAGCGAGAACCTGACGTCATCCCTGACCATGGTTCTCCAGCAGATGTACGGTCTGGGGAAGCCGGATTCGGGAAGCCTCGGCGCCGAAGTGCCAGACAACGAGCACGTGCTGTCCCTGGAGCCTGCTTTCGCGCGGCCCAAACCGCAGGCTGGGCTGAGCTTCGAGCAGAATCTGTACGAGCTGGCCGACGGCATGTTCTCCGCGCTGTATCCGAAGCACCCGGACTTCGATCCGACCAGGAGCCGTAAGGCGGTCACGCGCGCCGAGTTGCGGACAGCGATGCACTGGATCACGGAGGCAATGAAGGACGGCTCCCGCCGGGTCGTCGTCGACCGGCACCACCTGCCCGTCGTGAAGAAGATCGTGCACCCCCTGGGGCTCGGCGAGGTGCACGACGGACCGCTGAACCTGCTCAACGACTGGCGGCTTCGTATCAACCAGAAGGCGTCCGAGGCCAAGGCGGGTCCGGAGATCGCCGTCGAGGACATCAGGCGCTGGATCGTCGAACTGGGTTACACAGGCTTGGACCGCACCATCTCCAACCTGATCATCGCTACGTACGCCCTGCTCGACGACCGCACATGGATTCACGAGACGGCCCCCGTACCACCGCCCGAACTGGAGCACATCGGGCGTGGATACGGTCTGAGGGCCGTGCAACTGCCCTCGGAGGACGACTTCGGCACGGCACGGACCAGGGCCGCGACGATCTTGGGCGTGAGCGTGCAGCCCGTGCGCTTCGCCCGCAACGTCGGGGCACTGGAATCCAAGATCCGCGACGAGATCGAGAAGTACCGGACCGCGGTGGACGGAGTCCGCCGGTCGCTGGACAAGCACGCCGCGGAGCTCGGCATCGCCGGTTCCGACGCCGACCGGATGCGGTCCGTGCGTGCGGCCGCCGATCTGCTCGCCCGCCTGACCAGGGCGAAGGACGCCACCTCGATGGTGAAGGAACTCGCCGCCGCCACCTACGACGTGACCGACCAGGAACTGGCCGCTGCCATCAAACAGGCGCCGGAGGTGCTGGCCGCCCTCGACGCGGTGAACTGGCCGTTGCTGAAGAGCGTACTGAGCTTCGTGGACCGCGAGGATGGCGTGGGAGACCGGGCCGAGCGGCTTATCGCCTCGGTACGCGACGCCGCCAACGCCCACGAGCAGGCCAATTCGCTCGTGCCGGCCCTCAGCCGACTGGCTGACCAGTCCGTCGCCCTGGTCACCGACGCCGCCCGACTGGCAACCGTCGCGCAGCCTGTTACCCCGTCGGCGCCGCCCAACGCGGAGGACGTCAGCCTGACCCGCCACGGCACGCCGGTCGTCCCCTCGGGCGCGCCGGAGCAGATCGGCTTCGACGCACCGCAGACAGCCCCGGCCGCTCGACCGTCAGCGGGGCCCAGCGCGCCCCATGTCCTGGACACCCGGCGACCCAGCGCCTTGGAAACAGTTCTCGCGGCGGCTGTCGACGATGTGCAGGATGAGATCCGCAGATACCTGGCCGACCACCCGGGCATCCCGATCGAGATCGTGTGGCGTCCGTTGGACGGTGGCGACGCGCACATTTCACCCGATGACAGCGCAGGTCAGCAGTGATGCCGACGGTTCCACCGCCGGTCAATCGGCTCACCATCGAGGCACTTCTGGAAACGTACGCGACCAAGCTGCGCGACCACCGGCTGATGCTGGTACACGGCCACTACCAGGATCGGGCCGCGGTGTCGTTCACTGTCAAAATCGGTGACAACGTCCGGCGCGTGCACGTGAGCAACCAGTCGTCCGTCCTCGGCATCGTCGACGCCTGGCAGCGGCATCGCGCCGACGCCTCCCGCGTCGGTGAGCTCCTGGTCGTCACGAGCGACATCGACGACACGCATCTCGGCTGGGACGTCAGAGGCCAGGCCGTCAAGCACCGCATGCTCACCGTGCAGCGCCCGGAAATCGTCAAGCAGCGCTTCGGGGCGAGGGAACTCGACCCGCGGATATACCGGGCGGGATGGCTTCTTGAAGCGCTTCTCGAAGCGGAGCCCACCGGTGGATGGCAGCGGTCGGGTTCCGTTCTGACCTACGACGCGGCCGTGCGGTCGCTGCTCGTCGCACGGCTCGGCCTGGGAACTCCTGGGGAGGCGCCCGCCGGGATTGCCGTCGACGCCGACGCGTTGCTGACGTGGTCGCGTACATCGGCTGGGCCAGCACGTTTCCTGAACCTCCGCGTGGAGGAGAGGGCCGAACTGACCAAGTGGCTCATTGAGACGGCTGGACCGGCTGTACCCGTCCTGATGTCTCTGGTGGAGACCGGACGCGGCGACGACGCCATGGCCCGCGGACTGCTTGGTGCGGCCATGGCCGCACCGGAGTCCAGCCCCGACACGGTCCTCGCCGTCGGCGGACTCCTCGGCCAGGTACGCAGAGCTGACGTCCTGGCCTTCAGCGACGCCGTCGCAGGCACTCTCACCCGCTGGATCGGAGAGGCGGCGCACAATGACGCGGCCCGCCGACGGGTGCTCCAGGTCATCGAACGGGCCGACCTCCTCGCCGAAGATGCCGGGCTCACCGACGCGCTGCGCACCAGCCGATTCCTGCTGTCCAGCTTCGACGCACAACTTCGCTCCGTGGCCGATGGACTGGCGCGCTCGCACGTGGAGGCCGAGTCCGCGCTCGGCGAACTGGAAGGACACGCGCTCGCCGGGCTGTTCCGGCAGCGGATCGACATTGCGACGATGGCGGTCAGGATCCGCCGCTGGATCGAGGGGCCGCAGCCGGCTGCCACATCGGTCGCCCACGGGGTACACGCCCACCTGAACGGGTGGGGCTGGGCGGATCGGGCGCTCCATGCGCTGTGGTCGGGCGACCCGGCCCGTGACCCAGCGGTGGCGGCGACGTACCGCACTCTCTACGACACCGCCAGAGCGCGCAGGGATCTGGTGGACGAGCAGTTCGCGAACCGGCTGGCAGGCTGGACCCGCACCGCGGAGGACCGTAATCCCGGCAATTGCCTCCTGGTGGAGCACGTCCTCGCGGAAGCCGCCGAGCCTCTGTGCCAGAAGAAGTCGGCACCGCTGATTCTGCTGTTGGACGGCATGAGCAGCGCCGTCGCTGTACAGCTCGGAGAGGAGGCCGAACGCGAGGGCTGGATCGAGGCCGCGCCGGTTCCGCGGTCCGGTGCACTCACCGGACGGCTCGCGGCGGTATCCATGCTCCCGTCCGTCACACGAATCAGCCGAGCTTCCCTTCTGTCCGGCAAAGCGCTCATGGGCGGTCAGTCCGTGGAGACAGCCGGATTCACGACCTTCTGGAAGCAGCGGCGGCGAACCGGCCTGCTCTTCCACAAGTCCTCGATACAGGGGCCGTCAGGACACCGGCTCAGCGAGGAACTCGCCGCCGCTCTCGCCTCCGACGCCGTGGTCGGCGCCGTACTCAACACGATCGACGACGCCCTCGACCATGGGCAGCAGGGCGAGCGCGCGGGGTGGCGCATCGGCGACATCAGCTTTCTGCGAGAGTTGCTCACTTCGGCCAAGGCATACGGCCGTCCGGTGCTCCTCGTCGCCGACCACGGCCACGTCCTGGAGCATGGAACCGACGCACCTCGGCTTGCCGCCGGTGCGGAGTCCTCCCGATGGCGCACAGGTAGTGCCGGCGACGGTGAGATCGAGCTGAGCGGGCCGCGCGTGCTCGAAGGCGACGGGACCATTGTCGTGCCCTGGCGCGAGGACATCCGGTATACACCGCGCAAAGCCGGGTACCACGGCGGGGCGTCGCTCGCCGAGGTGACCGTTCCGCTGCTCGTACTTCTACCGGAGCCGAGCGCCCTGCCCGAAGGCTGGCAGGTACTGCCGAGGGAAGCGGTCACGCCGGGTTGGTGGTCCGCGTCCACCGGACCGGCGGACGGACACCCTGCAACGATCGGCCCCAACGTGCCGGTGCGGCAACCGCGAAAGCGGACCTCCTCGGGGGGGACGGCGGAACTCTTCGCAGAAACGGACGTGCCAGTTGCCGCGGTGCCTCTTCTCGGCTCTCTCGTCGTGGCCAGCAGCGTGTACAAGGCGCAGCGGGAGTATGTGCGGCTTCCCCCTGAGGACTCGCTGGTGGCCGCGGTGATCGACGCGCTGGCCGACGCGGGCGAGCACATGTCCCCGGCCGCGCTCGCCGCCGCGATCTCCGCCACCAGCCGTGTCAAGCGCAACATCGACGGCTTCATCGCCACGCTTCAACGGCTGCTAAACGTCGAGGGTTATCCCGTGCTGGCCATTATCGATTCCGGGCATACGGTGAAACTCGACGTCAAACTACTGCGTACCCAGTTCCAGCTGGAAGGGCCCCGAAAGTGACGGCTACCCCGCCCCAGGTGAGTCCGGCCCGGCGGCGTGAAGTCGTTGACGCGCTGCGACGCGGTACCGTCCCACAGGCCGGACTCGACCTCTTCGCGGTCGGACTGGCACGTTTCGAGGCGGCTCTTGACGACGACATCGCCATCGTTGCCGGAGGCGGCGCGGCATTCCACGCCGTGCGCGGTGAATACGGCTCGGGCAAGACGTTCTTCGCCCGTTGGCTTGCTGAGCGGGCGAAACGTGCTGGGCTGGCCACCGCGGAGGTGCAGATCTCCGAGACCGAGACCCCGTTGCACAAACTGGAGACCGTCTACCGACGGTTGACCGAGCGGTTGACCACTGCCACCCACCAGCCCAGTGCCCTGCGCGCCGTTGTCGATTCGTGGTTCTACGCGCTGGAGGAAGAAGTCCTCGGAGCCGGTGGGGTCGATGAGGACGATGAGGAAGCGGCAGCCAAGGCCGTGGACGAACTCATGGAACGGAGACTTGCCGACGTGTCGCGAACGACACCGGCATTCTCCGCGGCACTGCGCGGTTACCGGCACGCGGTCGCAGCAGGAGACAGCGCGACCGCGGAGGCTCTGATCGCCTGGCTCGGCGGCCAGAAGTCCGTGGCAGCCGCGGCGCGGCGTACCGCGGGAGTCCGCGGCGACCTGGACCACTTCGCCGCTCTCGGCTTCCTCCAGGGGCTGCTCACGGTCCTGCGCGACTGCGGTCATCCCGGTCTGCTCCTTGTCCTGGATGAGATCGAAACGCTGCAGAGGGTCCGCGGTGACGTCAGGGAGAAAGCACTCAACGCGCTGCGGCAACTCTTGGACGAGATCGACGCGGGTCGTTTTCCCGGATTGTTCCTTGTCATCACGGGCACGCCCGCCTTCTACGACGGTCAGCAGGGTGCCCAGCGGCTTCCTCCGCTCGCCCAGCGGCTGGCCACCGACTTCACGACCGACGCGCGCTTCGACTCACCTCGCGCCGTCCAATTGCGCCTGCCGGGCTTCGATCTGACCCAGCTCGGTGAACTGGGACGGAACGTACGGGATCTGTACGCGGGCGCCGCGCACCATCCGTCGCGGATCGCCGAGCGAGTGGACAACGCCTATCTTGCGGAGCTGGCGACCGCTGTCACCGGCGGCCTCGGCGGCAAGGTCGGAGTGGCACCGCGCCTTTTCCTCCGTAAACTCGTCGCCGATGTCCTGGACCGGGTAGACGAGCACGACGAATTTGATCCCCGCCTGCATTACGCGCTGACCGTATCCCGCACGGAACTGAACGATATCGAACGCAATGCCGCGGCCGGTGCCGACGATATCGAGCTGGATCTTCCATGAGCGGCTCCGACGACCTCGATCCCGTCCTTCTGCATCACATCGTCAATACGCTGGGGTGGCCGGGGCTGCGTCCCTTGCAAGAGGCGGCGATCGAGCCGTTGCTCGCGGGGGACGACGCCCTGCTGCTCGCTCCCACGGCGGGTGGCAAGACCGAAGCGGCGGTCTTCCCGTTGCTGACGCGTATGGCGCAGGACGGCTGGTCCGGTACCTCGGTGCTCTACGTGTGTCCCTTGAAGGCGCTGCTGAACAACCTGCTGCCGAGGCTGGAGGCGTACACCGCATGGGTCGGCCGCGGCGCCGCCCTGTGGCACGGAGACGTCGGGGCCACCGGGCGGAAGAAGATCCTCACCGGCCGCCCCGACGTGCTGCTGACCACGCCAGAGTCGCTGGAGGCGATGCTGGTCAGCGCCAATGTCGACCATCGGGCGTTCTTCGCGGGACTGCACACGATCGTGGTGGACGAGGTGCACGCCTTCGCGGGCGACGACCGTGGATGGCACCTGCTGGCCGTCCTGGAACGACTGCAACGCGTGGTCGGGCGGTCACTGCAACGCGTCGGGCTGTCCGCGACGGTCGGAAATCCCGAGGAGCTGCTGGACTGGCTCCAGGGCTCGGGCGCAGGGAAACGACCGGGACGGGTGGTCGCCCCGCATCTCCTCGACGTCCAGGCGTCCTCGCCCGGTGACGGGCCTCCGCCGGGTGACATCCAACTGGACTACGTCGGTTCCGTCGACAACGCGGCAACGGTGATCGCGAGCCTGCATCGCGGCGAGAAGCGGCTGGTGTTCTGCGAATCCCGCAGACTTGTGGAGGAACTCGGCGAGAAGCTTCGGGCCAAGGGCGTGACCACGTTCCTGTCGCATGCGTCACTGTCCGTCGACGAGAGACGCAGGGCTGAAGAGGCCTTCGCCGAAGCGCGCGACTGCGTCATCGTGTCCACCAGCACATTGGAACTCGGCATCGATGTCGGCGATCTCGACCGCGTCATTCAGATCGACGCCCCCGCCACGGTCGCGTCCTTTCTGCAACGCTTCGGCCGCACCGGCCGACGCGCGGGCACGGCGCGCAACTGCCTTTTCCTGGCCCTGGACGAAGCAGGTCTTCTCAGCACGGCGGCGATGCTCCACCAGTGGTCGCGGGGCTGGGTGGAGCCTGTCGTGGCCCCCCCCGAGCCTCGGCACATCGTCGCCCAGCAGATCCTGGCGCTGTGCCTGCAGGAGCACCAAGTCGGCGACCGGCTGTGGCAGGAGTGGTGGGCCGGCTTCGGCCCCTTCGGCCAGCCCGCGGAGCCGATCGTCAGGCACCTGGTGGACGAGGGCTTTCTCGACCGGGATGGCGGGATGCTCTTCATCGGGCCCGAGGCCGAACGGCACTTCGGGCACCGGCACTTCATGAATCTCACCGCGGTCTTCACCGCTGCCCCCGAATTCACCGTCCTGAACGGTCTCGCCGAGATCGGGAGGACCGATCCGACCCTGCTGACCGAAGAGATCCCGGGCCCACGGCGCCTGCTGCTGGCCGGTCGCAGTTGGCAGGTGACCTACATCGACTGGAAGCGGCGCCGCTGTTTCGTCGAGCCGGTCGACGGCGGTGGAAGGGCGAAGTGGAGCGGCGTGGGGCTTTCCCTCACCTCCTACGCCCTGACCCGCGCGGCCCGCGAAGTCGTGCTCGGCGCGGACCCTCAGGTGCGGTTCACCGGACGGGCGACGGCCTGTCTCGCCGAGGCACGTGAGCGCTTCGCGGAGTACGTGCACCCGGACGGCACCCTCATCGTGCGCCACTCGGACGGAGACGTCCGCTGGTGGACCTGGGCGGGACATCGCGCCAACGCCACCCTGACCGCGACCCTCGCGGGCTTGGCCGACCCGGCTCAGCGCCCCAACGCGTGCTGGGTACGGCTGAGTCCGGACCTCACGCCACAGGTGTGGACCCGCGCCACCGCCGATGCGGCAGATCGGCTCTGCCTACCCGCCGTTCACGAACAGGCGCTCAAGGGACTGAAGTTCAGCACCGCGCTGCCGCCACGGCTGGCCGAGGCGACCCTGGCCGCCCGCCTGGCCGACCTCGACGGCGCCGCGGCGGTGCTGAGCGGCCGGGTCCGGTTCGTCGGGTCGCAGTCCGGTCATTGAGTGCGCAGCCCGGCCTACGCGCCCTCGCCGAGGACCGTTTGGATGAGTTCGCGCTGGGCGGGGGTGAGGTGGGGGTCGGCGCAGCGGGCGGTGCGGCCGTCGGCGGTGATGGCGTAGGTGAAGCCGTCGGGGACCGGGGGGCCGGAGGGCGGGGGAGCGGCCAAGGCGGCCTCGGCCAGGGAGGTGAGGCGGGCCGCGTCGGGGCGGCCCGCCGTGTCGAGGGTGGCGTGGCGGGGGATTCCCGCGAAGCCGCCGGAGCGGACCACCTCGATGCGCATCGGCTGCGTCACGCCTCCTGCGGCTGGCCTGGCTGCTGGCGGGGGACCTCGGCCGCGGGGGCGGGGGCCGCGGTGACGCCCACCTGGGACCAGGACGAGAGCACCGCCCGGTGCTGCTCGCCCTCACCGTAGCGGGCCCTGGCCGCCGCGGCGGTGGCCGCGGCGAAGTCCGTGAACTGGGCGTGCGGCGACAGCGAGCCGCCGGTGAGGGTGTCGTACCAGATCTGCCCGGCCTGCTCCCAGGCGTTGCCGCCCAGTTCGGCCGCCAGCAGGTAGAAGGCGTGGTTGGGGATGCCCGAGTTGATGTGCACGCCGCCGTTGTCGCGCGAGGTGGAGACGTAGCCGTCCATCGTGCCGGGCTGCGGGTCCTTGCCGAGCCGCGGGTCGTCGTAGGCGGTGCCGGGCTCCTTCATGGAGCGCAGCGCGTGGCCGTCGACGCCCGGTGCGAGCAGCCCGGCGCCGATCAGCCAGTCCGCCTGGTCCGCGCTCTGCCCGAGCGTGAACTGCTTGATGAGGCTGCCGAATACATCGGAGACGGACTCGTTGAGCGCGCCGGACTGCCCGAAATAGTCCAGGTTGGCGCTGTACTGGGTGACGCCGTGCGTCAACTCGTGGCCGATCACGTCCAGCGGAAGGGTGAAGTCCAGGAAAATCTCGCCGTCGCCGTCCCCGAAGACCATCTGCTGGCCGTTCCAGAAGGCGTTGTTGTAGCCCTGGAGGTAGTGGACGCTGGCCACCAGGGGCAGGCCCGCGTCATCGATCGAGTGACGCGCGTACGCCTTCAGATACGTCTCGAAGGTCGCGCCGAGCGCGTCGTACGCCCGGTTGACGCTCGCGTCCTTGGACGGCTTGGCGCCCTCGGCGCGCACCTTGCGGCCCGGCAGCGTGTCCTGGTGCTTGGCGTCGTGAATGGTCCGTCGCGGCTGGTCGGAGGCGGCGGCCCCGGTGACGCCGGTGGCGCCGATCACCGTGGTCAGGCGGCGCCTGGTGCGTTGCAGCGCGTCCTGCTCCAGGGTGCGGCGGGCGGGTCCCGAGACCCCGGAGTCCTCGGAACGGGACAGCTTGTCGAGCACGTGCGGCGGCACGATCGTGCAGAAGACGGCGCTGGGCGCATGCGTGGCAGTCATGGCGGCAATGTGGCACGCGTCACAGTCGCTGTCACGGGTTGCGGCGATGATTGACGAAAAGGAGCGAAGGATCATGGTTTGAGTGGACAGAACCGTGCATCTTGCATACTGAGAGGATCTTCGTACCGGCTACGTGATTCCGTCCGCCTCGGTTATGGTCGTCCCATCATGCGTTTCGGGCTGCTTCTCCTTAGCTGCCGCGGCGAGGGCCTGTAGTCGTAGGCCGACCCCCTCCCCGCGGAGTTCAGGCGTGCCATCGCCGTCGGCCGACACTCAGCCGGACCCCCGAGGAGCCAGAACCCCATGACAACCCCCCATCGCGTCGGCCGTCCCACGCCCCTCACCACGGCCACCGCGCGCCAGCGCCCCAGTGCGATGCCGGTCCACAAGTACGGCCACTACGAGGCCGTGGACATCGCCGACCGCACCTGGCCGAACGCCCGCATCACCCAGGCGCCCCGCTGGCTCTCCACGGACCTGCGCGACGGCAACCAGGCGCTGATCGACCCCATGTCGCCCACCCGCAAGCGTGAGATGTTCGACCTGCTGGTCCGCATGGGCTACAAGGAGATCGAGATCGGCTTCCCGTCCTCGGGCCAGACCGACTTCGACTTCGTCCGCTCCCTCATCGAGGGCGACGCGATCCCCGAGGACGTGACGGTCTCCGTCCTGACCCAGGCGCGCGAGGAACTGATCGAGCGCACCGTCGAGGCCCTGCGCGGCGCACCCCGCGCCACCGTCCACCTGTACAACGCGACCGCGCCGGTCTTCCGCCGCGTCGTCTTCCGCGGCAGCCGTGACCAGGTCAAGGCGATCGCGGTGGACGGCACCCGGCTGGTGACGGAGTACGCCGAGAAGATCCTGGGCGACGACACGGTCTTCGGCTACCAGTACAGCCCGGAGATCTTCACCGACACCGAGCTGGACTTCGCCCTGGAGGTCTGCGAGGGCGTGATGGACGTCTGGCAGCCCGAGCCGGGCCGCGAGATCATCCTCAACCTGCCCGCCACCGTGGAGCGTTCCACCCCCTCCACGCACGCCGACCGCTTCGAGTGGATGTCGCGGAACCTGTCCCGCCGCGAGTACGTATGCCTGTCCGTGCACCCGCACAACGACCGCGGTACGGCCGTGGCCGCCGCGGAACTGGCGCTCATGGCCGGCGCCGACCGGATCGAGGGCTGCCTGTTCGGGCAGGGCGAGCGCACCGGCAACGTCGACCTGGTGACACTGGGCATGAACCTGTTCAGCCAGGGCGTCGACCCGCAGATCGACTTCTCGCAGATCGACGAGATCCGTCGCACCGCCGAGTACTGCAACCAGATGGAGGTCCACCCGCGCCACCCCTACGCGGGCGACCTGGTCTACACCTCCTTCTCCGGCTCCCACCAGGACGCCATCAAGAAGGGCTTCGAGGCGATGGAGGCCACCGCCGCCGCCGAGGGCAAGACCGTCGACGACATCGAGTGGGCGGTGCCGTACCTGCCGATCGACCCCAAGGACGTCGGCCGCTCCTACGAGGCCGTCATCCGCGTCAACTCGCAGTCCGGCAAGGGCGGCGTCGCGTACGTGCTGAAGAACGGCCACAAGCTGGACCTGCCGCGGCGGATGCAGATCGAGTTCTCCCGGATCATCCAGGCCAAGACCGACAGCGAGGGCGGCGAGGTCACGCCCGCGCAGATCTGGTCGGTCTTCCAGGACGAGTACCTGCCCACCAGCGACAACCCGTGGGGCCGGGTCGCCCTGCGCTCCGCCCAGGCGTCCGCCTCCAGCGACGGCACCGACGCCCTCACCGTCGAGGCCGTGGTCGACGGCGTCGAGACCACCCTGAGCGGTACGGGCAACGGCCCGATCTCGGCCTTCGTCGACGCGCTGGCCGGGGTGGGCATCGACGCCCGCGTCCTGGACTACTCCGAGCACACGATGAGCGAGGGCGCCTCCGCGCGGGCCGCCTCGTACATCGAGTGCGCGATCGACGGAAAGGTGCTGTGGGGGATCGGCGTCGACCCCAACACCACCCGCGCCTCGCTCCAGGCGCTGGTCTCGGCCGTCAACCGGGCCGCGCGCTGACGGGATTGACCCGGTTCACCCGGTCCGTCCGTGGGGCCCAAACCCCCGGGCGGACCGGTTCGAGCACCCTCGCAAGGCAATTGCCCCTTACGCGGTACTGACTGCGACCGCCGACTGTGGCTAACATCACGGCAGGGCGGCAGCGTTGCCGAACGGCCGGAGGGTGCAGCGTGATGAAGCTGAGGCTGTGTATCTGGGGTGTCCGCACGGCGTGGCACACCGAGGACGACGGTGAGTTCTTCTGCCCTGACTGCGGCGGCGACCGCGCCTACCACCGCAGAACCGGCACGCGCAGACTGACCGTGCTCAATGTGCCGGTCCTGCGCCGGGGCCCCGCCGGCACCGTCATCGAGTGCACCGCCTGCCACCGGCAGTACGCCTCCGACGTCCTGCTGCGGCCCACCACCACCCGCTTCTCCGCGATGCTGCGGGACGCCGTGCACACCATCGCGCTCGCCGTCCTCACCGCGGGCGGCTCCACCGGCCGCCCCGCCCGCGAGGCCGCCGTCGGCGCCGTGCGCTCGGCCGGGTTCTCGGACTGCACCGAGGACCAGTTGCTCGGGCTGCTCGCCGCCATCGTCGCCGACGAGGGCCGGTACGGCGCCTCCGGCTCGGGGGGCGCCCCACTCGGGCCCGACTCCTTCGCCGACGAGGTCGACGGGTGCGGGAGCTGGCTGTCCATCGAGCTCCACGAGGCGCTTGAGCCGCTGGCCGACCACCTCGACCCGCTCGGGCGCGAGCGGGTTCTCCTCCAGGGCGCGCACATCGCCCTCGCCGACGGGCCCTACCTTCCCGCTGAACGCGAAGTCCTCGAAGCCGTTGGTCGCTGTCTCTCCCTGCCCCTCACCGACATCGACCGCCTCCTCGCCGGAGCCGCCACGGCGTCCTGACGGACGGTTCCTCCGCCGTGGACGGCGAGCCGATCTTTTCAGGGGCGCGTGGGGGCACCTCCCGGACGAAGTCTGGGGGAGAACTGCGCGAGCAACCCCCCACCGGCCCGGTGGTCCGGCGACAACCGAACTGCCCCGCCGCAGGCGGGTGGTGGCCTGCGGGAGCGTCGTGGCCGGCCGCGCAGTTCTCCCCCGGACTCCGTCCGGGAGGTGCCCCCACGCGCCCCTGACGGGGTACAGGCCCTGCGCGAAGGGGGCGTACTCCTGGGGGAGTAGCCCCCGGATCGGTCCTGGGCGGGACGCGGAAGGCGAGCCCGGCGGAGGAGGCTGACGGTAGGAGAAGACCTCGGCTTTCGGAGGAGCCCATGAACGTCACCACACGTCCGTGGGCGGTGCCACGGCTCAGGGCCGTACCGCTGGGCCGCCTGCGCCCCGTCACAGCCCCGTGACCTATCTCGGCGCACCCCCCATCCGCCAGGATGGGTCCGTGGCGGTCACCATGGACCTTCTGCGCGCCCCGAGGGCGTCGGCGTCGGCGCCGGGACCGCGGGTCGCCGGCGCCGACGTGGCGTTCGCCGCGCTCGTGTTCGGCGTGGAGGCGCTCCTGGCGTGCTTTCTGCCGGAGGAGCCGGCCAGCGGGCGGCCGGACCTGGCGGGCTGGGCGCTGCTGGTGGGCAGCGCGCTGGTGCTGGTGTGGCGGCGGCGTTCGCCGCTGGTGTGCATGCTCGGGATGCTGGCGTTCGTGGCGCCGTACCACTATCTGGAGAACATCCAGGTGGCGCCGATCCCGTCGAGCATGGTGGCGCTGTACGCGCTGGCGGTCGCGGGGCCGCCGCTGCGTACGTTCCTGCTGCTGCCGACGGTGATCGCGCTGATGGCGGCCATCATGTCGACGATCAGCGCGCCGCACGCGGGCACCGAGATGCTCAAGAGCGCCGGCTGGATCGTGGCGGTCGCGGTGGCGGGCGAGGTGGTGCGGATGCACCGCAACTACGTGGCCGCGATCGTCGGGCGGGCCGAGCGCGCCGAGCGCACCCGCGAGGAGGAGGCGGCCCGCCGGGTCGCGGAGGAGCGGCTGCGGATCGCCCGCGACCTGCACGACCTGCTCGCGCACAGCATCACCCTGATCGGCGTGCAGACGTCGGTCGCCGCGCACATCCTGGTCGCCGACCCCGACCGGCTCGACCGTACGGCGGTGGCCGCCGCGCTCGACACGATCGCCGACACCTGCCGGGAGGCCCGCGCCGAGCTGCGGACCACGCTGCGGGTACTGCGCGCGGACGGCGACGGCCCGCTGCCCGACCTCGCGGGGATACCGGCGCTCGCCAAGGCCGCGGAGGCGGCGGGGGCCAGGGTGGACCTGAGCGACGCCGTGGGCGTCGCGCCGGTGCCGCCCGCGGTGGGCGCCGCGGCCTTCCGGATCGTCCAGGAGTCGCTCACCAACGCGGTACGGCACGCGGGGGCGCCGAGCCCGCTGATCACCGTGCGGGTGGACCGCCGGGAGACGGCCCTGCACCTGCTGATCGAGGACGACGGCTCCTGCGGCGGCCCCGCGCCCGCGAGCCGCGCCGACGGGCGTACCGAAGGGCGTAGCGAGGGCTTCGGCATCGTCGGGATGCGCGAGCGCGCCCGCAGCGTCGGCGGCACCCTCACCGCGGGACCGCGCCAGGACCGTACGGGCTTCGCGGTCAGTGCCGTGCTGCCGCTCACCGTCGATCACCAGGGAGACCCGCGATGACCTCGCAGCCCGCACCGCCGCCGTCGATCCGCGTGCTGCTCGCCGACGACCAGACGCTGGTGCGGGCCGCGTTCGCGATGCTGGTGGAGTCCGCCCGCGACATGGAGGTGGTCGGGCAGGCGGCGAACGGCCTGGAGGCGGTCGAGCAGGCCCGCGGCGCCCGCGCCGACGTCGTCGTGATGGACATCCGCATGCCGGAGCTCGACGGCATCGAGGCCACCCGGCGGATCGCCGCGGACGACGACCTGGCGGGCGTCCGCATCCTCGTACTGACCACCTACGACGACGACCAGCACGTGGTGTCGGCGCTGCGCGCGGGCGCGTCCGGCTTCCTGGTCAAGGACACCAGGCCCGCGGACCTGCTGGACGCGATCCGTACGGTGGCGGCCGGGGACTCGCTGCTGTCGCCGGGCCCCACCGCGCGGCTGATCGCCCGGGTGCTGCGGCTGCCGGACCGGCCGCTGGTCAGCGCCCCGGCCCCGGCCGGGCTCGGCGGTCTTTCCGAGCGCGAGCGCGAAGTCCTCACGCTGGTCGCGCGCGGCCTGAACAACGCGGAGACCGCCGAGGCACTGGGCCTGAGCCCGCTCACCGCCAAGACGCACGTGAGCCGGATCATGGGCAAGCTCGGCGCCCGCGACCGCGCCCAACTCGTCATCACCGCCTACGAGTCCGGCCTGGTCGCGCCCGGCGCCGACCGCTGAGCCGGGGCCCGCGACGGCTGATCGGCCGTCCGTCGCCGTACCGCTCCCGCCGTACGCGAGAATGGGCCCATGAGTCTGTTCCGCGACGACGGCATCGTGCTGCGCACCCAGAAGCTGGGTGAGGCGGACCGGATCATCACGCTGCTCACCCGGCGGCACGGCCGGGTACGGGCGGTGGCCCGGGGTGTGCGCAGGACGAAGTCGAAGTTCGGCGCGCGCCTGGAGCCGTTCAGCCACGTCGACGTGCAGTTCTTCGTCCGCGGCGGGGAACTGGTCGGCCGCGGTCTGCCGCTGTGCACGCAAGGCGAGACGATCGCGCCGTACGGCGGCTCGATCGTCACCGACTACGACCGCTACACCGCGGGCACCGCGATGCTGGAGACCGCCGAGCGCTTCACCGACCACGAGGGCGAGCCCGCCGTGCAGCAGTATCTGCTGCTGGTCGGCGCGCTGCGGACGCTCGCGGCGGGCGACCACGAGCCGCGGCTGGTGCTCGACGCCTTCCTGCTGCGGTCGCTGGCCGTCAACGGATACGCGCCCAGTTTCGACGACTGTGCCAAATGCGGTATGACCGGTCCCAACCGGTTCTTTTCGGTCGGCGCGGGAGGAGTCGTCTGCGGCGACTGCCGTGTGCCGGGAAGCGTCGTACCCTCACGGGAGTCACTGGAACTGCTCGGCGCGCTGCTGGGCGGCGACTGGGAGACCGCGGACGCCTGCGAGCCGCGCCACTGCCGTGAGGGCAGCGGGCTGGTGGCGGCCTACCTCCAGTGGCACCTGGAGCGCGGACTGCGCTCACTGCGGTTCGTCGAGAAGGCATGAGGAGAAGTACCACCATGGCACGTCACGGGATTCTGGCCCGTTCCCGAAGCTCGTACCGGACACCCGACCCGCACCCGTCGGGGGCGCGTCCGCCGAAGCTCCAGAGCGAGCTGGTGCCCAAGCACGTGGCCGTCGTCATGGACGGCAACGGCCGCTGGGCCAAGGAGCGCGGCCTGCCGCGCACCGAGGGCCACCGGGTCGGCGAGGGCGTCGTCCTGGACGTGCTGAAGGGCTGTCTGGAGATCGGCGTCAAGAACCTCTCGCTGTACGCCTTCTCGACCGAGAACTGGAAGCGCTCGCCCGAGGAGGTGCGCTTCCTGATGAACTTCAACCGGGACGTGATCCGGCGGCGCCGCGACGAGATGGACGAACTCGGCATCCGCATCCGGTGGGTCGGGCGCATGCCCAAGATGTGGAAGTCCGTCGTCCAGGAGCTCCAGGTGGCCCAGGAGCAGACCGTCGACAATGACGCGATGACGCTGTATTTCTGCGTCAACTACGGGGGGCGCGCCGAGATCGCCGATGCCGCGCAGGCCATCGCCCGCGATGTCGCCGACGGGCGGCTCGACCCGTCCAAGGTCAACGAGAAGACCTTCGCCAAGTATCTCTACTACGCCGACATGCCCGACGTGGATCTCTTCCTGCGGCCCAGTGGTGAGCAGCGCACCTCCAACTATCTGCTCTGGCAGAGCAGTTACGCCGAGATGGTCTTCCAGGACGTCCTGTGGCCCGATTTCGACCGACGCGATCTGTGGCGGGCCTGCGTCGAGTACGCCTCCCGCGATCGCCGCTTCGGCGGGGCCATCCCCAACGAGGCCCAGCTCGCCGGCGACCAACGCGCCTAGCCCTTCCAGGGGGGTGAGCCGATCCTTCGGGGCCCGCCCCCACCGGGCTGTCAGCCCGAAAACACACAGCAACTGCCCCGCTGGGGCCGGTTTTTCAGAGGCGCGCCACCGCCGTGGCTGAGCGCGCAGTTCCTCCCCCAGCTACCGCTGGGAGGTGCCCCCCGCGCCCCTGGTGGGCATCCTCCTGCGCAAGATGGACGCCCAGGGCCGTGCCCCGAAAAGATCGGCCTACCGCGATTGGGGGAGGCTAGGAGCGGGGGGGCTCGACGCAGTCGGAGCAGGTGCCGAAGATCTCCATGGTGTGGGCGACATCGGCGAAGCCGTGCTCGGCGGCGACGGCGTCGGCCCACTTCTCGACGGCGGGCCCCTCGACCTCGACGGCCTTGCCGCAGGCGCGGCAGACGAGGTGGTGGTGGTGGCCGCCGCCGGAGCAGCGGCGGTAGACGGACTCGCCCTCACCGGTCCGCAGGACATCGATCTCGCCCGCGTCGGCCAGCGACTGAAGGGTCCGGTAGACCGTGGTGAGCCCCACGGAGTCGCCGCGGTGCTTCAGGATGTCGTGCAGATCCTGCGCGCTGCGGAATTCGTCGACCTCCGCGAGAGCGGCCGACACGGCGGCCCGTTGCCGGGTGGAGCGGCCACGTACGGGATGGGTGGTCACCGGTGCCTCCTTCTGGGTCGCGTCGTGCACCTGTCCGGACGGCCCATTGTGCCAGGCCGTGCCGTTCAGGCGGGTACCTCGTCGGCGGAGCCGCGGGCGGCGGGCACCTCCACCTCAAGCGTGCACCGTTCCCGCTCCGCCGCTGCCCGCCGGGCGCGTTTCCTGGCCAGGGGAGTGGCGAGCGCGGTGAGGACGATGAAGAGCCCGATGGTGATCAGGACGATCGTCGCACCGGACGGCACGTCCACGTAGTACGAGGTGACGGTGCCGGACAGCGTCACGGTGACGCCGATGGCCACCGCGCTGACGAAGGTGACCAGGAAACTGCGGGTGACCTGCTGCGCCGCCGCGACGGGGATCACCATCAACGCGCTGACCAGCAGCAGCCCGACCACGCGCATCGCGACCGTGACGGTGAGCGCGGCCGTGACCGCGACCAGCAGATTGAGCAGCCGTACCGGCAGCCCGGTGACCCGCGCGAACTCCTCGTCCTGCGACACCGCGAAGAGCTGCCGCCGCAGGCCCACGGTCACCAGCATGACGAAGCCCGCCAGCAGGCACATCGTGGTGATGTCGGACGGCGAGACGGTGGTGATCGAGCCGAACAGATACGTCTCCAGGTTGGCGTTGGAGCCGTTCGGCGCGAGGCTGGTCAGCATCACACCGCCCGCCATGCCGCCGTAGAAGAGCATGGCCAGCGCGATGTCGCCGCGCGTCCTGCCGTACCAGCGGATCAGCTCCATCGCGACGGCGCCCGCCACCGAGACGGCGGTGGCCATCCAGACCGGGTTGGACTGGAGGAGGAAGCCGAGGCCGACGCCGGTCAGCGCGACATGGCCGATACCGTCGCCCATCAGGGCCTGCCGCCGCTGCACGAGGTAGATGCCGATGGCGGGCGCGGTGAGGCCGACCAGCGCGGCGGCGATCAGAGCCCGCTGCATGAAGGCGTAGTCGAGGAATTCCATCAGCTCAGCAGTCCCGTCCTGACCGGCGCGGCCGAGGTGTCCGCGTGCGGGTGTACGTGGTCGTGGCCCGGCAGGGCGTGCTGTCCCAGCGCCTGCGGCGGCGCGCCCTCGTACGTCACGCAGCCGTCGCGCAGGACGACCGCGCGGTCGATCAGCGGTTCCAGCGGCCCCAGTTCGTGCAGGACCAGCAGGACGGTGGTGCCCGCCGCGACCTGGGCGCGCAGGGTCGCCGCGAGGATGCGCTGGCTGTCGAGGTCCACGCCCGCCATCGGCTCGTCCATGATGAGCAGGTCCGGCTCCCCGGCCAGCGCGCGGGCGATCAACACCCGCTGGTGCTGGCCGCCGGAGAGCGCGTCCACGGAGTCGCCCGCGCGGTCGCTGAGGTCCACCACCGCGATGGCCCGGTCCACGGCCGCCCGGTCGGCACGTCGCATCGGCCGCAGCCGGGTACGGGCCAGCCGCCCGGCGGAGACCACCTCGCGTACGGTCGCGGGCACACCGCCGGCCGCCGTGGTGCGCTGCGGCACGTAACCGATCCGCGCCCACTGCCGGAAGCGGCGCAGCGGCGTACCGAACAGCTCCAGCGAGCCGCCGGTCAGCGGCACCTGGCCGATGACCGCGCGCACCGCCGTGGACTTGCCCGAGCCGTTGGCGCCCAGCAGCGCCACGACCTCGCCGCGCCCGACGGTCAGGTCGATGCCGCGCAGCACGGGGCGAGCGCCGAGGGTGGCGCTGGCGCCGCTGAGCGCGATGACCGGGTCCTCGGCCCTTTCGGCGTCCTCGGTGTCCGTGACCGCTTCGACGGCTTGCTGGTCCATGGCGGTGACCTCCGTCACTTCGCGCCGAGCGCCGCGCGCAGGGCCGTCAGATTGCTCCGCTGCACCTGGAAGTAGTCGGTGCCCTTGGACTTGCCGGTGATGCCCTCGATCGGGTCGAGGACGTCGGTGCGCAGCCTCAGGTCGCCCGCGAGGGTCTTCGCGGTGGCGTCGCTGACCAGCGTCTCGAAGAAGACGGTCGACACGTGCTTGCTCTTCACCAGGTCGTGCAGCGCCTTGACCCGCGCCGCGCTGGGCTCGCTCTCCGGGTCGATGCCGTTGACGGCCTCCTCGACCAGCCCGTACCGCTCGGCGAGGTAGCCGAAGGCGGCGTGCGTGGTGACGAAGGTGTCGGAGGCGCGGTTCTTCAGGCCGTCGCGGAATTCGGTGTCCAGGGCGGTGAGCCGGGCGACCAGCGCGTCGGTGTTCTTGCCGTACTCCGCCGCGTTCGCCGGGTCGGCCTGCTCCAGCGCCTTGCCGACGCCCTTGGCGACCTCGGCGTACTTCACCGGGTCCAGCCAGATGTGCGGGTCGGCGCCCGCGCCTTCCTCGCTGTCGCCGCCGGCGCCGTTGTCGCCGGTGGTGTGGTGCGTGCCGTCCACCTCGGTGCCGTGGGACTCCAGCGTGGTCAGCGAGGCGGCGTCGACCTTGTGCTGGACGCCGGACAGCTTCACGGCGTCGTCCACGGCGGGCTGGAGGCCCTTGAGGTAGACGATCACATCGGACTGGCCGAGCCTGCCGGTCTCCTTGGGCGTCAGCTCCAGGTCGTGCGGCTCCACGCCCGGCTTGGTGAGGTCGGTCACCGCGACGTGGTCGGCGCCGATCTGCGCCGCCAGGTACTCCAGCGGGTAGAAAGCGGCCGTGACCTTGAGCTTTCCGCCGCCCTTGGAGTCACCCGAGGTGTTCTCCGAGGCGCCGGAGCAGGCCGACAGTGCCAGCAGGCCGAGTACGGCAGCGGCGGCGACGGAGACGGCGGATATCGGGCGGCGATGGATGTTCATGACTGTCATTTTCATCTGATGTGGAAACGATTGTCAATTGCCGTAGGGCGGGGCCGCTGATCCGCGTCCGCCGACGAGTCCGCTGACGCGTCCGACCGGGTTCCTGGAGCCGGGTTCCGGAACGGATTTGATAAGGGGACCGCACCCGCCGGTAATCTGAGGCAACTGACCGCTTCGTCGTACTGAAGAGAGCACCGTGGCCGCCGACAAGATCGACACCATCGTCAGCCTGAGCAAGCGCCGTGGCTTCGTTTTCCCGAGCAGTGAGATCTACGGCGGCTCCAAGGCCGCCTGGGACTACGGGCCGCTGGGCGTCGAGCTGAAGGAGAACATCAAGCGCCAGTGGTGGCGCGCCATGGTGACCTCCCGTGAGGACGTGGTGGGAATCGACTCGTCGGTGATCCTCGCCCCCGAGGTCTGGGTGGCCTCGGGCCACGTCGCCACGTTCTCCGACCCGCTCACCGAGTGCACCTCCTGTCACAAGCGCTACCGCGCGGACCACCTGGAGGAGGCGTACGAGGCCAAGCACGGCAAGCCCCCGGCCAACGGCCTCGCCGACATCAACTGCCCGCACTGCGGCACCAAGGGCGCCTTCACCGAGCCCAAGCAGTTCTCCGGCATGCTCCAGACGCACCTCGGCCCGACCCAGGACGCGGGCTCGGTGGCGTACCTGCGGCCCGAGACCGCGCAGGGCATTTTCACCAACTTCGCCCAGGTGCAGACCACTTCGCGCAAGAAGCCGCCGTTCGGCATCGCCCAGATGGGCAAGTCGTTCCGCAACGAGATCACGCCCGGCAACTTCATCTTCCGCACCCGCGAGTTCGAGCAGATGGAGATGGAGTTCTTCGTCAAGCCGGGCGAGGACGAGAAGTGGCAGGAGTACTGGATGCAGGAGCGCTGGAACTGGTACACCGGCCTCGGCATCCGCGAGGAGAACATCCGGTGGTTCGACCACCCCAAGGAGAAGCTCTCCCACTACTCCAAGCGCACCGCCGACATCGAGTACCGCTTCAACTTCGGCGGTCAGGAGTTCAGTGAGCTGGAGGGCGTCGCCAACCGCACCGACTTCGACCTCTCCTCGCACTCCAAGGCGTCAGGCCAGGACCTCTCCTACTTCGACCAGGAGGCGGGCGAGCGCTGGTTCCCGTACGTCATCGAGCCCGCGGCCGGTGTCAACCGCGCGATGCTGGCCTTCATGCTCGACGCGTACAACGAGGACGAGGCGCCCAACGCCAAGGGCGTCATGGAGAAGCGCACCGTGATGCGGCTCGACCCGCGCCTCGCGCCGGTCAAGGTCGCCGTCCTGCCGCTCTCCCGCAACCCCGAGCTCTCCCCGAAGGCCAAGGGCCTGGCCACCGCTCTGCGCGCCCACTGGAACATCGAGTTCGACGACGCGGGCGCCATCGGCCGCCGCTACCGCCGCCAGGACGAGATCGGCACGCCGTTCTGCGTGACCGTCGACTTCGACACGCTCGAGGACAACGCGGTGACGGTCCGCGAGCGCGACACGATGAAGCAGGAGCGCGTGTCGCTCGACCAGGTGGAGACCTACCTGGGCAGCCGACTGCTGGGCTGCTGACGCCGGTACACCCCTGAGAAACGCGGGCGGGGCCGCGCGGGCCGGTCTGTCCGGCTCGCGCGGCCCCGCCCGCGTTTCTCAGGGGTGTTGCCGGGGCGTCAGTCCTTCCGCACGTCCTTCCGCAGGCCGCGCAGCACCAGTTCGCACACCGCCGTGAACTCGGCGTCGATGCCCGGCAGGGTCCACTCGGCCGCGTGCGCCGGGTCGTGGAAGCGGCAGGTGGCGTCCCAGACGGCGCGGGCGGTGGCCGCCTGGTCGCAGGGGGCGAATTCACCGCGCCCGACGCCGTCCGCGACGATCCCGGCGAGCTGGTCGATCGTCTCCTGGACGTGGCGGCTGACGGCGCCGCTGTTGTCGCGCGCCAACACCTGGAAGGTGGCGAAGAGTTCCGGGTCGAGCCCGGCCTTGCGCCGCTTGGCCGCGAAGAGTTCGGCGAGCCAGCGCGGCAGCCGCTCGGACGCGGGGCCGTCCTGCGCGGCGATGTCCGCGAGCGCCGCGTGCGCCTCGGCCAGCCACTTCTGGGTGACCGCCTCGCGCAGTTCCGCCTTGCTGCGGAAGTGCCGGTAGACGCTGCCGTGGCTGACCCCGAGCGCCCGCGCCACATCGACCACCGTGGCCTTCGCGGGGCCGTAGCGGCGCAGTACGTCCTCGGTGGCTTCGAGGACGCGGTCACGGGTCAGGGGCTCCGGCGGCATGGGAGAGGCGGCCTTTCGGCGGTCGGGACACGGCTTCTGTGACGGCGACGGCCGCCGTGATCGCCGGGGCCGTCGCCGTCCAGTGTGCGGCAGGGCGCCGCCGGCTCAGCGCTCGCTGTCCAGATGCGTCATCTGCCGGGGGTCGTAGCGGGTGCCCGCGACCTCCGCGGCCGGGACGGCCCGCTCGATGTCGGCGAGGTCGGCGGCGCCCAGCGTCAGGTCGAGCGCGGAGAGCGCCTCCGTGAGCCGGTCCCTGCGGCGGGCGCCGATCAGCGGCACGATGTCGTCGCCGCGGGACAGCACCCAGGCGATGGCGGCCTGTGCGACCGTGACGCCCTTGCCGTCCGCGACCTTGCGCAGCGCCTCGACCAGGCCGAGGTTGCGCTCCAGGTTCTCGCCGGAGAAGCGCGGGTTGTAGCCGCGGAAGTCGCCCGCCTCCGTGCCGCTGTCCCGGGTCCAGTGACCGCTGAGCAGCCCGCGCGAGAGCACGCCGTACGCCGTCACGCCGATGCCGAGATCGCGGGCGGTGGGCAGGATGCGGTCCTCGATGCCGCGCGAGAAGAGGCTGTACTCGATCTGGAGGTCGGCGATCGGGGCGACGGAGGCGGCCCTGCGCAGGGTCTCCGCGCCGACCTCGGACAGCCCGATGTGCCGGACGTGCCCGGCCTGGACCAGTTCGGCGATGGCGCCGACGGTCTCCTCGATCGGCACGTCCGGGTCGACGCGGGCGATCCGGTAGATGTCGATGTGGTCGGTGCCGAGCCGGTTCAGGGAGTACGCGAGGAAGTTGCGGATCGCGACCGGGCGGCCGTCGTAGCCGCCGAAGCCGCCCTCGACATCGCGCAGCGCGCCGAATTTGACGCTGATGACGGCCTGGTCGCGGCTGCTGGGGCGGGCCCGCAGGGCGTCGCGGATCAGCAGTTCGTTCAGGCCCATGCCGTAGAAGTCGCCGGTGTCGAGCAGGGTCACGCCCGCGTCCAGCGCGGCGTGGATGGTGGCGACGGACTCGGCGTCGTCGGAGGCGCCGTACGCGCCGGACATGCCCATACAGCCGAGGCCGAGGGCGGAGACGGCGGGTCCTGTGGTGCCGAGGGTGCGGGTGCGCATCGGTGGGGTCCCCTTCGGGGTCGTCGGCGGGACAGGTGTGCGTCTCCACCGTCACATGTGGACTGACAGATATCAACATCTGTCAGTCCACATATCGTGCCACCGTGCCCCTGGCGGGGCCGTCCTCGGCCCGGGGCCGGTTCGGGGCGCGGCCCGGGGTGGTGGGCCGGTCTTCTCGGGGGTGCTAGACGACTCTGCGCGGCAGCCGGGTGCTCAGCGCGACCGTCGCGACCACCGCCGCGAGCTGCGCGACCAGCGCCCACACCAGGGCGTCCCGTACGCCGATCGAACCGGACAGGGTCAGGAACAGGGTGCCGAGAGTGGCCACGCCCAGCGCGAGGCTGGACTGCTGGGTGGTCGCCATCGCGCCGCTGCCGACCCCGGCCTGCGCGGCCGGCACCTCGCTGAGCACGATCCGGAGCACCACCGGCAGGACGAAGCCCTGGCCGAAGCCGATCACGGCCATGCTCGGCGCCAGTTCCGCGATGCTCAGGCCCGTACCGCCGTAGTGGAAGGTCGCGGCCAGCGCCACCAGGCCGACGCCCTGGACCAGCGAGCCCGCCGTCACCACATCGCGGCCGAAACGGGCCACCATCCGCGGTCCGAGCAGCGAGGCGGCGAAGAAGGCGGCGCACAGCGGGGCCAGCGCGGCGCCCGCCTCCAGCGCCCCGAACCGCAGCCCGTCCTGCATGGCCACCGCCACGACGAACATGAAGCCGCCGAAGCCGAGACAGAAGGGCACGATGAGCAGCAGGCCGCTGCGCACGCTGTGGATACGCAGCAGCGACGGCGGGATCAGCGGGTTGCCGCCGTCGCGCTCACCGCGCCGCTCGACCGCCACGAAGGCCGCCGCCGCGAGCGGGAAGACCGCGAGCAGCACCCACGACCACAGCGGCCAGCCGGCCGCCCGGCCCTCGGTGAGCGGCAGCAGCAGAGTGATCAGCGTGACCGCGAGCAGTACGGTGCCGGGCTTGTCGATACGGGCCGGGTGCGCGGAACGCGTCTCCGGCACCGACTTCAGCGCCAGCGCCAGCGCGACGGCCGCCACCGGCACGTTGACCAGGAAGATCGCCCGCCAGCCGCTGCCCGCGATGTCCGCGGAGACCAGCACGCCGCCGAGTACCTGGCCGACGACGCTGGCGATGCCCGCGGTCGCGCCGTAGTAGCTCAGCGCCTTGCCGCGGGCGCCGCCCGAGGTCGCGGACTGGATGGTGGCCAGGGCCTGCGGGAGCAGCAGCGCGGAGGCGGCGCCCTGGGCGACGCGGGCCGCCACCAGGGTCCAGGCGGAGGGGGCGACACCGCAGGCCAGCGAGGTCACGGCGAACAGGCCGAGGCCCCACAGGAAGAGATTGCGGCGGCCGAACATGTCGCCGAGCCGCCCGCCGAGGACGAGCAGCACGGCGTAGGCGACGCCGTAGCCCGCGACGACCATCTCCAGGACCGCGGGCCCGGCGTGCAGGTCGCGGTCGATGGTGGGCAGGGCCACGTTGACGATGAAGAAGTCCACCATCGGCAGGGCCGCGCCGAGCAGCACGGTCAGCAGGCCGAGGGAGCTCAGGCCGGGGGCCGGGGCGGGGGAGTGCGAGCGGGTGGGGACGGAAGAGTTCCGGGCGGGCGCCCCGATGCGGGTCACGCGGGGGAGCACCTGAGCCCGGGAGGTCATGGTGGGTTCCATTCGGTCGGTCACATGGTCCACACTGGACCCCTTCTCAGGGTGGTACCAGAGAGCGTTTATCCAGGTATACGCACCACCTGGCAACCGGCTGCCGGATCGGGCACTCTGGGAATATGACCGCAGACGCCAGCGCTTTCACGCCGAGCACCGTGACCCCGGGCCCAGGAGCCGTTTCGCCGGGCTCGGGCGCCGTCCCGCTGGGCTCGGGCGCCGTCCCTCCGGGCTCGGGCGCCGTTTCGCCGGGTCCGGGGAACGTCTCGCTGGACGTTCCCGGGGCCGATGTGCCCGAGGCCGCCGCCGCGGAGAGCCGCCGCCAGGAGCTGGCGTCCTTTCTGCGCAGCCGCCGGGAGCGTATCTCGCCTGACCAGGTCGGGCTGCCGCCCGGACGTCGGCGCCGGACGCCCGGACTGCGCCGCGAGGAGGTCGCACAGCTCGCCGCGGTCGGCGTCACCTGGTACACGTGGCTGGAGCAGGCGCGGGAGATCCAGGTCTCGGGCCAAGTCGCCGACGCCATCGCGCGCGCCCTGATGCTCGACCACAACGAGCGCAAGCACCTGTTCACCCTCGCCGGGACCGCCGACCCGCACCCGCACCTGGACTGCCCCGGCATGTCACCCGCGCTGCTCGCCATGGTCGACCAGCTCGCGCCGCTGCCCGCAGCGGTCGTCAACAGCCGGTACGACGTGATCGCGTACAACGGCACCTACGGTCGGCTGGTCAGCGACCTGGACGCGCTGCCCGTCGAGGACCGCAACGTCATGTGGCTGTCGTTCACCGACCCGCTGTGGCGCGAGCGGATGGTCGACCGCGAGGAGAGCATCCGGCTGATGGCCGCCAAATTCCGCGTCTCGATGGCTCAGCACCTGGCGGAGCCCGCCTGGCGCGAACTGCTCAAGCGGCTCCAGCAGAGCTCGCCCGACTTCCGCGAGATGTGGGAACGGCACGAGGTGCTCCAGCCCGACGGCCACATCAAGCGCTATCTGAACCCCGAAGTCGGCCTGCTGTCCTTCGACTTCACCCACCTGTGGCTCGGCCCGCAGCAGGGCCCCCGCCTGACCACGTACACCCCGGCCGACGATCTCACCCGCGAGCGCCTCAACCGGCTGCACGCGCTGGTCTCCGCGCAGGAGCGGCAGCCGATCGCGGGCTGAACCGCGAGCCGAACCGCGGGCTGAACCCGCGGGCTGAACCCCCACCTTCCGGCCCCTCGTGCCCTTCGGCGCGGGGGGCCGGAAGCGTCTGCAGCTGTGGAATATCCACACAGCTCCATGGCGAGTGTGGCTTTTCCATAGGGAGCCTATGGGAGGCAATGCCCGCTTCGTGCTGCTGATGGTGATCAACTCGTCACTCTGTGGTCGTATTTGGTCGCTGTCCGGCCACGGAATGTCTCATTCGGACACCCTTCCCCGTGCAACCTCTTGTGGCATTGCGTGGATACAGGTATGAATTCCACATGAAGCAAAGGTGAGGTTGCTACGGAAGGGCCCGCGATGAGTGTGAACGGCACATCCGCGCACTTCGCGGAGGAACGTCGGCGAGCGCTGCTCGACCAGCTCAAGGCCAGCGGGCGGCTCGAAGTCGTCGCCGCGGCCGACCGGCTGGAGGTGACGTCGGAGACGATCCGCCGCGATCTGGTGCTGCTGGAGCGCCGCGGTCTCGTCCAGCGGGTGCACGGCGGAGCGATCCTCCTCGACCGTGAACACCTCGTCCCCGACCTTCAGTCACGCAGACGGCTGATGGCGGTGGCGAAGGACCTGATCGCCCACGCCGCGGTCAAGCACATGCCCGACGAGGGCGCGGTGATCATCGACGCCGGGACCACCACCGGCCGGATGGCCGAGATATTCCCCGGCGGCCCCTCGCTGGTGGTCATGACCAACAGCCTCCAGGCGGCGATCGCGCTCGCGGGCAAGCAAGGACTCAGCGTCCACACCCTCGGCGGGCGCGTCCGGGCCAACACCCTGGCCGAGGTCGACGCCCCCGCGCTCGGCGCCATCGCGCGCGTCCACGTCGACGTCGCCTTCATCGGCACCTACGGGGTCTCGCCCCGGCACGGCTTCTCCACCCCCGACCCGGCCGAGGCCGCGGTCAAGGAGGCGATGATCCGCGCCGCCAAGCGGACCGTCGTCCTCTGCGACAGCAGCAAGATCGGCAAGGACCACTTCGCCCGGTTCGCCGACACCTCCCAGCCCGACCTCCTGATCACCGACGCCGACGCCCCACCGGAACTGCTGCGGGCCCTGGAGACCTCCGGGCTGGCGATCGAAGTGGTTCCGGTCCCATGACAAGCCGTCCCATGACAAGCGGTCCCATGACAAGCGATCCCGCAGACACCGCCACCACGGCGACGTGTACCACCGCAAAGGAGCGAGGTATGCCTTCCACAGTCCTTACTTCAGGGGCGAGGGCAGCGGTCATCGCTGCCGCGTGCATCGGGCTCGGGTTCACCGCCGCGTGCGCACCCTCCAACGACGGCTCCGGCGGTGACAGCGGCGCGGCCGACTCCGGGCAGAGCCAGGACGTCAGCCGGTTCGTCACCGCGGTGCAGGCCGCGCAGAAGGGTCCCGAGTCCTTCGCGGGACCGACCGACAAGCCGGTCACCGTACCCGAGAACATCAAGGTCGCGATCGTCCCGTGCGGTGTCGCCATCGGCGGCTGCAACACCCCGGCGGAAGCGGTCAAGGGCATCGTCAAGACCCTCGGCTGGAAGCCCACCGTCTACGACGGCCAGTCCAGCGCCCGCACCCAGAACAACATGATCCTCAACGCCGTCTCCAACAAGGCCGACGTGATCGCCACGGTCTCCATCGACTCCAAGCTGGTCCAGCAGGGCCTGGAGGCGGCCAAGAAGGCCGGCATCCCGGTGATCTCGATGAACAACGGCACCGGCACCCCCAACCCCGAGCCCGAACTGGAGCCCGGCCAGATCGACTTCGACCTCGACGTGGCGCCCGACTACGGCGCCAACGGCCGGATGCAGGCCGACTGGGTGATCGCCGACTCCAAGGGCACCGCCGTGGTCCAGCCGGTCATCACCAGCGAGTACCTGTCCAACACGGTCACGTACAACGCCTTCGTCGCCGAGATGAAGAAGTGCGCCTCGTGCAAGGTGCTCAAGCCGGTCAACTTCACCACCGACGAGATCGCCTCGGGCGCCCTGGGCACCCGTACCGTCTCGACCCTCCAGCAGCACTCGAACGCCACCTACGTCTACACCGGCTTCGACGCCGCCGCCGCGGCGGAGGTCAACGCGATCAGGCAGGCCGGTCTCGGCGCCAAGGTCAAGCTGGTCAGCGCGGTCGGCGACCCGATCAACCGGCAGTTCATCCGCGAGGGCGACATCCAGGGCGCGACCGTCATCGAAATCCCCTCGCTGTACGGCTACGCGACCGTCGACCAGATGATCCGCACCGTGCAGAAGCAGCCCGCCATCGAACCGGCCAACGAGGGCGCGATCACGGTCCTGCTCACCAAGGACAACATGATCGGCAACAACGACCAGTGGAAGCTGCCGTTCGACGTCGCCGCCGAGTACCACAAGCTCTGGGGCATCAAGTGACCACCCCGGCACCCGATGAGGTCATGGCGGCGCGCTCGCTGTGCAAGACCTTCGGCGCCACCCAGGCCCTGTGGGACGTCTCACTCGGCCTGGTCCCCGGCGCGGTGCACGCGCTGGCCGGGGCGAACGGCTCGGGCAAGTCCACCCTGATCAAGATCATGAGCGGGGTGTTCGGCCCGGACAGCGGACACCTGCTGGTGGACGGCGCCCCGCAGGAGTGGTCGTCGCCGATGGACTCCCGCGCGGCGGGCGTCGGCGTCGTCCACCAGGAGGCGCCGCTGGTCGACACGCTCAGGGTCGCGGACTGCGTCGCGCTGCTCGGCGGCTTCGAGGGCGTCCCCGCCCTCGGGCTCAGCCACCGGGCGCTGGTACGGCGCGCGCAGCGGCTGCTCGACGAGCACGAGGTGCCGGTCGACGCCCGTACGACCTGCGCCGAACTCGGCCCCGCGGACCGGGCGATGGTGTCCCTCGCCGTCGCCACCGGGCAGGGCAGCCGGATTCTCATCCTCGACGAGGTCACCGCCTCGCTGCGGCAGGACGACGCGGAACAGGTCCTCGGCCTGGTCCGCAGGCTCGCCGACCGGGGCACGGCGGTCCTCATGGTCACCCACCGGATCGGCGAGATCACCCAGTACGCCGACCGGCTCACCGTGCTGGCGGCCGGTCGTACGCAGTACGAGGGACCGTCCGCCGAGGTCAGCGCGGCCCGGATCATCGAGTACATGCTCCCGGAGCAGCGGCCGGCCGCCGAGCAGGCGGCCGGGGCCGGGCACCGCGAGGAGCCCGCCGCCGCTTCCGGCCGGCCGACTGCTTCCGGCCGTCCCGCCGCTTCCGGCCGGCCGACTGCTTCCGGCCGTCCCGCCGCTTCCGGCCGGCCGACTGCTTCCGACCGTCCCGCCGCCCCCGACTCCCGCGGGGCGTACGGCGAAGGGGCGCCGGCCGGGGACGGCGCGGACCGGACTCTGATGGAGATCCGCGGGCTGACCGGCCACCGGCTCGACCCGCTGGACCTCGACATCCGGGCGGGCGAGATCGTCGGAGTCACCGGCCTGCCCGACTCCGGCGTGGACGAACTGCCGTATCTCCTCGCGGGCGGTGTGCCGCCCCGCTCGGGCACGGTCCGGTCGCGGGGGTTCGAACCCACCCGTGGCTGGACCGTCTCCACCGCCCGCAGGCAGGGCGTGGCGCTGCTGCCCAGGGACCGGCTCTCGCACGGCGGCGTCGCCGTCCTGAGCGTCGCCGACAACATCGCGCTCCCCTCGCTGCGCCGCTTCTGGCACCGCGGGGCCGCGCTGCGGGAGGCGATCGGCCGGGTGATCCGCGAACTCGACGTACGGCCGCGCGATCCCTCGGCCTCCCTCGGCAGCCTCAGCGGCGGCAACCAGCAGAAGGTGCTGCTCGGCAAGTGGCTGTCCACCGACCCGAAGGTCCTGGTACTCGACGAACCGACCAACGGCGTCGACCCGGGCGCGCGGCTCCTGATGTTCGAAGCGGTCAGGAAACGCGTGGACCAGGGGATGGGCGTGGTCCTGTTCTCCTCTGAGTTCGAGCAGCTCACCGCGTACTGCGACCGGATGGTGGTGCTGCGCCCCGGAGCCGGGGCGCAGGAGATCCCCGTCCCCGACAACCCCGTCAAGCTCGCCAGGATCGTGGCGAGTCCACAGGAGGACGGTCCGAGATGAGCAGAGAAGATCTCGACACAGTGCGGCCCGACGCGCTGACCGGGGGCGCCGTGACCGCCGACCCGCGACCCCCCGCCGAACCGCGACCCCCCGCCGGGCGGTCCCACGACGCCGGCCTGCTGCGTACGATCGGCGAAGCCCTCATCCAGCGCTACGCCCAGATCGTGCTGCTGGTGGTGCTGATCGTGGTGTTCAGCATGGCCACCCCGAACTTCGCCACCCGGCAGAACTGGACCTCGCTGCTGGTCAGCCAGTCCGTGATCGCGCTGATGACGCTGGCGGTGCTCTTCCCGCTGATCGTCGGCGAGTTCGACCTGTCGGTCGGCTATCTGCTCGGCTTCTGCGCGATGCTCGGCGCCTATCTGACCGGCCAGGGCTGGCCGGTGACCGCGGTGTTCCTCGCGATGGCCGGCTGCGGGGTGGTGGCCGGCGCCTGGAACGGTGTGCTCAACGTGGTGTTCGGCATCAACTCGTTCATCGCGACCCTGGGCATGGGAATCGTGCTCTCCGCGATGACCCTGATGCTCAGCAACGGCGCCATCCTCACCACCGTTCCCGGCCTGGCCAAGACCCTCGGCCGCGGCTACGCGGTGCAGGTCGCCTGGGCGGTGTGGATCGTCGCGATCGTGGCCGTCATCTGCTTCTACCTGCTCCAGCACACCCCGGTCGGCGCCCGGCTGTACGCGATCGGCGGCTCCGAGCGCGTGGCGTTCCTGGCCGGTGTGCGCACCGGCCGGTACAAGATCCTCGCCTTCGGCTGCGCCGGCGGGCTGGTCTCGCTGGCCGCCGTGCTCCAGCTCGGCCAGGCCGGTTCCGTGACCCCCAGTCTCGGCCCCGACCTGCTGCTGCCCGCCTACGCCGCCGCCTTCCTGGGCGTCACCACCTACCGTCCGGGTTTCTACAACGTGCCCGGTGTGATCGTCGCGATCCTGCTGCTCGCCGTCGGTTTCAACGGCTTGAGCCTGCTCGGCGTCCCGTTCTGGGTGCAGCCGCTGTTCAACGGCCTCGCCCTGCTGGTCGCCGTCCTCGCCGCGCGCTTCGTCGCCCGCCGCAGGACCGGTGAACGCCGGGGTCCGGCATGACCCGCCCGTCCGGCCGGCCGCTGCCCCGCCCCCTCTCGAAAGGACACACGATGACTGACGTCCCCCATCCGCTCCTGGTCCTGGCCATGGACCACCGGGCGGTGATGCGCGGGCTGTTCGGTGACGCGGTGCCGGCCGCCGAACGCCAGGAGGCGTTCGGCCGGGTGAAGGACCTGGCCTTCGACGCGCTGGTCCGCACGATCGCCGAAGGCGGCACCGACCCGGCCAACCTCGGGGTGCTGATCGACGAGGAGTACGGCGGACGGACCATCCCCCGCGTACGGGAGGCCGGTTGCTGCCTGGTGCTGCCCGTCGAGGAGAGCCGGTCCTCGGTCTTCGACATCAACACCGGCGAGTTCGTCCTCACCGGCGGCGACGACTTCGGCGCCCGTCTGGACGCGCTCGGACCGGACATGGTCAAGGCGCTCATCGTGCACAACCCCGAACTGCCCGCCGGGCGCAGGGCCCGGCAGACCGCCCGCGCCCGCCAGGTGCTCGACTGGTGCCTGGCCAACCAGCGGCCCTTCATGCTGGAGATGCTGGTTCCGCCGACCGACGCGCAGCTCGCCGCGGACGCCGGCGACAAGGAGCGCTGGCAGCGCGCGCACCACACGGAACTGCTGCTGCGGACGGTCTCGGAGTACCAGGACGCGGGCGTGTGGCCGCACGTGTGGAAGCTGGAGCCGCTGGCCACCGAGGCCGACTACGCGGTGGTCGCCGACCACTGCCGGGCCGGGGCGCCGTATCCGACCTCCCTGGTGCTGCTCGGCGGCGGCGCGGACATCGACGCGGCCGAGGAGTGGGTGCGGCAGATCCGCGGGGTGGACGGCTACATCGGCTTCGCCATCGGCCGCAGCCTGTGGATCGACGCCTTCGACGGCTATCTCCACGGGGACCTCGACGAGGAGCAGGTGGTCGCCTCGATCGCCGGCCGGCTGCGACGGCTGGTCACCGCGTACTCGCTCGGCGAGGACGTGCCGAGCGCGGCGCGCTGACCGTGGTCGTCGGCCGGGCGCGCTGATCGGTGGCGTTGGCCGGGGCGCGAGTTTTCCCCCGACCGGGCCTCGCGCCGCAGGACGGCGAAGACCTGTAGACAGGACGAACCAGCGTATTTCAGCTCCTTGAGCGATGGAGGCTGTGATGGCAAGGACGGCATGCGTCGTCGGCGTGGACATCGGCACCACCACGGTGAAGGTGTGCGCCACCGACGAGCGCGGCCACGAGCTGGCGGTGGTCAGGGCCGACACCCCGTGGCGGCTCGCCGCCGGGACGACGGTGCTCGGGCACGAGGACCTGTCCGGCACGCTGGACGGTCTCTTCCGGCAGCTCGCCGACCGGCTGCCCGGCCGCCACGCCCTCGCCGTCGGCTTCGCGGGCATGGCCGAGGCGGGGTACGCGCTCGCCGCCGACGGCGCACCCGTCGCACCGGCCGTGGCCTGGTTCGACACCAGCGGGGCGGACGAACTGGCCGCTCTCCTCGCCGAGCACGGCGACGGCTTCACCGCCACCACCGGCCTGCGGCCCACCACCCGCGCCTCGGCCGTCAAGGTGGCGTGGCTGCTGCCCCGACTGGCCCGACGGCCGGCGTCGTCCGCCGGGCCCGACACCCGTACGTCCGCCGCTCTCGGTACGAGGTCCGGCCCGGCCGGGAAGGCCGTGAGCTGGCTGAACGTACCGGAGTGGGCCGCCCATTGGGCGGGCGGCCGGGCCACGGCCGAGTGGTCGCTCGCCGCACGCAGCGGCTTTATGGACGTGACCGCCCGCGAGTGGTGGAAGCACGGCGTGGACCGGGCTGGGCTCGACCCCGCCGCGATGCCGGAACTGCTGCCCGCCGGATCGCCCACCGGCACCGCGCGGGCCGGTCTGCCGCTGGTCGGCGGCGCGGTCGTCACCGTCGCGGGCCACGACCACCTGGCGGGCGCGATCGGCGCCGGGGCCGTACACCCCGACGACTGCTTCGACAGCCTCGGCACCGGCGAGGCGCTGATCCGCTCCCGGCCCGCCGCCAAGGACCCCGGCCTGCTGACCCGGGCGGTGGCCGCCGGATTCGAGCGCGGACCGCACATCGTCCCCGGCCGCGACTACCTCTTCGGCGTCCTCGGCACCGGACGCCTGCTGCGCGCCCTGCTCGACGACCGGCTCGGCGCCGAACGGACCCTCGCCGACGTCGACGCGCTCGGCAAGGCCGCGGCCCGGCTGTCCGCGACCGGCCGCGCGGCGGAATTCGCCGTCGCCCTCGGCAGCGCGGCCCGGCCGATGGCCCCGCTCGACCCGGCCGCCCTGGTGGCCGCCCTCCACGGACTGCCGGACGCCGAGGCGTGGGCCGTCACGGTCGAACTGACCTCCTGGCGCTGCCGCGACGCGATCGGCCTGCTCGACGTGCTCGGCGGCCCCGGCAACGCGCTGATCGCCGCGGGCGGCTGGTACACGTCCGGCTACATCAGGGCCGTCCGCGCCCGGGTGCTCGGCTCGGTCCGGCTGCCCGTCGGCGCCGAGGCCGGCGCCTGCGGCGCCGCCCGGATGGCGGCGCTGGCCTGCGGACTCATCCCCGCCCTCGGCACCTGGATCGACGACTGGACGGAGTTCACCGCATCATGACGTCCCATCCCATCACCGGGAACACCCGGATCTACGCGCACTTCGCCGACCCGGTGGCCCATGTGCGCACGCCCGAGGTGATGAACCGCTTCTTCCGCCAGCGCGGCATCGACGCGGCCGTGGTGCCGTACCAGGTCGGCGTCGAGGATCTGGCGCAGGCGGTCGCCGCGGCGCGCTCCTGGAAGAACCTGGCGGGCATCGGGGTCACCATGCCGCACAAGGAGCACATCGCCGGGCTGCTCGACGACCTCACCGAGGACGCCGTCAGGGCCGGGGCGAGCAACGTCATCCGCAGGCTGCCCGACGGGCGGCTGCTCGGCGGCCAGTACGACGGCCCCGGCCTGGTCGCGGGGCTGCGCGCGCACGGGGTGCGGCTGGAGGGCGCGCGGGTGCTGCTGCTCGGCGCGGGCGGCAGCGCGCGCGCCGTCGCCATGGCGCTGGCCGCCGCGGGCGTCTCGCACCTGGCCGTCCGCAACCGGACCACCGCCCGCGCCGTCGCCCTGGCCGAGCAGGTCGGCCGCCACTACCCGGCCGTGGCTTGCGAGGTGCGCGAGCGGGACTCCGTCGCCGACGTCGACGTCCTGGTCAACACCACCTCGGTCGGCATGCGCGCCGCCGATCCGCCGCCCGTCGACCTCGCCGCGCTCAGCCCCGCCACGGCCGTCAGCGACATCATCATGAAACCCGCCAGGACCCGGCTGCTCGACCACGCGCGGCGCGCGGGATGCACGGTCGTGCCCGGCATCCACATGCTCCTCCACCAGCTCGGGCCGACCGCGGACTTCCTCGGTCTCGAACCGACCCTCGAACCCTCCGGCGAACCCGATCCGCCGGACCTCACCGATCCGCCGGACCTCACCGATCCGCTCGCGCCCGCGGGCGACGCCGCGGAGGTGGCGTGATGCGTGCTCTCACCCTGCGAGGCGCCCATGACGCGGCGATCGGCGAGACCGACGAGGAACCGCTGGGCGCCGACGACGTACGCGTCGCGGTCGCGCGGGTCGGCCTCTGCGGCTCGGACACCCACTTCTACGCGCACGGGCGGATCGGCGCCTTCCGGCTCACCGGGCCGCACGTGCTCGGCCACGAGGCGTCCGGCACCGTCCTGGAGACCGGTGACCGGGTGACCGGACTCGCCCCCGGTGACCTGGTCGCCGTCGAACCCGGCCTGTGGTGCGGCCGGTGCCGCGAGTGCCTGGCCGGTACGTACAACCTGTGCGCGCGGATGCGCTTCCTCGGGATGCCGCCGCACGCCGGGCTGGCGCGCGAGCGCGTGGTGCTGCCGCGCCGCGCGGTGCACGCCGTCCCCGCCGCGATGACCGCGACCCGGGCGGCCCTGCTCGAACCGCTGTCGGTGGCCGTATGGGCCGTCGGCCGGGCCGCCGTACTCCCCGGCGAGCAGGTGCTGATCGCGGGCGCGGGCCCGATCGGCACCCTGGTGGCGCGGGTCGCCCTGGCCGAGAAGGCGGCCCGGGTGATCGTCGCGGACGTCGACGAGCGCCGACTGGCCCGGCTCGCGCACTCCACGCCCGGCGTGGAGACCGCTCACGTCGGCGCCGACCCGGGCACCGCCTTCCAGGACGTGGCCGCCGGCCTGGACTGCTACCTGGAGTGCTCGGGCGCGCCCACCGCGCTGGACGACGGGATGACGCGGCTGCGCCCGCGCGGCCGGGCCGTACTGGTCGGAGTGCCCGCCGCGCCGGCGATCACGCTGTCGTCCACCCTGATCCGCTACCGCGAACTCACCGTCACCACCGTCCACCGCTACGCCCACACCTGGCCGCGCGCCATCGAACTGGTCTCCAGCGGCGCGGTCGAGGTCGACGACCTGGTCTCCGACCACTACGCGCTGGAGGAGGGGCCGAAGGCCCTGGCCGACGCGGCGGCGGGCACGGTGGCGATGAAGGCCATGATCTCGGTGGACGCGTCATGAGCGGCACGCGGGGCGGGGAGCCCAACGGGGGCCGGGAGGACGGGACTTACGGTGCGGCGTCGGTTGCGGCGGCCGGGGTCTCCGGTACGCCGGCCACGTACGAGCAGGCCCTTGCCGGCGACGCCGAGGCCGTCGTCGGCGAACTGGGGGCCGTGGCGCGGCAGACGCCCGAGCGGGTCAGGGACGCCGCCGCGCTGGTGACCCGGGGCCGGGTCTTCCCGCTCAACTGGGACCTGGCCCTGCCCGACCCGCCGATCCTCGGCAGGGGCAGCCACACGCACACCCGTATCGACCTCGGCAACGGCTTCGACGACCGCCTCGACTCCTTCTACCCGCAGGGGTCCTCCCAGTGGGACGGGCTGGCGCACGTGCGCGGCCCCGACGGCGCCTATTACGGCGGCCACCGGGCCGCCGACATCGCGGCGGCGGCGGGGCCGCTGGGCATCGAGCACTGGGCGCGGCGCGGCATCGCGGGCCGCTTCGTCCTGGCCGACCTGGTCGCGCACGGGCGGCACGGCGGCGACTGCTCCCGCCGGGTCGCCTACACCGCGGCCGACGTGACGGCCGCGCTCACCGCGCAGGGCACCGAACCGCGGCCCGGAGACGTCCTGTTGCTGCACTTCGGCTGGACCCGGTGGTACGAGGGCCTGGACCGGGCGGCGCGCGGGGCGCTGGCGGCGGAGGGCTTCTTCGCCTCGCCGGGCCTGGCCGTCGATCCGGAGACCAGGCGGTGGCTGCGCGGCCTGGAGCTGTCCGCGGTCGCGGCCGACTGCCCCGCGGTGGAGGCCATGCCGTTCGACATGAGCGGGCCCGAGACCTTCCTGCACCACACGCTGATCGCCGAACTGGGCCTCGCGGTGGGCGAGTTGTTCGACCTCGCCGCCCTGGCCGAGGACTGCGCACAGGACGGCGTCCACGAGGGGCTGTTCACCGCGGCCCCGCTCCACCTCACCGGCGCGGCGGGCTCCACCGCCAACGCCCTCGCGCTGAAGTGACGCGGGGACCCCGTACGCCCCGAAGGACCTGACGACGCCGAGGACGCCGACGCCACCGACGACTCCCGACGAGACCGACGGCTTCCGACGCCACCGACAGCTTCCGACGACCCCAACGGCCTTGAGAACCAGAGGAGATGACCGACAGCATGGACGTCCTGGAGATTCAGTCCCTGGTGGGCGGGCGATGGACCGGCGCCCCGACGGCGGTACGGGACAATCCGGCCGTGCCCGGTCAGCGGGTCAGCCTCAGCGCGGACCTCGACGCCGCCACCGTGGAGCGCGCGCTGGACGCCGCCCACGCCGCCGCCCGCGACTGGGGACGCACCCCGGCCCCCGCCCGCGGCCGGATTCTGGAGCGGGCCGCCGCGCTCCTCGACGACCGCGCGGACGAGGCCGCCCGGGACATCACCCGCGAGGAGGGCAAGACCTTCGCGGAGGCGCGCGGCGAGGTCGCGCGGGCCGCCGACATCCTGCGCTTCTACGGCAGCGAGGGCTGGCGGATCGGCGGCACGACGTACCCCTCGGCGGCGGGCACCGACCTGGTCTACAGCCGCCGCGAACCGCTGGGCGCGGTCGCGGTCATCACCCCCTGGAACTTCCCGGTCGCCATCCCCGCCTGGAAGTCCGCGCCCGCCCTGGTCAGCGGCAACGCGGTGGTGCTCAAGCCCGCCCAGATAGCCCCCGCGGGCGCCTGGCACCTGGCCAGGGTGCTCCAGGAAGCCGGCCTGCCCGACGGGGTGTTCACCCTGCTGACCGGCTCGGGCGCCCGGATCGGCGCCCAACTCGTCGCGTCGCCGCGGATCGACGCGGTCACCTTCACCGGCTCGGTGGGCGTCGGCGCGGGCATCTACACCGCCGTCGCGCCGCGCCGCATCCGGGTGCAGCTCGAACTCGGCGGCAAGAACGCCGTCGTGGTCTGCGACGACGCCGACGCCGTGGTGGCCGCGCGCATCGTCGCGGCCGGCGGCTTCGGCCTCACCGGCCAGGCGTGCACCGCGACCAGCCGGGTGATCTGCCTGCCGGGCGTCAAGGACGCCTTCCTCGACGCCCTGCGCGAGGAGGCCGCGGCCTACCGGCCCGGCGACGGACTGACCGAGGGCGTACGGATGGGGCCGGTGGTCAGCGGCGCCCAACTCGCCACCGATCTCGGCTACGTGGACAAGGCCCTCGCCGAGGGCGCCAGGACCGTGGTCGGCGGCGCGGACCCGGACGGCCTGCTGCTCGGCCCCACGGTGCTGACCGGCGTGCGGCCCGCGCACACCGTCGCCCAGGAGGAGGTCTTCGGCCCGGTGGTCGCGGTGCTCGACGCCGCCGGCCTCGACCAGGCCATCGACCTGGTCAACGACTCCCGCTTCGGTCTGACGGCCGGTGTGGTCACCAACGACCTGGACACCGTGCACCGGTTCAGTTCCGAGGTGAGGGCCGGAGTGATCAAGGTGAACCGGCCGACCAGCGGGGTGGAGCTGAACGTCCCCTTCGGCGGGGTCGGCGACTCCTCCACCAACACCTACCGCGAGCAGGGACAGACCGCCGTGGACTTCTTCACCTGGACCAAGAGCGTGTACCAGGCGTCAGCGCCCGGGAACGCGTCATGACCGGCCCGCGGGCGGTCGCGGAGGGGAAGCCGCCACGCCCGCGGGCCCGGGGGGAGGCCGACCGGCCGCACCAGGGGGGAGCGGCCGGTCGGCCGAGCGTGTGGACCGCGGCGCGTGCGAGCCGGTCAGCCCGGTCGAGGCGGTCTACTACGAGGACACGACCTCGCGGTGACGACCTCGCTTCCCCGCCGTCCGGACGCGGCGGGGAAGCGACGACAGGAACGGAACGAAGGCGATGGACAAGCCGAACGCACCGCACGGGCCGGGCGACGCGGCGGGCGGTGCCCGCCGCCTGCGCGAACTGCTCGGCCCCAGCGTGCTGTTGGACGCGGGCACCCGTGCGCTGTACTCCTCCGACGCGTCCAACTACCGGGTGCCCCCGGTCGCCGTGGTGCGCGCGGAGTCGGCGGCGCACGCCGTCGACACCGTCGCCCACTGCCACCGACTCGGCCTGTCCGTGGTGGCACGCGGCGCCGGAACCTCGGTCGCGGGCAACGCGATCGGCCCCGGGGTCGTCCTCGACCTCACCGCGCTCGACGGGGTCGCCGACATCGACCCCGAGCGCCGTACCGCGACCGTGGGCGCCGGTACCGTCCAGGCCCGCCTCCAGCGCGAGGCCGCGCCGCACGGTCTGCTGCTCGGGCCCGACCCGTCGACCGCGGACCGCTGCACCATCGGCGGGATGATCGGCAACAACGCCTGCGGCGCGCACGCCGTGGCCTGGGGCAACACCCGTGACAACGTGGTGTCCGCCCGGCTGCTGCTGGCCGACGGCCGTCAGGTGACGGTTGATCAGCACGGCACGTCGGACGCGGAGTTGAACACCCGGCTGCGGCAGGTGGCCGACGCGCACCTGGCCGTCCTGCGGACCGAGTACGGCCGCTTCCCGCGCCAGGCGTCCGGCTACGCGCTGGACGCGCTGCTGCCCGAGCGCGGCTTCGACGTGATGAGCTCGCTGGTTGGCTCGGAAGGCACCCTGGCGCTGGTGCTGGACGCCACCGTACGGCTGGTGCCCAGGCCCGCCGCCCGCGCGCTCGCGGTGCTCGGCTTCCCCGACATGCCCGCCGCCGCCGACGCGACCCCGGCGCTGGTGGCCCTGGGCCCGCTGGCCGTCGAGGGCATGGACCGGCGGCTGGTGGAGGTCGTGGTCCGCCGAAAGGGAGCCGCCGCCGTGCCCGCGCTGCCGCGCGGCGCGGGCTGGCTGCTGGTGGAGACCGGCGGCGCCGACCTCGCGGAGGCGGAGCACGCGGCCCGCGCCGTACTGGCCGCGTCCGGCGCCGTGGACGGCCAGGTGGTGACCGACCCCGGCCGGATCGCCGCGCTGTGGCGGATCCGTACCGACGGGGTGGGCCTGGCGGGCCGCACACCCGGCGGAGCCGACGCCTGGCCCGGCTGGGAGGACGCCGCCGTACCGCCGGAGAGGCTCGGGGCCTACCTGCGGGACCTGGACGCGCTGCTCGGGCAGCACCACTACGACGGCCTGCTGTACGGGCACTTCGGCGACGGCTGTGTGCACGGCCGCTTCGACTTCGGTCTGCGGGACGAGGGCGGCGCGGCCCGGATGCGGGCGTTCCTCGAGGACGCCGCCGACCTGGTGGCCGCGCACGGCGGCTCGATGTCCGGCGAGCACGGCGACGGCCGGGCCCGCGGCGAACTCCTCTCCCGGATGTACTCTCCCGCCGCGCTGGGCGCCGCCGCCGCGGTCAAGGCGGTCTGGGACCCCGGCGCCCTGCTCAACCCCGGCGTGCTGGTCGACCCGGCGCCGCTCGACGCCGACCTGCGGGTCCGGCCGCGACTGCCCGTCGTCACCGGCGCGTTCGCCTACCCGCACGACTCCGGCGACCTCACCCGCGCGGTCCACCGCTGCGTCGGAGTCGGCAAGTGCCGCGCCGACCTCACGACGTCGGGCGGTGCGATGTGCCCCTCGTACCTCGCGACGGGGGAGGAGCGGCACTCCACCCGCGGCCGGGCCCGGCTGCTCCAGGAGATGCTCAGGGGCGACCTGGTGGACGGCGGCTGGGCCGACCCCGCGGTGCACGACGCACTGGACCTGTGCCTGTCGTGCAAGGCGTGTTCGAGCGACTGCCCGGCGGGCGTCGACATGGCCACGTACAAGGCGGAGGTGCTGCACCAGCGCTACCGGCGCAGGCTCCGCCCGGTGACGCACTACTCGCTGGGCTGGCTGCCGCGCACCGCCGGGCTCGCCACCCGGCTCGCCGGTGTCGGCAACGCGCTGCTCGGCAACCGGTGGGTCGGCGCGCTGGTCAAGCGGCTCGGCGGGATCGACGGACGGCGCGGCCTGCCCCGCTTCGCCCGCCGCACCTTCCGGGCGTCCTTCCTGGCCTCCTTCCGCGCCGATCCTGACGCCCGCGACGCCCGCGACCCGCGCCCGTCCCGCCCCCGCGTGCTGCTGTGGGTGGACAGCTTCACCCAGTCGTTCTCGCCCGAGGTCGGCACGGCCGCCGTACGCGTACTGGAACAGGCCGGATACACCGTCGAATTGACGAAGCGTCAGGTCTGCTGCGGGCTGACCTGGATCTCCACCGGCCAGCTCGACGGCGCCCGCCGGCAACTGCGCCGTACGTACACGGCACTTGAACCGGCCGTCGCCGACGGTGTGCCCATCGTCGGCCTCGAACCGTCGTGCACGTCCGTGCTGCGCCGGGACGGCGTCGAGCTGCTGCCCGACGACCCCAGGGCGCGGCGGGTGGCCGATCTCACCGTCACCCTGGCCGAGTTGCTGAGCCGTACGCCCGGCTGGCGACCGCCGGACCTGTCGGGCGTCCGGACGGTCGCCCAACCGCACTGCCACCAGCGGGCCGTGATGGGCTGGCGGGCGGACGAGGAACTGCTGCGCACGGCGGGCGCCGACGTCACCGCGGTCGGCGGCTGCTGCGGACTCGCGGGCAACTTCGGTGTGGAGCGCGGCCATTACGACGTCTCGGTGGCCGTCGCGCGGACCGCGCTGCTGCCCGCGCTGGAGACGGCGGAGCGCACCGGCCCGGTACTGGCCGACGGATTCTCCTGCCGTACCCAGATCGACGACCTCGCGGCCGGCGTCGGAGCGGTCCACCTGGCCCAGCTGCTCGCGTCCGCCCTCGACGACGAGTCCGACGGCCGGGCGGTGAAGGAGGGCGAGGACGGGTAGGGGCGACGGTTAAGGCGCGACGGTCAGGGGACGACGCCGTGACGACGTCAGACCGGCTCGGCCACCTGCACCTCGAGGCCGGCGCCGCGCAGTTCCGCGAGCTGCGTGGCGCTGATCCCCGAGTCGGTGATCAGCAGGTCGGGCCCGTCGACCGGTGCGAAGCGGGAGAACAGCGCGGTGCCGATCTTCGAGTGGTCGCACAGCACCACGACCCGCCGGGCGGAGGCCATCATCGTCCGCTTGACGGCGCTCTCCGAGACGTCCGAGGTGGAGAAGCCGTGGTCCACCGTTATCCCCGAGGTGCCCAGGAACGCGACGTCGACCTTGACCTCGTCCAGTGCCCGCAGCGTCAGCATCTCGACCTCGGCCAGCGTGTCGTTGCGGACCCGCCCGCCGGTCGTGTAGACGGCCGCGCCCGGCTTGCCGGTCATCGTGACGGCGATGGGCAGGGAGTTGGTCATCACCACCAACTGCGGCCCGCCGGGGTAGAGATCGGCGAGCCGTCCGGTGCTGCTGCCCGCGTCGATGAGCACCGCGCCGCCGGTCGGCATGTGCGCGAGCGCCGCCGCGCCGATCGCCGTCTTCTCCTCGGCCATGATCCGGGTGCGCTGGGCGAGACCGGGGATGCCGTGCTCGTTGTCCAGCAGGATCGCGCCGCCGTGCACCCGGCGCAGCGCGCCGGTCTGCTCCAGCTCCACCAGGTCCCTGCGCACCGTCTCCGCGGTGACCTGGAACCGCTCCGAGATCTCGACGACGGTCAGCCTGCGCCGCTCCCTGAGCAGCTCCACCAGGGCCCGTCGGCGCTCGGTGGGGAACGCGGGCCTGGCCTCCTCGGCAGCGCGGTCCTCGGCTTCTGGCGTCACCGTCCAGACCTTAGACCATCACCCCCTCGGGGACCGGGACAGCCGACCGGTCGAGGGCGGCGGCCGAAGCGGCGGGCGAAGCGGCGGTCGGGGCGGCGGCCGAGGCGGCGGCCGGGGCGGGCTCAGTCCTGGGCCGCCAGGGCCGCCACGATGCGGTCGAGCGCCGTCAGATCGGCGGCCGACAGGGCGCTCAGCGACTCCGGCGGGGCGCCCATGATGGCGTTGGCGCGGTCCGCGGCGGCGTGGCCCTCGGCGGTGGCCGTCACGATCTTGGAGCGCCGGTCCGTGGGGTGTTCGTGCCGCTCGACCAGGCCGCGCTTGGCGAGGTCGTCCACCACCAGCGTCGTGTACGGGCGGTCGGAGGAGAGCTCGGCCGCCAACTCGCTGAGCCGGGCGGGAGAGGCGGCGACCCGGCGCAGCACCTTGATCCGGAAGAAGCTCATGCCGAGCGCTTCCGAGGTCTCCTTGCGGCGCTCGTTGCGCTCCAGTACGTAGGTGCGCAGATTGCGCCAGATCCGCTCGGCGGTGGCGTCGGGCGTGCCTGAGGCCGTACCGGCGCCCGTGCTGTCGGGCGTGCCTGAGGCCGTATCGACCGGGTCCGTATGGCCGGATTCCGTGCCGAGGGAACTCGTCGCGTCCGACGTCGTCGTCATGAGGTGCTCACCGGGATTCGGGGGGTGTCGTCATCTTCGTCTTCTTCTGGCACGAGCAGACCGGCCGCGCGTTCGGCCGTACCGCGGGCCCAGCGTCCGGTGGTGAGCGTACCGATGAGCAGGACGGAGGCGCCGCAGCCCGAGATGATCCACCAGGCGGTGGTCTGCATTCCGGCGGCCAGCGCGGCGCCGATCACGGCGACGCCCAGCGACTGGCCGATCTGGCGGCTGGTGGACGCCACGGCCGCCGCGACCCCGGCCTGGGCGCGGGGCATGCCGGACACGGCGGTGTTGGTGATTGGGGCGTTGACCAGGCCGAAGCCGATGCCGAACAGGACGTAGGAGGTGAAGAGCAGGGCGTTGGACGACTCGGCGTCCAGCACCGCGAAGATCACGCCGCTGGCCGTCATGGTGAGACCGGCGAGCACCAGCGGCAGGCGCGGGCCGCGCGAGGCGACCAGCCGTCCGGACAGCGGCGCGAAGACCAGGCACATCACGGCCATCGGCAGCATGTACAGCCCGGCGTCGAGGGCGGACAGGCCCCGGTCGTCCTGGAGGTAGAGGGTGTTGAGGAAGAGGAAGCCGCCGAGCGCGGCGAAGCCGCTGACCGCGATGAGGGTCGCGCCGCTGAAGGGCGCGCTGCGGAAGAAGCGCACGTCGATCAGCGGGTCGGTGCGCCGCTTCTCGTACCGCGTCAGGCCGAGCAGCGCGAGCACCGTGACGACGAAGCAGCCGACGATCAGCGGGGAGGTCCAGCCCGCGCCCGAGCCCTCGATGATGCCGTAGGTGAGCGAGCCGAGCAGCGCGATGACCAGCACCTGGCCGACCGGGTCGACGCGGCGCGGGCGGGGCGCGCGGGACTCGGGGATGTAGCGCGAGGTGAGGATCAGGGCGAGCACGCCCACCGGCAGGTTGATCCAGAAGATCGACCGCCAGCCGACGGTCTCCACCAGCGCGCCGCCGACGATCGGTCCGGCCGCCATGCTGATCCCGACGACACCGCCCCACACGCCGATCGCGCGGGCCCGTTCGCGGGCGTCGGTGAAGGTGTTGGTGATGATCGACATCGCCACCGGGTTGAGCATCGAGCCGCCGACCGCCTGGATCATCCGGAAGGCGATCAGCCAGCCGAGGCCGGGCGCGAGGCTGCACAGCAGCGAACCGAGCGTGAAGAAGACCAGCCCGATCCGGAAGATCTTCTTCCGGCCGAGCCGGTCGGCCGTGGAGCCGGAGAGCAGCAGCAGTGAGGCGATCACCACCAGATACGCGTCGATCGTCCACTGGAGGCCGGAGACCGAGGCGTGGAAGTCCCGCTTCATCGACGGCAGCGCCACGTTCAGGATCGTGTTGTCCAGGCTGACGATCAGCAGGCTCATGCAGCAGATCCCCAGGATGAGCATCCGACGCCGGTGCGTCAGCTCGGGCATGGGCGCGGGCTCCTCTTCTCGTGGCTGAGTGCGTAGTGCGTAGTGCGTGCCGATACCAACGATTGTACGACCAGAATCATTTTGGCCGTACAACCAATTTCGGCGGACCCCCGCTCCGTACGCGACAATGGACGGCATGACCGCTGACCCCGCCACGCTCACCCGCCCGGAAACCCTCCGGATCGGCCCGCACGCCGTGTGGCCGCCGGTCGAACTCGCCCCCATGGCGGGCATCACCAACGCGCCCTTCCGCACGCTCTGCCGGGAATTCGCCGAAGGCGAGCGGGGGTTCGGGGGCCGGCCCCCGACGGATCGCGGCAGCGGCGGCAAGGGGCTGTTCGTCAGCGAGATGATCACGACGCGGGCGCTGGTCGAGCGCAACGAGAAGACGATGCACCTCATCCACTTCGACGCGTCGGAGACACCGCGCTCCATCCAGCTCTACGGTGTCGACCCGGCGACCGTCGGCAAGGCCGTGCGGATGATCGTGGACGAGGACCTGGCCGACCACATCGACCTCAACTTCGGCTGCCCGGTGCCGAAGGTGACCCGCAAGGGCGGCGGGTCCGCGCTGCCGTTCAAGCGCAATCTGCTGCGGGCGATCCTGCGCGAGGCGGTCGGCAACGCGGGCGACCTGCCGGTCACCATCAAGATGCGCAAGGGCATCGACGACGACCACCTCACGTATCTCGACGCGGGCCGCATCGCGGTCGAGGAGGGGGTCACGGCGGTCGCGCTGCACGGCCGCACCGCCGCCCAGCACTACGGCGGCACCGCCGACTGGGACGCCATCGCGCGGCTCAAGGAGCACGTGCCCGAGATCCCGGTGCTCGGCAACGGCGACATCTGGTGCGCGGACGACGCGGTACGGATGATGCGGGAGACCGGCTGCGACGGCGTCGTGGTCGGCCGGGGGTGCCTCGGGCGGCCCTGGCTCTTCGGCGACCTGGTCGCCGCCTTCGAGGGCGGCGCCGCGCCCGCCACCCCCGGCTTCGGGCAGGTCGCGCGCGTGATGCGGCGGCACGCGGAACTGCTGGGGGAGTGGATCGGGGACGAGGCACGCGGTGTCGTCGACTTCCGCAAGCACGTGCCCTGGTACACCAAGGGCTTCTCGGTCGGCTCGGACGCGCGCCGGGCGCTGGCCACGGCCTCGTCGCTGGCCGAGATGGACGAGCACCTCGGCGGCCTCGACCTCACCCAGCCCTGGCCCGCGCACGCCGACGGCCCGCGCGGCCGTACCGCCCCCGGCAAGCGGGTCGTCCTCCCGGACGGCTGGCTCAACGACCCGTACGACTGCACCGTGCTCACGGAAGACGCCGAATCCGACACGTCGGGCGGCTAGAACGTGTCCAGAATGTGAGACGCGAGGCGTGATTCGCGCCACGGTTGATAGGGGTTGCGCTCAAACGAGCGCGAGGAGGGGTGTCGCACCTTCCGAAAGCATGGCACGCAGTGCCACCCCCGCTGCGTCCACGCGGCACGGCGCGACGTGACGCTCCGTCGACCGAATCGCCGAAGCGGCCACCGGAGTGAAACCGTCCGTTCGACTCGTGAACGGAGCGAGGACACCGGCCGGTGAGCCCCCCGCTCGGGATACACCGGCAGACGGGCGGTTACCGCCGTGTGTCGAGGTCATGGACACACTGCGGCGCCTTCGGGCTGGGTACGCTCCCCGCCGTCAGGGCATCCCGGTCGCGAGGAGTCGAGTCCCGTGTCGGCACGACAGAAGAAGCAGAAGTTCGTTTACGACTTCACTGAGGGCAACAAAGACCTCAAGGACCTACTCGGCGGCAAGGGAGCGAACCTCGCCGAGATGACCAACCTCGGCCTGCCCGTCCCTCCGGGTTTCACCATCACCACCGAGGCGTGCAGGGTCTATCTGGAAACCGGCGCGGAACCCTCCGCGCTGCGCGACGAGGTGAGTGCGCACCTCGACGCGCTGGAGCAGCGGATGGGCAAGAAGCTCGGCCAGCCGGACGATCCGCTGCTGGTCTCGGTCCGCTCGGGCGCGAAGTTCTCCATGCCCGGCATGATGGACACCGTCCTCAACATCGGCCTGTCCGACGCGTCGGTCGCGGGGCTCGCCCAGCAGGCGGGCAACGAGCGCTTCGCGTGGGACTCCTACCGGCGTCTTGTGCAGATGTTCGGCAAGACCGTGCTCGGCGTGGGCGGCGACCTCTTCGAGGACGCGCTGGAGGAGGCCAAGCGGAACAAGGGCGCGGACAGCGACCTCGGTCTGGACGCGGCCGATCTCAAACAGCTCGTGGACGACTTCAAGGCGATCGTCGCCAAGGAGGCCGGCCGGGACTTCCCGCAGGAGCCGCGCGAGCAGATGGACCTCGCCGTGCGCGCGGTCTTCGACTCCTGGAACACCGAGCGAGCCAAGCTCTACCGCCGCCAGGAACGTATCCCCGGCGACCTGGGCACCGCCGTCACCGTCTGCTCGATGGTCTTCGGCAACCTCGGCCCGGACTCCGGCACCGGCGTCGCCTTCACCCGCGACCCGGCCAGCGGCCACCAGGGCACGTACGGGGACTACCTCCAGAACGCCCAGGGCGAGGACGTCGTCGCCGGCATCCGCAACACCGTGCCGCTCGCCGACCTCGAAGGCATCGACAAGACGTCGTACGACCAGCTCATCTCGATCATGGAGACGCTGGAGACGCACTACCGCGACCTGTGCGACATCGAGTTCACCATCGAGCGCGGCAAGCTGTGGATGCTCCAGACCCGGGTCGGCAAGCGGACCGCGGCGGCGGCCTTCAGGATCGCCACCCAGCTCGTCGACCAGGGGCTGATCAACGAGGCGGAGGCGCTGCAACGGGTCAACGGCGCGCAGTTGGCGCAGCTCATGTTCCCGCGCTTCGACGACACGGTCGCCGACAGCGGGAACGTACGGCGGATCGGCTGGGGCATCGCGGCCTCGCCGGGCGCCGCCGTCGGCAAGGCGGTCTTCGACTCGTACACCGCCGTGAAGTGGTCGCGGTCCGGCGAGAAGGTCATCCTGATCCGCCGCGAGACCAACCCCGACGACCTCAACGGCATGATCGCCGCCGAGGGCATCCTCACCAGCCGCGGCGGCAAGACCTCGCACGCCGCCGTCGTCGCCCGCGGGATGGGCAAGACCTGCGTGTGCGGCGCCGAGGAGCTGGAGGTCGACACCAAGCGGCGACGGCTGACCGCCAACGGCCCGGACGGGAAGGAGGTGGTGGTGATAGAGGAGGGCGACCTCATCTCGATCGACGGCTCCTCGGGCAAGGTGTACGTCGGCGAGGTGCCCGTCGTACCGTCCCCGGTGGTCGAGTACTTCGAGGGCCGCATGCACGCGGGGGCCGACGAGGCCGACGGACTCGTCCAGGCGGTGCACCGGATCATGGCGTACGCCGACCGGGTCCGCCGCCTGCAAGTACGCGCCAACGCCGACAACGCCGAGGACGCCAACCGCGCCCGCCGCTTCGGCGCGCAGGGCATCGGCCTGTGCCGTACCGAGCACATGTTCCTCGGCGAGCGCCGCGAGCTGGTCGAGCGGCTGGTCCTCGCCGACACCGACACCGAGCGCGAGGAGGCGCTGGGCGCGCTGCTGCCGCTGCAGAAGGCCGACTTCATCGAGCTGTTCGAGTCGATGGACGGACTGCCGGTGACCGTACGGCTCTTGGACCCGCCGCTGCACGAATTCCTCCCCGACATCACGGAGTTGTCGGTACGGGTCGCGCTCGCCGAGTCCCGCAGGGACGCCAACGAGAACGATCTGCGGCTGCTCCAGGCCGTCCACAAGCTCCACGAGCAGAACCCGATGCTGGGCCTGCGCGGCGTACGCCTCGGCCTGGTCATCCCCGGTCTGTTCGCCATGCAGGTACGGGCCATCGCGGAGGCCGCGGCGCACCGCAAGTCCGTCAAGGGCGATCCGCGCCCCGAGGTGATGATCCCGCTGGTCGGCACCGTGCAGGAACTGGAGATCGTCCGCGAGGAGGCCGACCGCGTCATCGCCGAGGTCGAGGCGGCCACCGGCGCCTCGCTCGGCATGGCCATCGGCACGATGATCGAGCTGCCGCGCGCCGCGCTGACGGCCGGTCAGATCGCGGAGGCCGCCGAGTTCTTCTCCTTCGGCACCAACGACCTCACTCAGACCGTGTGGGGCTTCTCCCGCGACGACGTCGAGGCGTCCTTCTTCACCGCCTACCTGGAGAAGGGCATCTTCGGCGTCTCCCCGTTCGAGACCATCGACCGCGACGGCGTCGGCGCGCTGGTCCGCTCCGCGTGCGAGGCCGGCCGCGCCACCCGCCCCGGCCTCAAGCTCGGTATCTGCGGCGAGCACGGCGGCGACCCCGAGTCCGTCCACTTCTTCCACGACGTCGGACTCGACTACGTCTCCTGCTCGCCCTTCCGCATCCCCGTCGCCCGCCTGGAGGCCGCCCGCGCCGCCGCCGGTCGGCCTGCGACGACCACCTGACCGGGCCGGGCCCGGACCGCCGCCGGAAGCCCCTTGCCCTGGGGGCACCCTCACCGACCGGCGACCCGATCCCGACCCCGCCCCGCCGGGGGCGGCGCTTCGTGCGGAAGCGCCGCCCCCGGCACTTTCACGTCCGTGGGGTCACACCGCCGGCGGAACCACCGGCGGAACCATCGGAGGAGCCACCGGTGGAGGGGGTCAGGAGGACGTGGGGCTGGCCGTGGTGCTGGGGCTGGTGCTGCCGCTCGGGGTCGGGGTCGGGGCGGTCTTCGACGGCGGGCCGAAGGTGACGTCCACGTGGTCGAAGCCGAGCGAGGTCAGCAGGTGCTCCAGCATGAATTTGGTGTTGGTCTCGGCCCGCGCGCCCAACTCGGTCTGCTTGGCGGCGTCCTGGATCTTCTGCGCGGCCAGCTCGTTGAGCTGCTGGGCGTTGCCCGGGTTGTTGCCGAAGAAGTCGCCGATCCGGTCGAAGAAGCCGCGCTGCTGCGAGACGACGTAGGAATGCTTGGTGTCCAGCGAGGTCCGCTCAAGCGCCGCGTGCGGCAGGCGGATCGTCGCGGACTTGCGGTCGGCGGAGACCTTCACCGCGTCGTTGCCGACGGAACCGAGATCGACATACGCGTCGACGCTGCCCGCGCCGACGTACAGCGTGCGCTTGCCGCGCACCGCGGACGGCAGGAATTTGGCGTCCTTCTCCAGGTCGACGACGACCTCGAAGTTGCCGCTCGCGCCCTCGAAGCGGCTCATGTCCTGGATGGACTTCAACAGGACAGGACCGCTGCGGTCCTTGTCCTTCTCCGCGAACGGATTCGGTATACCGGGCAGCAGATTGGCCTTGCCGAGCAACAGGAACAGCAGCGCGAGTACGACCACTCCGATAGCTGTCCGCGCCCACCAGGGCATACGTCCCGCAGTACCACTGATCGCCATGACCGCGTCACCTCCTGAAGGGCCGGGTACCCGCCCTCGGCGATTCCATGAGCCGAACATGCGGTCGAGATAAGGGAGTTGATACGGCCGGTGCGCGGTGGGCAGGGCAGGCGCGCGTCACGCCCGGCGGCTCACAGCGCGTACGTGACCCCCGTCAGCCGTTCCGACGCCTCCCACAGCAGCTCACCGGTCACGTCGTCACGGGTCCTGGGCAGCCGCCAGGCGCGGGCCGGCGCGCCCCGCAGACCCGGGGCGCGCGGGCCGGTGAAGGAGTCGGGGGCGACACCGGGCGCCGTCGCCGCGTAGAGCGTGGGCAGCGCCCCGCGGTCGGCCGACTGCGCCAGCAGCCAGGTGCCGAAGACGTAGACGCGCTCCACGCCCCTGCGGCCCTCCAGCAGCGCCCCGCGCGTGTGCAGGTCGGTCGCCGCGTAGCCGGGGTGCGCCGCCGCGGCCACGATTCCCGAACCGGCCGCCGCGAGCCGCCGTGACAGCTCGTGCACGAAGAGCAGATTGGCGCTCTTCGACTGGCCGTACGCCGTCCAACGGTGGTATCCGCGGCTCGCGTTGAGGTCGCCGAGATTCACCCCCGCCAGTACGTGCGCCACGCTCGACACCACGACGACGCGGGCCCCGCGGTCCGCCGCCCGCAGCCGTGGCAGCAGCAGGCCCGTCAGCGCGAAGTGACCCAGGTGGTTCACCCCGAACTGCTTCTCGAAGCCGTCGTACGTCAGGCCGTACGGCAGTGCCATCACCCCGGCGTTGTTGACCAGCAGGTCGAGCGACGGCTCCTCGTACGCCTCCGCGAACGCCCGTACGCTTCCCAGGTCGGCCAGGTCCAGTGGCCTGAACGCCGCCTGGGCGTTGGGCACTTCGGCCTGTAGCCGCTTCAGCGCCGCCGTCGCGCGCTCCGCGTCCCGGCAGGCAAGGGTCACGCGGGCGCCGCGGCGGGCCAGTTCCCTGGCCGTGCAGTAACCGATGCCGGTGTTCGCGCCCGTCACCACGGCCGTCCTTCCGGACTGGTCCGGAACGCTCTCCGCCGTCCAGCTCATGACGTCCCCCTCCCTCTTGCCTGACTACCCGTCAGGGTAGGGCTCTTCGCGGCGTACGCGCCCCTGGCGGGCACCCACGGGCGCAAGGTGAACGTCACGCGGAGGCGAGGTCGGGGCGCCGGCGGGCGCGGAGGCGGCGGAGCATGCGGGCGTCGTGGAAACCGACGGCGCGGGCGGCGGCTTCGAGGGTGGAGCCCTGCCCGATGAGATGTTCGGCGCGCTCGATGCGCAGCTCTTGTTGGTAGCGGAGCGGCGTGAGGCCGGTGGAAGCGGTGAAGCGCCGCGTGAGGGTGCGCTCGCTGAGCCCGGTGGAGGCGGCGAGGTCGGCGAGGGCGAGGTGGTGGGCGAAGCGGGCGTCGATCAGGTCCTGGGCGCGGTGAACGGCGTCGCTGAGGTGCCCGCGGTGCCGGAGCATGGCGCTGGTCTGGAGCTCGTCGCCGTTGCGCCGGGCGTAGACGACCATCTGCCGGGCGACGCGGGCAGCGGCGCCCGGCCCGTGCCGGACGGCGACCAGGTGCAGCGCGAGGTCGATGCCGCTGGCGATCCCGGCGGAGCTGACGACGCGGTCGTCCACGACGTACAGGACGTCGCGTACGACGGTGGCCCGCGGATAGTCGCGGGCGAGTTCGTCCTGCACGTCGTGGTGGGTGGTGCAGCGGCGGCCGTCGAGCAGCCCGGCCCGGCCGAGCGCGTCCGCCCCCGCGCACACGCTGGCGACGGTGCCGCCGCCCGCGTGGTGGGCGCGCAGCCACTCCAGGGTGCCGGGAGCGAGCGCGCCGTTCTCGTGGAGCGTGTGGGCCCGCCAGCCCGGTACGACGATCAGGTCGTCGGCCGTCAGACGGGGCAGTTCGGTGGCGGCGCGCAGCGCGAGGCCCTGCGCGGTGGGGACGTCTTCCCGCTCGGCGACGTACTCCAGCCGGTACCCGAGGCCGTAGTCGGCGGCCGTCGAGAACACCTGGGCGGGCCCGGCGAGGTCGAGCAGATGCAGGTGGGGCACGAGCAGGAAGACGACCCGGGTCACGATCCGGTCAGCTCCTTGACGGTCGAGACGGTGGCGAAGCGGCCCGCGAGAGCGTACTCGGTGCGCGCGATGATGTCCGCCGGGAGCAGCGTGCGCGGGTCGGCCAGCACCTCGGCGAGCGGGCGGCCCGCCGGCGCGTCGCGGTGCTCGATCGGCTCGGTGGCGGTCGCGTCCACCACGAAGGTGACGTCGTAGCCGAGGTCGGAGGCCAGCCGCGTCGTGGTCTCCACGCACTGCTCGGTGCGGATGCCGCAGGTGATCAGCGCGCGGATGCCGCGCGCGGTGAGGATCTGCTGGAGATTCGTGGTCGTGAAGGCGTTGTGCGCCGTCTTGGTGAGCAGCGGCTCGCCCTCGGCGCGGGTCAGCCCGTCGATCAGCCGCACGTGGCCGCTCTCCGGGTCGAAGACCGTGCCGGAGCCGGGCTCGGAGTGCAGGACCCAGATCACCGGGTGCCCCTGCTCGCGGGCGTGATCGACCAGGCGGGCGACCTGGACGGCGACCTCGGGGTCGGACGCGGCCTGCCAGCTCTCCCGCTGCCGGAAGGACTCCTGGACGTCGATGACGAGGAGCGCGGTCGCGCTCGCGGGGTTCGTGTTGTCAGCCATGACTCGATCCTGCCTCCGGCGCGGCCCTGCGGGTAGACCTGATCATGCCCCGCTGCGGAACGATCCGGTCACGCGGCGGGGCTCCTGCCGGTACGGACTCACACCGCCGCCCGCCACCGGATGAGGCGGGCGTTCCCCACGGGTAATGGCGGGGATGCGGGCGGGAAACAGCACTCGCCCATCCTCGGGGCATGGACATCGTGGTGGTCGGCGGCGGAATGGCGGGGGCGCGCCTCGCCCAGCAGCTCGCGCCGTACGCGGAGGCGCACGCGGACGCGCCGGACCGTGCGGAAGCGCCGGACCGTACGGTCACGGTCACGCTCGTCGGCGAGGAGCCGCACCCGCCGTACAACAGGGTGCTGCTCGCCGAGGTGCTCGCGGGCCGGTACGAGCCAGAGAAGATCACGCTCCCGGCCGTGGGCATCCGCACGCCGCCCCGGCGGGCGGTACGGCTGGACCGCGACGCCCGGCGGGTCGTCTGCGACGACGGTACGTCGCTCCCGTACGACCGGCTGGTGCTCGCGACCGGCTCCAACCCCGTACTGCCGCCGCTGCGCGGCCTGTTCGAAGACGGCGCGGACGAACTCCCGCTCGGCGTGCGCTGCTTCCGCACGATGGACGACTGCCTCGCGCTCGCGTCGGCCGCCGGACACGGCACCCGCGTGGTCGTGGTCGGCGGCGGACTCCTGGGCGTGTCCGCCGCGCAGGCGCTCGCCGCGCGCGGCGCCCGGGTCGTGGTCGCCCAGCAGGGCGAACGCCTGATGGAACGTCATCTGGACGACACCGCTGCCGCGTTGCTGCGCCGCCACCTGGAGGCCCAGGGCGTCGAGGTGCACACCGAGTGCCGCGTGCGCGGTCTGCTCACGCAGCGGACGCCCGACGGCCGCCGCGCCGTACGGTCGGTCGAACTCTCCGACGGCTACTGCCTCGGCGCCGAACTCGTCGTGCTGGCCTGCGGGGTACGCCCCCGCGTCGGACTCGCCCGCGCGGCCGGGCTCGCCGTCGCCCAGGGCGTCGTGGTGGACGACCTGCTCCGTACCTCGGACCCCGCCGTCCACGCGATCGGCGACTGCGCCCAGCACGACGGTGTCCTCTACGGCCTCGCGGGCGCGGCCCGCGACCAGGCCGACGTCCTGGCGCGGGTGCTGGTGTACGAGGCGCGGACGGACCGGCGGGCGCGTACGGACCTGCGGGCGCCCACGGCCGGGACGCGCGCCGAGGACATCCGTAGCGATACGGCCGGCGGCGCTCCCCGTTACGGCGGCACCCGTGCCCTGACCCGGCTCACCCTCGCCCCCGGCCCGCCGGGCTCCGGCGCCGCACTGCTCGACGGCGCCGCGCCCCTCGACGTGGCTGCGCCCCTCGACATCGCCGCGTTCGGCGACCCCGAGCCCGGTCCCGGGGACGACGTCCTGCGCCTGACCGACGGCACAACTGGCGCCTACCGCAAGGTCGTTGTGCGCGAGGACCGGCTGGTCGGGGGAATTCTGCTGGGCGATCTGGCCGCAGTCGGCACGGTCGCCGGGGTCTGGGAGGGCGACGAGCCGTTGCCCTCCGCCCCACTGCTCCATCTGCTCACCGACGACGGAGGTTACTGAGCATGGCCGCACACCTTACGGCGCAGCGGACGATCGTGCTCGTCGGCCACGGCATGGTCGGCCAGCGGTTCCTGGAGGCGCTGGCCGACCGGGGCGTGACCGCGCGTGACCGCGTCGTCGTGTTCTGCGAGGAACCGCGCCCCGCGTACGACCGCGTCCACCTGACCTCGTACTTCTCCGAAGGCACCACCCCCGAGGAACTGTCCGTGGTCGAGGACGGCTTCATGGAGCGGCACGGCATCGAGCTGCGCGTCGGCGACCCGGCGGTGGCCGTGGACCGTAACGCCCGTACGGTGACGGCCCGTTCCGGCCTGACCGTCCGCTACGACACGCTCGTCCTGGCCACCGGCTCGTACCCCTTCGTGCCACCGGTGCCCGGCAAGGACGCCGAGGGCTGCTTCGTCTACCGCACGATCGAGGACCTGCTGGCCATCGAGGCGTACGCGAAGCGCCCGACGACGGTGACCGGCGCGGTCGTCGGCGGCGGGCTGCTGGGACTTGAGGCGGCGGGCGCGCTCAAGGGCCTCGGACTCGCCACGCACGTCGTGGAGTTCGCGCCGCGCCTGATGCCCGTGCAGGTGGACGACGGCGGGGGCGAGGCGTTGCGCCGTACCGTCGAAGGACTCGGCGTGAGCGTGCACACCGCCGTCGGCACCCAGCGGATCGGCACCGGGCCCGACGGGCGCGTCAACTCCATGGCGCTGTCGGACGGTTCGGCGCTCGCCACCGACCTGGTGGTGTTCTCCGCCGGGGTCAGAGCGCGCGACGACCTCGCCCGCTCCTGCGGGCTGCCGGTCGGCGAACGCGGCGGCGTCGTCGTGGACGAGCGCTGCCGTACCGCCGACGAGGCGGTCTACGCGATCGGCGAGTGCGCGCAGGCCGCCGACGGCCGGGTGTACGGACTGGTCGCGCCCGGCTACGAGATGGCCGAGACCGCCGCGCGCACCATCGCGGGCGACGCGGGCTCCTTCACCGGCGCCGACCTGTCGACCAAGCTGAAGCTGCTCGGCGTGGACGTGGCGAGCTTCGGTGACGCGCACGGCGCCGCCGCCGGCTGCCTCGACGTCCTCTACTCCGACTCGCGCTCCGGCGTCTACCGCAAGCTGGTGATGGGCGCCGACGGCACGCTGCTCGGCGGAATCCTGGTCGGAGACGCGGAGTCGTACGGCATCCTGCGCCCGCTGACCGGCTCGGTGCCGCCGGTCGCGGCAGAACACCTGGTGCTGCCCGCCGGTGCGGGAGCGCCGGTCCTGCTCGGGCCCGGCGCGCTGCCCGACGAGGCGGTGATCTGTAGCTGCCACAACGTCACGAAGGGCGTGATCAGGGGCGCGGTCACCGAACACGCCTGCGGGACGGTGCCCGAGGTCAAGAAGTGCACCAAGGCCGCTACGGGCTGCGGCAGTTGCGAGAAGGTGGTCGGCCAACTCGTCACCGCTGAACTTGAGGCGAACGGCGTCACCGTCGACAAGGGCCTGTGCCGCTGTTTCGCGCACACCCGCGCCGAGCTGTACGAGATCGTGCTCGCGCTGCGCATCGGCTCCTACCGCGAACTGCTCGACGGGCACGGCCGCGAGACGGCCAGAGGCGGCGAGGGCTGCGAGATCTGCAAGCCGGCCGTCGCCTCGGTCCTGGCCTCGCTCGCCCCGGCGATCGGCGCGTCCGTGCACGTCCTGGACGGCGAACAGGCCGCGATCCAGGACACCAACGACCGCTTCCTCGCCAACATGCAGAAGAACGGCTCCTATTCGATCGTGCCGCGCATCCCCGGGGGCGAGATCACCCCGGAGAAGCTGATCGTGATCGGCGAGGTGGCCCGCGACTTCGGCCTCTACACCAAGATCACCGGCGGCCAGCGGATCGACCTCTTCGGCGCCCGCATCGAGCAACTGCCGTTGATCTGGACCCGGTTGGTCGACGCGGGCTTCGAGTCGGGGCACGCCTACGGCAAGGCGCTGCGGACGGTGAAGTCCTGCGTCGGCGAGACCTGGTGCCGGTTCGGCGTGCAGGACAGCGTCCGGATGGCCATCGGCCTGGAGCTGCGCTACCGCGGGCTGCGCGCGCCGCACAAGCTCAAGTCGGCCGTCTCCGGCTGCGCGCGCGAGTGCGCGGAGGCGCAGAGCAAGGACTTCGGGGTGATCGCCACCGCGAGCGGCTGGAATCTCTACGTCGGCGGCAACGGCGGGGCCACCCCGCGCCACGCGGACCTGCTCGCCCAGGACCTCTCGGACGCCGAACTCGTCCGGCTCATCGACCGGTTCCTGATGTTCTACGTGCGCACCGCCGACCGGCTGGAGCGCACCAGCGTGTGGCTGGGGCGGATCGAGGGCGGCCTGGACCACGTACGCGAGGTGGTCGTCCATGACTCGCTGGGCATCTGCGACTCGCTGGAGGCGCTGATGGCCGCGCATGTCGCGCACTACCGCGACGAGTGGGCCGACACCGTCAACGACCCCGAGCGGCTGCGGCGGTTCGTGTCCTTCGTCAACGCGCCGGACACCCCGGACCCGACGGTCCGCTTCGTCCCCGAGCGCGGCCAGATCAGGCCGGAACCCGCGACCGCCCCGGCCGCCGTACCGGTGGCCCTGTCCGAGACGGTGACCGTATGACCACGCATGTGACGCGGGCCATGGTGCGGATCGGATTCGGCGAGGGGTGGGTGCCGGTGTGCGTGCCCGGACGCGTCGAGCCCGGCCGGGCGGTGGCGGTGCTGCTGCCCGACGGCTCGCAGGCCGCGGTCTTCCGGATCAGGGGCGGCGCGCTCCACGCCATCGGCAACGTCGACCCGTTCACCGGCGCGGGCGTGCTCGCGCACGGCCTGACCGGCTCGCTCGACGGCCGCCCCTACGTGGCGTCGCCGCTGCTCAAGCAGCGGTTCGACCTGGCGAGCGGGCGGTGTCTCGACGACGACGCGGTGGCGGTGCCGGTGTATCCGGTCGTCGAGGAGTAGCCGCCCGCTCGCCCGGCTCTCAACTCACCGTGCAGGCGGTGCCGTTGAGGGTAAAGCCGGTCGGTTTCGGGTTACTGCCCGACCAGTTGGCGTTGAAGCCGAAGTCCACCGTGCCGGCCGCCGCGATCGTCCCGTTGTAGGACAGATTCGTGGCCGTCGCCGCGGTGCCACTCTGGGTGACCGTCGCGTTCCACGCCTGCGTGACCGTCTGGCCCGGCGCGAAGGTCCACTTCAGCGTCCAGCCGTTGACCGGCGCGGAGCCGTTGTTCTTCACCGTCAGATTCGCGGTGAAGCCGGTGTTCCACTGGTTGACCCCGTACGTCACCGCGCAGCCGCCACCGCCGGGCGGTGTGGTGGGCGGAGTGGTCGGGGGAGTGGTCGGCGGTGTCGTCGGCGGTGTGGTGGTCGTACTGCCGCCGAGCGCCGTACGGACCGCGGTGTAGGCGGGCTTGGGCTGGTAGTTGTCGTCGTACAGCAGAGCCGCGCCCTGGCCGGGGAAGACACCCGGAATCCACGAGGTCGCGTCCGAGACCCCCCACACCGTGATGCCCACGCAACGCGACACGCCCAGGCAGGCGTTGACCACCGAGGTGTAGTCATTGGCCTGCTGCTGGAGCCTGGCGGCGTCCGACGGGGTCTGCATCCGGATGTCCAGCTCCGTGATGGCCACGTCCACGCCGAGGTCGGCGAAACGCTGGAGGTTGGCCTTGAAGGTCGACGGCACCTGACCGAGGATCAGGTGCGCCTGGAAGCCGACGCCGTCGATCGGAACGCCCTGCTGCTTCAGGGACTTGACCAGGTTGTACATGCCGTCGCTCTTCGGGCCCGTGCCCTCGACGTTGTAGTCGTTGAGGTAGAGCTTGGCGCCCGGGTCGGCGGCGCGGGCGGCCGTGAACGCGTCCGCGATGTACGACGAGCCGAGCTGGTTGTACCAGAGGTCCTGGCGGAAGGTGCCGTCCTCGTTGAACGGCTCGTTGACCACGTCCCAGTGGACGACCTTGCCCTTGTAGTGCGTCGCCTCGTCGGTCACGTGCTTGATCAGGATGCTGTGCAGTTCGGTGTTGCTGAAGCTGCCGGAGGTCAGCCAGTTGGGGAGCTGGCTGTGCCACACCAGATTGTGGCCGCGGACCTGCATGTTGTGCGCCTGCGCGAAGTTGACGATCGAGTCGCCCGGCGCCCAGTTGTACGTGCCGCGGCTCGGCTCGACGGTGTCCCACTTCATCTCGTTGCCGGGAGTGACCATGCCGAACTGGGCGCCCGCGATGGGCCCGCTGGCGCCGGTGGCCTCGCTCGCGGTCAGGGCGGTGCCCATGTAGACGCCCTTGGCCGCGGCCAGGTCGCGCAGCGGCGGGTCCGCGGCGTGTGCCGACGGCACGGTGACGGCGATCAGCGCCGCTGTCGCCGCCAGCAGGGCCGCGCCGGATCCGCCGATGGCGGATCTGAGGGCTCGCTTGGAGAACATGTGTGAATACCTCTTCCAAGTGGGGGATTGGAGCAGGCAGTTCGGTATGCGTGGTTGCGAGCGATGCGCGTGGGACGAGGGAGGAACGCATCGAATGTTTCGATACGAATTCCGACTGCGGCGCAGACCCTACGGGCACCCCACCTGGCCGTCAACACCCCCGGCAATCACCGCACTTCGGACGGGGGCGGTGCGCGTACGGCTCGTCGCGTGGGTGCGTGGGTGCGTGGGTGCGTGGGTGCGCGGGTGCGCGAGTGCGCGGGTGCGCGAGGACGCCTAGGCCGGGGACCGGGTGCTGCTGCGCTCGACCAGCCGGGTCGCCAGGTCCACCCGCAGCGTGCTCGGCTGCTTGCCGCGGCTCAGGTCGAGCACCAGCCGGGCGGCGGCCTCCGCCATCTCGGTCAGCGGCTGCCTGACCGTGGTCAGCGGCGGGCTGATCCAGCGCGACAGCGGCAGGTCGTCGAAGCCGATCACGCTCACGTCGCCCGGAATGCTCAGCCCCAGCTCGCGCGCCGCCTCGTACAGGCCGAGCGCCTGGAGGTCGTTGCCGGTGAAGACGGCGGTGGGCCGCTCCGGCAGCCGCAGCAGTTCGAGCCCCGCGGTGTAGCCGGCCTCGTGGTGGAAGTCGCCCGCCCTGACCAGCGCCGGGTCGAAGGCGACCCCCGCGGTCTCCAGCGCGGCGCGGTACCCGTCGATCCTGGCCCGGCTGCACATCATCCCCGCCGGGCCGCCGATCACGCCGATCCGCCGGTGCCCCAGCTCCAGCAGGTGCCGGGTGGCGGCCACCCCGCCCTGCCAGTTGGTCGCCCCGATCGCGGGCACGTCCTCGCCGGGGTCGCCCGCCGGGTCCATCACCACGAACGGGATGTCCCGGCTGGTGAGCTGCGCCCGCTGGGCCGGGTCGAGCCCGGACAGTACGAGGATGACGCCGGTCGGACGCCGGGCCAGCACCCCGTCCACCCACGTCTGCCCGGGGCTCAGACGGCCCGCCGACTCCGAGAGCACCACGCTCAGGCCCTCGACCCGCGCCACGTTCTCCACGCCCCGGATGACCTCCATCGCCCACGCGCTCTCCAACTCGTGGAAGACCAGGTCGAGCAGCGGCGCGGGCTGTGCGTTGCCGCGCCGCCGCTGGTAGCCGTGGAGGCGCAGCAGCTCCTCCACCCTGCTCCGCGTGGCGGGCGCGACATCACCGCGGCCGTTGAGCACCTTCGAAACAGTCGGAGCCGAGACGCCCGCGGCTCGGGCGATCTCGGCGAGGGTGGCCGCGCCGGCGCTGCCGCCCGCGTTTCCGCCCGCGCTCGCGCGGCCCGCCGCTCCCGCCGCGCCGTTCGACGGCGTGTCGGGCTGGTCGGCTGTCCTGGACGGTACGTCTGCGGCGCTCATGCCTGCGATCGTAGCCCGCCGCCGCCCTATCCGTCCGACCCCGGGGTGCGCCATTTACCCGGCAACAATCGGTAACCGACTCGAATCATTCTCCATTCGGCCCCTCACCGCGCACCAGTGCCCCGCAGGGACGCGGCAAACCGCGCGATCAGCCGGGATGCCGGCGCGGCCGGAAACGGGGGTGGCATGGCCGATTCCGGGCGGGCGGGTGGGGGAAGCGGGGTGCGACGGTGACGGGATGACCTTCTTCGAGCGGTTTCCCGAGCCACCCCTGCCGGAGACGCCCGAGCGGCGCCGCCGCGATCCGTGGGAGCAGCCGGAGCACGTGCTGCCCGCGTCCGCCCCCGGCGAGGTGATCGTGGTGCGGACCGCCGACGCGGCGGTGTGGCTCGGCTCGGTGCGGGCGTATCCGAATGGGTTCGCCTGCGCGGTACGGGTGGTGCGCAGGGAGGCGGGGGCGGGGGCGGGCCGGACGCCGGGGCCGTTCGCGGCGCGGTACCGGCATGCCGATCCCTTCGAGGCGGAGGACCGGAACACCGGACTGCGCCTCGGCATCGAGTACGCCGACGGGCGGCGCGCGGCGACGGGCCAGGGGCTGCCGATGTGGTTCCAGGGTCCGCGGGACGAGGACCTGCTGCGGATCCAGGCCGGGGGAGGCGGTGGCAACGCACTGTGCTGGGACCAGGACCTGTGGATCTCCCCGCTTCCGCCGGACGGCCCGGTGACGCTCGTCGGCACCTGGCCCGACATCGGAGTGGACGAGCAGCGCGCCGGGCTCGACGGCACGGCGATCCGCGCCGCCGCCGCGCGGGCGCTCGAACTGTGGCCGGCGGACGAGTTCGTCGACGACGGCCTGCCGGGCGCGAGCGTGTACACGGTGACCGTCAGCACGTCGGACGACGGCACCGAGGACGCCCAGGACGCTGAGGACGCGTAGCCGTCACTCGCCGGTCGGCTCCGCACCGGCAGCGGTACCCGTACCCGTACCCGGACCCGTATTCGTGTCCGCGCCGCCGGAGGCGACCGTCACCGACGGCTCGTGCCGCACCGGAAAGTTCACCGAGTTGGCGATGAAGCACAGCCGTCGGGCCTCCTCGTGGAGGGCCTGGGCGGCGGCGGCCATCGCGGGGGAGGCGATCTCGACGGCGGGCCGGAGTACGGCTTCGGCGAAGTGGCCGCCGCCGTCGCCGGTCTCCCGCATCGTGCCGGTCGCGTGGTCGGTGTAGCCGGTGACGACCACGCCGTTGACGGCGCAGACGTGGAGGTACGACAGGAGATGGCACTGGGAGAGCGCGGCGAGGAGCAGCTGCTCGGGGTTCCAGCGGTCGGCGTCACCGCGGAAGGCGCGGTCGGCGGAGCCGGAGATGGCGGGGAGCCCGGCCGCGGTGACCTCGTGCGTACGGTCGTAGTCACGGTAGGAGCTGGTGCCCGTGCCGCGGTTGCCGGTCCAGACGACCTCGGTCTCGTAGGAGTGCTGACGGGCTGACGGCATGGCTCGATGTCCCTTCGGGTCGCTCAGTCGGTGAATCGGGCGCCGCAGGTGTCCAGGACGTGGCGGCGGGCCGCCTCGGCCGCCTCGCGCGCCCGGCCCCCGGTGATCGCGGCCAGCAACTCCCGGTGCTGGGCGTTGACCTGGGCGGGCCGGTGGGGCGGGTCGAGGGAGGCGCGGGTGGAGACGAGGATCTGGTCCCACAACCGGTCGAGCGAGGCGAGCGCCACGGGGTTCGCGGCGAGTACGGCGATCCGGCCGTGGAAGCGGCGGTTGTGGGCGACGGCCTCGGCGAGGCGGCCGGCCAGCGTGGCCTCTTCCGTACGGTCCGCCTCGCGGACCAGGTCGGCCAGGTCGGCGGGGGCGATCCGGCCCTCGGCCTGGCGCCCGGCGGCCAGCTCGGCGGTGAGCGCCTCCAGGGCGGCTCGCACCTGGTAGGTGTGGCGCAGCGCCTCCGCGTCCAGCGCGACCACCCGCACACCGCGCCCCGCCGAGTGGACCAGCCCGTCGGCGACCAGCGCGTGGAACGCCTCGCGCACCGGCGTCCTGCTCATCTCCAGCGACAGCGCGACCTCGGTCTCGGTGAGCCGCTGGCCCGGCGCGTAGGCGCCGTCCATGATCAGGTCACGCAGCCGTGCACGGGCGGAATCGGTCTGCTGCACACGGCGAGGCTAGCTTCCGCATCCATTGCATGCAATGGATGCACTGGATGCACCGGTTACAGAAGGAGGGGCCCGGGGTGTACGGCTCAGGCCCGCTCCACCCGCTCCACCCGCTCCACCCGCACCGCGCACACCTTGAACTCCGGCATCCGAGACGCCGGGTCCAGCGCCGGATTGGTCAGCGTGTTGGCCCGGCCCTCGCCCGGCCAGTGGAAGGGCATGAAGACGGTGTCGGGCCGGATCGCGGGGGAGAGGCGGGCGGGCGCGACGGCCCGGCCGCGGCGGCTGGTGACGGCGATCGGCTCGCCCTCGCCGACGCCGAGCCGGGCCGCGAGCCGCGGATGGAGCTGGACGAAGGGCCCAGGCGCCGCCGCGTTCAGCTCCCGCACCCGCCGGGTCTGCGCGCCCGACTGGTACTGCGCGAGCACCCGCCCGGTGGTCAGGTAGTACGGATACTCCGGCGTCGGCTCCTCCGCCGAGGGCCGGTGTTCCACGGCCGTGAACCGGGCCCGCCCGTCCGGCGTCGCGAACCGGTCGAGGAACAGCCGTGGCGTGCCCGCGGGTTCACCCGTCTCCGTACGCTCCGCGCCGTCCCGCGGGCACGGCCAGAAGACGCCGTCCTCCGCGACGATGCGCCGGTAGCTGATGCCCGAATAGTCGGCCGGGCCGCCGGCGGAGGCGCGCCGCAACTCCTCGAAGACCTCCTCCGGGTCGGCGGGGAAACCCTTCTCGCAGCCCAGCCGGCCGGCGAGCGCGCCCAGCACCTCCAGGTCGCTCCGTACCCCCGGCGGCGGGTCGACCGCCTTGCGGCGCAGGATCACCCTGCCCTCCAGATTGGTGGTGGTGCCGGTCTCCTCCGCCCACTGCGTGACCGGCAGCACCACGTCCGCCATCGCGGCCGTCTCGGAGAGCACCACGTCGCAGACCGCGAGGAAGTCCAGCGCGGCGATCCGCTCCTCGACGTGCCGGGCGCGCGGCGCGGACACCACCGGGTTGGAGCCCATGAGCAGCAGCGCGTGCACGTCACGGCCGAGGGCGTCGAGCAGTTCGTACGCGCTGCGGCCCGGCCCCGGCAGGTCGTCGGGGTCGACGCCCCAGACGGCGGCGACGTGGGCGCGCGCCGCCGGGTCGTCCAGCTTGCGGTAACCGGGGAGCTGGTCGGCCTTCTGGCCGTGCTCGCGCCCGCCCTGGCCGTTGCCCTGCCCGGTCAGACAGCCGTAACCGGACAGCGGGCGGCCCGCACGGCCGGTCGCCAGGCACAGATTGATCCAGGCGCTGACGGTGTCGGTGCCCTTGGCCTGTTGCTCGGGGCCGCGCGCGGTCAGCACCATCGACTCCGGCGCGTCGCAGAACAGCGCGACCGCGCGCCGCAGTTGAGGCACCGGCACTCCGGTGATCCGCTCCACCAGCTCGGGCCAGTGCGCCATCACCGCGGGCAGCGTCCGCTCCCAGCCCGCGGTCCGCCCGGCGATGAAGCCGGTGTCCAGCCGTCCCTCGGCGACCACCAGGTGCAACAGGCCGAGCGCCAGCGCCAGATCCGTGCCGGGCCGCGGCTGGAGGTGCAGGTCGGCCTGCTCCGCGGTCCTGGTGCGGCGCGGGTCCACGACGATCAGCGTCCCGCCGTTCCGCTTCAGCTCGGTCAGGTAACGCAGCGCGGGCGGCATCGTGTCGGCCAGGTTGGAGCCGACGAGGATCACGCACCCGGTCGCGGACACGTCCGCCAGCGGGAACGGCAGCCCCCGGTCCAGGCCGAACGCCCGCTGGTGCGCGACCGCCGCCGACGACATGCAGAACCGGCCGTTGTAGTCGATCTGCGAGGTGCGCAGCACCACCCGGGCGAACTTCCCGAGCGCGTACGCCTTCTCGTTGGTCAGCCCGCCCCCGCCGAACACGCCCACGGCGTCCCGCCCGTGCTCCGCCCGGACCCGCAGCAGTCCCGCCGCGACCCGGTCCAGCGCCTCCTCCCAGCTCGCGGGCGCCAACGCGCCGTCCGCGCCCCGCACCAGCGGCCCGGTCAGCCGCACCGCCGTGGACAGCACCTCGGCCGAGGTGCGGCCCTTGCCGCACAGCGCCCCCCGGTTCACCGGGAACGCCGTCCGCTCCACCACCTCCGGTCCGTCCGCCCCCGCCCGCAACGTCATCCCGCACTGCAACGCGCAGTACGGACAGTGCGTGTCGACCCCACCGGCCCCGGATTCAGGCTGGGCCCCGCCCCCGGAAACGGCCCCGGACTCGCCCCCGCCCCCGGACTCGCCCCCGTGCACGGAGACACCCCCGGCCGAATCCCCCGCTCCACGTACTGGAATGCTCATTCGGCCACCCTGCGCGGCCCGTGTTTCCCCCCGCCGCCCGCGGCCGTTACGCCCCGGCCACACTCACCTCAGCGCGCGGGCCCGCCCGCTGTGAGGGCCCGTGCGACCCCCGGCTCACGCGGCCCCAGGAAGTGCGGGTTCGGGCGTATCACCACGTCCGCCGCCGCCTTGCCCGCGGCCAGCAACTCCCTTACGCCGCCCGCGTACCAGGTGGCGTCGTGCGGCTCGTCGACGGCTATTCCGTAGGCGTCGATCCCGGCGGCCTCGCAGAGCGCCAGGGCCCTGCGTATGTGGAAGTCCTGGCTGACCAGGACGGCCCGGTCGACCCCGAAGACCCGCTTGGCGCGGCTGCACGAGTCCCAGGTGTCGAAGCCCGCGTAGTCCAGGACGACCTTGTCGGCGGGAACGCCGTGCGCGGCCAGGTAGGTGCGCATGGCGCCCGGCTCGTCGTACGACGTACGGCTGTTGTCGCCGGTGACCAGCACCACGCGTATCCGGCCCGTCCGGTACAGCGTCGCCGCCGCGTCCAGCCGGTGCGCCAGATACGGCGACGGCTTCCCGTCCCAGAGCCCGGCGCCGAAGACCACGGCCACCGGCTCCTTCGGCACGTCGGCCAGCGTGCGGACGCGCCCGCCGTCGGCCAGCCGCAGCCACGTCGCGGGCAGCAGCGCCAGCACGCACACGGCCACGCTCCACCGCAGCAGCCGCCGCCACCCCCGCCGCGTGCGCGGCAACCGCGCCCATGACGGTGTCCACCCCCGGACCCGCGCCCCCCACGTCCGCGCCCACGTCATACCGTCCACCCCCTGACCCGTCATCGCACCCGCCCCTCGCCGACCCGTGCCCCCTCCGTGACCGACGCCGGACACCCCCGCCCGGTTGCGTTATGGATCACAGTAGGACCCACCACTGACAACGCCCCCCGGAGCGCCCGCGTGACCGACCCCCGCCTCCCCTTCTTCCTCTACGGCACGCTGCTGCCCGGCGGGCGCAACCACGGCGTGCTGCGCGGCCGGGCCCTGACCTGGACACCGGCCGAACTGCCCGGCGCGCTGCTCTTCCACGGCCCCGGCTACCCGTACGCCGTCCCCGACCCGGCGGGCGGGGGCGTCGTCCACGGGGCGCTGACGGCGGTCGGCCCCGAGGCGTACGCGGACGTCCTCGCCGACCTCGACCGGCTGGAGGAGTACGCGCCGGGCGATCCCGCCAACCTCTACGAGCGCCGCCGTACGCCCGTGCGCACCGCGGGCGGACCGGCCCCCGCCTGGGTGTACTTCGCGGCCGACCGTACCGCCCGTGAGCTGCTGCTCTCCGGCGAGCGCGTCTCCGGCGGCCGGTGGCCTCACAGCGGACCCGCGGCCGGGTGAGAGCACCGAAACCGGCTGTTGCGCCTGCGCGAACGACGAGGCAACCCGGGCACGTCAGGATCACGTTATGAGCCAGCCGCACACCGGAGCCCTGTCCCGTGCTCGCGCAGGGGGGTTCGCCGGTGGCCATGGAGCCGCGGAAGGGCGGCAAAGAAGGGGGGGTTCGCGGTGAACTCGCGCACGGAGCCCGCCACCCTCCACCCCGCCACCCTCCACCCCGCCACCCTCCACCCCGCCCCCCGGGAGCCGCTGCCCGTGGGCCGACCGACGCTGGTGGCCGTCGCCCACGGCAGCCGGGACCCACGCGCGCCGCGCACCGTACGGGAACTGCTGGAGCGGGTACGGGCCCGGCGGCCGGGTCTCGACGTCCGGCTCGGCCACATCGAGCTGAACGAGCCGCTGCTCACCGACGCCCTCGCCGTACTGCGCGGCGACGCCGTCCTCGTGCCACTGCTCCTCGGCCGCGGGCACCACGTCAAGCACGACCTCCCGCGGGCCCTGGCGGGAGCGCCCCGCCCGCGCGGCCTGATCGCCGCCCCCCTCGGTCCGCACCCCCTGCTCGCGACGGTCCTGCACGCACGCCTGACGGAGGCGGGCTGGCCCGCGGCGCCGG